>JANRIN010000090.1:0-132166 GCA_033764965.1 Leptolyngbyaceae cyanobacterium bins.302 | reverse complement strand
GTATCTCACCTGTCCAACCCAAATACCTGCGGTATCGGCAGCGCGAGGATATTCCCCGACTGCCCGTAAGGTCAATCCCAAACTGGTTTGGAACAGTAGATAGGTCAGCAAGGGGATCAGCAAGAGCAATAGGTAAACAAGTAGATCCTGATTGAAAAGTAGTGATCCCAGCAGAGGAATTTGGCTTAACCCAGGAACCCCGATCGCCCCGATGGGAGGCAGCTTTTGGGTCGTATCTGCCGTAAACACTAGGCGAGAACCGAAAGCCGTTAGCCCAGCCGCCGACAGGTTAATCGCCAAGCCTGACACCAATTGATCCACCTTGAGCGAAACACTGAGATAGGCATGGAGTAAACCAACTAACCCCCCGGCAACGATCGCGGCTACTACCCCAATCCAGGCACTTCCCGTGGCGAAAGTTGTGGCTGCACTCACAAATGCCCCCGTGAGGAGCATTCCTTCCAGTCCAATATTCAACACGCCTGATCGCTCAGATAGCAATCCGCCCAAGGCAGCAAAGGCAAGCGGCACCGCAAGGCGTAAACTAGCCGCCAAATAGTCTGAAAAGAAGGCAAATTGATTCATGGTTGATTGTGACCCATCGCCCTCAATTGTGCCTTGAGGCGCTCGATCTCCTGCTCAGCCGCTTCAGATCTGGCTCGTTCTTGTTCAGCTCTGGCTCGTTCTTGTTCAGCTCTGGCTCGTTCTTGCTCGGCTCTGGCTCGTTCTTGCTCGGCTCTGGCTCGTTCTTGCTCGGCGCGATCGGCAATCTGCTCGTAAGTCTCAAAGGGCTGATCATCAGGACGGTAGAGCAGCAATTGCCCCTCGTCGCCTAAGCTAAAGCGGATTTTCAAACGAGGACTGATCCACCCTTCCATTGCCTCAATTTCTTCCAGGGAGTCATGATGCCGCATAAATCCCGCCAAGCTGAAGCGATCGGGATCATAAAGGTAATATTCCTCCACTCCATAGCGTTGGTAGAAATGGAATTTGCGAGTCATCTCGGCGATCGTGTTACCGGGAGAAATCACCTCAAACACAACTTGAGGCGGGATGTTGCCTTCTTTCCATTGCTGGTAGCTGCCCCGATCGCCTTTGGGTCTACCAAACACCACCATTGCATCGGGTGCTTGGCGCAGTTTGTTGTCTCCTTCCACGGGATACCACAGCAAATCCCCTGCAACAAATACATTGGAATCGTTCAAAAATAACCAGTCACAGCCCTTTTTGATGTAGACAATGGCTTCAAACTGCTTTGTATTGTCTGCCATTGGCTGACCATCGGAATCCGGATATTGGATAGGTTGGGTTGTTGTGACCATAGCGAGCGCTGCCAGAGTCAGAGTATTGCTTGATTCTATCAGGGGAAAGATAGAGTGCCGTCATCAGGTAGCCAGGAGTTATCTGTAAGAGACCTTCCAGTTGCAGAAAGAGCCTTGAAATAAATTTCAGGCTGAAAGCTAAAACCCGTTGAAACAGGTTAAACCCCTCTTTTAGTCAAGTTTCTAGCCAGTTTGAACTGACTTGAGCTTTGAGCCAGTACTTTAGTTCAGGGCAGTTATTGAGCATAGTGCAAAATCGAAGCTAGCCATTAGGAGACTGATTGAACCTGGGGGAGATATTTTTGGTTGAAACGTTGCTCTAGTACCAAGCTGATGGCAATGAAGAGAACGGTTAGCCCCTGGATGGCATAAACGACGGTTACGGGCACTCCGGCACTCCGTTGCATGACGTTTGCCCCACTGCGAAGAGCACCAAAGAAGAGAGAAATCAGCACAACACCAGCCCAATTGCCGCGACTGAGGATGGCGATCGCGATGGCATCAAATCCATAACCAGGAGAAAAGTTTTCAAACAACCGATAGCGCAAACCCAAGACTTCTCCTGCACCTGCCAAACCTGCTAATCCACCCGCGATCGCCATTGCACTGATGATAGTGCGTCGGACGGGAATACCAGCATAACGAGCAGCCGTTGGATTTTGTCCCACCACTTCGACCTGATAACCAAAGGGGGTGAAGGCAAAAGCAATCCATAGCACCAGAGCCGACAGTAAACCGATGAGAATTCCGGCATGGGTTTGGGTTTGGGGTAGGAGGATGGGCAATTGAGCAGAAGGGGCGATCGGGGGGGTGAACGGACTGGGGGCATTCCGCTCCATCAACACGCCACTGACCAAATAACTCACCCAGTATTGAGCAATGTAGTTGAGCAGCAACGTAGTAATCACTTCATTCACGCCGCGCACTGCTTTGAGATAGCCCGGAATGAAACCCCAAAGGGCACCCAACAAAAATCCTCCCGCTAATGCCAAGGGCACATGGATCAGGGCGGGTAAGCCTTGAAAGAACAAGCCCATCAAAACACTGCCCAAGCCACCCATGTAAATTTGCCCTTCTCCACCGATGTTAAATTGTCCGGCTTTGAGTGCCACGAGCACCCCCAGACTGGTGAGCAGCAGGGGAGCCATTTTAGTTAACGTATTGCCGAAACCGTAATAGTTCAGCAATGCCTCGCTAAACAGGATGGAGTAGGCTTTTGCTGGATTGACTCCAGCGATCGCAATTAAGCCCGCCCCCACCGCTAATGCTGCCCCAATCGCTACGAGAGGAGAGACCACCGGTAACACCCGATTGACCGTTAATTTCATGCCTGCCCCTCTATGCCAACTCTGCCGCTGGGAACGATGATTCCATTAAAAAACCCACCAGCCAATCTTTGACGTGGTGGGTCGCGCGGCAGTCGTCTTCGTTGTAGACCAGGATGGAGTCGAGGTAGGTACGATCGCCCGTGGAAAGCCATTGGGAATACCAGCAGATCGACTGGGCACCGTTGGCAGAGGGGTCTCGCCAGTTGAAGCCCAGCCAACGAGCGATCGGCTTCAGGGCGTAACTTTCAACAGGCAGGGTAACAGCACGAGTCACGCGATCGTGCAAATCGACAAACCGCGCCAGTAAGGGCTGAATTAGATGGGAGGGAGTGCCGTAGAGTTTGGCAAGACGTTCCACAGTTTGGACTTCGTAGGGGCAGAAATGGAAGATGGGAGCTTGAGGATAGCGCCACACCAGGTCGAGAAACTGTTGCCACACCTGAACTTCATCTTCTGGGCGATCTGCAATTAAGGGGTAAAAATCTTGCGTATTAGACAGACGATCGACGACTAACACTCCATGCAGATAAGCCAGATTCAAGGTTGGCTCGGCTTCAATGTCAAAATACAGTTCGATCGTGGCGGAAGGAATATCAAAGGCGGCATGAAGCGGATGCAGGTAGTGAGGGGTGGTGCTCATGCGGCTATTTACCGCGACCGCAGGGTTGGCAAAAGACACCTCTTCCTCCATGAGCAATGCCTGGTTATGCAACGCTGATCGCGCCTGCCGCACGAGCTTATAGGCGGCTTCCCGCCCAAAGCCAGGAATCAGTTCTAACTCAGCCGGATTCATTTCTGCCAGCGATCGTACTGTGGTTAAGTTCAATGCCTGCAATTGCCCATAGCGGGTTGGAGTCACCCCCGGCAATAATGAAAGGTGCTGCTCTGCTTTTGCGATCGTATGGCAATGGCTCAACCAATGGCACAAACTACAGCGACTGCGAGCGATGAATACTTCCGGTTCCTGCCGCTGCACCAACATCTGCACACAGTCATCCAGGATGTCTTGCATTTTGGGCAGAATCTCCCACAAATCAACCGCAAACCGACCCCGCTCTCGCAGCAAAACCCAAGCGTCTTCTGCCCAGGCTCCCTGCACTTCCGCCAGTACCATCGTGTGAAAGGCAACGGCAATCTGATATTCCATTTTGGGACGCTTACCCAACTTGATCTCGATCGGGGCATAGAGCCAATCACCAAACAGCGATCGTCCCGGTTGTTTAACTAGGAGATCAGGATTGCTTTTAAGCGTCACCCCATCGGCTGTTTCGACCAGCAACACCCCTTGGAAAATTTGTTCCACCCCCTGCTGCATCAGGTTCAGAGTACCTTCGTGGGCAGCTTGCCAGTCTTCTGGACGGTAGGAGGGCTGGTGAAAGGAATTTTTGGAGATAAAACCGCGCTGATTTTCCTGGCTGTCTTGAATCAATTTCAAGAGATACTCGTTTGTGGCATCCCGTTCTGCAGGATCCCCGTGGACATCCAGGTAAGCTCTTCGATGGCAGCGTTGGTAGTTGGTTAACTGCTCGGCATCTATCAGCATGACTTCAAGGTAGCAGGAAATGGCGATCCTTGCAGTGTTTTGTAGAAAACAGCAGGCTGAAAACTCTGCTTTTTGCGTCCCCGAATCCTGATAGGTTAATAGGCGACCCCCTCTCCGGATTCCGACAATTTTTTATGACGGGTATTTCTCCCTCCCAAGTTTCGCTGGAAAACCTGCGGCAACAATTTCCAGGGTTACAAGGCAAAGCCTATTTCAACTATGGAGGGCAAGGACCCATGCCACAGGTCGCTTTGGCGGCGATCGCTGAGTCGTTTCAAAAAGTTCAGCAGTGTGGCCCGTTTTCCCATGCGGCGGGAGTGTGGGTTGTGCAAGAAGCCGAGCAAACCCGGCGGGCGATCGCTCAGGAATTGGGAACCACGCCGGAAACCATCACGCTGACGGAAGATGTGTCAATGGGCTGCAACATCGCCCTGTGGGGCATTGATTGGCGCATAGGAGATCATTTGTTGCTGTCGGATTGTGAGCATCCCGGCATCATTGCCGCTGCCCAGGAAATTGCTCGTCGGTTTGGAGTGGAAGTCACAACCTGTCCCTTGCGCGAAACCTTGAACCAGGGAGATCCGGTTGCTGTCGTCGCCAGTCAGCTCAAACCCAGTACGCGCCTGGTTGTCCTCAGCCATATCTTGTGGAACACGGGGCAGGTGTTGCCTCTGGCGGAAATCGTCGCGGCTTGCCATAGCTACTCCCTGTCGCGTCCAGTGAGGGTGCTGGTGGATGCGGCGCAATCCGTAGGGGTGCTGCCATTGAATTTAACCGAATTAAAAGCAGACTTCTATGCGTTTACTGGGCATAAGTGGTGGTGCGGGCCCGAAGGCGTAGGCGGTTTGTATGTGCGACCGGAAGCGATCGACTCCCTGCATCCAACGTTTATTGGCTGGCGCAGTATTACTTCCGACACGACTGGAAACCCTACAGGCTGGAAACCCGATGGGCGACGCTATGAAGTAGCAACCTCTGCCTATCCGCTTTACGCCGGACTGCGAACCGCGATCGCGACCCATCACCAATTTGGTACTGCCAGCGATCGCTACAACCACATTTGCAGCCTCAGTGGATTGTTGTGGCAAAAACTCAGCTACCTGCCTGCGGTACACTGCCTGCGAACCACTCCGCCCCAAGCAGGATTGGTTTCTTTCCAGATCCCTGGAAAGTCTCACGCTCAACTCATCCGTTTTTTAGAATCTCGCAACATCCTGCTTCGCACGATTCTGAACCCAGATTGTGTCCGTGCCTGTATCCACTACTTCACTTCAGAATCAGAAATTGATTACCTGGTGGCAGCAGTCCGAGAGTTTGAGGATTAGGGTGAGCGCGGATTGAATCAATTCAGGTGTTTAGTATTTAGATTTTGGAGGGACAAACGGCTGTTCGCCCGTACTAGGAGGCAATGCACCTAGAAAGGCGGGTAAGCGAGCAGGAATGCCCTATGCGATCGCAGCATTTTTAAGCCTCTTGCCAGAGTTCCCGAACGCCTCCCTCCGGTAGCCAGGTCGCAACTTCCTGAATACGCTCTTCCGAAAGTTCGGCTTTAGTTGCAGAAAATACGGCTTTCACTGCTTGCTTACGATCAGCATCTTTATGTTGAAAACCGCGCTCAAATCCGCCTTCATTGGCAACTCGGAAGAAGAACCGATCGGAGTCAATTTTGAAGATGCCCGGACCTTGCCAGGGTGGACGCACCCGACTGAGGAAGCCCACAAGCGGGTTCGTGTCTCGCCACAAATCCGTGACTTCCATCTGCAAAGCTTTCTCGTTGGTTTGAACCACTTCACCGTGCAGCTCATCGGCAACACGATCGGCGGCTTCCGTGGACATCAAGTCACGCATGACACGGAACACTATTTCAGTAAAGTCTCTGGCATCGTAGGGATCGGCAAAACCGCCGTCCACCATCACCTTCTCTAAAAAAGAGCGGTGCTCATCGGCGATCGCCAATCGGGAATCTTCAATTTCTGTCGGATCAACTTCTGGTAAGTCTTTCCTTATCGTTTCGTCTGGCATTCGGTCTAAATCCTATGGTTTGTTGCTAAAGCATCTATTTACGATGAGCGTACTGAAGTCTCGATCGGCAAACATCTTTCATAGGTTAGAAGCGACCCTCGTGAAGTAGTGCCCATAATTAAACTGAATGCGTTGAAAATGCCATTCGTCATTGGTCAGCGGTCATTGGTCATTTGCAAAGGACAACTGATTAATGACCCGTGACCAAGGATTTAGCGTTGACGGGCAACTTGTTGCTTCAACGGGGCTAAATCCTCGCTTGGCACGTCTTGCCACTCTCCTGGTTGCAAGTGGTTTAAGCGTAAATTGGCAATCCCAACTCGCACCAGGCGTAATGTGGGAAAGCCCACGCTGGCAGTCATACGCCGCACTTGCCGATTCTTGCCTTCAGTCAGGGTTATTTCCAACCATGCCGTAGGGATGCGCTGCCGAAACCGAATCGGTGGGTCGCGGGGGGGCAAGTCTGGCTCCAGCTCCAGCAAACGAACTTGGGCAGGACGGGTGCGATAGTCACGAATGGTTACGCCAGTTCGCAATTGGTGCAGCGCTGCCTCGTCTGGAATCTGCTCCACCTGTACCCAATAGGTGCGTGGGTGCTGAAATTTAGGATCGCTTAAGCGGTGCTGAAATTGCCCGTCATTTGTCAGGAGTAACAGACCTTCGCTATCTCGATCGAGTCGTCCAACTGGATAAACCTCTGGGATTGGAATGTAATCTTTCAGGGTTGAGCGAGGTTGTTTGGTGACAGCATCGTGTGGTTCTGATGAGTCCTCGTCGGTGAACTGACAGAGGACATCGTAGGGTTTGTAGAACAGTAAATAGCGAAATGGGTTGGGACGATCGCGGCTCATGCCATCTTTTAGTTAATTCTGACGCTAGTTAATTCTGACGCGGAACCGAACAAACCCAATGTTATTCGTAGGCGTGTTCGGCAAGGTTCCTAAATCAAAAATAACGGCTCCATTCGGGTTGCGCTGATCGGGGCAGGAATTGTTACTGGGGAGAGGGGCAAGCGGCGTGAAGACAGTGCCTCCCGAACGAACGGCACTCGTCCCAACCCGGACTTGAGCCGTGTTGGAAACCAGCGTTGTGCCGACAGGGATGGGGTCACAAACGCTCGTATCTTCAGCCACATTGGAACCATTCGACAGGAAGTAAACCGTATACTCCACCTCATCTCCCGATCGCACAGGGTTATCGTTTGGTAACGCAATAATTCCCGATGGGAAACCAGGTGGCACAAGTTGTGCCCAGGCGGGGTTGTTGTCGTCAGCGCTGGCAGGATCATCAACAAATCCACCAAAGTTCACTCCTGGCAACGTGCCCCCTGCCCGAATCACATTAGTAATGCGTTTCACGAGTAAAACGTTTGCCTGTCCGGGGAGAGCAACAATGGTGGGATCGTCGTTATTGCCAGGATTCCCATCACTGTCAGGGTCAACATTCGTGCCATCGTTGGAGCGATCGAGAACCTGAACGCCGCTGCTGGTGTTTGCCGTTGCCACAACCCGATTGGTATAAGGTCCGCCGCCACCCGCCTCGAAGTTGGGGCGAATCGTGACGTTGAAGGTGACTAACCCCTCTGAACTGGCTGCCAAAGAGTTGACATTATTCTGGAGCAGACGAGTATCCGTTGTTCCGTTAAAGGCTGGATTCACAACCAGTGTGGGGCTTTGGGGAGCACCGATCGCTACAATGGTTGTATTCGCGAAGGTACTGGTTAAATCCTCAGTCAGTTGAACATTATTTAAAACGTAGGGATCAGGAAAGCCCACTGCTGGAGCTAAATTTCTGACTCTGACTGTATACGGAATTGTAAATGTTCCATCTCCATTGGCGCTGGGAGTTCCAGCCTGCTTCGCGACCCCAATGTTGGGCACACATTCCCGCAGCCCAACCGCAGTCAAGCCGAAGTCATCCCCAATAATATTCTGACTTTCGTCCACAATTTGCAGTTGAATTTGAATGGTGTTCTGACCTGGAACTGAAGCGCTGGGAGTTGCTGCCGAAAACTGGACGGGAATCCAGGCTTGCCGAGTATTGGAGATACTAGAAAAGCCAGGGACGGGACTGCCATCTCCCACCACGATCGGAAATGGAGTCTGGTTGAGCACATTGGCGGGATAAATGAATCGTAAGCGGATGCGTGGATCAACCCCCAAGGCATTTGGAAGCAGCAAATTAAAAAAGAGTGCCTTGAAGTTATAAACCGTGTTGGGGGCAACTGTGAGAGTTTGGCTCCAAACCACGGGCGCCGGGGTTCCAGGCGCAGCAGGAGGCACTGTCACGGGTTGCCCTGCTGAGTTGAGGTTCGGGTTGGAATACAGGTAGGTAGGAATGGCGATCGGCTCCACTCCCACCTGCGCTGCTTCAGTTGCCGTCACTCCACGACCATTGACAATGCCTGCTGGGGCACCGGGAATTTGTCCGCCGTTAAAGCGCTCATCCTGGATGGACAGTCCACCGCCACCCGTCGTTGGAGTGATGGGATCATCCTCTGGATAGACGGCATCTCCCCGGTAAGGCAGATCGCTTGTGAAGTCAGGTGCTGCCGGAACCGGGGCACGAGGCGTAACAACCCCTAACCCAGTTCCAGCGTTAGTGGTGAAGTTGCCGTTCCGAACCAGGTTGACAGGACTTTCCCTGGTTCCGGGTGGACAGCCTGCATTACTTCCGTTGGATTGAGCCTGGGCAAGGATAGGCAGGGTATAGGAGTTGAGAAACACGCCAGAGGAAAGCAGGCATGTGAGGATTCTCAAAGTGCGGTTCATGCGATTTCAGGGGAGGAAAGTAAACAGATTGGGGCAATTTGAGAGGGAAGGCATTGGATCAGGGCGAGATTGCAGGTTAACGCTCGATCTGTAAATCTTCCTCCTGAATAATGATTGTGATGTTGCGAGCGTCTTTGTAATCGAGTATCACTCGCCGATCGCGGGCAAAATCCAGCTTCGTGTCACCATCCGTTGCCCGCTGTCGTTTGCCAAAGCTGCGAATGGTCATCCGCTCATTGGCAATGCCCTGGCGCAACAAGTAGTTACGGACACTGCGGGCGCGGCGAGCACCCAAATCCAGGTTGTAGGCATCAGACCCACGGGGGTCGGTGTGTCCCTGAATATCCACCAAGATATTGGGATTGTCTTTCAGCACCGTGGCAACTTTGTCGAGCACCTCAGCCGTTGCAGGGCTGATGAAGTCTTTGTCAAATGCGAAGTGAACATTCTTCGGCACTTTCAAAATGATCGGTTCTGTCGGGGGTGGCTCCACGGGAGGTGGCGCACTGGTGACACAGCGAGGGGGCGAGGTCGGGGGTTGGCTGGCGGGAGCATCTGCCTGAGACCCATCGATCGCGCGAATACTGACATTCGGGGCAGGTTCGGAGGTGCCATAAAGGGGATGAGTCGCGATCGCGCTAATCTGATCCCCGACTTTCAATTCGGTCAACGTGGTGGAAAACTCACCCTTGTCATTGGCATCAACCGTGGCAATGGGAAGATTCAGGGCACCGTATCCCAAATCATTCCCCACGACGCGATAAAGTTCTACTTTGGAGCCAGGTTCAGCCTTACCAGACACATCCACTCCAGCCACCTGATCGGGATTAGTGGCAGATTTTCCCAGGGCAACAAACTCTTGGGTGGTGAACTGAGGCGCATCGATCGCTCCATTCCCCGTTTCCAGGCGGCGGAAAAAGCTGTTGCGTTCGGGATTCGGTCCGTCGCCCCGCTGATAATCAAACACGCCCACATTCTGCTGCGTCACCAGATCAATACTCAGTCCTTCCAATCCCAGGAAGCGGTTGGCGAGAATTTGCGATCGTTGGCTGTGAGGGTAAGCTGCCACCACCACCCCCGGACCTGCCTGGTAGCTAATCTGGTTGTTGCGAACGGTGTGATTGTCTCCCATCAAATAGACTGCTGCCCGTCGGAAGCGTCGCCCGTTGTAGGTAATCTGGTTATCGCGAATCTCCACGGCTCCAGCAGGCTTGAATAAATAAACGCCACTGCCGTCGTTACCGCAAATCAAGTTGCCGCTAATCTGCGCCTGGTCAATTTCTCCTTCTAACCGAATCGCATCCGGCATTCCCGCTAACCCGTTGCCCAAAATCACGTTCTCGGTCACTTCCAATTTCTCCGCGTTGACGGAGGTGATGATAGCGCTGCCGTCGTGATCGGCAATCCAGTTGCGGCGAATAACAGCGTTCTCTCCGTTGAATACCGACACGCCAAAGGCAGAACGGTCTCCTTGAGTGCGGGCGGAACCATCCGCAGAGGGCGGAATCCCAATCCAGTTGTTCTCGATTACGGTGCGGCGGGAGGGGGTGTCGTCGGCGTAGAAAGGCGAAAAATTGGCAGGGGTGGGATGTTTGCGGATGTCCGGCGGAGCAAAGGGATGGGCAATGAAAATATCCGCTGGGGGAGTGCTGGCAGTATTTTGATGATTGGAGGTGAACCCGTAGAGGCTCAGTCCCCGAATCGTGATGTTGTCGGCTTCGATGCTCAATCCCCGAAAGACCTCTTTCCCCTCGGCTGGAGTCAGGGCAACGATCGGAATTGGCATCGCGATCTCGGTAATGGCAGAACGATCGCCCCTGTAACCGGGTTGGGTGGTGCCATCGATAGCTATTCCAGGTACTTTCAGGGCTGGCAATGGCTCCACTAATTGAATCGTGGTTTGCCCGTCTGGCAAGTTGAAGTCGATCGTGAACCGACTGGCAGGACTGATTTGCCCTCTTTCCGCATCCGAGAGTTTGTCCAGAGGCAGGGAGCCATTCACAACGGAAATTGCCTCCCGCAAGGTCAAGACGGTATCGGGTTGGATAACATCTTGATTGCTGTTTACAATCAGGCGCGAGGGTTGAGCCGGAGGGTTGGCAACAGGCAGTGGGTCTGCTAAAACGCTGGGAACAGCGCCCAGCAACATCAGAGAAGTGGAAAACAACAAATGGGTCTGGTTCATTGCGCGATGCCCTCAGATGCGGGTTGGGCTGGCACAGCCGTTTGTGCAGTGGATGGTGGGGGGAGGACTCCCGTGGGGGGTGATGGCTGGCTCACCACGGGTTGAATCAGCGATTCTTGCTGCTGGGGCGGGGCAACTTTACGATCGGGCAACTGCACCCCAAACCCGCTAAATAGCTGGTCGAGTTTCAGCGATAAGGTGACGTAAACGCCGTCTTTGGTGCGGCTCAGGTCGCGATCGTTGGCGCTGCCGAAGTTGTAGCCCAGGGCGATTCGCAAGTTGGGGTTGAGGTAATAGCCCAACTCCGCTGCCAAGCCCACCTCATCAAAATCCACCACGGATTGGCTGATCCACCGGACTTCCGCGGCGGCATCCCAGCGAAAGCCAAACCGATACGTCGTGCGGAGTTGCCCCAGAGTAATGGCATTGGTGCCCAGCAAATCGCGTGCCAGATACGATCGCGTACTCCGCAGGGCAAACTTGCCGTAGAACTCCCAGCGGAAGTTCGGTGCATACAGGGCTTCCAGGGCAAACAAATGCACATCCGAGCCAGTGCCGCTACCGAGCAGAATCGTATCTGGCGTGGTGGAGGGGTTTTGTCGATATTCGTATCGCAACAGGGCGTTGAACTTATCGTCGATCGGGTTGCGGTATGCCAACCCCACTTTCAGGTTGATGGTATCGGCTAAACCAGAATCGACCAACAATTGGTTAGCAAAGTTACCTTGCTGGTAGCGTCCCAACGCCGTGAGGGCAGGGGAGAGCTTGCCCGCCGCTGATGCCGAAATCACCATCGTATCGCCGCTATCTTCCCCATCCCGATACTCAAACCGTCCGTTGGCTTTGAAGTTGGGATTGTCGGTGTAGTCTAGCCCGATCGCGTAGCTGGTGTAGGCAGATAAACCCAGAGCGGCGGCGCTTTGTCCCGATGCCAGGGGTTGGGCGAACTGCTGTCCAGCGTTGGTGTAGGCAAACAAATCAGCCGCAACCCGTTCGTAGCCCAAATTCAGGCGCAAACCCGGAGCCAGACGGATGCGGTGGTTGAGTCCCAGTGCTGATTGGCTCGACCAACCATTCACCCCATTGATGATGGAGTAGCGGCTGGTGAAGGTTGTATCTTCCGTCAACCGCCGATCGCTGATGATGTCGAAGCTGGTGAAGGAGTTGGTGCCGACCTGGCTGGTGTTATCCAAAAATTGTTGGGCAACTCGCAGGGTGACATCTGGCGAAACCAGCCAATCCAAGCCAACAGTGGTGCGGCTGGGGTAGAGCGGATCAGGGGTCTTACCCAGGTTGCGCTCATCCTGCACTCGGAAAATCAAATTTTTCAGAATGGCATAGTTGAGGCGGGACACAATCTGATTGCTGTCTGCCTCTAGCTGACCCGGAAAGATGCGATCTTGCCGTGATCGGCGCACGTAATCTAAGCCCAACTCCACCGGACCAATTTTTTGATTAATCCCTGCCTTGAAAATGGTCTGGCTGTTGTCCACCTGGCTACCAGGGATGGGTTCGTTGGTGGGACTGAACAAATCCCCAAAGCCTGCCGTGCTAACCGCCGTAATTCCCCGTACCGCAGGAGCAATGCCAAAGTTCACCTCGCGATCGAATTGCACCGTGGCTTGCGTGGTGGGAGTCACTCGTGCCGTCAACTCGGCTCCGTAGCGAGTTTGTCCGGGGGTGAAGCTGGTCGTGGCATTGTTGGTAAATCCAGCTTCCACGGAACGGTAGTAGCCGCGTCCAAACAAGCCAGGGATAATCGTCCCAGTCAGTTCAAATCGATACGCATTGCCGCCAATGTTACCCCGGAAGATGGAGTCGTAATTCGATCGGGCAACCTCTCCCACCAACTGAGCATCTTTCCCTAATGAGACGAGTAAATCGCCACCGTAGACTTCTAGCTGTTGGGCACCCTGGTCTTCCCGCAGGTAGGTAAATCCAGCCCAGATCTCCCGCCCCAGTTCGCGGGAGAAGTTGTACTGCACTCGTCCGGCGTAAAGTTTGCCTGCATCACCCAAACCATCGTACTGATAGGTCGCGACGATTTGCCGACGCAGGGATCGCCCGTAGGGGTCGAACTCCAAAGCATTGATGTTACGGCGAAATAAAATTGCCCCGCGATCATAGTCAATTTCGTAATCCACCCCGCGATACAGGGCTTTTCGCTCGACAACGGTGCCGGGACGTAACAATTCTTCGGTTTCCAGGAAGATGTTTTCGCTCCCTGCAATCACCAAGCGGCGCGACAGAATGTAGTAGCCGCTGGTGCCATTAGGGGCGATCGTGTCTCGCTGGAACCCGCTGACATTGTTGGCATACGCCATCGTTACTTGCAGGTCGCCCAGGTTGTAGTTCGCTTTAAATCCGTGGAGTTGGCGGGTGGTCGCTGTGTAGAACTGGGACGATCGGGCAAACTCGCGCGTGGTGTAATCGCCCCACATGGCATAATCTGTGCCAGCACCGAATACGGGGGAAGTCCGTTCCAGTTTGAAATAAACGCTGTCAATAGAAGGAGTCAGGTAATCAACCGTGGAACTGTCGCCAAAGGTGGGATAGACCTGATCGCAGAATTGGGCATCCCGAAATAGGCGAGTCGCTCCCGTACAGTCTTCATTCAAAGGACGCTGGTTGTTGAATGCGCCAGTAAAGAGCCACTCGCCAATCCGTCCTTGAGCAAAGGCGGCGGTACTGAAATCAACCCGATAGCCCTGATCCAGCAAGCTGGGACGCAGATAATCTTGAAAACTGTTGTAGAAATCTAAGCCTGCCTGTCCAAAGCGCAAATTTGCTTGCCCCGACACAATCCAGGGACGCAAGTTGGTGATGAATTCCACTTGCGTATAACTTTCCAGGGTTTTGTCGTAGGGACTGGGTGTAATGAAGGAGGGCTGGTTGCTGGGCGGGTACGGTAGGTTGCTGGCGGGTTGTACCGGATTAATCGAGGTGGGAGGAGTGAGGGTGGGGCGCTTGACCTCCTCCTGGGTGACTAACTCGTGCCGATCGACCGCTGCCCGAATTCGCACCACTTGGGGATCGAGGCTGGATTGTAAGGGTGCCCGGAATTTGCCCTGTTTTGCCAAAACCTGGAAACCAGGACGCTCCTTGTCGTAATCGGCTCCCACAAATTTGCCCGAACTTGCCGTCAGAGTGACAACTGCATCCTTCGGTACGACCTGTCCCGCTTCGTCCAAAATTTGCCCTTCCACAGTCAGCGCCGATCGCCCATCCGCTGGCACACGAGGCTCTTTGAAGGGTAAAAACTCAATTTTGGCAGCCGTTTCCTTCACTGTTATCATTACGTTCACAGGAGAGGCTCCCGCAGCCTGGACGGTTAGGATATTTTCTCCAGAACGCAGCGGAATGCGATACCACACCTGGCGCGTCTGGTTAGTGGCAGGATCATCTTGCTTTTGGGTAGCAGTGGTGGGGGCGATCGCCTGTCCATTCACTAACACCTGAACCGTTGCCCCAGTCGCATATTGGACAATGAAATCTGTGAACGGTTGAGATGTTACAGATGCTTTAGGACTGAGAATTTGAACCTCTGTTGCCGCAGGTGGACTAGCTTGTGCCAGAACGGGTTCAAGTGCAGGAATGTTTGGGCGATCGTCAACTTGGATGAGGCTAGAACTAGAAATCGCATCCAGTTTAGGGGCACCATCGTTGGCACTGGCGGCAACCGCTAGCATCCCCAATAAGGTGGTTAAGAAGCTCAACTGAGCGATGAAATATGTCCGCATACTACTGCCGACCCTCCCTAAAGCTCGGTGTCACTGCAAAGTTCATACGAGCCATACCGCCAGGAGCTAACCGCACCAAACGAGATGGCGCATTGTTCTCAATCCGGTACAGATTGGGCGCTAACGTATATCCCGGTAAACTGGTCAAATCCAAGGTGCCAGTGCGCTGACCCGCGATCGCGTAGGGCAAGGAGAACAACCCTTCGGCATCCGTTGTGATCCGGTTGCCATCGTCCATGAACACGACAGCATTGGGAACACCAGGCTCTCCAGGCTGTTGCTCACCGTCGAAGTTCTTATCCACAAACACACGCCCAAGGATGGTGCCGCAATCCGACAGAATGCCAGGGCGAATTCTCAGCAAATGAGTCGAGCTATTACTCACCACCTCACCCCCTGCTGGGTTCCGGGCGCGAGCAACGGCTGAGTTTCGTCCAGAACCGCGTACTGCATCTGGAGTCAGCAGGGCGGCATACACGATCGTCAAGGTTTGCTGAGGAGCCAGGGAGGGATAGGTAAAGGTGACGATCTGCCCATTCGCCCCAGCCGATATATTGACAGGCACATCGGGGCTACCTGCGGTACTCAGGGACGCTTTGGCGGAATTATTGACGTATTGCAGTCCTAACGGCAGGGTATCCGTGACAACCAGATTGGTTAACGTGCTGCTTCCGGAGTTCTTGACTAACAGGCGGTATATAACAGTATCGCCAGGCTCAGCCGCACCGCGATCGCCAACTTTGATGATTTCCAGTCGTTCAGCCACCAGAGGAACGGTGACTGTGTTAGAGCGCACGTTTCGGAACGGTCCCCCCGGCGTGCTGCGGAAGTTCGCTGTGGCGGTATTTGGAATAATCGTTTGGGCATAAACTGCAAGCCCATGCAGGCTCAATCCACCCGCGACAACTGCAAAAACAGCACGACGCAGGCGTTTGAGTCCCAACGGTGTTGGTGAACTCATCCAAAAGCTCAAAAGTATTCAAGGGTCTACAGTGTGGAGCTTGATACAGGCGAGACCAGCAATAGAAGCGATTACTCTTTATAGAGCCACTAAAAGAAAAGCGTGAGTGTGTGAGATAGAAAAACCCAGTCTATGTGTGAAGTAGACGTGAGTACACGGAACAAAAGTTAACAGATCAATTTTTAAAGCGCGGTGCTAAAGCTGAGTAAACAGAAACACCCGAAGCAACAACCTCTAGGCTCACAAATGTAAAGCGTAGATACACCAGTTAGAGGCTAAACTACCGTCTCTGCTATCACAGAGTCAAGCTCAATTCTCCAAAAGGAGTTTGTGCAATTGAGCTAAGTGGGAGTGAGCGCTACTTTCAGGCTGTGACAAAATTCTGCAAGTTCCTGCAACCCTTGCTCCGGAGTGCCGTCTGCTAAACGCTTAACAAAGGCGCTACCCACGATCGCCGCATCGGCTCCCCATTCCATTACCTGACGGGCGTGCTCTGGCTGCGAAATGCCAAAGCCCACCCCAATCGGTTTATCGGTGACGTTACGTAATTCCAGTAATAAATCCCTGACCCGTGTGGCGAGTTGGGTTCGCATCCCTGTCACCCCGGTTGTGCTGACCAGGTAGATGAATCCTTGGGACCGTTCTGCGATCGCGGCAATTCGTTCCGGTGGAGTCGTTGGAGCCACCAACAGAGTCAATTCCACGCCATAGGTTCGGGCAGGATTGAGCAAAATTTCTGCTTCTTCCAGGGGCAAATCGGGGACAACTAATCCCTTCACCCCCGCCGCTGCAATCTCTTGTAAAAATTGCTCAACGCCTCGATTCAAGATGGGGTTGTAGTAGGTAAACAGGACGATCGGCGCCCGAATCTCTGGGCTAACCCGCCGCACCACGTCCAACACAGCATCCAGGCGAGTGCCTTTCTGCAGCGATCGGGTCGCCGCTGCCTGAATCACCGGACCGTCTGCCAACGGATCGGAGTAGGGCACCCCCAATTCAATCAAATCCGCTCCTTGCTGATCCAGCAGCCTCAACGCTTTTTCAGTTGTTGCTAAATCCGGATCACCAGCGGTAATGAAAGGCACCAAAGCACAACGGGCATGACTCCGTAGCTGCTCAAAGCACTGGGAAACAGAAGTCACTTGATTCATGAAATTAACTCGGTGGCTGGGATGTAGATTGCTCCGCTTCGATTTCTGCCTGAAGTTTTGCAAGTTCTTCGGGAGTTAGCTCTTCCAGACGCTTCTGGAGAGCTTGCTCTTCATAGTCTCGACGCTGCTGATGATAAGTCATGGAGCCACTGACTGCCCGAACCCCGTAGGTAAACAGCCAGCCAACCAACCCCGCCACCAACAGAGCTTGAGTCCAAATTCCAGCATCAGTGGCTTCCAGTCCTGCAACCTGAAACAACAGATACAGCAAACCGCCAGCAGCAAATACACCAACACCGATACCAGCTACGTCAATCCGGCGCATTAATTGGGAATCTCACGACGCTGAGGACGGAAGTTTAAGAACGGAGCCAGGAGCAGCAAACCTGGGAAAAAGAAGAAGACCAGGAAGTACATGAATCCTCGTTCGAAAGAGCTTGCCACATACCAGCGCTGATTCAGGTAGAAGTACAAAGCGGCTGGAATAACGACTAGAAAAGCTCCCGCTAAAACCAGATACAAAAGAGCAATAAGCATAGTTTCTACATAATTCTTGCTTAACGAGTGCTCCTTCCAGAGCAATGCAGATATTTTATCCCCTGCCCCCTGCAATCCGCGACTTTTACAATCGCAATTATTTTTGATCGCCATAAGCTTGCATAAATCTCTCAAGTGGTGCTGGAATGGTAGGATGTAAATTCTGGCAAATACCAAGCCTGTTCACATGGGGGCATGGCGGAATGGTAGACGCTACGGACTTAGAAAACTGAGCCTCAGTGGAGAAATCTGCTGAGTGGCTGCTCTCAAACTCAGGGAAACCTAAGTTGGGGTTTAACCTGATATGGCAATCCTGAGCCAAGCCAAGTTTGTCGCTTGTTCTTTAGTCTTTGGTTATTTGTAGCCGCAGTTCGTAGGGAATTGTGATCCACGCTTAACCGATGACCAATGACGGATGACCAACGCGGAAGGTGCAGAGACTCGACGGGAGCTACCCTCCCACCACAAGCCTGGTTTGGCGATCGCTGGTGCGGGTAAAGGGAGAGTCCAATTCTCAAAGCCTGATGAGTTGAACGGCAGCAGCGAAAGCTGTAGGAGAATGAAAATCCGTTGACCGCAAGGTCGTGAGGGTTCAAGTCCCTCTGCCCCCATTCCAGATGTATTGGCTCTTGTCTATATTATTGTTGCAACCAAAGAATTTCACTGCTGGTGCATTGAATTTCACACTTTGGTTCAATGTACTTCGCACAATAGTCAGAATATCCTTTACTTTTTGAAGCAATTAGGGTGTTATTTGCTACACTCGTCGCAGTTAGCAGCGCTGTAGCCGTGTCGTGATAAGTTTAAATAAACTGTAGGTCTTTTTCCTATTTGTGATTCCTATTAGCCTTGTTTTTTTCGATTTCCAGATTGATAGTTGTGATTTTAGTCACGCGGTTTCGACAATACAGTCACGGGTAAAGTTCTGCTCTATCACTGACTACTCTAAAGAGACACTTGATCATAAACAAATGAGCTAACGCGCATAAAGTTGTTCAAAGCATCGGATGAAGAAGTGAGTTGTGAGCTTTACTTCTCACAACTGGTTTTTTCTTTTTTCGTGGTTAGGGTAGTACGTTCACAAATTCCGAGTGGCTATGATGATCGGGGAGCCTATCCAAAATTCTCAATCCAATGAAAGCGCCTATCGGCTTTCTAAGCAAGGACGAAACCTTCAGCAATCGCAAGAAATTATCTACGAATTCTTGCTGGAGATTGTTCGCAAATGGCCCCCCGAAGAGGTGCTGTTAGAGTTTAAGCGCTTATTCATCTATCACGTAGACTCGATTAATTCGAGCGCGATGCAAGCCATTTATGACATTGTTTTTGCTAATCATTATGAGGATTTTAGAAATACCCTAAAACGCTGTTGTTACATCTTGATTAACAACTGGGATGCCAGCAGAAATTTCAAGCCAATTCAAGAGCTTGTTCAGCTTTTTGCAGACCCCTCTTTCAATCGTTATACTGCTTCCCCAACTCTTAAGCGTCTTCGTATTTGGATTAATGATTTTGTTCAAAGCAAAGATTTTGAAGAGTTAAAGTTATTCACGTCCAGATACGAAGACCGCATTCAAGGTCCCTGGGCTTCTCGATACACGTCTTATCTACTGGTGCCTCAATACGTGGATTTGAAGAATCCTCTGGAGCAGCGTGAGGCGGCTAGAGCGTTGTCGAAGCAACTCAAAGATCGGTTCAAGTTTGAGTTGGCGATGTATGTTGCCAAGTCTCAAATTCATGCTTCCAGCGATCGCGCAGCTAAAAACCCCACTGTTTTAGGAGACGAAGCTCTACGCTTAATTAAACTCATTGTGGCGCGGCGCGGCAAGTTTAGCTATGTCAACTTAGCCAGTATCTTTTTGCAACAAATTGATCAATTACACTACAAAGATTTCAAGCAAAGTTTGCAGAGATATTTAATATTTTCTGTGCAGAATGAAAGCTTGGCAGAAACGCTGAAGGTCAGAATTAGTGAGAAGCTGGATGAGCTTTATAAAAGCCATGATGAGGAAATGCTGACGGATGCTTTGTTGCTCAGAACCTGTAACCGCATCATTGATGTTCTGACAACCGAGAATCAATCCGAGCCTTCACCTCTTTTTATTCAACTCCTTACTCAAGGTAGCCCCATTACTCTGGTTATTGTTCTACTCAAAATTATTCTCATTTCTCGATTTTCTCGAACTCATCTAGAAGCTCGAATTGCCGAGTTAATTAAGCACTACCAAAACTATCCTGAGGAAGAATGCCAGTGGGTCGTCAACTTCCTGGAAATCTTCAACGTAACCTTTGCCATCTATGCTGAGAATGTTCAGTACAATCTGGTCAAGATGGATGGTGAAAAAACGGAAGAGTCACACGTCTTCAATCCAGACACGTATCGCATTTTCTCCCAATTACGCTATGAGGAAAGGCTGGAGTTGTTCCCTGGCTTAGTTGCTCAGGATGATGATTTGCTGTCAGACGAAACTTGAACAGAGTCGGCAACCTTGCCCATAGCCTGTTGATCAATCCACGCTAGACCGGCTCCCAGTGCTTCTGCAAGGCTGCTGACTAGACGATAGCAAGCCACAACTGCCAGTAACTTAGCAGGCGGGTGAAGGGGTTCTAATAAGGCGATCGCGGTTGCCTCAAAAACTCCCAACCCTCCTGGCGCTCCCGGCACAATCAGCCCCAGTAACCAGGCTAAACTAAAGCCGCTCAACAACAGCGGAACTTGAGTCAAGTCAAAGGGGCTAATGGCTAAAAAAGCGAACAAAAAGCCAATCCCTCGCAGCCATAAAAAAGTCAGATTTCCCAGCAGCGCTCGAAATGGGTAGTGATCTAATCGGGAGGGGACGATCGCCGTAGAGTTCTTTTGTTTTGCTTTTGCCAGCCTTTGCAGCAGCGGATTCAGGACTCTGGGCTGAACGGCGGCTAGCGTGACCAATAGAATTAGCCAGAGGAACACAAGTACCATCCAGCCAAAATGAGCCGCGATCGTTTGTCCACTAATTAAGGCAACTAGCAAAGCCGAAGCTGCCATCAACAAAGGTTCCACCAACACACTCACGGTTGCCGTTTCCAGCGTTGCCCCAGCCTGGGTTGCGGCGGCAACTCGCCCATAGTAATGCCAAATATTTCCAGGTAGGTATTTTGCAATATTGGTTTGCAGATAAGCCTGAATCAATTGCGTAGCAGAGACTGCCTGATGGAAATCATGCCGTAGCATTCGACTCCACACCCAACCCGCACAAATATGGGCGAGTAAGGTTGTGCCCAGGGCGATCACTAAAGCTGCCCATCCCGCTGCATCAATTCGAATCGTCGTGGCTTCCTGCCAATTCTTGCGGAGTACCTGGAGCAGAAAAACAACCACCGCACCCAGAATAAACCAGCGCAACAGCGGCTTCAGGCGTGCCAAAACAGACTTCATCAAGATACAGATTCCCAAGGATCGAGGATTAATTAACCTGGAATTTCTCGGTACGGGCGCACAGCCGTGCGCCCCCTACAGCAGATCTAACTTTTATAGATTATTTCGTCCAAGATCCCAAGCAGCACTCTCTAGGCAATCATACCTTCGATCGCAATAGCAAAAATATTCCAAATCAGCCGCTTACCGACTGAAATCGAAGGTATGCTTACAGAACTTCAAAGGGAATAATCATGCGTGTTTTACTGCTCTACCCCCAATTTCCAAAAAGCTTTTGGTCATTTGAAAAAGCGCTGGAACTGGTCGATCGCAAAGCCATGATGCCTCCTTTGGGACTGGTCACAGTTGCCGCAATTTTGCCTCAGGAGTGGGAATTCAAGCTGGTAGACCGCAATGTGCAAACCCTCACCGAAGCAGATTGGGCATGGGCAGACCTGGTGATTCTCTCTGCCATGATTGTGCAAAAGCAAGATTTTTTGAGCTTGATTCAGGAAAGTAAGCGGCGTGGTAAACGGGTCGCAGTGGGTGGACCTTACGCCACAGCACTCCCCCACGAAGCAGAAACTGCGGGAGCCGACTACTTAATTCTCGACGAAGGAGAAATCACACTGCCGTTGTTCGTCAATGCCGTACAGCGAGGGGCAGTTCGCGGCATTTTTCGATCTGATGGGGAAAAACCAGACGTAACCACGACTCCCATTCCCCGCTTTGACCTGTTGAATTTCAACGCTTATGACAACATGGCAGTGCAGTTTTCGCGAGGCTGCCCCTTTCAATGCGAATTTTGCGACATCATTGTGTTGTATGGGCGCAAACCCCGCACCAAAGCTCCCGCTCAACTCTTGGCAGAACTGGAACGGTTGTATGAACTGGGTTGGCGACGGATGATTTTCATGGTGGATGACAACTTCATTGGAAACAAGCGCAATGTCAAGTTGTTACTGCGAGAATTGAAAGACTGGATGGCAGATCATAATTACCCATTCCACTTCAACACCGAGGCTTCCGTAGATCTGGCAAACGATCCAGAGTTGATGGAGTTGATGGTGGAATGCAACTTTAATGCGGTGTTTTTAGGAATTGAAACACCAGATGAAGATAGCCTTTCCTTGACTCAAAAACACCAAAATACTCGCAATTCCCTGACCGATGCTGTGGATACTATTACTCGTGCTGGATTGCGAGTGATGGCAGGCTTCATTATTGGGTTTGACGGGGAAAAAACAGGAGCAGGCGATCGAATTGTGCGATTCGTAGAACAAAATGCCATTCCAATTGCCCTCTTCAGTATGTTACAGGCACTACCGGATACAGCGCTCTGGCATCGTTTGACGAAAGAAGGACGCTTGCGGGATGAGGTCAACGACATTAACCAGACTTCCCTGATGAATTTTGTTCCAACTCGCCCCTTGGAAGACATTGCGCGGGAATACGTTGCTGCATTCTGGCAACTGTATGACCCCCTCTTCTACCTGGATCGCACCTACCGCCATTTCCTCAAGCTTGGCGCACCCAAAACTCCCAGTCGTTTACGTAAAGTTAACTGGGTGAGCGTTCGAGCATTGGCGATCGTTGCTTGGCGGCAAGGAGTCGTTCGCAAAACCCGCTGGAGGTTTTGGCTCAACCTGCTGGGTATCCTGCGTCATAACCCTCGCGTTTGGGAACATTACTTAACAATTTGCGCCCTGAACGAACACTTTTTGGAGTATCGGCAGATTGTTCGCCACCAAATTGAAGCTCAAATCGAGAAATATCTGACCCATGAAGCGCTATTGAATGAGCAACACCAAAAAGTAGAAGCGCTTTTGCCTTAGCTTAAGAAACGTCTAAAAAATATTATCTCCACGGCTCATCCCTGAAGGATACGGGCGGTAAATTAACCAGAGAAAAAAGGAGCCAAGGAGATTTCTGGCAAACAATCTACCCGCTGTCTTCGACTCCGCTCAACCAGCTTGTACCTTGAGCGAAGTCGAAAGGTATACTCTTTTCTGGAAATTACCCAAGACCGCGTCAGAGTTTTCTTTCCCACTGCTCCGCAATTCAACTGGCGCAAACATTCCGTAAAAGTCGTCCATCGCGTTTGAACCCGCCCCTGGCAACATTTTAGTTCAGGGCAACATTTTAGTTCAGGGCAACAGTTGAGGCTGGTGCAAGATGTCGGTTCAACCAAGCATCGATCTGGATTGTATGTTACATCTTATTAAGACTGCTTGACTGCTAATGTTATCGCAAAATTTCTCTCTACTGATTCCGGGTTCAACCCTGGTTTCTGTCTGAGGTTTGTAGAGGATTTCGATCGGAAAGCGTTATGCCTTAAGTGGGTGTCGTTCGATTACTGGATTTAGTTCAGCAAATGCTATTTGATAACCCCCTCAACATCTCTCGTGTCCTCCTATCTGCTTTAGGGACTCGACTATATACCTTCCATCAGGATCGCGTGCCCAGGTCGGGTGCCGTGCTGGTGGTGAGCAATCATCGCAGTTTTATGGATGCTCCGATTCTGATGGCTGCCATGAACCGCCCAATTCGCTTTGCCTGTCATCACTACATGGGAGAGGTGCCTGTGATGCGAGATTTGGTGAAGCGGATGGGATGTTTTCCCTTAGATGCACCAGCAGAGCGCAACCAGGGTTTCTTTCAGAAGGCAGTGCGATTGCTGCAAACTCAGCAAGCCGTTGGAATCTTTCCTGAAGGGGCAGAGCCGATGGTGAAGGAAACTCCGGCGCAACAAGTGGGGAATTTTCAGCGGGGCTTTGCTCATTTGGCGCTGCGTGCTCCGATCGACGATTTAGCGATTTTACCGATCGCGATCGCCGCGAACCAGGAAACCACCAACTCAGCCATTCCGCTCCGATTACTGAGTTGGATTGATCCGTCGGAACCCTTGTTTGCTCAATCGGGTTGGCATCCCATGGTGGTTTATCAACGGGTTAATGTGATGATTGGTCGTCCATATTGGATTCGTCCCGAACAGCGGCAGGATTACCACGGGAGGCAAGCCCGATCGTTGGTGATGGATGTGACTCAAGCGTGCCATGCCGAAATCAATCATCTGCTGACGCAGGGTTGCTATTAGCTGCGCTCAATTCGTCTTGCTCTATTCATATTCCTCAAGTTACCGCTCATGCTGCACTCCGGTCCTGTTTTCCTAACTCCCAAGCGCCTTCAACCAGAGTTTCCCCTAATGGTTTTTCTCCCCGGTATGGATGGAACCGGGGAACTATTTAGAACCCAGACTGCGGGACTAGAAGTGGGTTTTGATGTCCGGTGCTTGGCGTTGTCGCCCACAGACCTGACAAGTTGGGATGAACTCGCCAGCCAAACGATCGATTTGATCCATCAAGAGTTGGCAAAAGCCGGCGATCGCCCGATTTACCTTTGTGGGGAATCCTTTGGAGGTTGTCTGGCGCTGAAAGTTGCTTTGTTAGAGCCAGAGTTGTTCACCCGGATTATTCTGGTCAATCCAGCGTCTTCATTCCGCCAAAAACCCTTCTTCAATTGGAGCAGCACCATCACGCATTGGATGCCTGCGCCCGTCTACAGGCTTTCGTCAGTCTGGTTAATGGCGTGGTTGGCACGGTTAGAGCGATTGGATCCCAGCGATCGCCAGTCTTTGCTGAAAGCGGTGCAGTCTGTCCCTCAAACAACGTCCGTCTGGCGCTTGTCGATCTTGAATGAGTTTGCCATCCCAGAACAAGATTTGCGGCAATTGGATCAACCCGTCTTGTTAATTGCAGGGGCAGAAGATCGGTTGTTACCGTCCGTGGCAGAAGTGCAGCGGTTAGCCAGGAGCTTGCCGAACTCGAAGATTGTGGTATTGCCCCAGAGCGGACACGCCTGCTTGTTAGAGGCAGATGTCAACCTGTACCACATCATGCAAGAGCACGATTTTCTGGATGCGTCGATCGCACAACCCACTATGAGCAACTGAACTTTCTTATATTTTTCTGGTATGTCTGCTTTGACCACAGTTTAATGTGGGCTAATCAAAATTGTCCTCAAAACTGAACTGTTCGCAGACTGGCAGACGTTTTACCATGACCCATATTCAGTCAACCCCAGCCCAGCTTGATGGCTTAAGCGATCGGGAAGCCGCAGCACGACGGGCAGCAGGCAAAGGAAACGATGTTCCCCTTCAAACCAGTCGCACCTACTGGGATATTTTTCGAGATAACTTGTTCACCTTCATCAACGGGGTGTATTTCTTTTTGAGTTTGGTGCTAATTTCGCTGGGGCGTGCCAGTGACGTGATTGTGCTTGCTTTCGTCATCCTGCTGAATGTGATTGTCAATGTGGTTCAAGAAATTCGAGCCAAAAAGAAATTAGACAAAATCGCCCTGGTCACGCGCCCCAAAGCGATCGTGATTCGAGCCGGACAGGAGCGAGTGCTTGACCCCACTGAGATCGTGCTGGGTGATATCCTCTCAGTGCAGCCTGGAGATCAAATCGTCGTCGATGGACGCGTGGTGGGTGCTGGGGAAATGAAAGTTGACGAATCCCTGCTCACGGGTGAGTCGGATCAGATTTTGAAGCGATCGGGAGATCCGGTTTACTCCGGCAGTTTTTGCGTGAGTGGGACGGTGCGCTACGAGGCAGAGAAAGTTGGGGCAGAGAGTCTGGCGAATCGCATGACTGCCGAAGCCCGCAAATTTCGCAAATCCCTCACGCCCCTGCAACAACGGATTAATTTGATGATTCGGTTGTTGTTGGGAGTCGCTATTCTGCTGGGACTCACAACTTCGCTGCAAATGCTGTTAGGAGTCAGTTCCATCACGCGAGGAGTGCAAAACCTGGCTGTGATTATTGGGCTAGTTCCTAGCGGATTGTATCTCATGATTACTTTGGCTTATACGTTTGGGGCGGTGCGGATTGCCCAACAAAATGCCCTGATCCAGCAAGCCAATGCGGTGGAGTCGATCAGCCATGTGGATGTGATGTGCCTGGACAAAACCGGAACCTTGACCACCAACCGAATTAATTTACAAAACATCCATCCCCTTGGCATTGAGCAAGAAAAATTGGCAGCAATTTTGGGAGATTATGCCGCCAGTGTGTCCACTAGCAACAAAACCAATGAGGCGATCGTGTCCGCGCTTCCCGGTGCCCAACGACCTTTGAAACTGGAGGTGCCTTTTGGATCTGCCCACAAATGGAGCGCGATCGCGTTTGAAGATGCAGACGGGATGTATATCTTAGGTGCGCCAGAAATTTTGGGGACGGCGATCGAGTTAACAGACGATTTGCGAAACTGGGTTCAATCAGGAGCAGACAAAGGGTTACGAGTGCTACTGTTTGCCTTCAGTCCCAACGCCGTTGTGCATGAGGATGCCGCAGGAAATCCTCTATTACCTCCCAACCTTCAGCCCTTGGGCATCCTGGAGTTTGGGGATGAATTGCGCCCGGATGCCCATTCAACCCTGGAAGAATTTCGGCAGGCTGGCATTCAAATCAAAGTGATTTCTGGAGATAACCCGCTTACCGTAGCAGCTTTAGCCAAGCAAGCCGGACTCAGTGATGACATCATTGCTGTGTCTGGACAAGATTTGGCTCAGATGACGGAAGCTGAATTTACCCAAACAGCAGAGGAAAGCACTATTTTTGGACGCATTACCCCTGAGCAGAAAGCCAATCTAGTCAAAAGTTTGCAGTCGCGGGGGCACTACGTCGCCATGATGGGGGATGGGGTGAATGATGTGCTGTCGTTGAAGCAGGCAAATGTGGGAATTGCGATGGAAAGTGGCAGTCAGGCGACCCGTGGGGTTGCCGACATCATGCTGATTAAAGATTCCTTTAGTGCTTTACCCAAAGCCTTTTTAGAAGGACAGCGGATCAACAATGGAGTTGCGGATATCAGCAAGCTGTTTATGGTGCGGATTTTCTCGTTTATTTTGGTGATTGTTGCCGTGGGGATGATCACCTTCTCCTTTCCCTTTGGCATTAAAACCAGCACGATCGTTACGTTTCTAACCGTTGGCATCCCACCCTTTTTTGTTACCCTCTGGGCAAAACCGGGCAAACGCAGTACTGCGGTGGGCAACTCCTTTTTGCATTTCGTGGTGCCTACAACCTTGATGCTGTCCCTCGCAAGTATTGGGATCTACGTGTATTTCTATGCTGGGAATATTGAACCGGTCTTTTTGTGGCTCAGTGGCAAAATTTCCTTTGAAGAATTGTCCCGGTCACTCACCCTGCAAGACTTTGTTGCAGCACAGGCGATCGCCGAAACTGCCATGATCACGATGCAAGTATTCGCCGGACTACTGCTGTTACCCTTCCTCAAACCGCCCTCTCCTGCTTGGGTGGGGGGAGAACCCCTGAGCCGCGATCGGCGCTTCTCAATCCTGGCGGGTTTGGTGCTGGCTGCTTTCCTGCTAGTTCTGAGTGTGCCGTTTATCCGTAACTTTTTTGAACTGCAACCCCTGAGCCTGATTAATGTTCTTGCCATTGGTTTAGTGGCGCTCGTTTGGGCTTTAGTCGTGCGGTTTATGTGGCGACATCGCACCCTTGATCATTTTCTGGGCATTAAAATTAGTCCCTTTTAAGAAACCCTTATGCAAAATGCCGCATCCAGTTTTCAGCTTAACGTTCTGGTGCAGGGAGAAGGCTATCCCATCCTTTGCTTACATGGGCATCCCGGTTCTGGAGCCAGCATGGGAGTGTTTACGAATCATCTCTCTAAACGGTTTAAGACGATCGCGCCCGATTTGCGCGGCTATGGCAAAAGTCGCACCCAAACAGACTTTGAGATGACCGATCATTTGACTGATTTGGAACACCTGCTGGATCAACAGCAGATTGATCGCTGCTTGATCCTGGGTTGGTCCTTGGGCGGAATTCTGGCGATCGAGATGGCACTGAGATTCCCCGATCGCGTAAGCGGCTTAATTCTGGTTGCAACGTCTGCTCGCCCCTGGGGAAACCATCCCCCTATTACCTGGCAGGATAACGTCCTGACGGGAATTGCCTCAATTCTGAACCGGATTAAACCCGGATGGCAGTGGAATATTGATACGTTTGGCAAGCGATCGCTGTATCGCTATCTGGTGCAACAACACACCCCCGAAACCTATGGGTATCTTGCCCGTGAAGCGATGCCTGCCTACCTGCAAACTTCTCGTCAAGCTGCTCGCGCTTTGTTCAGTGCCATCAACCAGGGCTACGATCGCCTGTCTGATTTATCCCAAATTCACTGTCCCTGTCTTGTGTTAGCGGGAGATTGCGATCGGCATATTACTGCTGCCTCCAGTCAGGCAATGGTCAAGCAGTTGCCGATTGTGGAGTGGATCTGTTATGCCAATACTGCCCATCTCTTCCCCTGGGAGGTTGCCAATTCTGTCCTGATAGACATCGATCGGTGGCTTCACCGATTTCCAGATATCACTTTGACAAAGAATCTATCTAAAGATAAGTCTGGATGAGTGATTTCACTTCTGAAGAGTGTTTTCCTCACAACATTTATGAAGTTGCAGTAAATCTCAATGCCTCAAACTCACTAGAATTACTTACATTCAGCAAGAGTTTATGAATCCAGTAGATTCTATTAGAAGATCACTCCACAATACGAACAGAATAGTTTTCATTCTTCTACTAACAACTTTTGGCAAGCGGTTGAGGGCAATGAACGAGTCAGTTGTTTCTTTTTTACTTGAAGACTTAAAGGATGCAAACGAAGCCGTCCGGGATCAAGCAACTCGTGATCTGTGGCGATTATGGTTTGAGCAGAAAGGCATGGTGGGCTTAGAAGCTCTGCGGCGTGCCCAACTACTGCTGGAACTGCGAGATTTCTGTAGAGCCGAAGAACTGTTGAACAAGTTGATTAGTCAACAGCCTGACTTTGCTGAGGCATGGAATCGTCGTGCTGTTTTGCATTATGTTCAAGGGCGTTATTGGGAAGCGATTTCGGACTGTGAGGAAGTAATTCGCTTGAATCCGTTTCACTTCGGCGCACTTCACGGACTGGGTCTTTGTTACATTGCCCTGGGTAATTATCATTCTGCGATCCAGGCATTTCGTAGTGCTTTGAGTGTTCAGCCTTTCTCGTTGGAAAACCAGCGATTGATTTTAGAATGTACCCTCAAGCTCAACTAGAATTCAGGCAATAATTTGTGGATCTGGCAACAAAAGATTTGGCATTGGCGCAGGGTATTACTGGCGATCGTGGCACTCGCCTCAGTCAGCCCAACGGGACATTCCAACGTTGCATGGGGCATCCTACGCAACCCAGATGAGCTTTTATAATCTGCAGGAGTAGATACTGATGGGTTAATAGCATCCGTAAAGTGTCTACAAAGTTATTAATTCCTGTTTAATTCAGCGATCCTTACAAAAAAAGCTCCAGTTTAAAGCTGGAGTTTTTTTGATTTTCCCCACATTTTGTCATTCATTTCTGTGACCTTATCTTAACGTTCATGCAAAGTTTCATATGTTTGTTTAGCCTTTTTTCGTGTGGTCGGTAATATAGGGCTGAAATCAATCAGTGACCCAAATCACACCATTTCCTAGTTCTGATCACTCGTCCTTTTGTATATTCATCGGACAATTTTATTATATGGAGTTCTGCAAGTTGCCCAATGAACAGTATTATCCGTCGGTTAGTGGAAGAAGCTTTACATATCAAAAAGTTAACACCTCGGATTGAGAACGAGATTAACTATGAGTTAACTCGTTTAGGGCACATTTCTGAGGCTGATTTTGAAGCTCTAGAGTTACTGATGTCTGAAATGGATGCTGGTCGGATTCAATTAGTTCCTACTCCATAGTTCAAGCTTCTGATGAAATCTTGCTCTTCACAACTTTTCCAGCTTTTTATCCCGGATCAAGATTCCTGAAGCACTTGAATCCGAATTAGGCGATCGCTCATATCGTCCAGAGGCGTTTCAATTATTTCGTTCGTCAGGTTGCCCAAGCAACTCAAGAGAGTCCGCAAATGGGGCGTACTTTCGCCACTATCGAGATAAACCCGTTCCGACAGGCTATTTAATCGCTTCCAGGTCAGAAAGAGTTTAGCTGCAAGTTGTTCCATTTGGGCTGCATGATTCACCAAATCCGCTGTAGCGCTCAGACTGCCGATTCGCAGGGCTTCCTCCAACGCCAATTCCAGGTTTAACGATTCATTCGTCAACGCCTGCACTCTCGCTGCTGCCTCCAGGTATTTGGCTAAGTAGCGAGCTTCTGCGGTAACTTGTTTGACCGTATCCACATCAGGCGTTTCGGCGATCGCTTCCTTCAACGTGGTCTGATGGGTTTCTGGTAACTTTTGCATCTCTTTGACTAAGGGAGCCAGGTAACGAGTTGGCAGGGTGTGATCTGCTGCCTTTTCCCGCAATGGTTCTGGAATCAAATCAGAGGTCATCGCTGTCCACTCGTCGGATAGCTGCCGAACTTCGCGCCGCGTGATGCGATCGCCCCGTCGCGCCGCGTCACTGACCATTTGCTGAACTTCTGGCGCACTGTGAGCTGTTTCCACAAAAGCTCGTTTACTGAACTGGTTCACATCTTCCGGTTCCAGATAACCCCCCTCCAGCAAGGTATCCGCGCTGTTCGCCACTTCAATCAAGGCGTATGCCTGACTTTTGCTAATTTCTCGATCCTTCAGCCAGTTCAAAAACCCTGTTCCTCGTCCATCTCCACTACGCTTTTCGCGATCGCGCACAACTCGCAAAATCCGTCCCCGCCAGATATCCGTTTGCAAATCAAAACGATCACAAACCTGCCACGCCTGCTCCACTTGCTGCTGAAAATCGTGATCCGCGATGCGATCGTCTTCTGGATCCGGCAACTGGAAATGCAGCGGACTGCCACCGTTTAGCGCGGCTGGAACCAGATCAGCGGAAACATTAGGCAAAGGACGCATGACACAGGAGCACAGAACAGTCGGATTATTATGCCATGCTCTGGTAACGTGAATCTTATCAGGCTAAACCTGCAAAAGCCCTGCTGTTTCTGAGATAGTGAGGTGCGATCGAGGTGGACGATCGCAACAAGTCTCTTAATTTTTGCCACAAAGCCCAAAGCTTTTCACGAACCAGGACTTACACAGTCTAAGGGATTTGTTCGTTGCCTCGATCCCCCTTAATCCCGCTTACTCAAGGGGGATGCCGAAGGCAGGGGGATCTTAGTCTATAGCGTATCGAAATTAGATGGATGTCCCTGCTATCTCACGACCCTACTTACAGTCCTGTTTCGCTGTCGTGCTCTGCGGTGTTGGGATCCACGCCCATTGGAGACACATAATCACGGAACACAGTAATCTGTTGACCAAAATCCAACTGCTTGATTTGTTCAAACACTGGCTGTGCTTGTTCGGAAAGTTGATAGTTTGCAGGGAAAGGAATCACCCGATTTGTGTCCATTTCCTGAGCTAACCGATACCAGAACAGCAGCTTAGTTGTGTCGCCCAACGCACCATATTCACGCGCAATCAAGCTATTTTTGCGCTCAATCAAGTCTCGTTGGAGTTGCAATTGTTCTTCGTGGGACAATTCCAGGACCTGGTTCAGCAAACCTTCTGCAATTTCAGGAGAAACTGTACTGGCACCAGGAGCCGCAGGGGTGATGGAATCTCCCATTTCCTTATATAAGTACCAAAACAGCGCTAACTGCTGGTCTGTGTCTAAACTTTGCAGCGCTTGTAGTACGTCGTTTGCTGTATTGGATTGAGTAAACGTCATGAATAACCTCCTAATCTCACTGCAAATAACCCTACCAAGGCTAAACCGGAGAACAAACCGACTCAGGAGTGAGGTCACTGTGTATCGAAAGGTAGGGATTGTTACAAAAGATAACTTTGAGTCACTATGTGATCCAGGTCTCGCTTGCTGATGATTGAGGCTGCATCGTGGGCTGTTTCGCCTCACCTGAATTGAGTGCTGAAACGCATCAGAGCACGGGATGGCTATCACTATTAAGATGGGCTGATTTGGCGATGATAGCAGGGTAAGGATTGCACTAAGCCCTAAAACTTATGAAACTGCTAGCTAACGATCGCCCCCTAAACAGTTTATTCAGTGACATTTCCATCAACGATGCACCAACCCTGATTCTTGATCCTGATCCTGTCTCACCAGAGGTTCAATCAACCGAGCCAGCGATCGGGCTAGATTTGGCTCAACAAGCTGAGATAGGAGTAACTCAATTTCCTGAAGAAATCGGGCTTTGCTGAACAAAGATAGACAGCCAAAGCCGCCCTCCCCCTCTCTCTCTCCCAATGGGCGATAGAACCGGATTCTAGCGCCCTTTTCCTTGGGGAGAGGGTGGGATGAGGGAAAGCAGATTTACGTCCAGCAACCCCAGAAATTGCGGCAACCCGTTCCTTTCATTCAATGCCCCACCGTCGCCGCCAATTGGATGTGGATTCGCGATGAGATGAATGCTGCTCTTGTTGGTGGCGGGCATGGATCTCTGGGGCTGAGTCGCTCAAGGTCGGATCGCGGTAGGGAATGGCGGCTCGTGTTTGCAGGTGTTCCTGTTCCATTGGAGATAAGGGATGGAGCGATCGCGGATCAAAGCCAGCAACGGTTCCCTGCGCCCACTCGTGAGGCAAATGGCGATCGCCAAGGGGAATGGTGCCAATGCAAAAGCCCGCTTCCAGGAGGGCAGATCGGACTGAAGCCGATCGGGAATAGGTCGCTAGAGTGCCGGTGGGAGCCAAACACCGCGCCACCCAGGTAAAAAAATCCACTGTCCAAAGTTGGGGACAGCGACGGGGTGAAAAGGGATCGAAAAAAATAGCATCTGCTTGAAAGCCACTCTCAGCCAGGGGTTGAATCGTGTGGCGGGCATCTCCCAGCAGCAACCGAGCGTTCAAGGTTGAACTGTGATGCTGATAGTTGTTGGCGATCGCCTGTAAAGCCGTCTGCACGGGAGCAGACCAAAGCCGCAAAAAGGCAGGGGCGATCGCGGCTTGGGGCACTGTTGCATCCAGTTCCAGCCCGACCCATTCCACCTCACAAACTGGATTCATTGCCCAAATGGTTTCCAGCGCAGCGGCAGTGTTGTAGCCCAAGCCATAACACACATCTAGTAACCGCACGGATGGCTGAGTCGCTTGAGCCGATAAGTTTGTGGCATCGGCAAACTTCTGGAAGGCTTCAGTTTTTGCCCCATGATGGCTATGAAACGTCTCCCCAAATTCCTCTGAAAAGAACGTGAATGAGCCGTCCTCTGTGGGTTGTGGTGTCCAGGATGAAGTCATGCTGTTGCACAACTAGGGGATTTTCGGTAAGGAATGAGAATTGATTAACATCGAGAAGTTGTCATTCTTCGCTAACCGCTCAGAATCGCAGAGATGCTTCACTGCGCTCCCCTTGTTCAGCATGGCAAACTCCGGATGTTATTGTCTCCACGATTCTAAGTCCAAGTTTTGTCTCATCGCGTTCTAGCCTCCATCCAAGGGCTTAATGCGTTTGCTGCTCAGTTGCAAACGTTTTGCAGCATTTCCTTGCAGGCTCAAGGTTTGGGGGTTTGCGGACACGGGCAGGGCTGGTAATGCTTGGACGGGAGGCAATGGTTGTCCAGGTTGGAATTGTCCAGTTCCGGGTGTTTGCTCTGGCAGGGTTAGACCCGCCAATGGTTTCGTCATTGCCAACCGCACATTTGCAGAAGAAACAATACTTTTTGAGTGAACTGCTTTTGGAGCAAATGCCAGGTTGGGAGTTGCCTCAACGGATACGGGCAAATTCGTCAGGGCAGGCACTGGGTTAAATGAAACCGTATTCGATAAGGCTTCTAGCCCAAGCAGCGGAATGGTTAATTCTGCGGCGAGATTTTCGACGATCGGTGAAATTAACCAACTCAACTCTGGAATGGCAGGAGGAAGCAGGGTGAGCGGCACTTGCATCTCACTCAAGGATTTGTTCTGAGTGGGTGCAGTCTGAGGTAACAAACTCGCAAGCACCGTATTGCTAAAGTTCACTCTGGTGAGGGTGGGGGCGGGTGGATTAATATCCAACAGTCCAGACAATGCCAAGTTGAATGCTTTCGGTTTGCTTGATGCTAAAGCCTGCCCTTCGGAGTTTTGAGCCAGGGCGATCGCGCTATTCAGGGCGATCGAGGGATCTAGGGCAACCCAACCTTCCGTCGTCAGCTCATGAACTTCAAAGTGCAGGTGAGGTCCGGTTGAATTTCCAGTACTGCCCACCAACCCCAGCAATTGCCCCTTCTTAACCGCTTCCCCAGGTTGCACAAAAATCTGGGACATATGAGCATACAGGGTTTGGTGAGCAGCCGCGTGGCGCAGAGTCACGGTTAAGCCATACCCATCCATCTCAGCCGCCGTTTCGACTCGTCCTGCCTTGGCTGCAATGATCGGCGTTCCCATCGGTGCGCCAAAATCAATCCCCCGGTGAAATCGAGGAGATCCGCTGATGGGGTGAATGCGCCAACCAAACAGAGACGTGATGGGAGCCGGAATGGACAGGGGAAAGGCAAAATCTAAATTGCGCCCAAACAACTGCCCCAGGCGCACTCTCATCTGAGCTTGAGTTAAGGGTACGATCGGCGCAGAGGAATAATCTCTAGCTGAACTGGACGTATACCCAGAAGGGCTTGAGATGCCGCTTGCGCTAGAGCGAGACGAGGCTGCATTTGTGGAAGGGGTTGTTTTTTTAGCAGTTAAACCAGGGTTCCCTTTTTTCGCTTGTTTTGCTTGCAGCCGTTTCAGCAAAGCCGCTCGCACATTTGCAGGCAGGGCGGGATTGTTGATTACCTGCTCCGCTGCCTCCAGTTCACCAGATTCGGCATACTTGGCGGCATCGGCTGCGGCTTGCTGCTCCTGTTGTTCTTTCTGCTTGGCTCTGGCTTTGCTGGTAAGTTCAAGTAAGGTCTGCTCGACTTCTTTTTGCCGTTGGGCTTTGGCGGTATCCCCTGCTTCTTTCTGGGTGGGTGGGGATGGAGCCAGGGCGGGCGCGGCGGCAGGAGCAGGTTCGCTACTGGCGGCTGGAGCCACGACTGGCTCTGGTGCAGGAGGAGCCGACACTGGAGTTAACACTTCTGGGGTTGCGACGCGAACCGGAGCAGGGGTGGGGGGTGCTTGAGAAGCGGCGGCATCGGCTTGGTGGGTTTGAACCTCAGCGATCGCGGGGGGTGGAGCGGGCTGCTCTGTAAACAACGGAAAAACCTCCTGACAGAATTCGGACGAGAGTGGCGTTTGAGCGTCGAGTGCTGGCAAACGTTCGAGGGATGAAATAAGGATGTTTGGTTTATTGTTACTCGTTAACTTTTACACTATCCGGGGGATGATTGTAGAAAACCATGAGGAATTTATGAAGTTTTGTCCATCACGTTTTCTTGTCATAATGATGCTGAATTACAAAATAATGCTTTAGATTTCGCCTATGACTACGATCGCATCCGCTCCGACCCTGACTTCTCGCCTTGTCAACGGTATTCTTGCCATTAAACCCTTAGCGAGTTTGGCAAAATATCAAGCCCGCAAAATGATGATCAAACGAGCGGACTCAATTGGTGTGCCCTGGCTGGAAGAAGTGGATGCCTTGAAAGCACGGGATTGGAGCAGGGATTTAGCGGCTGTGCAGCAAAAAGATTTAACTTACCCCGAATATTACCTCACGTCGTTCCATGCCTATGAAGAAGGCAACTTGGGTTGGGAGCCTGCGCTGGAGGTCGAAGTTGCAGCTCATGCAGTTCATGCTCGCATTTGGCAAGACGCTGGAGCAGAAGGGGATTTGCGGTTACGGCAAAGCTACCATGCTGCCTTGAAACCCCAGTTAGCCCAAATCCCCAGAGATATTGTGGATTTGGGCTGTAGTGTGGGGATGAGTACGTTTGCGTTGCAAGCAGCATTCCCAGATGCCAACCTGACGGGAGTTGATTTGTCTCCTTATTTTCTGGCAATCGCGAAATACCGCACAGAAATGCGATCGGCGGGCAATGGCACTCGTTTGCAAGGAACCACAAGGAGTGCTCTCCTGCCCACCTGGATTCATGCTCAGGCAGAGGCAACTGGATTGCCGGAACGATCGTTCGATTTAGTGTCCGCCTGCCTTCTGTTTCATGAATTGCCCCAATCCGCAGCAATTTCTGTTTTTCAAGAAGCTCGTCGCTTGCTGCGTCCCGGTGGCTATTTTGCCTTTATGGATATGAACCCCAAATCAAAAATTTATGCCGAGATGCCTCCCTATATCCTGACTCTGCTCAAAAGCACTGAACCCTATTTAGATCAGTACTTCTCTCTAGATGTGGAACAGGCTCTCGTCGAAGCAGGATTTGAGCCACCCACCATCACCCCAAACAGCCCCCGACATCGCACCGTCGTTGCTAGAGTCGTGGTGTAGCTCTGCTAGTCGCAATGGACAGGCATATTTGATGAAGCGTATTTGATCAAGTGGCTCTCGTCTGGCAGCTAAGAATCGTGAGGTCACTAACATCCGGAGTTTGCCATGCTGAACAAGCAGAGCGAAGTGAAGCATCTCTGCGATTCTTCGCTAACTGCCCAGAATGACAACTTCTCGATGTTAATTAATTCTCATTCCTAAATCGATCAATTCACAAATCCGATGAATTTTAGTTTTGCTGCCACGGGTCTCTTGTCCCCTCCTGGGAGAGATTGCAATTGAGAAAAGCGCAAGTCAACCCGCTGCCGCTGTGCTTTTGGAGGTACGGGCAATTGAATATCAAAATCTCCCAGTTTCAGAAGCTGGCTACCAACGGGCTTTCCATCGATCGCGATAGTCACCTCGGTTGTAAATGATTGATCCCCGATCGCCGGAACCATCCCCTGAATTCTTAGCGCCGCCGTTTCATTAGTCTGGCTTAAGCTGACAAAAGCCGCTTCAGAAACCCAGCCATCCTCGTACAAGCCTGAATACTCCAGATTTTTATTTCCTAAGTCATCTGGAAAGGTTTTGAGCTGAGTTGGTGGGACCAGCGCCGTGTAGTCCTGTTCAGAGATTAAAGAAATATCTCGCCCAAATGCCACAACCGCTCTGGGATCCAGGGAAATGCGTCTACCATAAAGCTGCATCAACCCAGTCCTGAGCACATCAAACGCTTTCCCCTCGCGCCCCAGATCAATCCCTAAGTAAGGAACTTCATCAACCAATTGTGGATTGAGCGGGGCTGAGAAAACACGGGCTGACCCTCTACCGATAATCGGAAAAAGTTGGCGCTCTGTACCGATCGCTGCAACTGGAGGTAATTCATTGCTGCCATCACTGGCATAGCTGTTGCTAATACTTAAAGTGAATCGTGGGGCGGGAGAAGGATTAATCACCCGGAATAGGAGATGCTGTCCAAGCGCTGCCATACTGCGCCCCTTAAAGGCGACATCCCGCTCCAGCTTGTAAAATGCGGCAACAAATCTTTCATTAATGGAGGAAAAGTAATGCGGACCAAGGCGAGAACGGTTAAAGGCTAAAAAGTTCGTTACTTGCCCCAATGGGCGCAGATCGAAGTTTGTTTCACTGTTTGCATCGTAATGCCAACGGTTAAACAGTCCTTGTTGCGGTTGCATAGAAAGCAACATTGCATCCTTTTGCCCCATCACCGCTTGTGTCAACTTAAATTGACTCTCAAAAAAGTTGAATTGATTTTTGGCAGTTGCATTTTGTGGGTCATGCAAATCAAAGCTGCGGCTATCCTGCCCTCCGGCGTCCGTCAAAGAAGTCAAGTTAAAGGAACGGGAAGGTTCACTGACAAACGTCGTAGCTTTACCGCGAGTGAATATCGAAAGCACCCCTGATAGCGAGAAATTTGATGTCTCCACAGCTAAGTGCTGAGATGACATCGAATCAACTAAGTTTTTTAGTTCAGAGTAAAGTCTGGATTGAGTTGCTTTGGGTATCTCAACAAACGCATTGCCTGAGTCAATACTCGTTTGCATATAGCCTTGCTGCGTACTAAAGTTCAACACAGCTAACAGTACCAACGGGATGATTCGGACTGCCTGGATTTGCAGCAGGGTCGGAATTGCTACGGCAAAAGAGCCAAAAAGGAATGGCTGAATCACCATAGATAGCTTATTCAAGCCATAGTCGGTTGTCCGAATAAATAGCACTCCCCCCAGAGCAAGCATAATCACAGTGATGATGCCGATCGGTTGCCCTGACCAGGCTTGGCGAACCGCAGCAACAGCGACAAAAAGTAAGAGAACCCCACCCAAAATAATGCTCAAAGAGAGCCAAGGCTCGGATCCTAAAACTGAAAAATCGGTAATACCCCAAAACATACTGAGGGCGCTGGGAACAAACAAGTGGGGAAAGATCAAACGGTTTAAATCTGCTTGCTCCAGCCCATACGCCTCCACCATCCGGGAGTCTGTAGTAAAAAATAATGAATATTGGATAAAACTAATAAAATAGCCTCGGAGTAAGGCTAACGCAGTGATGCAAACTATCACCAGCATCGGGAGCATGGGCTTGATAGCCGACTGTTTTCGCCATACCCCGATCGCTACGTATAGCAACAAAACAGCAACCAAAAACGGAAACACTTCCTGATAGGCAACAAATAATGCTGCGACCAGCACCCCCACTAAAACACCGTAGCGTACACTAACCCAACGTTTTGTAGGAGCGAACGGACGTGCCAGCAATATGATGCAACCAATCAACAACCCGATACCCAGCACTTGAGCTAATAACTGTTGCAAAACGCTCAATGTTGTCAGGGCTGAAACACTCAGTAGTCCACAGGTGAGGAGAGCCGCCACACGACCATGCTTGCCATCACAGACCAATCCCCCTGTCACACTAATCAAGGCGACGTTGAGCGCGACTAGCAATGGCATCGCCGTATGCACGGGAGTCAGCCCGACCAGGCTAGTGACCCATGCCAACAACAACTCACCTCCGACCCGATGCCCTTTAATTTGGATGAACCAGGTGTCAAAGCTGTAATCCCGCCCGCTGGTAAAGTCAGTTCCGGGTGGCTCAAAAAAACCGTGATGAAGGAACCGTTGGGCGGATTGAACATAGTAAGTTGTCATGTCAGCGTTTCCGTAGCTAGCCCAGTCGAAGCCAAATTTCAACAGGGGCCATCCGGTCAGGCAAAAAGCCAGCAGAAAAATACCGACGAATGGAGCATAGTCTCGCCAATTGAGTTTGAGTTTTGTTCGCCAGAGTACACCGATCGCCGCAACAAACAATCCGATCGCCAAGCCCAACCCAAACTGCCCAATTGGGATACCCAGCCGATTCAGGGTGAACACCGATACCAGGGTTACTGCCACTCCCACAACTGGAGCGACCAACAGCGTCCGCAAGGAATGGCTGCTCTGATGGTCGAGCAAGGACAAAACGGCTAACCCCAAGATTACCCAAAAGGCAAGTAGCAAGATTGCTAGTCCGAATGCCAACATTTGATGAAACTCTCAACGAGAAAATAGAAATAGGAATGGTAGCCGTCAACTATGCTCATTTCGTCGAGTCAATCTTTTCCAATTCAATTGTCATGAACATCCCTAAGTAAGAATTGACAGGAGTCAAAAGAGATTCAATCGCTTCAACCAGGGGGTATGTCCAGGATGGCAGCAACTGCCGAAAACTCAATCCTCCACTCAGCAAGTATCTAAACGGAGTGTGAATCCGAATGGTGCAAATTCTCAATCCAGGAAATTCTGCTTGAAATTGGCGGCGATCGCGGCAAAAAACAATCCACGGGAGCGCCATGTTTGCGCCAGAAAGCGGTCCACCTGTGTCAAACCCCCACCAACCACGAGTCTCAAACGGCTCATGATGAAAGTTGGTGTAAACAAAGCGAGACCAGGCTGTATTGGCTGGTTCAACCATCACAATTTTCCCCCCTGGCTTTAAACACCGCAGGGCTGCCTGGAAAAACTGTCTTGAATCTTGCAGGTGATGAAACACATCCACCATCACAAACGCAGCAACGGTGGAATCACTAAACGGCATATCTAGAGCAGAAAATACTCGATCGACCCCCTCGTAAGGCAAAACATCCGAGGTTGTAATCTGGGGGGCATACTTCTGCAAAAAACTAGCTCCACTCCCTAGCTCAACCACTTCTCCCTCTGGAACCTGTTCGATCGCCCGTAGAAGCTGGTGATAAAAGCTCCGGTAGGTGTTGTAGAGAAAAGGTTTGCGCTGAATGATTTTTCGCAAAATATGGATATTTGCTGGCTCATCCAGATCCGAGATCTCGAAACTTTCGGGCAATCGAAGTTGATTTAGTAGGGTAGCGAGTACCATAATCCCTTTGCTACAGGCTAATTAGTCAAACGGCTGTCTCAAGATGAAGGGAAGAACTAGATGAACTTGACCTTTTTCGCTGCATAAAGACACATCTTGAGTAGCACAAGTCCTTCCTTAAAGTGTTGAATGTTGGAGCTACCATACACTCTGGGAACATAGCGGACTGGGATATCCTTAATTTTTAGGGATAGCTTGGCAGCACCAAACAGGAGATCAAAATCTCCAAACGGATCGAATTCACCAAAGTACGAGCGATTCTCTGCAATCTTGAGGTAATTCTCCCTTGAAATTACCTTTGTGCCACACAGAGAATCTTTGATCTTGATGTTCAACAAGTACGAGAGCAACCAGGCAAAAAAGCGATTTGCCATCCGATTTATCAAAGGCATTGCCTTAGCGCTGACCGGATAAATGAGACGGCAACCATTTGCCATTTCGCATTGCCCAGAAGCAACGGCTTCGAAAAAGTCCGGCAGATCTTCTGGCTTGACCGTCAGATCAGAGTCCAAAATCATCAGCACATCGCCGGTCGCCATCTCAAATCCCTGACGAACCGCATCTCCCTTTCCTTTGCCTTGCTGCTGACAAATTTTAATATCCCACTGGTCGCGATACTTAGCTTGTACCCGCTGAATTTCTTCCCAGGTATTGTCACTGGAATGACCTTCAATAAAGATGACCTCGGTATGGGCACCCATCCGGGGTAAGCGGGTAATACAACTCTCAATGTTGCCTGCCTCATTGCGAGCGGGCACAATCACTGAACAGGTTTTTTGCAAATGCACAGGAAGTTGACGCTCAGATTGAATCGGTTTGGGTCGCGCTACCAGATACTCCGTTAAGCAAAGCCGATTAATCAACGGGAGTGGAGCTAACACGCGATTAAAGAACCAGGCTAAACCCGGAACACGGCGAGGAAATAGGAAGCGCTTACTATGAGAAACCACCTCAAAATCAGTCAGTTCGAGCAGATTGGTGATATCCGCTGCACTTAACCAATTCAGCGGCGGCAGTGGCATTCGCTGACCCGTTATAGTTGCCAGTTTGAGAATCGCTTCCCAGGCTGGGTTATGAAACGTGAGGATAACGCGGGTGGACGGTTGAGAAACTGCGCGTAGATTTTTGAATGCCTTCTGAATATTTTCGATGTAGCTAACTGTGTTTGCCAGGATGATGTAATCAAAACAGTTAGCTGGGTTTGCTGTGCCTCGATAGTCGAAATCAGTTTTTGCGGAGAAGTTTTCTACATTTTCTACGCGGAAATTGAGATGAGGAAACTTTTCTCGGGCGTTGTCCACTGCAACAGTGTTCAAGTCAATGCCCAAGCCATACCGGGGACGAACTTCAGATAGCAAATTACCTAAGCCTGAACCAGCCTCTAGAACTTGAGCATTGGGCTGAACTAGGAAACGGTAGTAGCTTTCAATGTCTCGATAGTAATAATAGTTGCGTTTTCTCCACTTCTCTAGATCGCTTCTGCGATCGACTCTCGCAAGGGACTGATACACGGTTGACGTTTGCATACTCTCCTCTCACCACAAGTTGATTTCTCACCACGCTGAATCAAGGTTTTCTGAAGCAGAAAGCCTTGTATAGATAAATATTTCCTGGTAAAAAGCTCGGAAGCTTGGCAACTGATTGTAGCTCAAAGATAGGTCTTGCTGCCGCAGCCATCTCCTCTGGGGAGGTTACATGATGTTCATCGATGCCAGGGAAGCCGATCGCTTGAAACAAGTAGCCCATCGTTTTGTTTACAGCAGGCATTCCCACAAGTAACTGTCCGCCAGGTTTTAGCACCCGATGAATCTCCTTTAAAAAGGGTGCAATCTGTTTAATGTGTTCTAAAACTGAAATCGTAACAATCAAATCAAACGAATTATCGTCGAACAGGAGATGATCGGGCTCTCCTGGAGAAAGTTTCGGGTAGCATCCTAAATTCGCAAGTCTCTGCCCGATCGCGTGAGGATCGCTGCCCAAATCGACTCCATGCACCTCTTTACTCATCTGGCATAGGGTGGGCATCAGCACGCCACTCCCATACCCAATTTCTAAAACATTCTCAAAGTAATGCCCTTGTAGTAAACCTAAGGCAATGTTGATTCGGTTAATGTAAAGCCCACCGACAAAGGGCACGTAGTAATACTTCAGGGGATCGTCGGAATTGTTGGGGACTAAAGCTCCCTTGGGTGGTAAACGAAGCTTAATTGGCTTGACTTTAGGCATAGAGAGAGGACGATCACTACACAAATCAATGAGGATTTTAAACTGTCTTAATCATTTAAGCATGAAACGTTCAGCATCACCCGCCCACACTTTCTGCCCTGGATAACCCGTCCAATTGGAGTATTGGCAAGACAAACGCTTCGTCAATCTACCGATTTCCAGGCAAATCATCAGGAAATTTCTAGTTCAAACTGTTACCTGAACTCACCAAAAAAATTTGGCAATTTTGAAAAATTATGTTGTGCTGGTAGAGGCATCTCCAGGAATGGGAACCCTTAATGGTGTGGAGAAGGAGTTAACAAAATGAATACGATGTTATTTGCAAAAAAATCATCCCCGGTATTTGCTTTAGCTGTACTGGGGTTTTTTATGGCGATCGGGAGCGATCGCGCCCAGGCAAGTGATCCACTCTTAGAAGAATCTGCTTTAACAGAGATGCGATCGGTCGCCGACCTCACCTCAGAGGAATCACTCTCCAGCTTGGATCAAGTCACCTCAGTCTCTCAACTAACTGATGTTAGACCAACCGATTGGGCATTTCAGGCATTGCAATCCCTGGTGGAGCGCTACGGTTGTATTGTGGGCTATCCCGATAAAACCTTTCGCGGCAATCGTGCCTTGAGCCGATACGAGTTTGCGGCTGGGTTAAACGCCTGCCTGGACAAGATTCAAGAACTGATTGCCTCCAGCACGGCTGATTTTGCCAGAAAAGAAGATCTGGAAAAACTCAAGCGCATGGTGGAAGAATTTGCTCCAGAATTGGCAGCGCTACGGGGGCGCACAGAGGCTTTAGAAGTTCGCACTGCCACCCTGGAAAAACAACAATTTTCTACAACCACCAAGTTGTTTGGGCAAGTGGTGATGGGGGTGCAGGGGCGCAACAGCCCCGATATCCAACTGGCTGGATTTGACTTTAACGACAACTCCGACCAAATCAACGTCATTACCAACGTGCAACTCAGCCTGTTCACGGCATTGAGTGAGCGCAGTCTGTTATTCACTGGCTTGCAAGCAGGGACAGGCAGAAGTTACTCCCAACTGCTCACAAACAATGTGCTACTGGGCTACGAAGGCGATACAGGCGGCAGCGTGCAATTGAGCGACCTGACGTTTCGGCACTTGTTTGGTAATAACTTTGCCATTGTTGCCGGAGCCGAAGGGGTGAACATGGTTAACGTGTTCCGAGGGTCTAACCGAATTGAAAGCGCTGGGCAAGGTCCTGTTTCCTTCCTGGCGCAACGCAACCCCGTCTTGAACATTGGCTCCAGTGGAGGCAGCGGCAACAATGCGGGTTTGGGGTTTGACTGGCAGATTGGTCCTCGCTTCTCGTTACAGGGTGTGTACTTCGCCAACCGCCCCGAAGATCCGGCAAACGGTGGATTGTTTGGCGGACAAAATGGCGGCACAACTGTGGGTGCCCAGTTAACTATTGCGCCTACCGACACGATCGACATTGCCCTCAGCTACGCCAATTCCTACTCCCCCTCCGGCTTCCTGGGTTTTGGCACCGGGGATGATCAAGTGGCATTGCCAACTGCGATCGCGCCCTTTGTCCGTGCACCGATTCAAACCAATGCCTTTGGCGGCACCATTTCCTGGAGAATCAGCCCTCGCATCACGATCGGCGGTTGGGCTGGTTACACCAACTCTGAACTGAAAGGCTTTTCTGGCAATGTCAAAACCATTAACTGGATGGCATTTCTAAACTTCCCCGATCTATTTGGAGCCGGACATTTAGGTGGAATCTATGTGGGTCAGCCTCCGGCAATTTTCGAGAGCAACTTGCCTTTGGGTCGCAACGTGCCGGACTTTGCTAGCAACGGTAATGTATTCGCATCTGGAGAAGGCGGACAACCAGGACGCACTACCCACGTAGAAGCGTTTTATCGCTATCGGATCAATGACAATATCAGCATCACTCCGGGTGTGATTGTGGTATTCAACCCCAATAACAACCCCAGTAATGACACAATCACGATCGGCGTACTCCGCACCACCTTCTCTTTCTGATGTGTCAATTTTTACACTGACACCTTTAGTGATAGATGCAAGCGCGATCGGGGAATGCTTTTGTCAAGCCAACAATATAAAGCGTTCTAAAAAGTTTCCACCTGAAGGAACTTTTTTCTGAATCCGTAAATCTTGCTAATAAACCTCATTCGAGGGTGCCTGTCTAACACCATTCATTCACCAGACATTTCATTAAGAGGATTGCACAGATGATTCAACCTACTCGGTTCGTCATCGGTTTAGGACTTCTGGCGAGCAGCTTGTCGCTGACCACAGTCGCCCATGCAGATATTCCCATCACTGGCGGGCAAGCCACCGGGGAAGCTGCATTTTTTACCCAAACCAACGTACCTACAGCAACAACAACAACCCTCACCCGAACCGGACAGCCCGTTCTGTTTGACACCGTCATCCAGACTCTCCGCATCGTTACCCCCAATGGCACCACCACCACGTCGCGCTTCTTACCCAATGCGGCTCGTTTCACTGACGTAAATGGCAATAGCCGTCCTGATAATGGGGATACCGGACGATTAGAAGGCTCCCTGTCTGGGGTTGCTTTTAACCGCTTAGGCTCTCCAGTTTTCTTTCAAAACATTCCCACAGCCCTCAATTTCACCCTCACGTCTTTCACCCCCGTTTTCACTGACCCCGGTAGCCTGATTAACCCAACCCAGGAAGGAACGGCACCACTCCTGTTTTTACCTGGAGTCAACGTGAGATTGTCGCAAGCTTCCAGCACCTCGTTTAATTCCCGCTTTGGAGTGCTGGAAACGGGGGCTTTTTCTGCCAACCTGACGGGAGACTACATCGGGCTTCCCAGTGATTTGCAACTGCGTCCGTCCTCTAACGAAGTGACGCTTGTGCCAGTAATTTTGGGTCGTCGAGTCAAATTTGATTTTGAAGGGAAAAACGCCAGAGTTGAAGATGCCTCCTACGGGGTGGATTCTGAATCCAATCGGCGGGAGTTGAACTTTGAAGGGGCTGTAACCGATTTTCAGATTCAGAGTGTGGGCACTCCTGGTACTCGTGAATTTAAGATCAACGGTTCAGGAACTTTAGACATTACCTTGACCGGGCCCTTTGATATTAAGAAGGACAGCCTTAATCTGAATGGGTTAACCGCAGGTCAAACGGTGGACTACCGGATTAAGGGTGAAGGTCCGGGGTTTGTGGCATTTACAGGAGATAACTCCGTTGCCTTCTCCGGAACGTCTCGTCGGGAAACCCAATTCAAGTTTGAGCGGGGCGATCGCACCTTCGAAGGCAAAAGCGATGGCGATGTGTCCTTTATCGTCAACGATCGGCGCGACAACATTGACTTTAGAAGTTCCACCTTCAGATTCACAGTGCCGACTGTGGGCATCACAACCACCACAACCACCGGGGCACCATTTGTTTCTGCTGGGGCATCTGTCAGTGGTTCTGTGAGCGGAAGTGTCAGTACTAGCACCACGACTTCCACGACCAGTTCGTTCGTCTTTACAACGACGGTTTTCAACACCAGTTCCATCAACATCTTTCCCGCTTATCGCAATCTGATCATTGAGAACGGTGATGATGACGATGACGATGATGATGATGATAACGGCAGCAACAATAGCAGCAATAACAGCAGCAATAACAGCAGCAATAACAGCAGTAACAACAGCAGCAATAACAGCAGCAACAATAGCAGCAATAACAGCAGCGATGACGATGACAACGAGGGCTTTAGCAGCAACGTTGTTTATTACGTCTATGCTCCACGTCGGCAAGTCACTGAGGTTGTGATTGAGCGGCAGGGCGATCGTATTCTTGTGGTTGATCGTACCGAAGTTCGCGGACGCAAGCTGAAGAAGCGGGGGCAGGTGGTTTCTGCTTATCAAGTCGTCGGTTTACCCAGCCGCGTTTTTCCTGGTTTAACTGGGTTGCGGCAGATTCCCGCCGAACAGGTGCCTGCGGCATCTCTGGATGAATCCGATGCGGAAACCGCAGACGCTCAAGCGGCTGATACGGATCAGGCAGCGATCGCGCCAGCAGAGCCAATTGCTCAACCCAATTCTGCTGCGATCTCAGAAACTTCAACCGTTTCCACGACTGTTACAAAATCCGAAACAACAATTTCATCAGAGTCGGGCACAAATCCTGGACGTTAAACGTCATTAAATCAGGATTGACTGAACCTCGGAGGGCAGATGTATTTCTGCCCTTTTTATTGTTCATCGCTGCAATTCTCTTTAGGATGAAGGTTTGGGAGATTGACTACTGCTTGGGAGATTGCGGAATTTGGATAGCCATTGGGATTCACTCAACCCGCGACCCAACAGAGCAAACAGCACAATCATGCCCTGAATTACACCCGACAGAGATGATTCTAAATTGAGGGCTAAGGGCAATTGCAAACTGCCCACATTCAGCACACTGAAGAAGAACGCAACTGGAAGAATCAGCCAGCCATTCATGCCAATTAGCATCGCTACGAGTAGGGACAAAAAGCCGAGATTGCTGGAAATGCTGGGAATTAGGCGATGGAAAATAACCAATACTTGTAAAGCTCCTGCCAGTCCTGCAAACCCACCACAGATGGCAAAGGCACTCATCAGTTGACGAATGGCAGGAATGCCGAGCACATAGGAGGCACGGAGATTTTGCCCCACTGCCCGCAGTTGCAAACCAAAGTAAGTGCCTTGCAGTATCAGTAAGGTTACTCCCACTGCGGCGATCGCGATGATTAAGGCGATCGGGCTGGCTTCAGTCCCGCCGATCGTGGGTAGCCATAGGTCTTCTCGAAAGGGTTCCGTTCCACTCATGGAAGCGACCCCTTCTTTCTTCCAGGGTCCAAAAATCAGGTAGAGTGCCAATCCATCGGCGACAAAGTTCAAGCCCAAACCCGCAAAAATTTCATTAATCCGTCCATACACGTTCAGTACCCCTGCCAATATGCCCCACAACACACCCCCTAGCCCACCTGCTCCAATTGCCAGCAGGATAACAATCCAGGGGGGCAATACATCTTGCGTCAGCCGAATCAGGAACGTTGCGGCGATCGCGCCAAAGGCAATTTGTCCTTCAATCCCCAAGTTGTAGAGTCCAGCAGTAAAGGTGAATAACAAGCCACTGGTACACAATAATAAGGGCACCAGTGTCGCGATGACTCGTCCCATCCGATCCGGGCTGCCAAATGCCCCAACTCCCATGCTGGCAGTAACTTGAAAGGGGTTACCGCCTGCTAACACAATAATGACCCCAACCAGGAGTAACGAAATTGCGATCGCACCGACCTGATAAACGAGTTTGGACATGACCCCTTCCTGTAATGGATGAAAGGTATAGCCGTAGCCATGTGTAACTTGGCAAAGGCGCATCAGAACGCCCCTACCCAGCATTAGCTTTGCAGCTTTTCCTTGTCCTAAGCGTTCTGACCAAAGCTAACTATACGCCAAATCCTTGAGCGATCGTGCTCACTAGAAACTAATCCGTTTGTATCTTACAAGACCCGGAAAAGCTGAATGTTCTGGTGTAGTCGAAGGCTAGGTTGGAGTTACTTAACCCCTCCGGGGGAGATTTATGTCCAATCGGATGAAGTTACGCATCAACGAATCATGCGTGAATGCAAGAACAGGTTCATCTCCTGTTTGTGACGAGAAAAGCCCTAACCCCCAAAGCGTCTCGCGACTCTGCATATTTTTTCAACCCAGTCGAGAACAATTTAAAGCCGGATTAAGTCTGTAGCGAGTGTGTGTTCCGAGCACCCTTTTGCAAATACTTAACCGTGGCTGCTGTGGAGGTCAGAGGACATGAAGATGCCAAAAAATTCACATACCGCGCAATTCTCTCCATCCGGGCGGGTGACACTCTTTTCATCAAGCGTCTTAGTGGCTGAGGCTGCGATCGCCACTTTAGTCCTGAGCGTATTCGTATCATCCAGCCCCAAACTATTCACAACTCAAGCCCCCATCCCTCGCCCGCAAACGGCGATAAATCCTGATAGCCCACGACCAGGATCTACACAAAAGAATCCAGATCTAGGGCTTGGGAGCCGCCCCGCTCAAGCTGGACTAAGATTTTTCTCAATTGGGACCAAACTAATGCAGCCGTGCCAGCCGTGAGCGGCACAGAAAAGGCGTAGGCTAACTGAGCCGGAAATCCAAAAATTTCCATGCCTGACGATAAAAACACACAGGAACCAATGGAAATGGCTAAAAAGGGCAGGATCAGTTGCAGTCCTTGCAAATTTGCCAGAATGCGAGTGGAACGATTTTTAGACCAACTCTGAACGGACTGCTTCAACACTGCCTCAAACGCCAGACCAGAGGTGATGCTGGCAAACAAACCAGCAAACAGCAGAAAGTAGGGAGGTTCGGGAAAGTTATACATCTAAAAAACGGGCTGAGGTGGAATGGAACAGGTTGCAAAGTGCGAATTCACAACTCTTTACACCAACATTACACCCTTTTGGTTGCGATTCCTGGTTCAAATCGGAGAATTGTGTCAGAGTCACTCCCCTTCTATCGTGCGAGGTTGTCATGCGAATTGGTGTTCCGAAAGAAACCAAAGATCAGGAGTTTCGGGTTGGGCTAAGTCCTGGCAGTGTGAGGGCGTTGACGAACCAAGGGCATCAGGTGTTGGTCGAAACTCAGGCAGGCGTTGGAGCAGGCTTTACGGATGCAGAGTATGAGCAAGCCGGAGCCACGATCGCCCCGACCGCTCAAGCAACCTGGGATCAAGAGTTAATCATCAAGGTCAAGGAACCGCTGCCACCCGAGTATGAGTTGTTACAAAAAGGACAATTGCTCTTTACCTATCTGCACCTGGCAGCCGATCGCCGTTTAACGGAACACCTATTGGATAGTGGCGTTACCGCAATTGCCTACGAAACCGTTGAACTGCCCGATCGTCGTTTGCCCCTGCTGGCTCCCATGAGCGTGATTGCTGGGCGTTTATCGGTGCAGTTTGGTGCCCGCTACCTGGAACGTCAACAGGGGGGACGCGGCGTATTGCTGGGAGGCATTCCTGGCGTTTCCCCTGGTCAGGTGGTGATTTTGGGAGGCGGGGTGGTGGGCACTGAAGCCGCCCGGATTGCAGTGGGAATGGGCGCTCAGGTTGCGATCTTAGATGTCAATGTTGATCGGTTGGCGTATCTGGAAACGATCTTTGGCTCACGGGTCGAGTTACTGTATAGCAGCGTTGCCCAAATTGAATCTGTTGTGCCGAATGCAGATTTGCTGGTAGGTGCAGTGTTGGTGCTGGCTCAAAAAGCTCCAGTTTTAGTCGATCGCCATCTCGTTAAGCAAATGCGATCGGGTTCGGTGATCGTGGATGTGGCAGTTGACCAAGGCGGCTGCATTGAAACAGTGCGCCCCACATCCCATTCCCATCCCACCTACATTGAGGCTGGCGTAGTCCACTATGGTGTACCGAATATGCCGGGAGCCGTGCCCTGGACAGCGACTCAAGCGCTTAACAACAGTACATTGCCCTACGTCCTTAAACTAGCGAACTTTGGCATGGCAGCGTTAGATAAAGATCCAGTTCTGGCGAAGGGCTTAAATGTACAAAACCACCACCTGATTCATCCTGCGGTGCAACAGGTGTTTCCGGATCTGGTGGGTTGAGTTGGGGAATGGGGGATGGGGGTTAGGGGTTGGGAATTAGGAATGGGGAATTAGGGGTTAGGGGTTGGGATAGGAGATACTTTTGGATCACAAATCCCCAATCCCTGTCCCTCACCCCCTTTAGGCGATCGCCAGTTCAGCTTGAATATCCTGACAGTAGGCTTCGTATACTCCATCCAGGAATTGCCAGAGGGCATTAGCCGCTTGAGCAGCAGTTTCCAGAGCGGCGGCTTGTTTTGCGGGAGTGTCTGCGTGCTCCTCGATCAGCTTCATCTCAGTTTCGGAGTGATACTCGTCTGCTGATTGATGCACAGTAAAGAAACGATACTCACTAGCATCGGTCATGCCATAAAACCGCTTGAGTCCATCAACTTTAGTGGTCGCAACCGCAGGAATTTGAGACTCGTAAGCATACAGGGCGGCAAGCCCCGCGTAGAAGGGAGAATTGAGGCAGAGATGGCGGAAGGTGGAGACCAGGTTAGTGGTGGTGGGTAAAGCGGCTGTTTCTGTGAGTTCAGCATCCGTTGCTCCTAGCGCATGGGCGAATCTGCGCCACAATTCGGGATGGTTCTGATTACCCCGCTCTTCTTCAATCAGGTTTTCTAGAATTTCCTGCCGTACTGCGATCGAGGTGCCAAAGTGGGGAGTGTTGAAATGCACTGCACTCACGTAAGTGGGAAAAGCCAGCACATTTTGAAAATATTGAATGGCGTAGTGTTTCAAATGGTCGCGGGTGAGTTTGCCCTCTGTCCAAGCAACATAAAAAGGATGCTTGAGGAGATGCTTTTCTGCAACGATGGACTGCAACTGATCACAAAGCGCCATGATTCCTCCGGTGGGGATAATGTCAGACGGTGTTGAAAACACTCGTTCACCCAAGATACGAAAAAACAGAAAGTTTTGGAATGCGGTTGATGAAAATTGCCTCACGCTTGCACAGGATGGATCAACCTAAGGCACAGGAGGATGAAGTTAACTCACCGCCCGACGACTTGGGAAGAACTACGCCACGGCTGGAATCAGCCCAGTTTGGTTCAGGATAAAGTACAGGATAGAGTTAACAATTGCCAGAGCGATCGCGCCAATAATCGCACTTGCAATCCCCCAACGCAGACGAAAACCCTGCACCAGCCATGCTGCTAAACCAAAGACAATAATGCTACCAATGAGTGGAATTAAGCCTAAACTCAAGACCGCAGTGCTCGCTCTGAACCAACCCGGAAACAGCCCCCACACGCCATTGAACGCACCAATAATGGCACCAGAAATCAACGCAATGAAGGGACTTGCGATTTCAACACCTGTGGGTAACTTGGAAATAATCAGAAGGCTGATTGCTGTCACTACGATCGAAAGCAAAAAATAAATCACAGGGAATTTCTCCTGAAACGTTAATAAGAGAGTTTTACACCAATCAAGCTGAAAAACCTAGTCAAACGAATCACTCTTAAACGACTTGCTGGCTAGCTCAGTAACACAGATTTGAACTTTGCCAGGGCTGCGGCTTCTTTATCGCTCACCTTGGCACCGATTCCAAATAAACCACTTCCCGCCGCGTTTGCAACCGCTTCTGCACAGGCGTAGATGAATGCTTTGTACTCGGTAATTTCTTCAGAGCTTGCCTTGCCGTTGAGGAGTGCTAGTGCCGTGTTGATGGTAGCGATCGCCTGCTCAACTAATGCTCCAGATTCCACGTCCTCTGGCTTAATCTCTGGCTTGTCCAGCTTGACCACGCCACTTTTGAACGCTTCTTCCGAAAACACAGATTGGATCACCGAGTTATTGGGATATTTTTGGGCGGCTCCGGCAATCTGCTGGGACAATGCCGCTGCCTCAGGGACAGTCGAGACAATTCCCAAATCAACCATCGAAACGGCTAGACCAGCGAGTACTGGAGCCTGGGCAAGTGTTTTTGACTCTTCCAGGGAAAAACTTGTAGGCATGGTACGCTCCCTGCTGACTGGAACACCAGGAGTATAGGCAGGGAAAATAAGGAATTTATATGACGATCGATCTTGGCGGTTGATCCAGATTTGCAGGGTTGATCATTGGGGGGTCATTGGTCACTGGCTACTGGTCATTCGGTCTCAGAACCCAGCAAACTTGAACTGGTAGACTATTGCTCCCGCCGAATTTCTTCTTCTGAAGGGTTGGAGGTTGGGGTGATCGTGACTGTGGCATCGGCGGCGACGATCGCGGGCGTGTCGTCTTTGTCCTTTGACCAGCTCACAATCATGCCAGCGATTGGGATTGCCAGAAAAATCCCCAGTAATCCCGCCACACGCTCTCCAATGAATAGAGCAAAAAATAACAATACGGGATTAATTTCCAGCGCTTTCCCCATCACTCTGGGATGCACCACATTATCTTGAATTTGTTGCAGAATCACGGAAGCAATCACGACTTGCAATGCCACCCATTGTCCTTGCGTGAGAAAGACGAGGGTTGTCACAATCACAACGCCCAACGTGGCTCCAATTCCAGGGATTGCATCCAGCACGCCCACTACGATCGCCAGAATTAAAGAGAACTGAACCCCTAAGATTGTATATACGATAAAACTAGCAACTGATAGAAAAATGACCAGGGTGATTTGCCCCCGCAGAAATCCTAAGAAATTCCTTTGCACATTTCGATCAAACTGCTCTCTCACTTCCCCAGGCAACAATTTAAGACAAGCAGCCCAAATCTTTCTACCATCGACCAACATATAAATCGCAATTACCAATAAAAAAATAGCGGTAAAAGTATTGGAAAAAACGGTCCCAACTAAACCTAGCCCTGTACTTAGACTCGATCGCAGGACTCCAATAATCTGATCAAAATTAATTCGTTCAAGATAATCTTTAAATGGCAAATTGGAGCTTTGGATGCCCGTAGTGATGCTTTGTACCAAAGTGCTGCCCTGATTGATCACCTGCAAGCCCAGGATTGTAATGAACCCAAGGGCGATCGCCACAGTTCCCAGCACTGTCATCGTTATTGCCAACCAGCGCGGAATATACATGGACAGTTTTCGCACCGGGTAATCCATCAACACTGCCAAGATTGCCGCCGTGACAAACATGGCAATGACAGTATAAAAATAAGCAATCAATTGCACCAATGCCCAACCACAGGCGAACAGCAGTAGAAAACGCACCAGCGCAGAATTTGATAGCGATCGCCAGAGTTGGTTGTCGTTCATGGTTGGGGTGGCAGCATTTGACTGAGACGCGGCAAAGGATTAAGCAGCGGCAGAGGAAATGCCAGGATTCACCCCAACCGATGCAATGTTTCCATTAAAGGGTACAAGGGAAGGAATAAAATAGATCCACCAAGATTTTGATGCGTCAGTCCCCATGCCCCAACTCCAAGCCCTGATTTTTGATGTGGACGGAACCTTAGCCGATACTGAGCGAGATGGGCATCGAGTCGCATTTAATCGAGCTTTTGCTGATGCCGGGTTGGGGTGGGAATGGTCGGTAGAACGCTATGGCGAACTGTTGAGCACAGCGGGAGGCAAAGAGCGGCTACAGCGCTATCTGCGAGAAGACCAACCAGCGTTTGAGCCAATTCCGGATGCCATCACCTGGGCGGCTCAGATGCACAAAGTCAAGACTCAGCACTACAAAGCTCTGGTGCAAACAGGACTGATGCCGCTGCGTCCGGGCGTAAAGCGATTGATGCAGGAGGCGCGGCAGGCAGGCATTCGATTGGCGATCGCCACCACCAGCACCCCCGAAAATGTCACAACGTTATTGGAAACAAGCCTCACCCCGGAAAGCCCCACCTGGTTTGACGTGATCGCCGCAGGAGACATGGTGCCTGCCAAAAAACCCGCCCCAGACGTGTATTTGTATGCCCTCGAACAATTAGACTTGTCGCCAGATCAGTGCTTGGCGATCGAAGATTCCCGCCAGGGATTGCTGGCAGCGACTCAAGCCAGTTTAAAGACAGTTATTACTCGCAGCCATTACACTCAGCAAGAAGACTTCTCCGAAGCTGTCCTGGTGCTCGATCACCTGGGAGAACCAGAACTGCCATTCCAGGCGATCGATGGTAATCCCGGTGGCTCAACCTACTTCGATCTGGCACTAGCCGCTCGTTTAGTCGCAGGGTGAGCGCTAATCACCACTCATCACCCTGCACTTCGCTATACAATGAACAAGCATTGAGCACAAGTATTGATGGCATAGCAACCCCATCATTGATTGACTACTAGCGGTACAGGAGAGTTCTTGTGAGAGAGATTTTAATCAGCTTAGGGGTGATGATCGCCTGTGTTGTGGTTCTGGTGGTGTCTCAATTCACGCTAAATCGAACTACGGCAACGGCTGCTAATTTGCCCACCACTGAACCCATCGAAAATCTCAGCGAGGTGGTTGCGACTCCCCTCGTTGCAGCAGCCCCCACCCCTACAACAACAGCAAAGAAAGTGGAAGCCTCTAAAAATTACGTCACAACTCCTTCTGGTTTGAAGTATCTGGATATGGTGGAAGGCAGTGGAGACGCGCCCCAAACCGGACAGACTGTAACTGTCCACTACACCGGCACTCTGGAAGACGGCAGCAAATTTGATAGTTCCCGCGATCGGGGTACGCCCTTCAAATTCAAACTGGGAGCAGGACAGGTGATCAAAGGCTGGGATGAGGGCATCGCCTCCATGAAAGTAGGGGGTCGCCGTCAATTGGTAATCCCGCCAGATTTGGGTTACGGCTCTCGCGGCATCGGTCCCATTCCTCCCAACTCCACCCTGATTTTTGATGTGGAATTGCTCAAGGCAGGCTAGGATTTGCTACACCCGATTGGGAGATGCCATATTTCTAAATTGAGTAAATTGAGACTCAAATAGCAGCTTCACCACGCCCGTTGGACCATTTCGATGCTTGGTCAAGATGACTTCGGCAATACCTCGATCAGGCGTATCCGGGTTGTAGTACTCGTCGCGGTACAGCATCATAATCAGGTCTGCATCCTGCTCGATCGCGCCCGATTCCCGCAAGTCGGACATCATCGGGCGTTTGTTGGTGCGAGATTCCACACTCCGGCTAAGTTGAGAGAGCGCAATCACAGGTACATTCAGTTCCCGTGCCAGACTCTTGAGCGATCGGGTAATTTTGGACAACTCCTGCACCCGGTTGTCACTGCCTCCGTCCATCAGCTGTAGGTAGTCCAGCAGGATCAAGCCCAAGGCTCCGCCCTGCTCTGCTTGCAAGCGACGGGCTTTGGAGCGCATCTCGGTGACGCTAATGCTGGGCGTATCATCAATAAAAATGGGCAGTTGTGATAAGGCGCTGATGGCGTGTCCTAGTGGCTCCCACTCCTGCTGGCTCACCCGCCCCGATCGCAACCGCCCACTTTCAATCCGCACTTCGCTGGCAAGCAATCGTTGGACTAGCTGTTCCTTCGACATTTCCAGGCTAAAAATCGCCACGGGTAATTTATGAAAGGCGGCAATGTTGCGGGCAATATTCATCGTGAAACTGGTTTTTCCCATCGAAGGACGACCCGCCACAATGATTAAATCCGATCGCTGAAAACCCTGAGTCATGGCATCCAGGTCGTAGTAGCCACAAGACAACCCCGGCAACACCATCCCCAGCGATCGACTTTCGATGTCGGAAAAGGTATGGGTCAGGATATCAGCCGTCGCGGCTAAACCCGTTTGGGGGCGTTCCTGAGTCACCCCAAATACTTTCTGTTCCGATTGGTCTAAAATTAGTTCCAGATCTTTTGCGGTGTCGTAGCCCAGTTGGGCAATTTCCCCCCCTGCCTGAATCAGCTTGCGCCGCATATACTTGTCCATCACCAGGGAGGCATACTGATCAATGTTGACCGCACTCACGGTATGGTCAATTAATTGGATCAGCTTGCTCTGTCCTCCTACTTTGTCCAGGATGCTGCGATCGCGCAGCCAGGTAGACACACTCATCAAATCAGTCGGCAAGCCCTGATTCTGGAGTGCCAGCATAGCGCGAAAAATTTCCTGGTGGGCGCTGAGGTAAAAGGCTTCAGGGCGGAGCAAATCTGCTACTCGACTTAACGCTTCCGGGTCGAGCAAAATACCGCCTAAGATCGCCTCCTCTGCGTCAATGTTTTGAGGTGGCAGGCGATCGTTGTACGTTTGAAAGCTCAACTCCTGAACCATAGTTTCCCTGTCCCTACCAGCGACAACCCGAATAACAAGCCTCCTTACTATACCGTTGAGCAGCTAAACTCTCAACTACATCTAGCGTTTATCAAGTTAGATGAACCTAAAAAACACTAGATGTACCAGAAGCCCACTAAATGGACACTCCATCCAACGAAACGATTCAAACCCTGGAGATATAGTATATTTGTACTATAGCACGAAGCAAGTTTGATCATTGTAGGGAAAGCAAAAAAAACGGGCAACTCGCAAGCTGCCCATTTGATCAATTATTCACAATCAGTACAAATTTACGCTGGAACGACCTCAATATTCAGGGTTGCAGACACTTCAGGATGCAGCTTGATTTCTGCCTGGTAGCTGCCCAGTTGATTCACATCCGGCAGGGTGATGGTACGCCGATCGACTTCTTGCTTGGTTGCAGCCAGAATCGCATCTGCCACTTCCTGTGCCGTCACCGTACCAAAAATGGCATCCTTATCCCCAACTTGCTTCGCGATGCTAATGGTCTTACCTTCGATCGCTTTCTTCGCCGTTTCTGCCGCCGCTTTTAGCTCTGCCAAGCGTTGACGCTCAAGTTCACGTCGCCGCTCCACCTGCTTCAAAACTCCGGGACTGGTATGAACTGCCAACCCTTGAGGCAGTAGATAGTTGCGAGCATAGCCAGGGGCAACATCCACCACATCCCCAGCCCGCCCCAGCTTGCTGACATCTTTGTTAAGAACTAATTGAACCCGCTTCGCCATAATTTCCGCCGCTTTGCCTTGCACTCAGGCACAATAAAAAGGTTGCTTCAGACTCGTTTGCTGTTTTCACAAATAGGGAAAAACTCGCTACCCAAAAATAAGCCTTAACCAGCGTAAGAGTACTCATCACACAAGTCAAGACCCCAATCATAGCAGAATCCAATTCCGCCTGATGCGATCGCCCAACCAACGCGCAACCATTGATTGCAAGTCGCTAACCCACGGCTCTACAACGTCAAGGAACATAACAGGAGCGATCGTCCCACTGCTTTCGTCCTGTAGCATGGGATGGCGATTATCCTGCTAATTTCTTGTGAGATTGCTGTATGTCTACTCCTCGGCTAACCCTCAATCTGGGTGAAGGTTCGGTGTCCTTCCAGTTTGCGCCCACGGCGGCAAAAGAACTGCAAGCAACCCTCACAACCCTTGTCAACAGTCTCAAAGCCCACGCCAGCCAAGCCGGAGCACCAACGAAAATCGCTCCGCAACCGCCGATCGAGTATCAGTATACGGGCGACGTATTTTTAGAAATCTTTTGCAATCCCAATATTTGGGCAAGCCCCTTTGCCGCGAAAGTGTTGATTACCTTGAGGGACGATCGCATTCATCTGAGCACTGAAGCTGAACTGAGCCGCTTGATTGAAGACATTAACCAATATCTGGAACAGGTTTAATTGAGACGTAGAAAGATTGAGACCTGGAAATGTTGCCATCCTCGCGTCGCCTCCCGCTTCTAATTAACAGTCTTGGTGTAGGGGTTTTGTCCATTCCGCTCATTCTGTTTGGTTGGTTAACCTTTCAGCGTCCGCCCCAAACCAATCTAGAAAAGCCCCTGTTTCAAGGCATTACCTATCGGCGAGAATTTCGATCGTCGCCTCGCCCCATCATGCTGCACGTGGTGACTATTGATTTGACCACCCCTGGGATCAAGGTTTTGGTCACTCCCGGCGAACAGCGCTCAATTGAATCAGAAACGAATGCTCGGACAACGTCAGAATTTTTACAGGAATTTAACTTGCAACTGGCGGTGAATGCCAGTTTTTTTCACCCCTTCAAAGAAGTGACACCCTGGGATTACTACCCCCGCAGTGACGATCGGGTGGGGGCTGTAGGGCAAGCCATTTCCAATGGGGTGGAATATTCTTTCCCATTGTCGGATTGGTCAGTGTTGTGTGTTTCCAGCCAGCAACGTGCTCAGATTTTGCAGCAAGATCAATGCCCTGAAGAAACCACTCAAGCGGTGGCAGGGAGCAGCGTGATTGTGAAAAATGGACGCACCATCCCGGCTCAGGCTGGATCAGCGGATAGTGACGCGAATTATTCTCGGACGGCGGTGGCGATCGATGCCACGGGAAACCGCCTGTGGATCATCGTGGTGGACGACAAACAATGGCTTTACAGCGAAGGAGTCAGCCTGGTGGAACTGGCAGAAATGGCGATCGCCCTCGGCGCTGATGCGGCACTCAACCTAGATGGGGGTGGTTCTACAACGCTAGTGGCGGAAACGTCTAGAGGTTTTTCTATTCTCAATTCCCCAGTCCACACCAAAATACCGATGCGGGAACGCCCAGTTGCCAATCATTTGGGGTTTTATGCCTCACCCTTGCCGCTACCAAAGGAACCGAGAGAGCGGTAATAAAAGCTGTAAATATCAAACAACGCCCCAACCAGCATAAACGCGAACCCAATGACAACAGAACCGCTAATCGCATCTCCGTTGCCAAAAGTTGCCAGGAATTGCAGAATTTGGCTCGTCAAAATCTGGCTGATTGATGTTAATCCTGGAAGGTAGGCGACCAGCGCGAGTATCACGACACCACCACCAACCATCACAAGAGGAGCCAGGAAGCTCATGAAGCTGGTGACCAGGAGAGAACGGAGAAAGGCTTTAGATCGCATAGATTGAGCCTGTGTTGGTGAGAACTGAATGTAACCAGAGCGAATGTAGTGCTTTGGTCAGAAAGCTGAGGCTAAAACTAATCGTTCAAACGGTGATTCTGATTAGGCTTTCTGACTCACCATTGCCAGGTTTCCCTGGGCGATGGCGATACCAGCGAGTTGGGTTTGATGCTTATACATTTGATGCTTATACAGTAGTTGCCGATCGCTCCCATCCACTCAATTAATCGTAAATCTTAAAATACCCTTAAGAATCTTGGTGAAGTCAGGGATACAATTTGCAGAAATCAATCATTTTGCTGAAGCGTAGCGAGCTGTTGCACGACATGAAGTAACTGCATCGGATCGATCGGCTTCGGTACGTGTAACTGAAAGCCTGCCTGGATGGCTTGGTTGCGATCCTCCCCTCGAACGTAGGCTGTTATGGCAGCGGCGGGAGTTGTGCCTCCGGCTTCTGGGGGTAGCGTCCGCAATTGCTGAATTAGCTCATACCCATCCTGCTCTGGCATTCCGATATCACTCAGTAAGACATGGGGACGGAGTTGCGTGATTTGATTCAGCGCATCTTGCACAGAGACAGCGGCGGTCACATCGGCACCAAACTGCTCCAGCGCGGCGACCAAAAAATCTCGCGTGTCTGCTTCATCATCCACCACAAGCACCCGAATGCCGTCCAGGGAATCGGCATCTCCCGGCACTGTCCGCACCCCGGTGAAGGGTTGAGCCGCAACGGGAGTTTCTGGGAGGAGAGGGAGTTCTACGGTGAAGGTTGCGCCCCGCCCCACTCCAGCACTATCGGCAAACACTCGTCCGCCGTGCAATTCCACCAAATTCCGCACGATCGCCAGCCCCAAGCCCAACCCACTTTCATTCCGCGTAGTGGTGGAATCTGCCTGAGCAAAGCGATCGAACACTTGCGGCAAAAATTCGGGAGCAATCCCTTTGCCCGTATCCGTGACAGTAATTTGAGCATAGTGAGTCATTTGTTCCTGGTCGTTGGTCATTGGTTGTTGTTTTGCCAATGACCAATGACTATCGACCAATGACGAATCACGACTAACCACAGACAAACAGACTTCAACTCGTCCGCCGTTGGGAGTAAATTTAATCGCGTTAGAAAGCAGATTCCAAACAACTTGCTGAAGCCGTTCTGGATCTCCCGAAACGGAACTATTGGGATGCCCCAAGCAAGCCTCCAGTTGAATCAATTTCGTGTCGGCGGTGGGACGATTGCTATCGATCGCCGCCTGCAAAATCGGCACCAACTTGACCGGACGAGGATAGAGCCGAATCTTGCCCCGAATAATACGCGAAATGTCTAGTAAATCTTCAATCAATTGAGTTTGTGCCTGGGCGTTGCGTTCAATAATGGCAAGGGCTTGTTCCGTTTTCTCGACGTTCATTTTGCGCGTGCGTAACAGGCGCGACCAACCCAGGATGGCGTTGAGGGGCGATCGCAATTCATGGGACACAATTGCCAAAAACTCATCCTTCATCCGGCTTGCCGACTCCGCTTGCTGCCGAGCCGCCTGTTCCCGTTGCAAAATCTGTGCCCGTTCCACCTCAATCCGTTTGCGCTCGGTGATGTCCAGCGTCACCCCAGTCATTTGGAGTGGGTTGCCCTCTCGATCGTGGAACACTTTCCCCTTCGCCACTAACCAGCACAACGCACCATCCGGCTTGAGGATGCGAAATTCTACATTCAAATCAGTGCCTCGCCGAACAGCATCCGCCGCCGTACGCAACACCCTATCGTGATCTTCTGGGTGCAAGCGATTGATAAACACTTGAAGACTGCCATTAAAGGTGCCAGGAGATAACCCAAACATTTCCTCCAGCTTGATTGACCACGTCACCTCATTGGCAGGCATATTCCATTTCCAGGTGCCCATTCCAGCCGCTTCTAGCGCTAGATTGAGGCGTTCCTGACTCCGTTGCAGGGCTTCTTCCGAGTGTTTACGATCGTTGATATCGGTATGGGTGCCCAGCATTCGCAGAGGTTGTCCCGCTTCATCCCACTGCACAATTTTGCCGACCGACAGAATCCACTTCCAGGCTCCATTCTGACAACGTTGCCGAAATTCCACCCGGTAATCCTGGCGCTGACCTGTGATGTAGTCCTCGTAAGCCTGAGTTGTTCCTGGCAAATCGTCGGGGTGCAACCTTTCAAGCCACCACTGGTGCGTTTCCTGAAAAGTGTCGGGATCGTATCCCAGCATCCGGGCATATTCTGGGCTGACGATCGCGCTTCCAGTTTGCACATTCAAGTCATAAAGCCCTTGATCTGCAGCCGTCAACGCCAGTCTCAACCGCTCCTCACTTTCTCGCAAGGCATTTTCTGCCTGTTTGCGATCGCTGATATCAATCACGTGCCCCACCACCCGCTTGGGTGTGCCATCATCCCGATACAAGATCAGCCCAGAGTCCTGGACGGTGACGAAATGCCCCTGTTTGTGCCGCACCCGATACTCCAGGTTGTAGCGATCGCCCGTTGCAGAGGTGGGGCTGGGACCTTCAGGAAGGTGTGCCAAATCACTGGGATGGATTTGGTTTCGCCACCAGCAATTATTAGGTTCTGCCTCATCTGGAGAATAACCTAAGACCTTCATCAACCCTTCCGTCCGAATCATGTAGTCTGACTCAATATCCCAATCGTAAATCAGGCTATCGATCGCTGTTGCAGCCAGTTGAAACTGCTCATTTGCCAGACTTAGTGCCAGTTCGGTTTGTTTGCGATCAGTGATGTCCTGGGCACAGCCTAAGATTTGGTGAGGCTCTCCCGTGCTGGTGCGAGTGAAAACGGTGGCACGATCGCACAACCAGCGCCACTCTCCATGCTTGTGGCGCATCCGAAACTCAAACTCTAAGAACTCTCCGTCTTGCAAGGCTTGTAGTTTGGCTAATTGATGCGGCAATAGAGCCAATTCGTCTGGATGCATCAGTCGCGGGAAAAGATCTTGCCCCATTGCCTGGATCTCAGTAGGGGTATAGCCCAGGGTTTCAGCTAGTTGCAAATTTGCATACACGTTGCGCTGTTGAATCAAGTCGTACACATACAACACTCCGGGCACTGTATTCGTAACTCGTTCAATAAATCGTTGGCGTTGGTTGAGTTCTTCGTGCGCCTGACGACGACTCGTAACATCGCGCCAGGTAACAACTAATCCATCCCCAAACTTGGTAGCCCGAATATCAAACGCTCGTACCAGCCGCTGCTGCCCGTAGATGTCATCATCAATAAACTCATCTTTGACCAGCGATCGTCCTGTTTCTACCACCTGACAGTAATCATCAAATAATCCATTAGTTCGATGCGATGGGAGCAGTTCACAGAGGCGTTTGCCAATTTGCTCTTCACGGGATAGACGATTATTGTGGCAAGCTGCTTCGTTTAAATAATCGTATTGAAAATCAATGATTTGACCGGTTTCATCTCGAATTGCCGAATAGATACAAAAGCAGTCCAGCATATTTTCCACTGATGTGCGAAATCGTTCTTCACTGGATTGCAATTGTTGGTTAGATTCTGTTAGCAACCGATTGAGTTGAAACAACTTTTCACTCAATTGAGCACTAGCTTGATACTCCTTTAACCGTACCTGTTCCACTGCCAGGGCAACCTGTCCAGCCGCCCATTCCGTAATCGCTGTTCCCACAACTAACGCCACTGCCGATTGCAACAACAAATTCAGTTGCTGGAGATGCAGCAATTCGGCGTTGACTGGAGATTGAGCCAGAGCGATCGTACTGGGGTAAAACAGCACATAGCCAATCAGGGCGATGAAGATTGCCAGATTCGCCGCCAAAACTCCCCCCAAGACCCCAAACCGACAAGCAGCCCAAATGATCGGAATTAAGCCTAGCAAGGAAAATTGCAGCGTGATAAACGCGCTGGTGTATGTTGCCTGCACGGTGGTTAGTCCCAGCAAGCCGAGGCTGAGTAGGATGGCGATCAACTCTATCCATTGATTACGTGTCAGGTTGGGCGGAAAGTTGAAAGGCTGGGTTATCTCGACTGGGGGTTGGGGAAGCACGCCCCACTGCCTTAAAAGGGGAGTCATCAGCAACAACGAAACCGGCACGATCGCCATCGTGCCGATCGCATTACCCACCCACCAGTGAGACACCGTTGCAAAAAAATCTGCTGGAGGAATTCTTCCCAGCTTCGATAAAACGGAGCATCCTAACGCCGCCGAAATTGAACACGCTGCCAGGGGGGCGCTGAGCAGAAAAGCAATCACGCTGTGAAGATTGTGCAGCGTCAGAGATCCGCGAAATAACCGACGATACAACAACCAGGCAACCAGAGGCTCAACAATATCAACCCAACCACTGAGGCGCATCCAGCCATCCCCGCCCCAAAGCGGAGCCATGAGGACAGAAACGATGCCAGTTATCAGCGCCCCAATTGGACCTAACCAAAAAGTCAAGACGATCGCAACTCCTGATGGCGGGAACCACAACGAAACTCCAGGTTGCACCCTGTAGAATGAGGCGATGACATGAGCCACAACCAGCAGCAAAGCTCCCAGCAGAAGAACTGACCATAGAGTAGTCCGTTTCCTTTTGGGGGATGGTGAGGTTAGCCGGGGGGGAGAAGTCGTTTGGGAAGAGTACGCCATATTTGCTTAGGGTAGGAGCCGTAGACCTGTATCTTTGTCTACCGGAAGGTAGAAGTTGCAAAGGTAGAAGCGTGCTCAAGCGGCACCCTGCCCGTAAACCTGCCGAACTCGATCGAGTTCTAAATCAGACAAATAATCTACTGCCCAGTTAGCACGGCGTTGTAGCATATGAAACGGGTAGGTATTAGCAACACCGACGACGGGAATTCTAGCTTGCTTGGCGGCTGCGAGTCCGGCGAAAGTATCTTCGATCGCCAAACAGTCTTCAGGATGTAGATCTAACCCTGGAAAGGCTTGATTCAATCGAGTGACCGCCAGCAGGTAGCTCTCCGGTTCTGGTTTGCTGGGAACGCCATCATCGCCCGCCACAATCACAGAAAAATTGTCCCTCAGATTCAAGCGCTCCAAAACCAATTCGATTTCCGATCGCAGGGCACCACTCACCACTGCCATCTTCAACTGGCTGGCTCGGATATTAAAAATCAAATCTTGCAACCCCGCATAGGATGGAATTTGCTCTAGTGCTTCTAATTCTTGACGGTAGGCTTTAGATTTGCGGACAACCAACCCATCCAGCATCGGGTCGGTCAACACTCGCCCCCGGTTGCCAAATAATTCTCGAATGCAGGCGCGATCGCTCCGTCCCAGACAAATTTGCCGAAATTCCCCTGGCTTTGGACGTAAATTCTCCTCAATCAGAAGTTGGTCAATCAGCTTCTCGTGAATGGGTTCATCGTTGATAATTACCCCATTAAAGTCAAACAGCACTGCCTTCAACATTGGATTTCGTAGCCAGACCTTTCTGATAGGGAGCGTACCATCATCCGAGTCCCCAGAGCTAACCCAGCGCCCAGCCCACTGCTCCGTCTGAGCTAGTTTCTGGAGAGGCGAACTCTACTTTGTGGGTCAAGGGTTTTACACCGCGTGTGGTTTGATGCAGCCACCAGACATCTTCGGTCAGGACTGCGCCAAATCCAGCCGATCCCATCCAGGCATCCATGCTTCCGGCAGCATACTCTCGAATGTACGGCTCCTCAAAAATATGAGTTAGCCAATCTGCCTGTCGTAGCACTCGTTGACTGCCATCTAGAATCACCACTTCTCCGCTTACAGTCAACAGCCGATAACATTCCCGCAAAATGGCTTTGGCGATCGCCACCGGAGTTTCATGGAACAACAGGGAAGCAGTCACCAGATCAAACGAGGCATCGGGGAAACTCGTTTTTTCTGCTAGTCCATGTCGCCATTGAATCGTGACTCCTGCCTTCTGAGCTTTTTGCTCGGCAACCACCAGCATATAAGGCGAGAGATCCAGCCCAATCACTTCTGCATCAGGAAATCTTTGCTTGAGTAGCAAAGTACCAGAGCCTGTACCACAGCCTAAATCCAAAATTCGTCGGGGTTGCGTGTGGATCGTCGCGATCGCCGCCTGCCGGACGAGGGATTCGCCTGGAGGTAGGGCGTATTGCGTAATCGGGTCATAGGAAACGGCGGCTCCCACAGTAAGATAGCCTCCCTCAATCCCGTGAAAGTTGGCTTGCTGATAATAATCTGGATAAATCAACGTGGGATCACTGAGACGAGCGCTTGCAGCCTTCCAATCAATCTCTTGATACTGCTTTGCCACGTCATCCTGGTTGATGAAAGTCCGCAACACTGGCACTAGAAAGCGATCGAAAAGGGCATTTGATGCTGGCATGGGGAGCTTTTCCATTAAAGCGATCGCTTCAACTATAGCGGTTTCCAACAAGTTTAAGATTATTCGCAGCCTTTCAGAAGTTGTGCCAATCAAGGGCGGCAACTCCCCCTTAAACCTCCGTACTTTCTCGGTGGAGCCATCAAATCAATCCCTTTTAGTAACTCAGTATTTTTCCAGATTTTCACAAAAATAAGAAGCCTGGTTGAAGAGGGCTAATGTTCGGCACTTTTGCGTAGGCGGATGACCATCTTAAATTTGTAACCTTTATTACATAGGTATCGGTGCGTCGAGCTAATTAGTCCACCGTTTTCAATGAGGAAACATTAATGAAACTGTCTCTCACTTCAATCTCTTTTTCCACCGTTGCTGCTGTTGGTCTTGCAGTGGCATCTTCTGTTGCCGTCAGCAATCCTGCTCAAGCCTTTACGCTGGGCTGTTCTTCTTCTATCGCCAACGATGTCACAGGTGCAGTTGCTTGCGGTGTTGGCGATGCCAGTCAAGATTCTGTCTCTAGCAACAGACCTCTAACCGTTAATACCGAAAAATTCTTTGGTTTTGCTGATTGGAGCTTTGGCGGCAAGATCGGCGAAGGCAACTATGCCAGAACTGGAACTGGCTCTGGTCAAGTTGGCAAATGGAATCTGTCCTCCGTGTTCAAATCATCCTGGCAAGATGTCATGCTGGTCTTCAAGAGCGGCAACGGCACCAAGCTGACCGGTTATTTGCTGGCTGACAACGTCACTTCTGGCGATTGGTGGTCTCCTTTTGCTAAAGATGTTTCTCACATCAGCGTTTACTTCAGAGAAGGTGGCAGTAGTTCCACCCCTGGCAACTCTGCGGCAGTTCCTGAACCCACTACAATGGCTGGAATCGCTCTGGCTGGTGCAGGTTTAGCGGCTTATCGTCGCCGCCGTGCTGCTGCAAAATAGTGATAGCTCATTGATTCACAAATAATCGTGATTCACAAATAATTCGGTTGTTTTCCATGAGGGTCGCTGTTGCTTTGGCAGAAGTAGCAGCGACTTTGTTTTGTCCTAATCCAAACCAAATGGGAATTCTCTGACCAACTCCCACGGTCCACCTCGGTAGTACCAAAGTAGTAACCCTTCTCCTCGCCCCATCAATGGCTTCCAGCGATGTGCAAGTTGGTTGTGTAGCTGTTGCGCTGCCTGACGAGGCACCTTGTTCTGAATCGTGATGTGAGGTTGATAGCGCTGTTGATCCTGGCGACTCAGGTAGTCATGCCAGTTTTGAGCAAGTTGTTGACGCAGTTGAACCAGCGCTTCGCACTCAACATCCACTGCGACTCCCTGTCCCAACGATCGCAGGCTGGGACAGGTGAGAGATAGGGTTGCTGTGCGAGAGCAGTAGGCGTGCAGTGTCTGCTGGATCTCGGCTTCATGTTCTCCTGGTAGTTTGTGAAACAAGGTTACGTGGGCAGATAGAAAGTTTTTCTCGGTTGGAAAATGCTGTTGCCGCAGGCGATCGAATAAGTCAAACATTGCCTGGTCAAGCTTCAAGCTCAAAATCAACGACACCGAGACATCAACCATAATTTTTAATCTTGGGAAACAAATAAACAGACTCTTGGTATTCTGTGCTAATCGCTTACAAGCGATCGCTCATTACGTCTTATTGCCGAGCCAGAGATTCATTCTTCAAGCTGTGGCAGAGATTACATAATTGAGCACATTGGTTTGATATCATCTCCAACTGAGGATGGATTCGTTTAATTTTTAGGTGTGAGGTTCGATGATTAAGAGAAGTAGTGATTTTCATGCACCATTGTTGAAATTCCCGGCAACAGTTTCAGCCATCGTGTTTGCTCTTGGGCTGATGCAGGGAATTAGCGCGTCCAAAGTACTGGCTGAGGATGTGACTGTAGCGGACGTTCCAGCATCTATGGAAACGCTGGCAGGCGTAGGCGAACTTCAGCAAGAAGGGAGTTCCCCTTTAGCCTTAGACCAAGTGACATCCGTTTCCCAATTTAGTGATGTAAAGCCTACCGATTGGGCATTTCAAGCGTTGCAATCTCTCGTTGAACGGTACGGTTGTATTGTTGGTTATCCTGACAAAACCTATCGAGGCAATCGTGCTCTTAGCCGTTATGAATTTGCTGCGGGGCTGAATGCGTGTTTGGACAAAATCCAAGAACTGATTGCAGCAGCAACGGCAGACTTCATCAGAAAAGAGGATTTGGAAGTTGTTAAGCGGTTGCAAGAGGAGTTTGCCGCTGAACTTGCTGCCCTACGAGGTCGCGTCGAGGGTTTGGAAGTTCGTACTGCAACGCTAGAAAAACAGCAGTTTTCTACCACCACTAAACTCAGTGGATTGGTTTGGTTTAACCGCACAACAGCAACTAGCTTCGATAAAAATATTCGGTTTGAAGCCATTCCGTTCGATGGTAGAACTCCCAGTGCCTCTCCTGGAAACGGAAATTTTGTCCGGAACGCTGGGCGGGATGCTCTTACAGGTAGGCCAGTTGTTTTGACCGTTGACGAAGCTCAGTCCACCTTCAGCTATCTCACCTGGCTCACTTTCAACACCTCCTTTACTGGTAGAGATAGTCTGGTGACTCAACTTGCAGCCGGAAATGGAATTTCACCAATTAACGAATTTGCTTCGGCTGGTTTCTTTAACGCCTTCGGTTCTCCTTTTACGGATCAGTCAGCTGGACCTCAAAATGGTAGTCCTGCGGTGGTGATTCACGATCTGTTCTACAGTTTTCCACTGACTGACAAAGTGACGGTGACAGTCGGTCCGCGGGTCAATTGGTATCGCCACTTTGACTTCAACCGCTACACGTTTTTCCTGACTGGAGCCAGCAGCTTTGACTCGATCGGTAACACTCAGTCGAACGCGATCGATCGGGGTTCGGGGGCAGTCGTGGAATGGAACATCAGTCCTCAATGGCGGTTTGCAGCCGCTTACCTGGGTGAAAACACAGAATTTCTACCCGGCAGCATTCCTGGCTTCAACACCTCCAGTGACCCTCGGTTTGGTTTGTTTGGTGGGACGTATACTGCAACGGCTGAGTTGACCTTCTCTCCCAGCAGAAACTTTAATCTGCGATTGATGTATAACTACTCCAGAATTCAAGCTGTCGGCGGACAAGTTGGCGGCGCAACCGGGGAGCCTATTCCCTACGGACAGTTAGACGCAGGTCCAGGATTCTCAGTCTTCACTCCTGGTAATAACTTCCCCAGTGATGGCGGATTGAAGTTTGCGACAGCTCATCATCTTGGGGTGAACTTTGATTGGGCGATCGCTCGTGGTTTCGGAATCTTTGGGCGTTATGGCTATGCCGATATCAATCTGAAGCCTGTAGACGGCAAGGTCAATACGCAATCCTTCCAGGTTGGATTAGGGTTTCCTGACTTGCTCAAGAAAGGGGCGCTTGCCGTTGTTACTTTCCTGATGCCAATGGACATCACTCGTGGCAGACGCTTTTTTGCAGCAGGTGGCGGCGATGGCGGTACGATGTATGCCGCAGAAGCGTCTTACTATTACCCCATCAACGACAACATCTCGCTGGTGCCTGCTTTCTACGCCATCTTCAATGCCAACAACTTTGATAGCAACCCGAACATCTATGTGTTCAATATGCGAACTCAGTTTAGTTTCTAGGGTTTCCAGGCATCCTCTGGCGATTTCTGACTAGCTCAAATGTAGATTCGCTGGACATTTAACTCCTCACATCGCTCTCTTAAAGCCTTTCTGCTGTTTCGGCAGGAGGGCTTTTTATTCGAGAGTAAGATTAGAAACGAGTTAAGGCAACCTGGGCAAGCAAGTCGTCTGGTTGACCGATCGCAAATTTGGCGAATCGTCTTGCCAACGGGGACACAACAGCTAAGGGGTTGCTGAATCCCGAAAATAAATACACTCCCTCAACGCCTGGAATCGCTCCAATCAAGGGGAGCCGATCGCGGCTGAAAGACACCAAACAGCGATGCCATACGCCAGGAAGCTCTTTGAGGGTGGGCAATACGACTCCAATCTGCTCTCGCATCGCTTGTTCGCTGGCTGCGGCATCAATCGGGGCATCGGGATCCGTTAATGTGCGACTCACCTGCCCAATTCGCAAACTGCCATCCAAAAACTGAATTGCGCCTGCGTCCAAAATTGCTTCAGTCGGTTCGTGTCCAGATTCATCCCACAAGTGATCCTGGCTGGCTCGGCTTGCCTCCGCTTCTAAGTCAAATCGCTTCGTTACCGCAGGCATCACCAGCGATCGCAGCTTGAGGTCTACAGGCGGAGTCTCGATCAGTTCAGCGTGAGTGAAGTAAAGCGGCACACTTATTCCAGAAGCTTTCAATAAACTCCGTCCCAAAGCTCCGGCACAAATCGCCACATTAGCGGCGTGAAAGATTTGATCTCCGCACACGACCCCCGTGAATCGTGCTGGTTGAGTCGGATCAGATAACAAGCGGCTCACCTCCGTAACCTGGACGACTCCACCCTGCCGGATAAGTGTCTGGCGGTAAGCTTCCACAGTGGCACCCAAATGGATATGTCCATGTCGAACGGTCAATGCCCCAGAGATAGCATTGGGGTTGAGCAGGGGTTCCAGTTCGCAGGCAGTGCGTACGTCAACCAGGCGAGGTGGAATGGCAAAGTGACTATAAGAGGTGGCGATCGAATTGGGGTCGATCGCGGCTGGAATCGTCAAGACTAAATCTAACTCTCGAAACTGAATATCTTTGCCCAGTTCCTCTGAAAGTCCTCTTAATCGAGCAATTCCTTCAGTACAAAGTTGACGAGTTAAATCGGTCGTTCCTGCCCAATAAGCAACGCCACCATAACCGAAGCGAGTTCCGCCTTGCAGGTTAGAGTGGCGTTCTAACAGCAGCACAGAAAGACCGTGACCCGCAAGTTCGTATGCCAGGGCGGAGCCCGTAATCCCGCCCCCTACAACAATCCAGTCAACCGTGGTCATGATGCCAAGTCACTACACAACGAGATGATTTAATCTAGCGTGTTGAGCTAGATCAAACTGTCTATAAGGTTTCTAAATAACTCAACAGGTCAGCCATTTCTTGGGGAGATGGTTGAAACTGAGGCATGGGAGGCGTTTGTCCGCTGGTCACTTGGTGAATCAGGCTAGGCTTCGTTTTGCGGGAAGAGACCGACAGCAAACTAGGTCCCACCCGCCCATCTGCCAGGGAGCCATGACAACCAGCACAGTTCATTTGAAAAATTGCGTTTCCTTGCTCCGGATCACCAGTTAAAGCCAGCACTTCGCGCACATAAGGTTCAACCCCTTGAGACTGATAAACCCCCAGCCCAATCACGAATAAAACAATAACCAGAACTGCTCCAGTGACGAGGGCAATCCGCTGAAGTACGTTTTCTTTACTGGCAACCTGACTTTCCAACGGTAACTGCTTAAAGATGAACGACAAAAAATGTAAATGCAGACGAAGCAAACCTTCTTGTAGTTTAGGGCTTCTTTAGATAACTTTGCAAAAGTGCAGAGTTAAGTATGTATTAAGCCTACTAAATGGGAGAATCTCTCAAAACCCGCAACAAGTTTTAATATTCTTATCATTTAGGCGTTTAAGCATGGCGCTCATTTGCATTCATTTTTAGGACTGAACCTAGTAGGATAAGTAAAAAGTCAGACTGTGTTGCCGATTAGAGATAGCTAATAAGGAGATTGACCTTGATCGAACCAATTCTTTCGGGTATTGTGCTGGGTTTAATTCCCGTTACTCTGGCTGGGTTGTTTGTTGCTGCGTACCTGCAATACCGTCGTGGCAACGAACTGGGACTGTAATCGTAACCTTTTCATCAACTATCAAGGAGGGCTGCATACCAGGCATCCCTTCTTTTTTGTGGTTTTTATTGGTTTGCGCCTACACGATCGCGCGATCAGTACCATTTCTTTGCAGGAACACAAATCAGGAAAAGAACGTCAGCGTCAGCAGCAATGTGTCAGTAGCTCGATCGCTTGGGTACACTAAGACCACTCTTTGGCTGTGCCATTCACCAAACGACGTTCAACGCAAAAATCTCCTATGACTCAACCTGAAAATTCACCTCAACCTGCTGGTAAAGGATTCAAGATTACCCTCATGCAAGGAGTGATTGGTGCTGTTTCTCTGGCTGGCACCACAGCAATTCCTATTGTGGTTCAACGGGCGCTAACTCCTCCCTCGCCTTCTCCCAGCCCTGATCAAACCTCGCCTGCTCAAGTGCAACCCGCTCAAGTGCAACCCGCTCAAGTGCAGCCCGCTCAAGTTGTTCCCGCAACGGTTTCTCCCCCAGATTCGCCAGCGATGGATAATACCGACAACGATGATGAGAACGGTAAGGGGAAAGGCAAAAAGAAGAACAAAAAACACGACTAGAGCGAAGTTAGCACTGAGCAAGCTGTGCGGGCGGAGTTAACAAATCAATCTGCACGCTGCAATGAATTTAACGGCGGAACCTGCCCATACCAAATACCGGACTTATTTGATTGTCATTCCTAAATTAACTCCCGCACATCGGTCACTTGACCTGTCACGGCTGCTGCCACCACCATTGCGGGACTCATTAGCAGGGTGCGTCCTGACGCGGAACCTTGCCGCCCTTTGAAGTTGCGGTTTGATGATGAGGCGCTGATTTGGCGACCCTGAAGTTTATCGGGATTCATGGCAAGGCACATGGAGCAGCCTGCTTCCCGCCATTCAAAGCCAGCTTGCAGAAAGATTTGGTGTAGTCCTTCGGCTTCAGCTTGCTGCTTGACTTGTTCTGACCCTGGCACGATGAACGCTTTGATCCCATCTGCAACATGGCGACCCTGGGCAACTTTTGCGGCTTCTCGCAGGTCAGAAATGCGTCCGTTGGTGCAACTACCGACAAAGCAGACATCAACTTTGGTGCCGACGATCGGCGTTCCGGGGAGCAAATCCATGTAGTGGTAGGCTTCTTCGGCGATCGCCCGTTCATCCTCTGGCATCTGTTCCGGCGTGGGAATTTTTTCGTCAACACCAATCCCCTGCCCTGGTGTAATGCCCCAGGTGACGGTGGGGGCAATCTCTGCTGCGTTAAAGACCACGATATCGTCGTAAACTGCATCGAGATCGCTGGCAGTGCTTGTCCACCAGGCGACAGCCCGCTCCCAGTCAGAGGCTTGAGGCGCAAACTCGCGCCCTTGCAAATAATCAAATGTCACCTGATCCGGATTCACGTAACCACAGCGGGCACCGCCTTCGATCGACATATTGCAAACGGTCATGCGTTCTTCCATGCTCATTTGCTCAAACGTGGTTCCGGCAAACTCGTAAGCATAACCCACGCCCCCTTTCACGCCCAATTTGCGGATGATGTGGAGAATCACGTCTTTGGCATACACACCGGGGCGCAAACTGCCATTCACCTCAACTCGCCGCACCTTAAGCTTAGAAAGCGCCAGGGTTTGGGAAGCCAGCACATCCCGGACTTGACTCGTGCCAATGCCGAAGGCGATCGCGCCGAATGCGCCGTGAGTCGAGGTGTGGCTATCTCCGCAGGCGATCGTCATGCCGGGTTGAGTCAAACCCAATTCGGGAGCGATGACGTGCACAATGCCCTGGCGACCCGAACCCACGTTGTAAAAGGTAATGTTGTGATCCTGACAGTTCTTTTCCAATGCCTGCATCATCTCTTCTGCCAAAGAATCCTGTAAGGGGCGGGCATGGGTGTCGGTGGGGATGATGTGGTCAACCGTGGCAACGGTGCGATCGGGAAACAGCACCTTTAGCCCGCGCTCCCGCAGCATGGCAAAGGCTTGGGGACTGGTGACTTCGTGAATCAGGTGCAACCCAATGAAGAGTTGAGTTTGTCCGGAGGGCAAAACCCCAACCGTATGGGCATCCCAAACTTTGTCGAACAGTGTCCCCTGGCTCATAGATTTTGTGCTGGATTGAAATAAGGTGAAATTGGCGAGTCCCTATTGTATCAAGTCATGCAAGAGGGCGACTGTTTGTGGTTAAGGACGATTTTTGTTGGGTAAGAACAACAGAATGAGTAGCCCATAAGCGTTTAGCAAACTGAGGGCAGCGATCGCATTGCCAAAGCCAAGGGCTATGGCATAGTTCCAGATGCCAACGTTCATCAGGGCAAAACTCAATCCAAGTAGGAGTAATCCGGTGATGCCACGGGCACTCACTGCATCCAATTCGGTGAAAGAACCCATGACCAAAAATGCGATCGGTTGCAGCGCCAAACCGACCCATGACCAACGGGTTCGTTTTCGGTATCGAGCAATTTTTTGGTCGCGACTCAGCATAGCTGTAGCGGTATGAAGCTAGCAAACCAATTTTCCAGCCGATCGCCCATTGCTGCCAGAGAATACTCGGCTTCTACGTATTGGCGACAAGTAGCGCGATCAATAGTATTCACTTGAGCGATCGCATCGACCAAACCACTGACACTATCCGGTTCCACGAGCCAGCCCGTTTTGCCAGATTGAATGATTTCGGAGGGACCGCCACGATCGTAGGCAATCACCGGCACGCCACACGCCAACGCCTCGATCGCCACATTACCAAACGCTTCCACCCAACGCGGGGTCATCAACAATGCCTGACACCTGCCCAACTCTTGCTGAAGTTCTGCCGTAGATAAAAAGCCCTGATAACTAACGGGGGCATCGGGATACTGGTCACAAATATCTTGCCAGTACGCCACGTCCTGCATCACACCCCAAATTTTCAAGGGAGTGTCCGTTTTTTGGGCAACCGCAACTGCATCTTCTAAACCTTTTTCGGGTGCTAATCGACCAACCCAACCGAGAACATCATCTGGTTCTGCACAAAACTGATACTGGGACAAATCAAAGCCATTCCCCACGACACGGCAGCGATCGCCAAAGGGAAACGTGTCTGCCTGCATTCGACTATGCACTGCAACGGTGTTGGGAAACTGCTCGATCACTTGAGCAATCGCCCGATCCATGACATCCACCAACGATCCCATGCTGACCAGATGGGCAACGGGACACTGAAAAAATGGGGTCAGGTAAAAGGGCAACCAATCGTAGGCAAAATTGAGCATTAAATCGTACTGAGTTTGAACCTGGCGGGCATAATCCCACATTCGCACCAGCACTGAATTTCCCGGCATCTCTATCCAGGCATCTCGCCCCGCACTTTGGGCAGTGATTTGTAAATCCCCCGCCAGTTCAATCACAGGGAATCCATCCAACACCGAGCCAGCCGGAGCCACGATCGTAATGCGATGTCCACGTTGCGAGAGCGATCGCGCCATGTTTTTCAGAGTCAGTTCAACTCCGCCACCCAATCCCGATCCTAAGGGACCTACTGAAGTCGAGAGGAAAAGGAGATTGAGCGATCGAGTTAGAGTCATGGGGAGAGGAGGCTACTCTGGATTAGTCAATTTTACAGATTGAGTTAACTCCTGCATTGGTTGCTCTATCTGAGAGAGGGTCAATGATTCTGGGCTTGAGGCTTGTCGAAGCTGCTGCCACTTCTGAGCCAGAACCTCTCGCTGATTGATCAGGTAAATACTCACGAGGGTTAAGCCCACCCCACCCCACTGAATCGGCGACAGCATCTCACCCAAAAACAGGCTACCAAACAGCAAGGCAAACACTGGCGTTAGAAAAGTCAAAGAACTCAAACTGGTGAGGCTGCCGCTGGCAGCAAAGTAGAAGAACAACCCGTAGGCGATCGCGCTGCCAAAGATGGTTGAATAGCCCATCGCTATCCAGTTTGAGCTATCTAGATGGATTACCTGATCTGTTTCGGTCAATGCGGACAACGCAAATAGGGGTAAGCCTCCCAAAATCATGTGCCATCCCGTCGCCGCGACCGGATCGGCATGACGGCTGACATAGCGCATAATTACTGTGCCTACTGCCATCGACAGCGATGCCAGCAACATGAGCCACTGCCCGTTCTGGAACAGGTCATAAAGCAAGTTTGTTCCCAGCCCAACCCCGCCCAGCGGAATTTTTCCTTGGAACAGGGCAACAATCCATTCGTCGGGTAAGCCCAGCAAGCTAATTCCCCCAATCCCAATCCCTAGACCCAGCCAGCCCCAGAGTCCAATATGCTCACCGAATAGCAGCCATGCCATCAAGGCAACAGCGATCGGTTGAGAGTCAATCATCACGGAGCCTAGCCCTGCCCCAGTCCGCACCAAACCCTCTGCTAGAAAGCCTTGAAACATTGCCCCATCGACTAAAGCAAATAGGGCGATCCACAACCAGGCTTTCCATCCTTTGGGTTGAGGGTTACCCGCAATGACTGCCGTCGCCAACACCAAGAAACCTGCGGGAACCAGCCGGATTCCTGCCATGAACAAAGGAGTCGTGTTGGGAATAACCCCTTTCATCGCCACCATTGCCGTTCCCCAAAAGAAGAAAGGGGCAATTAACAAGAGCGAGTAAAACGGCAATTTAGGGGGTGCAGAGGTAGAGTTCATAGGTGAAGGAATGGACGAAGGACAAAGGCGAATCTTGTAATAGTGTAGCCAACCTTATAGTTATGTTAAGCATTTAGCTCAAAAAGATTTCAATCGCATCGCCCTCTTGAGTTCTGCAAAGTGCTTCAGCTTTAAGGCACACTAGAGTTTAGATCTTTACCACTTCTTTACTTACTGGTCTGACCCACCCCACAGTAAGAGGTGATGGATTAACATTTTTTATCTTTGAAGTCACTGAAGCATTATGGTCTGGTTTATCAAGCCCAGGTTTCGTAAACAAATTGCTCGGATTGAAATTAATGGGGCGATCGCAGGGGCAACCCGTAAACGAGTTTTAGAGGCACTAGAAACAGTAGAAGAACGCAAGTTTCCCGCGCTCCTTTTGCGAATTGACAGCCCCGGCGGTACAGTCGGCGATTCTCAGGAAATTTACAACGCCTTGAAAAAGCTGCAAGAGAAAGTCAAAATCGTTGCCAGCTTTGGCAATATTTCTGCCTCTGGTGGCGTGTACATCGGCATGGGTGCCCAACACATCATGGCAAACCCCGGCACGATCACGGGCAGCATTGGGGTGATTTTGCGGGGAAACAACCTGGAACGTCTGCTAGACCGCATCGGCGTATCCTTCAAAACGATCAAATCTGGTCCTTACAAAGATATTCTGGCGTTCGATCGCGAAATGACGGATCAAGAGCGTCATATCTTGCAAGAACTAATCGATATCAGCTATCAGCAGTTCGTGCAGACCGTTGCAGACGCGCGTAATTTAGCTGTTGATGCAGTACGAGCTTTTGCCGATGGGCGCATTTTTACGGGGCAACAAGCGCTGGAACTGGGAGTGGTCGATCGCTTGGGAACCGAGGAAGATGCTCGCCGTTGGGCAGCGGAACTGGCTGGATTAGACCCGGAGAAAACCCGCACTTTCACCCTGGAAGAAAAGAAACCCTTGCTGAATCGCCTGGTTTCTAGAGATCAGACCACTCTGAGTCAGCTTTCTCTCCTACCAGGACTTGCCACTGGAGCAGACTGGCTGGAGTTTGAACTTGCCACCAATGGCTTGCCCCTTTGGATGTATCGCCCCTAGGAAAGTAGGGAGTAAGAGGGTAGACAGGTGAGGGGGGAGTGCCGACTTCCTCGCTGCTTCTGCTTAAAGTTTAGGTAACGGTTTTCGTCACTGGGCTGACGTTTCCTGGTTGATCCGTCATGATCATGTTAGGAATAGCACAGTTGATCTCTGATGTTTATTCTGATTTTTTTGACATAATTCAACGATAAGAGCAAATGGAGGATACGCGCGTGGGGTGGCGAGTTCGAGCAATTCGTGGGGCGACAACCGTCTCAGAAAATTCCGTTATCGCAATTCGTGAGGCAGTACACGAACTCCTGGATGAGTTGGAGTTTCATAACCAACTCGACATGGATGAAATCGTGAGCATCACCTTTTCGGTAACGCGAGACTTGGATGCTGTCTTCCCCGCCGCGATCGCTCGTGAACGCCCCCACTGGAACAATGTGCCGCTGCTCGATGTCCAGCAAATGTACGTCGAAGGTAGCCTGGAGCGGTGCATTCGGTTCTTAATCCATTTCAACACTCCCAACCCTGACGTAGAAATCTATCACCCTTACCTGCGTCAAGCTCGGCATTTGCGCCCAGATTGGACGCTTGCTCAAGCAGCCTTGACCTCAAGTTAATCATCTCTCCCATCGGGCACTACACTGGTAGAACGACTGGATGGTTGAATAACTTTAGCGTTCTGATCCGCCCGGATCTTGTCATAGCTGTCTACGAATGCCTTCATCTGGAATTCCCTCTCTAAGTCTTGCTGTCACGCCGCTACAAGCGGCAGGGACGAACCATTTTGCGATTCATGTCACCCAAGCCCCCTATCCCGGAGGTTTGGTGTTGCGGGATTGCACCTGGGCAAATGAGCTAAGCCAATTGTGGCAAGACTGGCAGGAAATGTTTTCCAACCGCCGGATGCCGCCCTACCCAACGGAACCCACCCTGGCTCCAGAAATCATTTCCGAACCTGGGCAACCCGGCGGAGTCTCCAGTCGTTTGATGCAAACGTTGGGAGTACAGTTATGGCAATGGTTATTTGAAGGTTCAGTCGTTGCCAGTCTCAGTCATAGCCAGGGCATTGCTGCGGGGCAAAATAAACCTTTGAGATTACGGTTAGAGATCCGTGAACCGAACCTGATCGCGCTGCCCTGGGAAATTATGCAAGATGCTCCGGGACGGCAGGCAATTTCTCTCAGCCAACAATTGCTTTTTAGCCGCACCACCAGCGATGTGAATGCGCTGCCAACCCTGCGATCGGATTATGCTTTGCGGATTTTGCTGGTGTTGGGGCAGGCAACCGATCCAGCCAGCGGACTGGGACTTGCCAACGACACTTTGCAAACGTTGAAGCTAGAGCAGGAAGCGGGAATTTTGGCAGATGTCTTAAAAACCTCTGGTAACTCCGGCATTGGGCTGGGAAGAGGGATTGCCTGCCAGGTGGATACGCTGGTGCAACCATCCCCGGCTGAACTGATCCAGGTTCTAGAAAAACGTATTCATAACGTCCTGTTTTATGCCGGACACGGAATGCCAGGACCCGACGGTGGACTGATTTTTCTCCGTCCTGACATGGCTTTGAATGGAACTGAGCTAGCCCAGGTGTTGACCCGATGCCAGGTAAAGCTGACGGTGTTTAATGCCTGTTGGGGGGCGCAGCCCGATCACTACGAAGACCAGAATGGGCTGGCATCTGCACCAGGAGTCAAGCTAGCACAACCCATTCCCCGCAGCAGTTTGGCAGAAGTGCTGATTCATCATGGCGTTCCAGCCGTGTTAGCGATGCGAGACCCGATCGCGGATCAAGAGGCAATTAGTTTTATCCAGGTGTTTGCTCAAGCCTTGGTACAGCGAATGCCGATTGATCAGGCAGTTGCCGTTGCCCGCCAAAACCTGTTAACCCTTTACAAATTCAATTACCAAACCTGGACGTTGCCTGTGTTGTATATGCATCCAGAGTTTGACGGGGAATTACTGAAACCGTTGGAAACGAGTGAAACTGGATTTGGCTCTCCGGAACTGCCAACCCACGTTGCCTGCTTGCGATCGCTCACGGATGGGCGAGTTTGGCAGGTGCGGGGCGGCTTGATGAAAATTGGCAGAAGCCCAGACAACGATCTGGTGTTGAAAGAAGATGAAGGCGGCGTATCGCGGGAACACGCCATGATCCTCTGTCGGGATGGGCAGGAAGGAGATGAGGATATTTGCTATTTTCTAGAGGATTTTTCTCGCTTTGGCACCTGGGTGCGAAACCCAACGGGCTGGCAAAAAGTTCACCACAAGGAGGTGGAATTGAAGCCCAGAACTCAGATTAAGTTTGGGAGTCAGCAGAACGAAGCGATGGAGTTTGTGATCTTAAATCCCGGTGAGTCGCCAACTTTGGGATGAACGGCTACAACTTTTGGCTGAGATCTGAGCCAGTTCCGAAATTGCTCCAGGTCACTTTGTAGATAGTTTCAACAGCGTAAATGATTGTATTTTTTTAGTGCATGCAGGAGCCGAACAATGGAAAACAAACTCTGTTCTAATGATGTTGGAAAGATTGAAGCAATTGAGCAAAGCCTATGGGAAGCGCTCGTTCGTTCTGAGGGTATGAGCTTTAGTGGAAAGCCAGGGGAGGAGTTGACCGAAAACTCTTTCCAGGTTGAGGAAAATCCTGAGGCTCAAGTTGCTTATCCCTGGAATCCCACATCCTCTGAATCAGAGGCGTTTTTCAATAACTCTGCTCCTTCTATTTTTGATGGTTGGCAGGATGAGGAAATTGTTAGTCGATCGCGTGCCTTTTTTAGTGCTGTAGACAATGTGTGGTCTACTGTGAGTCTGCAAGCTAGTCTGGTTGAACGCTTTGCTGCTCGGATGCCTCAAAATTGGCTGGCAACGATCGCTCACCACGCTCAGAAAGTGGTTGCGGAAGCGCAGCAAGCCCTGGCAGATCAATCCACCGTGTTGGCAGACCAGTTGGTGCAATGTGCCCGCGAAGTTGCTCCTGGCTTGGCAGAAGAAGACTTTTATGTGTTAGCTCGTCCCCTGGCAGCGCAGTTCCGGAATGGTGGAACGACCAACGTAGTTAATTCTACGATCGCTCAAGTGCCCCAACTGGAATGGGAGCAGCTTTCTGATCTGCAACGTGCTCGGTTGGGATTGGCAATTGCCCGTTATGCGATCGATGAGTTGCAATCCACTTCAAACGCTTAACTCATCTCGTCCAATCAATTTTTTAACGGCAAGGAGCGATCTTTGCCGTCTTTATTTATTCCTTCTTGATCGCAAGTGGCATATTTTCCACGTACTCCATCTTTCAGCAAGCTTCGCAGAGTGGCTTCATCATATTCGGATGGTAAGTCATCTTCTCGCAAACAAAAAACTGGTGTCGAGGATTGCTGTCATTGAGAATCAGTTGACTTCAGATTCCAGCCATACACAGGATCAATTTCACGACGCAGAATTTCTTCATTCCGCTCTGAAATATCCTCTTGACTAGATTTTCCCAACCCTGCAACTGTGAGAAGAAAATTGGCAGTATTCTTGGCAGGTTCTTTCGGCTGAAATGACTTGTAGTGAAGATAGTCCAAGAAATTGGCAAGCTCAAGCAAAGCTTCATACTTTTATCTTACTTCTTCAACCAACAGTAGGGTAGGCAGTACTCAACTGCTACTAATGCAAATTCCGTAGAAAGAGGCAGCGGACAACTGCTCACTCACTTTAGGAATGCGTGAGCGTGGTGCGTTCCCAAAAATCTATTGGTGAGGTAGGAGGAATTGCGGTAAGGAAAGCATCTATGAGAGCGGCGATCTCATCTCTTAACTGGGTGGTCTCAGAGTTGTAGGATGTCACTAGGGCACTGGTCAGCTAACGGGTGAGGTCATCAAACCCGCACAGGGTAAGCAGTCCAGCAATTGAAAGCGGACGCTGACAGTAGCCCATCGCCATCGCTGGTGTCAGCTTGCGACCCAAGCCCCAGTGCAGTCGCACCCAATTGTGAATCAACTGTTGCACATCTAGCACCCGTTGTAGTCCTTCGACGCGCTTGGCTTTGGTGCGCTCGTTAAAGCGTTTTTTGCAACCTTGGCATAAGTAGCGCTGCTGAAAACTCTGGTCTTGCAGCTTGACCTTACCGTTTTTTACCGTGTTCTCACTTTGGCAATGGGGACAGTTCATCGCTAAACCTCACGCAGTGCTGCTATTTTAGCAGTCACCCCTTAGAGAACCACTGCCCAAATTACACAGACTGTACCCGTCAATTATTAATTGACTGAACACTAGGCAGTGGTACTACTTCCACCGATGCTGGAGCCTCTTAACAGTATTTCCAGTAAACACGACAAAACACCCTTGCCAAAGACCACTTGCAGGAATTCTATCTTCACCAACTACGCCAAGAATGTAATCCCAAGCAAAAAGGGCTTGTTCTTTCTCATCACCGCTGCGTACCTCTAACCCCTGAATCAGCTTTTCAGTCATTGCTACTTCGTTGGGAAGTAATGCTGCAATATCATCTTGAAATCTAGCAGCCCTATTGATCTGCAAGCGAACTGCAAGTAATGTTACGAGAATCAAATAAAGCTGCTTGAAGTCTCGAATAGATAATTCTTGTTCAATGAAGTCCTCTAGGTAGAAACCAGAATGCTCTCTATTGAAAAGAGCAAGAAGATCTTTGCGACTTTCTGAAATTAGAGCACGATAAAACTGAAGGTTTGCAGTTCTCTTAAACCTTTCTAAAAGGTGCTGCCTTGCAGTCACTTCTACCTGTCCATATCTCCAAGTTTGACAGTAGTACCAGTCTGGAAAAAGTCTGGAAGCTAGCCACTGTAACAGCTTCACACTTAACTTTTTGAACGAGTCTCCAGGCACAAACCACCTGCTTAGGGCGAGTTATTCTAATGGCTCAGTAGAACTGTTGCGATAGCCGAAGAAGTCGATGTGGTAGTCGGTGATGCGGATGCCAGTTTGGGCTTCGATTTGCTGAATCAAGTCGATGGGTAATTCTACATGCACATCGAGAATTTGGTTGGTGTCGAGACAGTTCACATGGCTATGAGAATCGCTGATGTTGCCATACAGTCGCCCATCCGATCGCTCAATGCACTCAATGATCCCCTTACCCGATAGTGCTTCCAGGTTTTGGTAAACCGAGGTGTGCCCAATGTCTTTTCCCTGATAGTTCAGGCGATCGTAAATTTCCCTGGCAGAAAGGTGCTCCTGAGCATCCCAAAGCAATTCCAGAATGTAGCGACGCTGGCGGCTTAAACGCATTCCCAGACTTTGACAACGCTCGATTGCGTCATCCAAGCAGCGAATCGGTTTTAGGGAGATAGTATCAGTAGTCATGGGTGTCACATCTATCAAGCATGGCTAAAGAGAGCCTGCACGGGTAAATCGCTTTTCAAGAGGTATTACTGCACACTCTGCCTTACGTATAGTTCTAACACAGGCTAAAGCAAACTCGCTACAACTTTGGTTTACGTTCACGATTCGTCCCCTATTCCCGCACAATAGGAGAAGAGACAACGTTTATGTTTGAGTGTTATGACTTTTCTTCGGCTTCTCTGGACGATCGCCAAAATGCCCCACTTTCTGACCCGAAAAAGGTTGGGTGGGCTAATTCTCAGTCTACTGTTGATGGTGAGTAGTGGGTTTTGGTTTGCACCCTCGGCAGCGATCGCGGGGTTAAATGACGATCGTTTCGATGGTGACATTTTTGCCCTGTATGCCAGTAACGGTTCCCTCGTCCCGCCTCGATACACCCTAGAACAAGCTTTTCAACGACAGCGCCCAGTTCTGCTGGTGTTGTACGTGGATGACAGCAGTGATTGTAAGCAGTATTCCAACGTTGTCTCTCGCTTGCAGGAATTTTATGGTCGAGCGGCGGATTTTTTGGCAGTTCGGGTAGATTCTTTGCCGCTTCGCGATCGTCCTCAAAAAACAGATGAGTTGTTTTATTACACAGGAGTTGTGCCCCAAACGGTTTTGTTTGACGCGACTGGCAAACCTGTCTTGAATGAAGCGGGTGCCTTGCCTTTCGAGCGGGTGGATGATGTATTTCGGGAGGTATTTGATTTGCTACCGCGATCGGAATCAATGACTCTCAAGCGTCGTCCAGTGAACGAAATCAACACTGAACTCACCCAGGAGTAGCCTGTGTGACCTCTAATTTTTGCAACTGGGTCTAAAGTTCATCGCAAACGAACTTTAGTAACGACCACTGGAAAAGGTCATTAAGACGCATGACATTTTGGCGAAAGCTGATCCATACTCAAAGTCAAGTTTCTGCTGTTAAGCATTGTGGAAGTAACTCGCTTGTACGCTGGTTCAGTTTGACCTGAGGGCTGCTGGATGTTGCATCGATACAGTACAGAGGACTTGATTCGAATCCTGGCTGAAGAACGGCGGGCGTGCATCAACGGGCAACGTCTCAATTTGGCGGTTAGTCCTTCCGGGAGTCCGTTTTTGGACAAATTTCTGCGATCGGAGGGATTGCAAAAATTTAGTGCTTATAACGACTTCCGCGCCTCCGTTCATTCCTATCAACGGGAGCATGGCGTTTCGGGGATCATCTGGCAAACTCAAACTATTCGAAATCGTCAGTTTCGGTTTCCCAAAATTGATGATCAATTGATCGCGCTGCCAGAAGATTTGGAATTGTTGAAAACGGCGAAAGAGTCACTATTTGACTTTTGGCGAGACGTTTCTGAAGGGATGAATCTCTATCTCAGCCTCAACGCTGGCAAAGCCCACCAACAAATTGCCCCCATCTATGTCGATCGCATCCTGCAGCGATCGGAATGGGCGAGTCTGAGTCATCAAGGCACAGGCAACAGTTTGGAAATTATTTTGCAATTGGGCTGGGGCAAGCCGGAAGCCGCCACTTACCGTCGAGGTTTTCCTGAATCTGGCAGCGAGTATGTTCATGCTGTCTATCCCGGCAACCACCCAATCGTATGACCTATCCTCCTGCTCCCTGGCTGATTCAGGGCTACGGCTTTCTCAATTTGCACCTGCTGGACATTGAGCGATCTCGTCCTCTGATCCCCGCCGAATTCTCCATGATCCCAGTATTCCCAGGCAAAACTGCGGGAGGCATATTTGTCACCTGTTACGACGGCTCAGACTCAGTGATGCAATACAGCGAATTGATCGTTGTCAGCGGGTTAGTTGCCCACGCTGGAAAAATTGGCTTCTGGGTTTCTCATATTTATGTGGATAATCCCAACTCAGTCGCAGGTGGACGAGACATCTGGGGTTTGCCTAAGGAGTTGGCGCAGTTTGAATGGAACCTGGCTGGTTTACCCCAGGTTGCGGTGAAGCAGGACGATCGCCCCTTGTGTCGGTTGGCTTGCCAGTGGCGATCGTTCAGCCTACCCTTGCCCACGATCTCTGCCCCTGTATTCAGCAAACTTGGAGCCGATCCCCTGCTGTTTACGGCTGAAGGAAAGTTTAATGTGCAGGTGATTGGAACTGCCCTGGAAATACCAGAGGCAAGCCCCCTTGCACCACTTGAATTAGGGCGGGGGTGGTTGTCTTGTTACAGCGATCGGTTATCTGTTGTCGCAGGAGTTCCCACAAAACTGGTGTAGGAATATTTAGGGAGTTGTTAGTCTGCCAGCTTTATCCCCTCAGGATCAAATGATTTTGGGAGTCCTGAAAAATTTTGCCCTGCTCCTGCAATTTACCCAGTAAGCGCGTGACTGTGACGCGAGTTGTGCAGCAGGCATTGGCAAAATCTTGATGGGTTAACCGTGCTCTGAGCCGAGTTCCGTGTTCTACCGGTTGCCCGATCACCTGTTTCAGCAAATCCAAAAAGCTGTTAAGCCGTTCTTCTACCCGAATTTGTCCATAAATGGCTAACAAGCTTTCGGTTTGTTGCAGGCGCTGCTTCAAGGAAGACAACAGCACTTGAGCAAGTTGGGGCGATTGCGCCACTTCTGCCACCGAAATCAGAGCCAGCTTGACATTGGAAAGGGCGATCGCCTGGTAAGTCTGCAAAGCGGTCAGAGCTGTACCAAATACCATCGAATCCCCCACCAATCCCATAATCACTTCCTCCCCTCGTTCTGACATGGTGGTGAGTTTTACGACTCCTTCTGCCACAAGCCAGATAGATTGGGGTTCAAACGGAATCGTTTCCCCTTTGCTGAAGTGATAAAGCGGGCGATCGAAACTGGGGTTATAGTCTGGCTGGTTAAACGCCGCTTCCGCCCGTTTGCGCTCGGTGATATCCCGAATAACCCATTGATACAGAAGATCCTGTTCTGACTGGCAAACCATGTTGAGAGTCAACGCAGCATTAAACGTATGAGTAGGACGACGCTGAAGCCGGACTGAAAACTCAAGGCGATCGGCGTGAGCTTGAATTCCTGCGCTGGGTTGGGTAATTTGATTCAGCTTTGCTTGAAAAAGCGGCAAGTCTTCAGCCACAACCAAATTGGCAAAGGGCTGACCTAGCAAGGATTGAGAAGGCGTGTTGACTAAAGATGTCATAGCACAATTCATTTTTTTGATGGCACCGTTTGCATCAGTCAGCACACAGCCGTCTGGCATAAACTCAAACAGGTCATGATAGCGTTGACGCTCCGCTTCAAGTTCATCCTGCAACTGTGCTAACCGATCGCTTTGCTGAGATAATTCCTGAATCGCCAGTTGCAGAGATTCAGAAGCAATGCCTAACTCTTTTAAGGCAGTCGGTAGAAGTTCTGGATCTGGCACAGGGGAAGCGTTCGCAACTTGATATAGCTCGGACAAGCGCTGAGATGCCGATTGAGCACGTCGGTTCAATGAACGGATGGTATTCATGTGTTGCACAGTGAGGGCTACGTAACTTTATGTGTCCGTTGCTAATTTAAGTATTAGAACTACGGCTATTCGCCCTTTATAGAGCAGGTTTAGAAGACGCTGGGAAAGTTGAACTCTCAACGTTGTTTTAACAACTTTGTTACTTGTAAAGAGTAAGTACAGCAACCTGAGATTTAAACCCTCTCAAGGTAGAGAAGGAAAACCTGTGTATTCAGAGTGGAAACTCTAGAATGAAGACAATACATCAAGTGGTTTAGAAACTTTACTCACAGGGAGTTGCTGTCCTAAACCTAAAGATTCAAGGTATAGAAGGCTACTACAAGCTGAAGCGTTGCAGGTAACTCTGTACTAAGGTAGGCAAAACTTTGCGAAGTTGAGTTTTATCTTTGAAAGGGAGGCGATTCTGGTTGGGGACATCGAAGGGAAATTGTCCAGGCAACTCCGATCGTTCCATTTGAGCGAGCAAAACTTGTTCTGCCCGCTTGCATTGCAGGGCATAGCCGACTTCGACGCAAACTGTAGGGCTGGGAATAATTTGGGCGGGGTCGCTCGGAGATTGGACGATCGCCGTCGTGTCTGCAACGAAGAGGAGACTTTGCCGGATTGAGCGCATGAGCGAGCTATCCATCCGGGTAGGACCATCCGTCAGGCGATGGGATTCTTTCAGAACGATCGGCAAGCGAGATTTGGAATTAAATTTTTCCAAGAAGGTTTGCAGTTCATCCCGCAACAATTCACTGGATTCAGGAAATTCCGTTTGGTAGCACAAGAAGATGACTGGCTCCAAGTGCGTCATCACCTCTTGCTTCGCAAAGTAGATTTCATGGCTACGCAGATCAATATTGGCGATCGTGTACCCGCCACTGCCTTCGATATAAAATTCCGTAATCTGACCTTCCAAATACCGTTGAAACCAGACAGAGTTTCTCACTTCTTCGCTGTCTTCCAGAAAGTCTGCTCTTAAGCCTGACTTCAGCAAACTATTGCGACTCAGCCGTAAATCGTGGGGACGCTTTTCCAACTCATGAATCGGTTCGTACTTTTCGAGATACCAGGCTCTCAGCGCAATTATTGCCATCCCACGCCCTGCCTTTTTGATGCAATTTTAATATCGATGTACCAATACTAATGTACTATAGCTCAAGTTCTTCAAACTGCGCCTTTAAAATTGTGACGGCATCCAAGTGCTACTCTCTGAGTGATCTCCTCTACTGGGCTGATTGTATATGGAGTCAAACTGACTGAATCTCTAACCTGTAATCCAATCAATCAGTTTTGTCGCTCCCCTACATTTAGCTGAGGAAATATCAAATTTCGTTTTGGATGCCGTTGGAGTTGAACGAGACAGATGTTAAGTGAAACAGCTCTTTAACCTCATCTAACTAACGTGTGGACTTGGCTGTTTAATCTGCCAGGGAAGCTAGGTCGCTTCAATTAACAGAATAACAAACCCATAAACCCAGTCCAGCACTCGAAACCAAAGTTCAACTTTGTTATCTAAACTACATTTAATTCAATCGTTCCATAGGTAGTTCGGCGATCGCGAAAATGGGCAACAGGTCAAGAGATTGGCATTTCAACCCACTTTTACCTGCTACCCATTTATGGTTATTTATCTTACACCAGCGTTGAATCAAGCTAAGACACTAACAATAGGACGAAATGTCTTCACCACACTCGTCTGCCAGATAGCAAAGCGCCCGGAAGCGTAACCCAACCAGTTCTTCGTAGAAAGGATTAAGTTTGCACAGGGGCGGAATGTAGAGAACGGTGCGCCCAAAGAGTTTTACAGTTCGTTCAAACGGACATTGAGCTGGGATCACAGAGGCGAGAGTTTGAGCCATTTTGCGATCGCAGACCTCCAACCCATCCAACCACTGACGAATTGGCTTCAGCGGATGCAAGTCAATTGCAGGGGCAGCTTTGGGTTTCGGTGAAGAGGACATCGAAACCTCAGATGCAACCCAAATCAACTTGGTTCCTTGAGGTGGTTGGGTAGGGGAGTGAGTGCTTTCCATCATGTGTTTCCTCACTAATGTTGGGTATGAATTACCCCTTAGTTGCTACACCAGTGCAATCCGGTTTCTCGGAATCGAAATCAAATCGTTTGGTTAGCTTCTACAGTTTAATAACAACTTGAAGGCAATGGGTTCAGGAAAATAAGGAAAATTAGCGTACTAATTGGTCGGTATAACCGAAGTCCTTTCGACCAAGCTAATCTTGCCCCACTTGCGGCGGTTTTGACTGCGCGAAACTACGGAATTTGTTCAAATCTTTAATCAATGAATGGGCTTCCTGCAACGAGAAATTCACTTTGTAATCAAGGCTACAAAATATTAGTTGAAGGCTAATTCTTCATAAGCGATTCTGCTTCTATCATTGACTATTCATTATTTGAAAATGCTTTGTCCCTGCAGAAACTCTATTACCAGAGGATGCCAGCCTTCAGCTTGATTTCCATTAATTTACTGAATCAATTCCATTAAGAGCGCCTATCATGAGTTTGGCTCTGTTTAAGCCTGACTCAAAAATAATATAGTCTCAAAATAATATAGTCTCCTCATGCGAACCTCTTCTGCTTCTCCAGTTGAATCTGAAACACGCACTCGTATCCTCAAGTCGGCTTTGCGGCTATTTGCTCGACAAGGCTACGACGGCACCACAACCCGCGACTTGGCGGAAGCTGCCAATGTGGCAGAAGGGACGCTGTTTCGGCATTTCCCGAACAAGAAGGCGATTCTGATTGAAGTTGCGACTCAGGGGTGGGTCGAGATTTTGACTGATTTGCTCACAGAACTCAGTGGCATGGGCAGTTACAAGGCAGTGGCGCAAGTGATGCGGCGACGGATGCTGCACTTGCATGAGAATGCAGATATGCTGCGGGTGTGTTTTATGGAGGCGCAATTTCATCCAGATCTGCGGGATCACATCCAGACGGAGGTCATTGCCAAAATGACGGATGTGGCAGAAGCCTTCTTCCAAACGGCAATGGATCAAGGAATTTATCGCCAGATGGATCCCAAAATGGTTGCCAGAGTATTTTTAGGGATGTTTGCGGTTGCAGGTTTTAGCCAAAGCACGATTATGGCTCCGGGTGCAGCGGCGGCGGAAATGCAACAAATGGCGGAAGGCTTGGCAGACATTTTCCTGAATGGCGTTTTAGTCCATCCAGAATCTTGAGCAAGAAATCGAATTTGCAGCGAAATTCGGATTAACCAGCCACTTTCCTGTATGGGCGAACGGTGGTTCGCCCCTTCAAAAACTAAATATTCGGCTTCATTTGAGCCGATCGCTGACTATCTACGCGATCGTTACGTCAGGCGAGAGATACACATCCTGAATCGCATGGAATAACTTTACCCCTTCTTCAAACGGGCGTTGAAAGGCTTTGCGTCCAGAGATCAAGCCACTGCCGCCAGCCCGTTTATTGATCACAGCCGTTCTCACGGCTTCCGCAAAATCGTTCTTGCCGGAGGCTCCTCCAGAGTTGATCAGTCCTGCCCGTCCGGAATAACAGTTCAGCACTTGATAGCGGGTCAAATCGATCGGGTGATCGGAGGTAAGGTCAGAATAAACTCGCTTATCAGTTTTGCCGTAGGTTTTACCGGTTGCTTGAGCTACAGCCCCATATCCATTGTTATTTTCTGGCAATTTCTGCTTGATGATGTCGGCTTCGATCGTCACCCCCAGATGGTTTGCCTGTCCGGTTAAATCGGCGGAGACATGGTAATCCTGAGCTTGCTTAAAGGCAGGATTTCGCAGATAGCACCAAAGAATGGTTGCCATGCCTAGCTCATGAGCGCGGGCAAAGGCTTGCCGGATTTCCTGGATTTGGCGAGTCGATTCGGGAGAACCAAAGTAAATTGTGGCACCGATCGCAGCCGCTCCTAAATTCCAGGCTTGCTCCACCGAGGCAAACAGCACCTGATCGAACTGATTGGGAAAGGTCAACAATTCGTTGTGGTTGATTTTGACAATGAACGGAATTCTGTGGGCGTATTTGCGAGACACACTACCCAACACTCCCAGTGTAGTTGCCACCGCATTACACTCAGCCGCGATCGCCAATTTAATGATATTTTCACTATCGAAATAAATCGGGTTGGGCGCAAAGGATGCCGCTGCTGAATGTTCAATGCCCTGGTCTACGGGCAAGATCGACAAATATCCCGTGTTTGCTAATCGCCCTGTGGAATAGAGTTGTTGCAGGTTTCGCAGCACTTGGGGATTGCGATCGCTCTGGGTAAAGATGCGATCCACAAAATCGGCTCCGGGTAAATGCAGCAAATCCTTAGAAACTTTTGCCTTGTAGGTTAGCAAATCTTCTGCTTCATCCCCTAACGAGGCGGCGATCGAGGTGGGCGCAGTCAACGTAGCCGTCATAGTCGTTTCCCTCAATGAGTTCAGAATCGCGAATTGAGAACAGCGATCGACTTTTCCATATCCCGTTCAATCAATCGCTCCTTCATTGTAGAGATTGAAACTTGCTCAACAGCTCATGATCGCACAATTTTAAGCTATGGCTTGAGATAAACATTCACTTTGCAAAGCTATCAGCAGGTTTACCCTTCTTGCTTCAAACTTGACAGGGATCATCTGGTGGGGGACTGTTTTTTTAAGAAATGAAGCTAACAAAGCCACGACTGTCAACGGACACAGTTCATGGCTTCATCCTCGTCACTGTGGCTATCCTATCGATCCCCTGCTAAGAATCGCGAAGTCAATACCATCCGGAGTTTGTCATGCTGAACAAGGGGAGCGAAGTGAAGCATCTCTCCAATTCTTCGCTCACCGCTCAGAATGACAACTTCTCGATGTTAATTAATTCTCATTCCTAAGAGTCCAGCGCCAGAAGAAACCAGCGGAACTTTTCCTTGAACCCATTCGTGCCGATGCGCTGATTTTGCTGCAATCCGTAGAGGTTGTTTTGCAGTGCGAGTGTCAGACTGATCCTGCTACAAGAGCGAGGCGATTTGGATAAAGCAGCCAACGAAGTACGATCGCCCGCCTCATCGGGACAACTTACGGCTGGATAGAGCTTTCACTCACCTGGCTTGTCGTTTGGAGTCAGGAAATACCTACATTGTTTTGGCAGAAGCAGAAAAGCCATCTGTGACGGTTCACTTTCGGGTGTCTACGTTTGATGGCTATGCGGAAACCTTGACAAACCATGAGTCTGTAGTAATTCAAGTTCCCCTGGAAGCAACTCACTAGGGTAGCCAATGGATACGGGTTCAAGACCCAGATAAACCCTGTGTTTGCTTTAGAAAAGCCAGATTGCACTCCCTAACCCCCAACTCCCATTCATCTTCCGGATTACCCATCTCGTTTAAAGGAGTAGAACCTATAGGGATGCGATCGCCGGACAACATTTTTCTTGCTAATTGAGTAGCGGCGGCAGCATTCCTGGCGCTTTTCACTCTGGTTGATGGCATGAAAAAACGAATGTTTCTGGTGGCGATCGGGCTGGTACTGGCGTTCATCTGTCATAGTGGTCTTAAGTTCACAACGGCAGGTGCAATGGCTTCTACAAATTCTTCCTTTGTGTATCCATCCAGTCCTAAGAGTGATCAGGTTGATAATTACCACGGCACCACGATCGCGGACCCGTACCGCTGGCTGGAGAATCCCGACTCCCCCGAAACAAAAGCCTGGGTGGAAGCGCAGAACAAGCTGACTTTTGGATTTTTAGAGCAAATTCCAGAACGAGAAACCATTCACAAACGTCTGACGAAGTTATGGAACTACGAGAAATTTGGGATCCCGTTCAAAGAGGGCGATCGCTACTTTTATCTGAAAAACGACGGCTTGCAGAATCAAAGCGTTGTTTACACCCTCAAGTCCTTGACCGACCAGCCAACCGTTTTACTCGACCCTAACGCTTTATCAGAAGACGGAACCGTGGCACTATCCGGGCTAGAAATCAGCAAAGATGGCAAACGCATGGCATACGGTTTGTCTACCTCTGGTTCCGATTGGCAGGAGTGGAAAGTGCGGGACATCGAAACCGGGAAAGACCTGCCCGACGTGATCCAATGGGTGAAGTTTTCCGGCGCATCCTGGACCAAAGATGGCAAAGGCTTTTTCTATTCCCGCTACGACGAACCCAACGAAAAAACGCGCTTAGAGCGGGTGAACTATTTCCAAAAGCTGTACTATCACCGCTTAGGCACCCCTCAATCAGAAGATCTCTTGATCTACGAACGTCCTGACCAGAAGGAGTGGGGCTTTGGCGGCGAAGTGACCCAGGATGGACGCTACCTGGTGATTGCAGTCTGGCTGGGAACCGATACCCGCAACCTGATTTTTTATAAAGACCTGGAAACGCCCAATGCTCCGGTAGTGGAATTGGTCAACCAGTTTGAAGCCGAGTATCAATTCATCGATAATGACGGTTCCCGCTTCTGGTTTCAAACTGATCTGAACGCGCCTCGGAGTCGGGTGGTGGCGATCGATATTGCCAGCAACAAACCCCAGTGGCAGGAAGTGATTCCGCAGGCGACTGAAACCTTGCAAGGGGTAAGTGTTTTGAACCATCAACTGGTGACGGCTTACCTCAAAGATGCTCAAAGCCAGATTCGGATTTTTGATTTGCAAGGGCAACTCGTCCGGGATGTGGAACTGCCAGGGATTGGCTCCGTGGGCGGGTTTGGTGGCGATCGCAACGACACCGAAACCTTCTACAGCTTCACCAGCTTCACCACTCCCAACACCATTTACCGTTACGACCTACTCACCGGAAAAAGTACCCTGTTTCGACAGCCCACCGTCGATTTCGATCCTCAAGACTACGAAACCCGCCAGGTTTTTTACACCAGCAAAGACGGAACCCAGGTGCCCATGTTCATTGTGCATAAAAAGGGCTTGCAACTGGATGGCACGAATCGCACGTTGCTTTATGGCTACGGGGGCTTTGGGATTTCCCTCACTCCCAGTTTTTCCGTGGGCTTGCTGGTATGGATGGAGATGGGCGGCGTGTATGCCCTGCCCAATCTGCGCGGCGGCGGCGAGTATGGCGAAGACTGGCATCAGGCAGGCATGAAGCAGAAAAAACAAAATGTATTTGATGATTTTATTGCCGCGGCGGAATGGCTGATCCAAAACAAATACACGTCAGCCAATAAATTGGCGATCGCGGGTGGGAGCAATGGCGGCTTGCTGGTGGGAGCCTGCATGACTCAACGCCCCGATTTGTTTGGGGCGGCACTGCCCGATGTGGGTGTGCTGGATATGCTGCGCTTCCATAAGTTCACGATCGGCTGGGCGTGGATGTCCGAATACGGCTCCCCCGATGATGCCAGCGACTTCAAAACGTTGCAGGCTTATTCGCCGCTGCACAATCTCAAACCCGGCACCGATTATCCCGCCACCCTGATTACCACTGCCGATCACGACGATCGGGTGGTGCCTGCCCACAGTTTCAAATTTGCCGCCGCATTGCAGGCAGCACACCAGGGAGACGATCCAGTCCTGATTCGGATTGAAACCAAAGCCGGACACGGAGCCGGAAAACCCACCGCCAAGCTAATCGAAGAAAGTGCCGACAAATGGGCTTTTCTGATGAAAACCCTGAATTAAAATTAATGCCCTCTTAGTTTCAATCAGCAGCTTGTATTCACTCTAAACTGGCATCCCCAAAAGTTTCGCGATCGCGCGTAGGATCTCGGAAATGGATTTGTTGCTATAACTACAACTTCAGGGTTGTCTCGCTGAAATCAATCGAAATATCCCCTAGCCTAAGGTGATGCAACACCATCATCAGCGGGTGGGTGCCAACCTCCTTGAATCCAAAGCCGTCGTGCTTTAACAATGGCGCTGTCATTATGGAATTGATCGTTCAAATCTAGACGATCACACGTTGCTCGACCGATGGAGGTTTGACCGCAGATCACTAAGCCGCCTTTCTCCCAAATAAAGTGATCATTCCATTGTTCTAACCGTGGGTTAAATATCGTCACTTCAATCTGAGATTCTGGATCAATTCCTTGAGTGAAGTTGTAACGATAGCTGTTACATCGCTGACGAGCTAAAGCCAAGTTCTCAAATGTATCGATACCTCCAAGCGATCGCGGTTGAATGTGATCAATTTCAAAACGCGCAGCACTCGCTACCTCAGAAGAGTGGCAATATTCGCATAGATAATTGGCTCGTGTTCGCACTTGCTCACGCAGTTCTTTGGAAATCGCCATCTTTAAGCAGTAGCAATAATTTTTGCATTCAGCAGTGTAAAAATGCGATCGAGTTCCAGAATATCGGCTAGCTCTACTGCTTCATCGGTGGTTAAAACTGATTCACGTTGCTTCTGATTGAGGGTTTCTAAACGCTCCTGCAAGCCATCACTAAATTTGAACAAATACAGTCCCCGCACAGGTTGCATTTGAATGCCAGCATCAATAAAGGATGACGGTTGAATCATCAGCTGTGGATTCATCGTTCACCTCATAAAGCTACTCTTAACGATCGACTGGACAAGGCTTTGGCTAATGACAGGTAAAAGACTGACATGGACTTCGCGCCATCTCATCCTGCTTTTCATCTGCAGCCTGTATCCACTCTAAACGGTCATGCCCAAAAGTTTCGCGATCGCGGGGAGAATCTCGGCAATGGATTTGGTGATCTGGGCGGTTTCCGGCAACCCAGGAACGCCTAGTGCCTGTGATGGTTGTTCTCGAGTTACTGGAACGCGATTTTCGGTCTAGCAAGGTGTTATGCCGCTTGGTACTTGGTTGGGGCATAGCCGAAAGATTTTCTGTAAGCATTTAGGATTAGAGGCTGTAGGGGTAATGGTGTAGAAGCTAAAGATGCTAATTAAGAGGCATAACCACTGAGCACTAGTGTTATCTAGAATACGGTTTGAGCGATGAGTGTTGAGGGTTAACGCATATAGGGCTATTAACCCGTGTTGCTTCTCTTTGTAAACGGTTGTCGTTTCGTAGCGCAATGTTGCAAAATGAGAGAAATTCGGTTTGCTGAGTGATTTTTTACACCCTCATCCTTGCGCTTATGTCAGAAGATTCCCAACGTAATTCTGCTTTCAATGCTGCTGCGAGTTCAAAAGTTCACCACGCTCAACTAAATGATATCGGCAAGTACACACCAGAAAAGTTAGGGCATCTGTACAGGGGTGGGATACGTACTGGTGCAGGGCGAACCGAAGCGCAAGCTCAACAAATGTTGGACAAAATCCCGCCTTCTCAGAGATCTGGGGTTGATGGTCAATCTGCTGCTGCTAAAGTCAAAGAATATTTGACTGATAAGGACGCTAGCCATATAAAGCCACATAGCAAAGGTGGCTCAGGTCATCCAGACAATATCAAATGGGAAAGCAAAACTGCTAATCGTGCTCGTGGCGATCAACAAATGACACGCCAAGAGCAAAGACAACTTAATGTGAAAGCACAAATTGATAACTTAAGTGGGGCGTTGAAAGCTGGTATAGAGGCTGCACCTAAAGGAGCAGTAATCGGTGCGGTAACAACTGCTCCTTTTTCTATGCTTAGGAATGCATTGAGAGTTGTACGAGGTGACATTTCGGCTCAAGATGCTGCTTTAGAAACTGTGAAAGAAACCGCTATTGGTGGGGGAGTTGGAGCCGCAGCAGCCTTTACAGTTACAGCAGTTGCAACCGCTTGTCCCCCTGTTGCCATTGCATTAACAGCAGTCTCACCAGTTTTACTCGCTGCTGGTGGTGCTGGAATGGTCTATGAGTTCTTCAAGATTCTCGATGACCACAAGCAGCAAGTGAAAGAATATTATAAATCTTTGACTCAGAGAGATCTGCAATATCTCCAGGATTTTGAGAACGAACTGCTGTACGAACACTCCAAGAACTTGAAGTTTTTGAATGAGTCTGAAGCATTAAATGCTGAGATCGCGCACAGACCCATCGAGTCTGGTGTAGAAGGTGCATTAAAGAGGTATCTTGAATCTGCTGCAATTGCAAAATCTTTGGGAGCTACACCAGTTGGTAATAAACAAATCCCTGCTTCCCAGAAATCACTGCCCTCAGCGTAATAATCTTAAAATTGGGAAATACCTATGTTTTTTCTACTTCCTTTAGTAGGTGCGGCAGTTGGGGCAGCGGTTGGTGCTCTTGTTACTCATGCTAGTGGTGAAAAAGATAGACAAGCAGCAGAGCATCACAGGAAAGTCGCTAATGATCTCACTAACAAATTCTCGAATTTGGAGAAGAGGTATAATGAGTATGCCGACAAAAGTAAGAGTCAGATTGATGATTTGACTAGGCAACATGCCTTAGATGAAACAGAAAAAGATCTTCTGCGTTTAGCTATCAGATTACAGCAGAGCTTGTATGTGCTTATGTGGGACATAGATAATAAGCCCACATATGATGCTTTGATGGATTTTGAACAAGCTGTCGAGGCAACTAACAGAGTTTTGTCCGAGTTAAGTGAGGAGACAATTCAAATCCCGAATAAGTACTTTTCTCGCAACTTAACACGAGTTAGGAGACGTGAAAAACTCGCTAAAACAAAGCGGAAGAAAATGGAAAGAAACAGCGCAGCGTAACATAGAGTTATAGATTTCTGAGAAAATTTACTGATTAAGGTGGAACGGCTAACTGATGCCTGATGAAGGAAAGAGTCGCTCTAAACGTGTTGATCCATTGCTACAATAATTCACTGGTGCAGCGGACTATGGAACTCTAGCCCAAGCAATTGACCAGGAATTATGTGACGATGAGGCATTTTATGCATTTATCGATCGACGCGGGGCTGAAAATCCTCGTCCCACCGTTTATCCCTACCCGAATACTCCAGAAACCATTGCCATCATGAGAGAAGCAATTCGTAAACGGCTAGGAATGGATTCAGATGTCTGATTTTTGGATGCAAGTGCTGGATTTTGCGGAAACGACGACTCAGCGAGTGGGCGATCGCTTGTTGCAAGATGTGGGTTTGGCGCAAGCGGCGGAAAAAGGGGATGGCAGTTTGGTGACGCAGTGCGATCGCTGGGCAGATGAGGAACTGCGATCGGCGATTCAGCAAGCCTTTCCCGATCACGGTGTCCTGAGTGAAGAAGTGGAGCATATTTTTCCTGATACCGATTGGTGCTGGATTATTGATCCGATCGATGGCACCACCAACTTTGCCCGTGGCTTGCCCTTGTGGGGGATTTCCTTAGGATTGCTCTACCAGGGCACGCCCGTGTTTGGCTATGTGCATCTGCCACCCCTGCGCCAATCCTTTCATGGCTACTGGCGAGGCAATTCTGGGCTAGAACTACCAACGGTCGCCTTTCTCAACGATCGCCCGATTCACTCCAGCCTTGATGCCCCCAGTCCCAACCATTTTTTCAACGTCTGTGCCCGCAGCACGTCTATTTTGCAATACCCAATTCCTTGCAAAATTCGGATGCTGGGAGTCGCCACCTACAACTTGCTGACGATCGCCGCTGGTTGGGCATTGGGGGGAGTGGAAGCTACTCCCAAAATTTGGGATATTGCCGCTGTCTGGGCAATTACTCAAGCCGCAGGCGCAACCTGGACTGCGATCGAGCCTGATCCTATCTTTCCGCTCCAACCCGGACAGGATTACAGCCGTCGTAGTTATCCCACCCTGGTCACAAGCCGCACCGAGCTAGTTGCAACCTTTTTGCCCTTCGTGAAAGAAATCATACCGATTTAATTTTGACACGCTACAGATTAAGATCCCCCTGCCTGCGGCATCCCCCTTATCAAGGGGGAATGAGGGGGATCGGTGCAAGGAATGTGCCACTACCGCTGTTTAAATTGGTATCAGTGTATGACTGAATCATTCCAAACATCCTTGCAGGGTCGCCGCCACCGATCGCGCCAGGGCATCCAGGTCGTAGCCGCCCTCCAAACCAAACAGAATTTTACGAGTCAGTTGTAAACACTGCTGAGTGAGAAGACGATAGTCTTCCGGCTGAAGACAAATACTGGCAAGAGGATCATCCAGGTTGGCATCATACCCAGCACTGACAATGAGCAAATCGGGCTGAAAGTTTTGCAGAAATGGCAGGATGGCTTGTTCAAAGGCTGCCTGATATTGGGCGATCGCACTTCCCGATCGCAGTGGAATATTGAGCACATTATTGTAAAAGCCCTGTTCGCTAGCAGCCCCGGTTCCCGGATATTGGGGCGACTCGTGCAAAGAACAATAAGCAATGTTGGGCTGGGTTTCCACGATCGCCTGCGTTCCGTTGCCGTGGTGCACATCCCAATCCACGATCGCCACCCGATTGACGTTTGGTTGTTCCAAAGCATAAAAGGCAGCGATCGCCGCATTGGAGAAAATGCAAAATCCCATCCCGCGATCGCTCACCGCATGATGTCCAGGCGGACGCGCCAAAACAAAGCCTGGTTCTCCCGTTTGCAACACCGTATCCACCCCATCCAACCAGGCACTCACCGCTAATTGCGCCACTTCAAATGTGCGGGGAGAAACGGGAGTATCTGCATCTAAATATCCACCTCCCCGGTTTGACAACAGCCGAATTGCCTCAACGTAAAGCGGCGAGTGAACCCGTTCGATATTGGGTAACACCGATCGTTGCTGAAGCGAGGTCGGCTCTTTCCAGTTCAACTGGTTCGCCCACGGCACTGATTTCAACACTGCTTTAATCGCAGTCAGGCGTTCTGGTTTTTCAGGATGAAAATAGCCCGTTTCATGCAGCAAAAACTCGTCGGAGTAAATCACAGGCAACATGGCAAATCCTCATCTGAGAAACTGGCTAAAACTTCGGAGGTTCTGCCAACGCTGGTGTTCATGCCTCTTGATAGTAACCTCCGAGGTTTGCGTAGCCCTAATTATGAATTACCGCCTTAGATGGATTGTATTTTTGACAACAAATTGCAACGAATGAGTTTGACCTATCGCGACAAACGCTAGAGTGATTAGCATTCCGTCGTTGAGTCGAATGTCGGAGCAATGCACCTATGACCTATTCCGCACCAACCTATTCTGAACCGGGCTTCTGGCAAGCAGAAATATTAGACATCCTATTTCCTCGATCGCCCAACCTGTCCACTCCCGCCAGTCCAGATGCCGAACTTTTGCGGCAACTGTCTTTCATTCCCGGACTAAAAGAATTACTCCTGACTCGTCAAGTTCATGCCCTGGAACACGCGACGGTCTGGGTATTGAGCAGCATGGCTGGACGCAGCACTTCTCCCAATGCGATTAACAGTGAATCGTTGGGTGGCTTATCAACCGAACGGGGATTCTTCTTGTATGGCAACCTGGCAACGGTGGACGTGAGTCGTGCGGTGCAAATTGCGCTGCGGCGGATCACATCCGGGGAAGGCGATCTAGCGGTTCATCCCCGCTGTGGCACGAATCTATCGGTGGGGTTAGTGTTGACGGCGGGTCTGGCGATCGGCGCATCCGCTATTCTGCCAAAGGATCCGATCGGGCAACTGTTGGGTGTGGGTGTGGCGGCAATGGCAGCGGCACACCTGACCCCGGAATTAGGTGCTTTAGCCCAGCGATATATCACAACCGCGATTCCTTTTAATCTCGCAATCGCTAATATCAGCCTCAAGCATGATGAGTTAGGACGTGCTGCCCACTTTGTAGAAGTGCGTTGGGTGGAGTAATTTAACCAGGTTGCCGAGCCTGCTTCACCATTGCAATCAGTGTTTGGTGCGCGTCCTCTGAGTCTTGCAGCACGTGATCAAAGGTGATACGGAGCGGAGCTTCACTGCCATTTACCTGGGTAATCAAATCCATGCCCTCCGGGTCGATCGCAGACATTTTAGCCGCCGTCACTTCTGGCAACTTGCCATACACTCTGGCATACAAAGCGATCGCATCCGCATGATCGTCATTCATATGCTTGCAAATGCGCTGGCTCACTTCAGGTGTAATCGGGTCTGCCATCCTCGTCCCTCTCTATCAAATCTCCATCGTCCAGAATATCCTAAACAATGAGAGTGTGGCATTCCCAATCGATTTTGGCTGTATCGGCATGGAACACGTTAAAACGGTATTAGTCGATCGGGCAATAAACAGGAGATGGAACCAATGGGTTTAGGTGATTTAGTTCAGAAAGCGGTGTATTTGGGTGTGGGGTTAGCATCCTTTGCAGGCGAAAAAGCAGGCGAAAAATTAGGCGAATTGCGAGTGCAAGCGCAAAAACTGGCAGATGAAATGGTAGAGCGGGGAGAAATGACCACCGAAGAAGCCCGCCGCTTTGTGGATGACATGGTGAGCAAAGCCCAGCAACCCGGCACGGTTGAATCATCTCAGCCCTCTCAACCCGCGCAACCTCGTCAAATTGAAATTTTGGACGATGAAACTCCAGACTCAACCCAAGCCTCTTCTCAAACTGCTGCGAACGATGTGGATGAAATGCGCCGTCGCGTCATGGAGTTACAAGAAGAATTAAGACGCTTAAAGAAGGATTAAGCATTCCCATCAAACATTGAAGCTAAAGTGCCAGGTAAACCTATGATGGGTGGTAGGAGCCAGGGAAAACGTGATGGTTTCCCCGATTAAAACAAAATAGGTGGGCGTTCCATTGGAAGTGGCTATGGATAGTTGGGCGAATGAGTTTTTGGTCATGATACAAACGATCGTGGATGAGATTGAACAGTTTGTGGCAGATGTCACCAAGGATGTCGAAGCGGCAGTCGATGGCTTGATTGACGCATCTGAAGAATTGATCGAACACATGGAAGCAACGATCGCTCCCGATCTAGAGCAACGCCTCAACGACTTCCTGGATCCAATTCTGGAAGCATACTTGGGGTTTGAAGTCTCGGTGAGTGAAGCAGTGCAACCTGTTGTTAATACCGTCGAGCCGCTCATGAACGAACATCCTGCCTGCGTCGGGTGTCGCCACTATCACGGACAGTCCTACAACGGAGTCATGCTCGTTTGTGGGATGCATCCGATGGGTTGGGAGGACGAAAAATGCCCTGATTGGGAATCCTTCTGGAAAGATTCATCGCAATAACGGGAAAAAATGCCCAACGGGTCCTTGACCCCGACCGATCGCCAGAGAGTGTTTCAACGCTTCTGTAACATATTGCTTTGCCGCACGAGTTGCCGCGAGGGGAGCAGCGCCGAGTGCCAGGTTAGCCGCGATCGCTGCTGAGAGCGTACAGCCAGTGCCGTGGGTGTGCGGTGTATCCACAACTTCCGTTTGCAGCACTTCTAAGCGATCGCCATCAAACCAAACATCCACTCCTCGTAACTCTGCTGCCATCCCGCCCCCTTTCACCAACACGGCTTTTGCTCCCAGCGCGTGAATTTTCTGGGCAGCATTTTGCATATCGGATAACGAATGAATATCCATGCCTGCCAAAATTTGCGCTTCATAGCGATTCGGCGTTAACACCGTTGCCAGGGGAATCAGTGCAGCCCGCAGAGACGCGATCGCTTCATCGGCAATCAGTTGCGCCCCCGTCCGCGAAACCATTACCGGATCAACCACCAGATTGTGCAGCTTTAGTCTTGGTATTTGGTCCGCCACAGTTGCAATGATTGCCTCATTGAGCAGCATTCCAGTCTTGGTTGCCTGCACGCCAATATCACTGACGATTGCCTCCATCTGAGCCACAACCGCTTCAGGAGACAGCGCATCCACTCGTGTCACCCCCAGGGTGTTCTGAGCCGTGATGCAGGTTAAAGCACTGGTGCCATGAACTTTGTGAAATGCGAAGGTGCGTAAATCCGCCTGAATTCCAGCACCTCCACCGCTATCTGAACCAGCGATCGTCATGGCAACAGGAGGTGGAGAAGACAACAGTGAAGTCATAGAAGTGCGATCGCCTGTAAGGGAGTCAATGTCGCTAAGATAAGAATCAATATTAAGAAAATTAAAGCGATGAAACTAACCTGGATTGACCTGAATAGTTGGATTTTTCAGTTGGGTGGCAAAACCATTCTGGTTGATCCCTGGTTGGTGGATCCCATGACCTTCTCCGGGCAATCCTGGCTATTTACGGCATACCACAAAACGCTGCCTGCTTTCACTCCCGCAACTCTACCACCGATCGACCTGCTGTTGATTTCTCAAGGCGTGGACGATCACTGCCACGTGCCCACCTTGAAGTTGCTCGATCGCGCCATTCCAGCGATCGCTTCCACCACCGCTGCCAAAACATTGAAGCAGCTTGGCTTTCAATCCGTCACTGCCTTATCCCATTGGCAAGAAATCACCCTGGAGCAATTGACCATCAAAGCAATTCGGGGGGCTGAACTTCAACCCGGACAGGTGGAAAATGGCTTTTTGCTCACCGATCGTCAAACCCACAAAACCCTTTACTACGAACCCCACTGGTATCCAGCCCAGGACGCTAACCGCATCGCGCCTGTGGATGTGGCGGTCGCTCCCGTGATTGGGCAAATTTTTCCCCTGCTGGGGCAGGTGATTATGGGACCAGACCAGGCGCTGGATTTGGTGCAAACATTGCGTCCTCAAACTTTTCTGCCTACCACTCGCGGTGACATTGAGGTTAGCGGCATTCTGCCCAAGCTGATCAAAGCGATCGGGAGCGTAGAAGAATTTCGCGATCGCCTGACTGCCACCTTCCCCCAGACTTGTTTAGTGATTCCCAATCCGGGCGAACCCGTGGAACTGGACTAACGAGGAGGGCGACGACGTTGCAGAAATTCGGGAATATCCAGCCCATTTACCTTGGAGCGAGGATCGGACAAGGGCGGTGTGGGAGGAGGGACAGGAGTGCCACCCACTGTAGGCGCAGGGCGCTTAATACTGGTCGGTTTCGCGGGTTGACGGGCTGGCACTTCTCCAGTAAAACCCGTGGCGATCACCGTAATCCGAATTTCACCCTGCAAACGCTCGTCAATCACCGCACCAAAAATAATGTTGGCGTTTGGATCAACGACTTCGTAGATAATTTCTGCGGCTGAGTTCACTTCATGCAAGGTCAAATCGTTGCCACCTGTGACGTTGAACACGACTCCACGAGCACCATCGATCGAAGACTCCAGTAAGGGTGAAGAAATAGAGGCAACCGCCGCTTCTCTGGCTCTAGATTTGCCCGTCCCAACCCCGATCCCCATCAAGGCGGAACCTGCATCTGCCATGACTGCACGAACATCAGCAAAATCGACGTTGACCAAGCCCCGAATGGTAATGATGTCTGAAATGCCCTGAACGCCCTGCCGCAGAATGTCATCCGCCGCTCGAAATGCTTCCTGCACTGGGGTTTGCTCTGATATCACCGAGAGCAGCTTGTCATTAGGGATCATGATTAACGTATCGACTCGGCTTTGCAATGCCTCGATTCCTTCTGCTGCCTGGGTCGATCGCCGCCGACCTTCAAAGGTAAAGGGACGAGTCACAATCCCCACCGTGAGGGCACCCAGTTCCTTGGCAACCTCTGCCACAACCGGAGCCGCGCCTGTTCCCGTGCCGCCGCCCATGCCAGCAGTAATGAAGACCAGATCGGCACCTTCCAATGCTGTCGCAATTTCATCCCGCGATTCTTCCGCCGCTTTTTGCCCGATCGCCGGATTTCCACCAGCCCCCAATCCACGGGTCAGCTTCTGCCCAACCTGCAACCGTTTTGGCGCATCCGAACCTTCCAGCGCTTGAGCATCGGTGTTGATCGACCAAAACTCCACACCCGTCACATCACCGGCAATCATTCGGTTAACAGCATTTCCGCCGCCACCGCCAACCCCAATTACTTTAATCTTTGCTACACTTCCTGGCACGATGTTATTACTCCTAACGTCTTCCCCGGTGCGTTCCATTGGATTGATGGACTGATTCATAACAGTACCGAAGTGATTCGTTGAGTGGGCAGAGTCAGCCGCCAGGATGGAATGGGGGTGTCCTTCTGAGTTGGAGTTTTCGTGAGCATTTCCTAAGCCGTTATTGAGTGTCATTGGAATTAATAGCAACCTGGCAATAATTGTGGTCTAAATAAAGTAACTCAAAACAACTTTCCTGGTTGAATGACTTTGATCAACTATAAGGTAAGTCGTTTAAAAAACCAATCTAGTAAAGAATCTGAACAAGGGATTGAAACACCGATGAACAGCGGAATTGGCTAAATTGATCCGGTTAGTGGTTTGTTATCATCACTTAACTCCTAATGGCTAAGGAACATTTGCTCGTACCCCATCTTTTGAACCGATGATCTGAACAGTTGGGGATGCAGGATTCCTCAAATCAATGTAAGCAATCTGACTCAGATTAACCTGACCTGGAAGTTTTCGCATTCGATCGAGGGTTTTTAACTGTTCAGGAAAACGCACCGAGTATGAACCAATATGAACCTGTCCTAGCTCCGTTTTCAGCACCAGATTAGCAGGATTTTGAAAGTCCATCTCAGTGATTTTGATTGGGCTGCGACTGATGAGTGGGTAGATTTGAGTCCACTGCGGACGGTAGTGTTGAGGGTTGCCAATGATTCGCAAACTGGGTAGCTTGACTGAGCGCTCGACCAGTAGATAGTTTTCTAACGCGATCGCAACCCCATTCTCATCCAACAAACTAACCCTAGAGGATGCCTGTCCTTTTGCTGGTCGCTGATTCAGCAGTTGGGCATCGGCTGCCGTTAACAGGGTAACGGCAACCGGTAAGCGTTCCCGAATCCGCACGGTTAGCCCGGGTGGAAACAGTTGACGACTGATTGCAACATCCGAGATTGGAGCCTTATTTTTGAGATGCTCGGCGATCGCTTGAGGTTCGACCCGCAGTAGAGATTGAGGATAGGCGATCGGTAACAGACCGCGCACTGTTTGTGTGGGCAAAAATTGGTTGCCTTCGACCTTCACCTGATTGGCGTTCCGAATGAACCAAATTGGATGATTGCTGACCCAAACCAGCCCACCCGCCAATCCTGCAACTGCCAGCATTCTCCAAACAGCTTGCACAAAACGGACACGCCGCTGGCGACGCAACTTTTGCCGCCGATGCGCCAGATCTGTTTGAGAAACTGGGGAGAAGTTACCTGTCATCTAATAAATACGCTCGATCGCATATATGAGTGATAAACCTGCTCAAACGCCGTTTACATTTAGCCTTCTAAAATACCCACTTTTGGCAAACTGCGGATAGACCTTTAGGGTTTGTTCAGGTTTCGTCGCTAACCAATGGCTGGATGCTTCCCATTTAATCACTCATTTCGGCTTCTGCCAGCATGGCTAGCCGGATGTTTCCTGAAGCTGAACGGCAACCCGCTCCCCAAACTCAGGATCAGTGTTGGCAAGTCCCAAAAGCTGCAAATATTCCTGGCGGGTGAGTCCGTTCTTCTCAATGATTGCCAGCGCCTCAGCTTCGATTTCCTGCTCAATTTGAACAGACTCCGCCTCTGTCTCAGTTGCCTGCAAGTCACTTTCTCGCCGCTCAATTAATGTGACAACTTGCAAGCACGCCTGCACAAATTGACTCACTTTTTCTGAAGGAATGTTGTTGGAGTCCAGCCCTGGGTAGCCTAAAACCCGCTGCTCTGCTGAAACATTTCGGGGATCAAGCAGCAATTCTTGGGCAAATCCTGACGAGGTTGGAACCATCATCCAGGCAAAGCACAGGAGCAGACTGGCGCTGATTACCCGTTGAAGGGCATAGGAAAAAGACAGCATCAAAAATTTACCAATTCACACCCTACTTATATAAACGAGGATGAGGGTTGAATCCCTGACGATCGACAAAATGTTGATGTTGTTCTGAGTCTGGGAAGACTCTAAAGATAAGTAAACCTTTCCCCTAAACCTTCATGGCTGGCAGTTTTACATCGCTGAATGGGTTTTCCAATCGCCTCCCACGCAGCCTTAGCACACTAGAAGGTTGGGGTTTTGGATTGAGTGGGTTGCTCCTGTGGTTGGGAACTGCTCCCAGTCTGCATCATGATCTGGGTTCAGCCGCATTGTGGGTTTGGATACCCTGCGCGGTTGTGGGGATGATGCTGAATTTGCAAGTTAAACACTTAGGCAACCGGTGGCAGGATATATCGGGCGGCACCCCCAACTACGCCACTCGTTTATTGAACAAACAGCCTCTATTCGCGAAATATGTAGCGCTGGGCTACTACCTTGGCTGGGTGTCTGTGCCTCCCATGAATGCCATTATTCTGACTGATTTAATTCAAGCAAATTTAGAGTTATTAGGGGTTTCAACTCCTGCGATCGCCTTAAAGATTGGACTCACTGCCCTACCCTACATCGTGGCGTTTAGTGGAACTCGTGCTCTGGGAATTTTGCATTTGTTTTTCATGGTGCCAGCGATCGGACTGCTGCTGACGTTTTGTTTGCAAGGGTTGGGCTGGGTGGTTTTCTCTGCAAACAGCGCAAGCCTTGTGCAAAACGCTGTCAGTCCCACAGGAATTGGCATTCAAGAGTGGGCAAAGTGGTATTTCGTGGCAGTCTACGCCGCCTATGGATGTGAAACAGCATCTTCGTTTGTGGCAGATAGCCGCAATCCCAAAGCAACCCTCAAGAGCTTAGTGGTTGCCGCCTGGTTGTTGCCGATCGTGTATGTCGGAGGCTCCTGGGTGCTGACGCGGTTGGCGGTTACAGAGGATATGCACAATAATGCGTTTTTAGCCCTGGCGATCGCGGCTCAACCCTTCTGGGGACAGTCGGCTCCTGTGCTCGTCACGTTCTTAATTGCATCTGGGTGTTTGCTCAGTTCTGCCACGGCTATTTCTAATTCCCCGCGTGTGTTGTACCAGCTTGCCCTGGATGGATATTTAGCTCCTGTGTTTGGGGTTGGCTCACGGCAGGGAGTGTTGGGTCCAGCTTTGGTGCTGACGGCAATCTTAAGCTTGGCTTGTTTGGCGTGGGGGGATGTCACTCGTGTAGTGATGGTGACGGGAACCAGTTATTTAGCCTCCATGATCGGCATTCACTGGGGTTTATGGGTTCGTCGGCATTATCCAGAGTCCCGTTGGGCGGGCTGGTCACTCGGTTTTTGCGTGATTGAGTTAGGGGTGTTGATTGTGGGGGGGGTGACGTGGAGTTGGCAAGATCTGCTGATGGGGTTGCTGTTGCCGATCGCCCTCTTGCTTCTGGATGCGGAAGTTCGGCGCAGTCACTTTTGGTTGTTTCAGCCGCGATGGTGGATTGAAAAATATCAGCGCCGCCCATCCAACAAATTCTCTGATCTGATGTTGACTCAGGTGAGCGTGCTAATTTTTCTGATCTGCGGCGCGATGACGATCGGTTGGGCAACGCGTGGATTGTTGAGCCAGTTAGCCTTTGCTCAAAATGCGAATTTGTTTGTGGTGTTGCTGTTGGCAGTGGCATTTGTTGGAGTCGCGATCGCCTGCTGGACGAGTTTGCCTCAGGTGACATCTGTAGTTGAAGCGCGGGAAGCTTCCGAGCATTTGTTCAAAGTTGCCCAGGATGCGATCGTGGTTGTCAATGGGGAAGGGGTGATTCAGCGGCTCAATCCAGCCGCTCAACAACTCTTTCTTGGGCAATTTGTAGACCTGGCAGAATTTCGAGGAAACCATTTAAGTCAACTTTTACCAGAACTGGCAGATCATCCAAGGGCTTGGGACAGTTGGGGGGAACAACGGTTAACCCAAGCCGACCAGGTCAAAATCCTGGAATTCTCAACCTCCGATCGCCTGTCCCTTGATCAGCAGGAATACATGGTAATTTTACGGGATGTCACTGAACGTAAGCAGGCAGAAACCCAACTACGCCTGCAAAAAATGGAGTTGGAACACGCATTTCGAGAACTTCAATCCACTCAAGCAAAACTCGTACAAAGCGAAAAAATGTCTGGGCTGGGACAGTTGGTGGCAGGGGTGGCGCATGAGATTAACAATCCAGTTAGCTTCATCGCCGGCAATTTGCATCACGCTGACCTATACACGCGCGATTTGCTGGTGTTACTTCAGCTTTACCGCAACACCGTAACTCAACCCGATTCAAGTGTGCAGGCATTTTCCGAGGCGATCGACTTAGAGTTCCTGGAGGAAGATTTACCCAAGTTGTTGAGTTCCATGCAAATGGGAGTGGAGCGAATTCAAAAAATTGTCGCCTCATTGCGATCGTTTTCCCGCATGGATGAAGCCGACATGAAAGTTGTCGATATCCATGACGGCATGGATAGTACATTAATGATTCTGCAAAACCGCCTCAAAGCGACAGGCTCAAAGCCAGAAATTTATGTAATCAAAAAATATACGGAATTGCCGCTGATCGAGTGCTATCCAGGAGCGCTCAACCAGGTATTTATGAATATTTTGAGCAATGCGATCGATGCTTTGGAGGAAATTGCAGCACGCAAGCAACACTCTGAATGGCAACCCACGATTACCATCACAACAGAATTCCTGCCTTCAGAACAACTTGCGACACCTGCTGTCTGTATTCGGATTGCTGACAATGGGGCAGGAATGCCAGAACAGATTAAAACTCGCATTTTTGATCCGTTCTACACCACAAAACCCGTGGGTAAAGGAACAGGCTTAGGCTTATCGATCAGCTATGGCATTGTGACTGAGAAACACGGAGGGCAACTTCAGTGCATCTCCATGCCAGACCAAGGCACCGAATTTACGATCGAAATCCCGATTCATCAGCCTTCCAACGAAGCAATTGGGTCAGTTGCTCGGAATGACTCCTGAACGTGGTTGCTTGGTTCCTGAAAAACACGTTAAATTTAATTAACAATTGATTGTACACATCCTGATATTCATATCGGTTTTGAAACCTGTATCTAGAGGGCGCGGTTTATGAAATTTTCTTGGAGAACAGCACTCCTGTGGGCAGTACCTGCATTAGTGGTTGGGTTCTTTCTGTGGCAAGGCTCGTTTGCATCGTCCACCCCAGTCAACATGGGGCGCAACGCTGCCAATACTCGCATGACCTATGGACGCTTCCTGGAATACCTGGATGCCGATCGCGTCGTGAGCGTTGATTTATATGATGGTGGGCGGACAGCTATTGTAGAGGCGATCGATTCTGAGCTAGACAATCGGATTCAACGATTGCGGGTCGATTTGCCCGGAAATTCTCCAGAGTTAATCTCTCGACTCAGACAGGACAAAGTCCGCTTCGATGTGCATCCCGTTCGGAACGATGGAGCCATTTGGGGATTGTTAGGCAATTTAATTTTCCCAGTGCTGCTGATTGGTGGCTTGTTCTTCCTGTTCCGTCGCTCTAATAATGTGCCTGGTGGTCCGGGGCAAGCCATGAGTTTTGGCAAGTCTCGCGCTCGTTTTCAAATGGAAGCCAAGACAGGCGTAATGTTTGATGATGTGGCGGGGATTGAAGAAGCGAAGGAAGAGTTACAAGAAGTTGTGACGTTTTTGAAGAAGCCCGAACGCTTTACTGCTGTGGGTGCGCGGATTCCCAAAGGGGTTCTGTTGGTTGGGCCTCCGGGAACGGGTAAAACCTTGCTGGCAAAAGCGATCGCGGGTGAAGCAGGGGTTCCTTTCTTCAGCATCTCTGGTTCTGAATTCGTGGAAATGTTTGTCGGCGTGGGGGCGTCTCGCGTCCGGGATTTGTTCAAGAAAGCTAAAGAAAACGCACCCTGCATCATCTTTATTGATGAAATCGATGCCGTCGGTCGGCAACGGGGGGCTGGCATTGGCGGCGGGAACGACGAACGGGAACAAACCCTGAACCAGTTGTTGACCGAGATGGATGGTTTCGAGGGGAATACTGGCATCATCGTGATTGCTGCTACCAACCGTCCTGATGTGTTAGATGCCGCTTTGCTGCGTCCGGGACGCTTTGACCGCCAGATCACGGTGGATGTACCCGACATTAAAGGTCGTCTAGACGTGTTGAAGGTTCACGCCCGTAACAAGAAACTGGCGGATGAAATTTCCTTAGAAGCGATCGCTCGTCGGACTCCTGGTTTTTCTGGGGCTGACCTGGCAAACCTGCTGAATGAAGCGGCAATTCTCACGGCGCGTCGTCGCAAAGATGCGATCACGATGCTGGAAATTGATGATGCGGTCGATCGGGTGATTGCAGGTATGGAAGGCACTCCTCTAGTCGATAGCAAGAGTAAGCGGTTGATCGCTTATCACGAAATCGGACACGCCATCATCGGCACTCTGGTGAAAGGGCATGATCCGGTGCAGAAAGTCACCCTGATTCCCCGTGGGCAGGCTCGTGGTTTGACCTGGTTTGCCCCCAGCGAGGAGCAAATGCTGATTTCTAGAACCCAAATCCTGGCACGTATCCAGGGTGCTTTGGGCGGTCGTGCAGCGGAGGAAGTGGTATTTGGCGATGCCGAAGTTACCACAGGCGCAGGCAACGACTTGCAACAGGTGACCGGCATGGCACGCCAAATGGTAACTCGCTTTGGGATGTCGGACTTAGGTCCGCTTTCCTTGGAAGGGCAATCTTCTGAAGTCTTTCTGGGGCGCGATCTGATGGTGCGGTCTGAGTATTCTGAAGAGATTGCCGCCCGCATTGATGCTCAGGTTCGGGCGATCGTTGAACATTGTTACGATGATGCCCGTCGCCTGATTCGTGAAAATCGCGTCGTAATCGATCGCCTGGTGGATCTGTTAATTGAGAAAGAGACGATCGACGGCGAGGAGTTCCGTCAAATCGTTGCTGAGTATACAGATATACCTGAGAAGGAGCAGTACACTCCACAGTTATAATCTCGAAACTCTCAGTAAGTAGACAAATGGGGATGACGGCACATCATCCCCATCTTTATTTTTAAAGGGCGTTTCTAACGGGTGTAATCTTGTCTCTACAAACGGTGAAACTCGGAACAAGTTCTGTTAGCTGGCGCAACATTACTGATTAACCGTTTGGGAAGCAATAAAGTTTTGGGTTGGCTTAAGTCTTCGCGGCGCAGCAGCTGGTCATCCGGTCCCAAGACTCGTAATTCACACACATTTGCGGCTCCAGCCGAAATTAGGGCAAATCCTTTACCTTTCCCGTCGGCTCGAATCACTTGCCCATTATCAAATGTTGCCTCTACAGTGCCAACTTTGGGCGTTAAGAACTGACCGTACAAAATCGTGTAGCGATCGCCACTTTTTTCCACCGCCTGACTGATGCCGTACTCAATCAGCTTTTCGGGCGAATGTGGATTACGCTTCACGCTGTAACTGTCACTGCTGCTAATTTGCCAGTTCATCCCTTCCCGCTTCACCACCTGATGCCCAAACACCCGTTGCATTCCGCCTTTAGGATGCTGGGTTGTGCAAAGAGCGCTGTAAAGCACGATCACTCCTTTTGCCCAGCGGTAAGTGCCTAAAACTTGAAACTCTTGAACATTGGCAGATCCCGTATTTGGGCAAGAAACGTTTTGGTGAATCACCTGATCGGGCGTATTTTCCAACAGGGCATAACCGCTACCCAATGCGGCAAGACCAACACATACAGTCAGATAAATGAGCGATCGCTTCATCGCTGGTTTCTTCATTCACTAGCCCTATAGCCAGTCTGCCCCGATCCTGTGAGAAAAACAGTCTCCCATCGGGAATATTTCACATTCTTTAACAAGGAATTGGCTAATAAGATGGGTCGGTCTTGTGCCGACCCTTACACATCATCGATCAGTAATCCAGGTGAATCAGTTTCTATTTGCCTTTCACCGTTTCGACCAGGCGAGTTAGTAACCAGATGAAGGTACAAAGGAGCGCTAAATAACTAATGGGTCCAACTTGCTCCCAGAGCTTAATCCAGCTTGGATCAAACGGGTTTACTGGCAGGGAGGAATTAGTTGGCACTTCAAACGTGACTTTCGTGGAGGATGGAGACTCGATCGAGACTTTACTGGATGGAGATGCTTGCGGGGATGGTTGCGAGACGGACGATTCTGGCTTTGATGAGCTAGCTTGAGACTTTGATGCGTCGGTTGATAAGGACATTGAATCCTCCGTGCTAGGTAGATGTTGAACTGTTGCTAAATCAGCCAAAGTGAACAAAATTCACAACAAATACCCTGATACTTAAGTCTTTTTGACTGCGATCGCCATTTCTAGTTCCCCTTCAAGAGCTAGTCCCGGCTAAATTCATTCAGCCTTCAAATTAATCTCATCAAAGCGATAATTCTGTGTTTTTTGATAGCGGTAAGGTCCCATCATGGCTCCCCATAGGGCGCGTCCGGTATCCGGGTCAATTCCTTTATCAAAGGTCAAATACTCCTCCGCACTCACTTCAAACCCAAGGGCGACTTGTCCAATTTTGCCTTCGTATTGAAACCGACAGCAGGCTTCTGGGGGAGCGGTTGCCAGAAAGCGGGTTCCATTGGGGAGCGATCGGGAACTAACATTCAGTACACATCCCGGCAATATGTCCACTTGCTCTACGGTCAAAGCCTCCAATAATTCTGGATTTTGTCCGGCTGCTTTAAATTGACCTGGATTTTTGAACCCGTAATATTGCACCTGTAAGGTTTCTGGTTGGTCAGGAGCTTGGCTGAGACGCATCAAGCGCTGACGATAGGGCAAATGTAAGTTGATCACATTCGCCTGCTCGGCAAACAAGGTGATGCTGTCCTCGGTAAACAATTTGACGGGACGCTGCCAGAGTCGCAAGGACACATACCAGACGGGTTCTGCCGCTGCCTGTTCGCGATTTTCAAATTCACCAGCAAGGTATTGAGCCAGGGTCAGGAGAGGGGAGGGCATAGGGGATTTGGGGGAATGGGGGTTGGGGGGAGGGGATAAGAGTTGAAGAGAGTGGGTTCTTGATTAAAACTTGGCAAACTCACCATCAGGCGAGAAAATGTAAAGAGTCACACAAATTTAAGATCTTACTGTGAACAACGTCCGCACCGTCTCTGATACTAAGCGAGCTTTTTACGGCATCCACACCCGCCCGATTAACTCCATCTATCGCCGTGTGGTGGAGGAACTGATGGTTGAGATGCATTTGCTCAGCGTGAATGTGGACTACCAATACAATCCCATCTATGCGTTGGGGGTTGTCACTTCTTTCGATCGCTTTATGCAAGGATACCGCCCTGAAAGCGATAAAACTCCCATTTTTGATGCCATTTGTCAGGCATTGCAGGATGATCCTAATCGCTATCGCCATGATGCCCAACGCATGAGTGATGCCGTCAACCATAAAACGGCGAAGGATGTGGTGGGATGGCTGGAGCATTCGGCTACATCTTATGGGGGCGATGATTTACAAGAGCAGATCAAAGCGATCGCCAACAATCCCAAGTTCAAATACAGCCGCTTGTTTGCGATCGGCTTATTCACCCTGTTTGAGTCTGTCGATGCCGCCGCCGTCAAGAACGAAGCTCAACGGGAGGAACTCCTCAATCAAGCCTGTACCGCCTTACGGCTGCCCCAGGACAAAGTTCAGAAAGACTTGGAACTGTATCGCAGCAATTTAGACAAAATGGCACAGGCACAAGCCGTTATGGCAGATATGCTGGAGGCTGAAAAGAAGAAACGGGAGCAGAAGCAGCAAGCCAGCAATGGGACAGCGCCGACTGCCTCTGATGCGGCAGAAACATCTAAGGATGAGGCTCCCTCCAGTTGAAGTATCGTCAGGAATTGGAGCAAGGGGATGAGTAGAAGGTAAAAAGAGAGAAGGCGGATGTTCACCGACTTACTCACCTATCCACTCACCCACCCCCATTCCCCCTATGGCGTTCTACAATCCTCCTCGTAAGCAGCAAGGACAATATCGCTACGATCCAACGTCCCTAGACCAGCAAGGACCCGCCCGCATTTTTCCTTATGCCGGAGATGACGGGTTACTGCGTTATCTATTCAGTCAGTTCGGGCAAACCCTGCTGGATCAGGGTCGGTTGTCCCAACCCTGGAATTTATTTCTGGATCAAGTGGCGCAGGGAAGAGGCACCCTGGACAAAGTTTGGTATTACTTGACCACCCAATTGGTTGACTTCAAAGTCTTTCAATCTGGCTGGTTCAATGTTGATTTGCCCCCGGATGAGCAATTTGATGCAGACTTTGTGCAGCAACGCCGATCGATGATGGCTGGACTGCGTCAGGCTCAACAAGCGGCGGCAAATGCCAAGTCGATTTCAGAAGGACGATCGCGGGTTTATGAGGTTTTGAACCAATATCACCAGCCCCATCCCGTGACGTTGAAGATTCAACACCACGAGAACGGACTGAGCGATCGGGAATTTGCTCGGCAACGGCTTGCAGGACAAAATCCGATGGCGTTGCGATTGGTGCAGCCGAATGATCAGGCATTGCTCAACCAATGGGCTGGGAAGCGTTACTCTTTGGCAACCGGAGATGGCATTGAATTGACCCAGGCTGCTACAGAAAAGCGTTTATTTATCGCAGACTATCCCCTGCTAGCAAATTTGACTCCAGCCGACTTACAACCAGGTCGGTATGTGGGTAGTCCCGTTGCCATCTTTCATTCATCTCAAACTGGCTTAGAGCCTGTCCTGATTCAATTGGAGCCAGGGCATTGTGTCACTCGTGAACCCGACCTGGGTGCCTGGATGCGAGCCAAGTTGTACGTTCAAGTTGCCGATCTCACCCAGCACGAACTGATTACCCACTTAGGCGATACCCACCTGGCAATGGAAGCGTTTGCGATCGCTACTCCCCGCCAACTGCCAGCGAATCATCCCCTGTATCGGCTGCTGAAGCCCCATTTTCAGTTCTTGTTAGCGATTAATACGCGTGGCAATGAAGTGCTCTTGGGCAAAGGAGCGGCGATTGATAGCTTGATGGCACCCACGCGAGAAGCCTCGATCAGCTTGATCAACAAAGCCTACCGCGATCACCCCTTTCAGGCTTATGCGTTGCCAACCAATGTGCAGCAACGGGGAGTCACGGCTGAGTTCTTGCCAGAATTTCCCTATCGGGATGATGCCTTGCTGTTATGGCAGGCGATCGCCCACTACACCACGAACTTCCTGCATCGCTACTACCCAGATGACGCGGCGGTTCAGCAGGATTTGTATCTACAAGCCTGGGCAGCGGAATTGGGAGAACCGTTGGATGTGCGTCCCCTGAGCGACTTTGTTCAGGCTCCCGCCTGGATGCCATCCGAAGTTACCACGCAGATCGGGCTGAATCTTGACGAATTGCCGTCCTATTCCCGCGTGCCCGGATTCCCGACGCAACTTTCTAGCCTGCAACAACTCATTGACATTGCGACCCAAATTATCTTTACCTGCGGTCCCCAACACGCAGCGGTCAACTTCAGTCAGTTTGACTATGTGGGATTTCCTGCCAATGCGCCCCTGGCAGCTTACTGTTCGCCGGATGTTTGCAAATCTGTGGAGGAGCTAATGCCGCCCCATGAAAAAGACCTGGCTCAAATTGAGCTGGCTTTTGCCCTGTGTGGCATTCGTTGGGGTAGCTTAGGCAGTTCTGCCCACATTAAATTCCTTGATCCGGGCGATCGGGCTGTTCTGGCTCAGTTTCAAGCCGAATTGACTGCGATCGAGCAGAAAATTAGCGTCAGAAATCAGGAACGTCTTGATCGCTTTGGAGTGGACTATCCCTATCTCCTGCCATCACGCATCCCCAACAGCATTAATATTTAGACTCTAGTGCCAGTGAATGTGATTCGCTTGCACTAGAAAGCTGGCACTAGAAAACAGCTTTACAATTCTCGGAAATCATAAGTGACAACCCCCGTCTCTGGGTCGTTATACATATCCACGTAGCCTGTTCTCACTAATTCCCGCAAGGTCGATTCCACTTTGGCAAAATTGGCTTCTGTGTCCATCACTGCCTGCGTTACAGATAATTTGCCATTCCGCGCATGGGCAGCTTTAACCAACTTGACCGTAAGCCGATCGCGATCGTGGGCGATCGTCGGTGGCGGGGCAAATTCCTGTGCGACCACCCGCTGAATCACAGGCTGGGGCGATGCCGCATGGGGCAACATTCCGTGTTTAGCTTTGTAACGGGTGTTGTGCTCCTCCACCATGCCGGGAATTAGCATCAGGTCAATGAGTTGACCAAATCCCATCAGTCCAAAGGTAAACAGCCACAGAAAGCCTGTGAAAATCTTGCCGTTGTAGAGCCGCTGAAGTCCGTGAAGTTGAAGCAGGCAACCAAGCCACAACACATAGGAAGTGCCGATATTATTCATAACCTGTCGTGTATTGTGTGGAGAAGCTTGCTCCCCATGATAAAGAGTTTGACGAGAAATGGGGAGACAGGATGGGTAGGTGGGTGAATGGGTGGATGGCTTGTTGCAACTCTTAACAAACAAGCCTACTGTTGGCGCTCTCTCCCTTGGTAGACTGTGAATCAAGCGATCGTGGCTTTATCGCTGTCGCCATGTGAAACGTGGCAACAGCAAGTCAGAAAGCCTACCCAGAATCGGCGTTTGAACGATTGATTTTGTCCTAAGCTTTCTGACCAAGGCTACATTTTTAAAACCCATATTGCCTTCGCCGTCGGCAGATGTGTCCTTCTGGCTTCCCAAAAGGGCTAGGGCGTGTTTTTAAACCCTTTGATCCTCCCCAACCCTCCTTAAAAAGGAGGGAGCCGAACCGTTCAAAGTCCCCCTTTTGAAGGGGGATTTAGGGGGATCTCCACTCAGCACTGAGATGACTAGAAGGTTTTAAAACACACCCTAGGACATCTGACCTCCTAACCACTCTGTAGCGACAGAACATCGAGAAAAACGACTCATGGTAGATTCCCTTAAAAAGCCTGCTTTTGATGAGATTCGTCCCGGCGTTAAAGTCCCGGCGAAAGAAACCATCCTCACGCCCCGCTTCTACACCACAGACTTTGATGCGATGGCGAAGATGGACATTTCCCCCAACGAAGATGAACTCCAGGCAATCCTGGAGGAATTTCGGGCAGACTACAACCGCCATCACTTTACTCGAACTGAGGAATTTGCTCAGTCCTGGGATCACATTGATGGTGAAACGCGCCAACTCTTCGTGGAATTTCTAGAGCGCTCCTGCACGGCGGAATTCTCTGGTTTTTTGCTTTACAAAGAACTGAGCCGCAAGCTGAAAGGGAAGAATCCTGTTTTGGCAGAGTGCTTTGAGTTGATGTCTCGCGATGAAGCTCGGCACGCAGGCTTTTTGAACAAAGCCATGTCAGACTTCAACCTTCAGCTTGATCTGGGCTTTTTGACCAAGAGCCGTAGCTATACCTATTTCCAACCCAAGTTCATCTTCTACGCGACCTACTTGTCTGAGAAGATTGGCTACTGGCGGTATATCACTATTTTCCGCCATCTGGAACAGCATCCCGAAAATCGCATCTACCCCATCTTCCGTTTCTTTGAGAACTGGTGCCAGGACGAAAATCGACATGGGGATTTCTTTGATGCCATTATGCGGGCACAACCGGAAACGCTGAATGACTGGAAAGCGAAGCTCTGGTGCCGCTTCTTCCTGCTGTCCGTGTTTGCCACCATGTACTTGAATGATGTGCAGCGATCGGGCTTCTATGCCTCTTTAGGGTTGGATGCGCGTGAGTATGACAAGTACGTGATTGAAAAGACCAACGAAACGGCTGCTCGTGTTTTCCCTGTGATGTTGGATGTGGAGAAGCCGGAATTTTACGATCGCCTGGAAATTTGCATCAAAAATAACGAAAAATTAACGGCGATCGTGAATTCTAATGCTCCCAAGCCTGTTAAGTTCTTCCAGAAGCTGCCTTACTACGTTTCCAACGGTTGGCAATTGCTGAAGTTGTACTTCATGCAGCCGATCGATGTCGAGAAGACTCATGGGGTTGTACGTTAAACCGAATTCCTAAGTAAAACCAAAGCTCTGCATTAATTTTTTTAGTGCAGAGCTTATTTTTTGCGAAACTGGTGTGAGTGTGAGGATAAAGGTTAAATCATGAGTTGCATCAATCCGTTGATTTTTGCTCAAAAATTGCTCGTTAGTTCGGTTGTGAGTAGCCTGATACTCATAGCTGTTCCGGGCTGGGCATCGCCCAAACCCTTTGCTGCTCGATCGGCTCAGGATTTGCAACCTGTTCTCCCGTCTGGAGATTTAGCCATTGTCTCAAATATGCAGTTGGAACTGATGGATGGGCGATCGCCAGAGGATACTACAACCGTTGCCCAAGCCACTGTTACCCAAACCACTGATACTCAACCTTCTGCGACTCAGGCACCGGGCAAACTGGAATCAACCGATCTGTTAGACAATAGCCCCGTATTTCAGCGCTGGAATCAGGAAGTGCCCAATGTGCTGGAGGAGATCAAACGGGATCCGGCATTTCGCACTCGTGTCCGTTTGGGGTTGTCCTATTTTCCCTCCACTTTCGACTCTCTCGGTTGGAATGTCGGCGTTGAAGATGTGTTTGTGGGTCGGACGAATCTCACGGTGAGTGGAGACTATCAAGCAACCTTCACGGGCGATCGCCAAGCGGGGGGTGGCGAGTTGCGTTACTACCTCTTGCCCTTGGGAAGCTACTTCAACATTGCTCCGGTTTTGGGCTATCGCTACCTGGAAACTCCCCGCTACAGCACCGATGGTTTGAACGTAGGGGCAAAATTTCAAGCTGTCTTATCTCGCACCGGGGGAGCCGACATTTCCTTTACCCAAACCTGGGTTGGTCCCCGGCAAAGCGACGAAGTGGGAATCAGCAAGTTTTCCTTTGGTTATGCGTTGACCAAAAATTTGCGCCTCTCCACAGATATTGAAAAACAGAACTCCAAGCAAAAGAAGGATACCCGTTTCGGCGTTAGCTTCGAGTGGATGTTTTAGGGTCAGTATGATCACCGTCACAGGAAGTACCAAGAAATATCACCCTTTACAGAATCTTTGAATCACCTGGCAACCTGGGCGATCGCTGGATACTAAAGATGTTGAGTTGCCCCCTGGTTGTTATGTATATGCAAGCCTCCACTCCCGATTCTTTAGAACAAGTCGTCAATCGCATTTTGTCCTCCCGTCAAATTACTCGCCAGGATCAAAACTGCCTGTTGCATCTCTACAACTTGACGACCCAGGAACGAGCCTTAATCAACCGTTTGTTCGATCGCCTGCGAACTGGGTTGATTAAAGTGGTTGATTAATGCTGCTCAAAAGCCTGCTGCGGTTCCTTCTCCACGCGGATCAGCGGCTCCCTGCAATAATCCACTTTTGGATTGAGTAATTCCCATCGCATTGCCCCAACCTGGACGTTCTCGAAACGTGTGCCCTCGACGACGCAGTTCTGCCAAAGTCAGTATGTCAAACCCATTCGCTTCAATCATGGTCGTGTCTGGTAGCCATTGATGATGGAACCGAGGCGCGGCGATCGCTTTTTCGATTGACATTTCGTACACCAGAACATTCAAAATTACCTGGAGGACGGTCGTGATAATGGTGCTGCCTCCCGGTGCGCCAATCACGAGACGAAGCTGATTATTTTCCGTCACGATGGTCGGAGTCATGCTGGATAGCGGTGTTTTGTGCGGCGCGATCGCGTTGGCATCTCGCCCCACCAAGCCAAACGCATTGGGAACGCCAGGTGCCGTTGCAAAATCATCCATTTCGTTGTTCAGGACAATGCCTGTGCCGGGAGTGACAACCCCTGCGCCAAATCCCAAATTCACCGTGAAAGTGAGGCTGACGGCATTGCCAGCTTGATCAACCACGCTAAGGTGACTGGTTTCGATCGATTCCTTCACTCGGTTGAAGCGCTTTAAGGTTGCCGGAGCAATCAACTTTACCTCGGTTGAAGGTCGGGCTGCTTGGGGATCAATTTCCTGACGACGCAATTGGGCGTAGGCGGAGCTGATTAAAGCAGCCACGGGCACGTTTACAAAATCCGGATCCCCCAAATACTCCGCCCGATCGCGGTAAGCAATTCGCATTGTTTCAATTAGCAAATGCAGCGTGTCGGGATGATGCCAACCGGGCGTTTTCAGATCCGTCTCTCCCATCATGTTCAACATTTGTAAGAGATGCACCCCACCGGAGGAGGGCGGCGGCATAGAGCAGACGCGGTACACCCGAAACGCGCCGCACACTGGATCTCGCCAAATCGGGCGGTATTGCTGCAAGTCTTTCAAAGTGATTAGTCCACCCTGGGTTGCCATGTCCTGGGCGATCGCTTGCCCCACCTTGCCTGTATAAAAGCTGGATGGGTTTTGGGCGATGGCTTTCAACGTTTGCGCCAGATCGGTTTGAATCAAGCGATCGCCTACTGCCAGCGGGTTACCATCGCGAGTGAAGATTTTTCGGGCAGATGGATTGTTTTGTAACGTCTGCTGTTGGGCGATCGCATTCGCCAAACCGGGACTGACTGGAAAACCCCGCTCTGCCAACTCGATCGCCGGACGGACTAAAGTTTTCCAGGGCAAGACTCCATAGCGACGATGTACGTCGTACAAGCCTGCCACGGTTCCCGGCACTGCAACCGCCAAATACCCATCCGTACTTGCCTGAGGGCGAACTTTTCCCGCCTCGTCTAAATACAGGGTGCGAGTTGCTGCCAATGGTGCCCGCTCCCGGAAGTCCAGAGCGCTGATCTCGCCCGTTTTACCCAGCCTTAGCAGTAAAAAACCGCCGCCCCCAATCCCCGCCGATTGCGGCTCAACCACCGAAATCGCAAAGGTTGTTGCCACTGCCGCATCGATCGCATTGCCCCCTTGTTTCAGCATGGCTAAACCAATTTCACTGGCAGACGCAGAAGCCGAAACAACCATCCCTCGCTTGCCCCAATCTTGCTCTGCATCAGCCGTTTTGCTGGAAGCTAAGAGGGCGATCGAGCAAACCACAGAAACCCAAACACAACGACCCACAGGAACTCATGCCAAATCCTACAGTTTCAACTTAGCAGAGGACTGAAAAAGACAGGAGACTTATCTACTCCCCATCCCCCAACCCCTATCTCCCATTTACTTCCAATAAAAAACCCCCAGCCGTTCAGCTAGAGGGTTAACGTTCCGCACACAACCAAGGAGATTTGATGTGAGATGCACAGAGGGAAAGCTAAAACATCAGATGAAAAAACTTATCGGGTTGAAACAAGCTCTGGCTGCCAGTCTGGAGAATTGAAATCAGAATAGGACAACTGAGGGAAAGCTTCTTTGGGCAAGTTCGTGAGTTGCAGTTCAGGATGATCCAACTCTGGATGAATCGCAGGAGTGACAGGAGTGGATTTGCGTGAAACCCAGGTTCTGTAACCCAAGAAGCTTAGGGAACTACCTGCCAGAATTGCCAAGCCGATCGCTGCCATTTGCCACGTTTTCTCACCAGTCGAAGAATGATCAGAAGGTAGGACAATTCCCGCATCACTTGTTTTTTGGTCTGATTCGGGACGAATGGCTTGGGAGTCACCATTGCGATCAGTGGAATCAACCCAGTAAGAGCCAGAATCCTGGGCTTTCTTACCCGGACAACCTTGCGCGTTCACAGACAAACCAACCAAACCAACGGCTGCAAGAGCAGCGATCAATGCAACGTGTAATGAACAACGGGAAGTATTCATGGCTTGATGCGGGGTGGATGTAAGTGAGGAATGCAGCAATTATTAAGCCAATCTCTGCTAGGAAACAGGTTCATAGGCTACAAAAGAACAAAATCTCGATTTAAATTTCTATGCCGACCTACACCGGAATTTCTAGTGAAGCCTTTCGCCATCCCCTCGATCGCCAGGCAGAACAGACTCTTCGCACTGTTCCTGGCTTTGATCTGGTTGCCCGTAAATTTGTGGAGTTTTTGACCGAAAGACCTCAGTACGTTTACCAGATGGGCAACAGTATTCAGGTTGGTCCGCGACAGTATGCGTCGATTTATCAAATTTTCCGAGAATGCCTGCGAGATCTGGACATTTACCCAGAACCCAATTTGTTTGTCTCTCAAAGCCCGATCGTCAATGCGTTTGCGCTGGGGCAAGAATTTCCCTTCATTGTGCTCAATTCGGGCTTGTTGGATTTGCTAACGGAAGCCGAGCTTCGTACCGTGATTGCCCATGAACTGGGACATCTCAAGTGTGGGCATACCACGCTGATTCAGATGGCAATTTGGACGACTCAAGTGATTTCTGGGTTAGCCGATCGCACGTTTGGCTTGAGTATGTTGGTGAGCACCAGTCTGGTGATGGCGTTTTATGAGTGGCTGCGGAAAGCAGAACTGTCTGCCGATCGGGCTGCCTTGCTGGTCACCGATGACCTTAACCCCATCCTCAATAGCATGATGAAAATTGCTGGGGGCAGTAGCCGTTACGTGCATGAATTGAGTACTACAGAGTTTGAGCGCCAATCATCGCAATATCAAAGCTTAGATGATGATGGCTTGAACCAGGTTTACAAGTTTTTCCTCTACAACAATCTATCTGCGGGAGTTTTTCTGAGCCATCCCTTCACGGTGGAGCGGATCCATTTCCTCAAAGAGTGGGGATCTTCGACGGACTATGACCAAATTCGGCGTGGAAATTACTCCCGTGCAGGAGCAGCAGGCTCGGTGGAAGTTCCGGTTCAAACCGCAGAGGCAGCAAGTTCTCAATCCAACCCGTCTCAAGTAGATGAGTTGCGTCGCCAAATTGATGAGTTACAGGCAGAAATCGATCGCATCAAGCGAGGTAATTAAAGATCAAATCAAGTCTCGTTGTTGCAGCATAGAAACTAACTTGCGTTTACGCCCGTGGGTTTGTAGCAATTCCTTGCGATACCGTTGCCATTCCGGTTTTTGCTCTAACTGCAAATAGGCAGCGCGAACTTTACGGAGCCAGTTGGTGGCGTGGTAGTAATACTGCGATTTGCCGTCATTCATAATTGATTCGGCACGGCGGCGGGCGTTCTCAATCACCCATTCAGGGCGGTGGGCAACCGCCGCATCCATTACCGGATGAATAATTTCTGACTGATAGGAACTGAGTTGATCGACTGTGGAAATTGCTGCGTCAATCCACCCTTCTTGCAGAAAAATGGCAACCTTTGCTTCGCTATGCAAGTGATCGGGTAATCCCAGCAATTGGGTCAGCAATTCCTGCTGCAACGAGTGCCACTGCTCACCCGCTAACTCTTGCAGTTTCAGATAGTCTGGCAAAGAAGGATGCAGTTGAAAAGCGGTCAATCTTGCTTCTAGAGCACTGTCCTGATCAATCCCCTCTGCTAGCTCACTCGCCCACGTTGCCAATTGATGGGCATGGCTTCCATCCAGAGATAAACCTTGCATTGCAATGCTGAGTGCTGATTCCAGTTCTCCTTGCTCTCGCAGGGTTTGTGCTAGTGTCCACGCTTCTCCGGCGGTACTCATGTGCTGTTGTGCCTGGGAAACTGCTTCTTCTGTGCGTCCCAGCTTTGCCAACATTTGCAAATAGCGATCGGTTTGTCCTTCCGCCTCAGCCAAATACAGGTATTCCTGCTGTCTGCCCTGGCGCTGCAAAATCTTGAGCCGAATTTGAGCCAGGTCATCGGCAAAATCAGGGGCTTCGTCCTCCCAGGCACCCAGTTCCGTAATCTCTCCTTGCAGAACTCGTTGCAGCGGCGGATAGTCCCATCCCTGCTGCAACGCGGCAAGGCTCATGGCAAAACTATCGACTCCGTAATCATCGACCTCTTTTTGCCAGTGTTTCAGATCCTTTTGCCATTGCTGGGAATCGCTGTTTGACCACTCAGCACTCAGAATTGCTTCCGTTAATGCATCATCCAGTTCTTCAAAAAATGCCCCACTTTCACCACTGGAACCATCCAGATTCATCCAGTCCTGCACGTAAGCCCGCACGATCGCCCCCAAAATGATCAGGGCATTGTTGCCGTCACCCTGTTCAATAAAGGCATCGGCTTTTTGGATCAGATCCCGAATTTCATCCAGAGCGGGTTCATCATTCCATTGCTCTGAGTAGCGCTGGATGATTCGTTCCACCTGCCGTTCAATGGGTTTGGGATCGACGGTGGTGCGACGAGCGGTTTTTTGTGTTTTCTTGGCTGGGAATGGACTCAGTAGGGCAATCTGGGTTTCGATCGCGTCGATCCAGTCTGGTTCGGCAGCGGCAAGGTTCTGTACGATCGTTTGCAGTTGCTCCCGGTTGAGGGGAGCCAGCAGTTGCGCCAGTTCGGGACGTTGCTCAATTTGATCCGGGTGATGCAGACAAGTTAGCAGCGTTGCCACGATGTGCTTGCACCAACCGTCGTAATTGTAAGGACAGGTGCAGGTTGCATTGGTGATACCACCTGGGTCGAAGTGAATGTTGATGTGGTAAGGTTCTGCCTCGCTGCCTTCAACTTTGGCAGTCAAGGTATTCCCTCGCTGTGCTAACGAATAGACTGAGCCACTGCGGTAGTAGGACTCACCCCGCTCAAAGGATTGGGGAGTTGTATGATGCTGAATGGTTGCCTTGCTCAACGTTGGGATCACCGATTCACCTCCGATCGTCCTCTGTCCCCGGTAATTTTGATTGTACGGGGGCGATCGTGATTTAGAACCAACGCGTGCTTTGAGCTACTTCCCGATTAACTTGTCGCGTAGATGTTTAATTTTGTCGCGGAACTCAGCGGCTTTTTCAAACTCCAGCTTTTTCGCGGCTTCTTTCATCTGTGCCTCAAACTGAGCACGTAGGGTGCTGTTCGCGTTAGCGTAACGCACTGAAACCCGACGAGTCGTGCGTTACAGCGTTGCCTAGCACACGCTACGCAATCAGTTTGTCATACTCAAATCTGGATGAACAGAAGTTGCCAGGTTAATAGATGCTGATAACGTATTTTACTGGCAGTCACGTAGCCACTGAAGAGAAGGGCGATCGTGCTGTAAATAATTTGGGAATATTATCCAATAGACAGTAAAGCTTATGCGCCCCCTGAATGTATGAAATCTGTTTCTATTGAAGATCTTAAAGATGAATTCTTACGTGAACTCATACGCCGAGGAGGTAAAGTAGAACGTCCTAGTAAACAGGATCATACAGGGAAAAATTTCTTTGATGCCCTTGCTGATTGCTTTGGGCTTTCAGAAGATGAGAGACGGAGAACATACAGGAGTAGTAATGACCAATATGCATGGGATGTTTATGTGCGAGACGTAAAAAATCGTCTTAAGAACGAAGATTTTATTGAACGAAAAGAAATTACGGGAACTGGAAATTGGCAGATTACAGAAGCTGGAAGAGAATATATAGAAAAATTAGATGCTTCTAAGTCGCCTAGAATTAGTAAAGCCAAAAGTTTGATAGAGGAAAAGGTTGATCCGGTTGATTTATCCGAACCGCCAAGCAGAATGATAACGACGGTCAGTAGAATCATTCGAGATACGAAAAAGACGAACGAGTTAAAGAGAAAATATAAGTACTATTGCCAAGTTTGTAAACGCCGAATCTCAATTTCTGAAAGCATTTATTATGCCGAAGTTCATCATATTCAACCGCTTGGTGGAGGGCATAATGGCCTAGACCTAGAGGAAAATATGATAGTTCTATGCCCTAATCACCATGCGATGTTTGACTTTGGAATCCCTCAATTCTTATCGAATGAGAAAGTTCGTATCCGTGATAAGGAATACGAGTTGCTGGTGAAGCATAAGATTGGCGACAAGAGCATTAATTACCATAACAAACACATCTGGAATTCAATAAGCTGAAAATAATGTTAGATCCTCTATTTAAGGTGATCGCTCTACTCTCTCAGAGGATGCTGCTAATGTCAGTGCGTTCCCCTCATTCTCTTGTCCATTCTGATATAACTTTTCTTTCACCGATAATTTAGAAGTTAAGGCATTGTCTTTGTTGATTAATGCTGTTTTTTTTGCAGAAATTCGGCAAAGTTTTTTACTTGCTCCAACGTGTTTTCTGGTAGTTCGTCAATAAGGGCAAGAAGTTGGGCACGAATGCCAACGGTTTCATGGGCAGGTTTCACAAGCCGAAATTGGTGAGGATAAACCGTTTCAATCCCAATGGTTTCCATAAAAGAATCTGGGGCATCGCGATCGCTGGGTACAAAATCTTCTCCCACTTCTGCCTTAACCCAACCGCCAAAAAGTTCCACCAGGTAGGCTTCTCCATTTTTGAATATTTCCATGATCGCTCCTGGAGTTCCTTCTGGTGCAGAACCGCCTTCACTTAAGGGGATAGCTTCTGTAAGTTTGACCGAATCAAAAAGTTGAAACTGGCTCATTGTAGCCTCCCAAATCGTTCAGGAACTGCGGTAACAAATCTAGCAACATCCTCTCCAGATAACACAATCCACCCAGTTCTAACACGCCAACTCACCCCCGATAAGCCTTGGATCAACACGATCGCTTGATACCGCTCTCCATAATCGTTTGGACCTTTGGGTCTGGTTGACTGACACATCTTCTCTGGTAGGTTGGGTTGAACAGCGTAAAACCCAACGATAGTCCTGATCCTGTTGGGTTACGCTGTCACTAACCGCAACCTACGGCGCTCAAGGAGTTTCAGGAATTGTGTCAGTCAATCAGCCTTTGGGTTCTAATGAATCAACAGTAACGCCTGCTAGAATTGCCTCTCGTATTGCTTCTGGACTGTCAAATCCTAAAATCTCACGCCAGAACTTTTGTTTATCACCCCCTTCTCCTGGAGCGGTAGAGTGGTTGAACAAATATTCTGCCTTGGCTAACGAGAACTCCAGACGCTTAACACTCATGGTTCAGAATAGCGATCTGATCTTGTAGATTGTCTTACTTTACCGAACTAACAACTTTACAAATACAGTCTTGGCTTCCTCAAAGCTAACCCCATGCTTACTTAAATTGGTCGTTGATTTTGCCTGATCCCACTCAAACTCCATACCTCAATCATACTTGGCTACTGATCGTTGATAAGTTAACAGACCATCGTTTAACGTCCAATTAATTTGTCACGCAGATGTTTGATTTTGTCGCGAAACTCAGCGGCTTTTTCAAACTCCAGCTTTTTCGCGGCTTCCTTCATCTGCGCCTCAAACTGCCCAATCAGTTCGGGAATGTTTTCCATTGGGATGTCGCTGGCGTGCTCGTAGACAACATCCAGTTCTTCCGCTTTGAGGCGACGAGACACTTCCAAAAACGCCAGGATGGAGTTGCTTTGCTTTTTGACGATCGGCTGTGGGGTAATCCCGTGCTTTTCGTTGTACTTCATTTGAATCTCACGCCGACGCTCTGTTTCCGAGATGGCGCGCTCCATGCTATCCGTCATGTTGTCGGCATAGAGGATGGCTTGACCGTTAATGTGTCGGGCGGCGCGTCCCATTGTTTGGATTAGCGATCGCTCTGCCCGCAGGTAGCCTTCCTTGTCCGCATCAAGAATGGCGACGAGAGACACCTCTGGCAAATCCAGACCTTCCCGCAACAGGTTGACCCCAATCAACACATCAAAATCGCCATTCCGCAAATCTTGCAAAATCTCAATCCGCTCGATCGAGTTAATCTCTGAGTGCAGATAGCGCACCCGCACGCCCCGTTCCTGGAAATACTCGGTCAGATCTTCCGCCATGCGCTTCGTCAGCGTCGTCACCAACGTCCGTTCGCCTTTCTGGGTGCGTTCTTGAATTTCGCCATATAGATCGTCTACCTGTCCTTGCGTGGGACGCACAAAGATTTCAGGGTCTAACACTCCAGTGGGGCGGATTACTTGCTCCACCACGCGCCCCGTTCCAGTGATGTAGCGTTTGATCTCTTTCTTGTCCGTCTGAATCACATCAAACTTGCCATCGGACACGCCCAGCTCCCAGGTGCCAGGGGTGGCGGAAACAAAGACGCACTGGTTGACCTTTTCCCAAAACTCCTCTGCCTTTAAGGGACGATTATCCGCTGCACTGGGAAGCCGAAAGCCGTGGTCGATCAACACTCGTTTGCGGGATTGGTCGCCGTTATACATCCCCTGCAATTGAGGCAGGGTGACGTGGGATTCATCGATCGCCAGCAGCCAATCTTTGGGAAAATAATCCAGCAAACATTCGGGGGATTCTCCGGCGGCGCGTCCTGCCAGGTGGCGCGAGTAGTTTTCTACGCCATTGCAAAAGCCTACTTCCCGCAAAATCTCCAAATCGTAGCGGGTACGTTGCTCCAGCCGTTGAGCTTCCAGCAGCTTGCCTTCTTTTTCAAACAGTTCTAACTGTGCTTTCAACTCCACTTCGATCGCATCACAGGCTTCCTTCAACCGTTCCTCTGGCGTGACGAAGTGACGAGCCGGATACACATTCACCCCTTCCAAGCTTTGTAAGGTTGCGCCTGTCACTGGATCAACATAACGAATCGCATCAATTTCGTCGCCAAAAAACTCCACTCGAATAATTCGGTCTTCGTAAGCGGGTCCAATTTCCAGCACATCCCCCTTCACCCGGAATTTGCCCCGTCCCATTTCCAGGTCGTTGCGGCTGTACTGCACCGAAACCAGATCGCGGATCACCCCCCGCAGATTGAGTTCTTCCCCCACCCGCAACGGAATCGACGCTTTTAAATACTCAGACGGAATGCCCAAGCCATAAATGCAGCTAATAGAGGCAACCACAATCACATCTTTGCGCTCGAACAGCGATCGCGTGGCAGAGTGCCGCAACATATCAATCTCTTCATTGATGGAAGAGGTCTTGGCGATGTAGGTATCCGTGACGGGAATGTATGCCTCTGGCTGGTAGTAGTCGTAATAACTGATGAAATACTCGACGGCATTGTCGGGGAAGAATTCGCGCAACTCGTTACACAACTGGGCTGCCAGGGTTTTGTTATGCGCCAGTAGCAAAGTCGGTTTGCCAATCTTGTCAATCACCCGGGCAAGGGTGTGAGTTTTCCCCGTTCCAGTTGCCCCCAACAGGGTTTGATAACGGTTCCCAGCCTGGAGATATTCGGTCAGTTGGGCGATCGCTTTGGGTTGATCGCCCTTCGGCTCAAACGGTGCTTGAATCTGAAACTGCGGCATAGCGTTGTGGATTAGCAGTTAAGGACACGCGATCAGTTCTCCATCTATGATGACGGAAACTCGCAAAATGTGCAGACTGTTGCCTCCGGAGATTTTTCTACGCGATAATTAGAAGAATATATAAAATTACCCGGCGATCTCGCCATTATTCCTTAATAAATACTCTTCGGTTAGTCTCTGCCTTTTCAAATATCGTTCGATGGCGTGGGATGAAAGGATACTGAAGATTTTCATGGAAAATATAGCCGTCGAAGGATACTATCCAAAAAAAGTTGTGATGCTGTAGCATTCAGCTTGCCCATTATCGTCATCCCACGCTTAATTTGCCTGAAATATCTAACTCTCAACACGTTGTCCTGGTTCCACTGGGGCACCAGAAAAATTGATTTTAATTTTGTCGCAGAGGGGCGCTTGCAGACGGTCTCGCATCGAGAAAAAGACTATGCTAGTGGCTGTATTGAAATCATCCTGCTGACTTACCGATTAGCCTCCATTCTCATCTCACTGTTAAATCGATGGGGTGGGCAGTCGGTTTTACGCTGATGCAATGGCAACGGCAGTATCGACGCATCTGCTGCGTCAAAGCTTAGGATATCTTTCAAATCCAGTTCTAAGCATTTATACTCATTGCAAAAGTGGGATGCACTCCAGCTTGTTTAGAAGCGAAGGTTTGAACGTTATATACAGAGGATCTTGGATACTCAAATATTGACGATCTGGGAATTGTTAACCCGTTTGAAGCTCTTTGGACTGGGACAACTTAACAACTCATTGGAGCGAGCCAGCGATCACAGTCATAATAATTTTCATCCCAAAATGGTGGATTAGACAGGATGAATTGGTTTAGTATGCCATCCTGAGCAGTCATTTTTCTTGATCCCCTATGGCAGCCATCAACAACAACTATCTGAGGCTGAAAGCGGGCTACCTGTTTCCAGAGATTGGACGGCGAGTCCATGCGTTTGCGGCTGAAAACCCGGATGCAAAGATTATTCACCCTGGATGGCAATGTGTGGGTACATTTTTTGCAAAGTGATTTGGAGGTCTTCATGGCACGCTTCAACCCCTACACCCTACAATTGCAAGTCACACGGATGTTCCAGCAAGGGCAATCCTTGTTTGCCACAACCAAGGTGCAGGATTGGTTGAAAGAGCGCAATGAAGACCCCAACGCTTACGAGATTCAATTTCATGAAAAGGCTGCCCCCCCGAATTCGGGCGAGGTGATGGTGATTGAAATTGAGCTAAAGCGCAAAGACGGACAGCCCGTAGACCCCTGGTTACAACAAGAAGTCAATCGCTAAGTAGGTCTACCTTTTGCCATAAGCCCCAGCCCCCAATCCCCATCCCCCCAATCTCCTTCTCCATGTACCTTCGATCGCTCTATCTGAAGCAATTTCGTAACTATGGGGAACAGCAAGTCGAATTTACTGCGCCAAAAACCATTTTGGTGGGGGATAACGCTCAAGGCAAGTCGAATTTGCTGGAAGCAGTGGAGCTATTATCTACCCTGCGATCGCACCGTAGCTTCCGCGATCGGGATTTGGTCAAAGATGGCAGCGCGATCGCTCAAATCTCGGCTCATCTGCAACGAGACATCGGAGTGGCGGATCTTGCCCTAGTGCTAAGAGCAAATGGTCGCCGAACCGTTTCACTCAACAGTCAAACACTCCGACGACATCTAGATTTCTTGGGAACGCTGAACGTTGTTCAATTCTCCAGCCTCGATCTTTCCCTGGTGCGGGGCGGACCCGAACAACGCCGACACTGGCTCGACGCTCTCCTGATTCAGCTAGAACCCGTTTATGCGGCTATTTTGCAGCAATACAACCAGATCTTACGCCAACGCAACGCCTTGTTGAGACAGGAGACGGGCAAAGAAGACTTGGAGAGCGAGAGAGCAAAGGAGCAGGAGAGCATCAACGCCGAGGAGCAGAGGATCGGGGAAGTAGGAGCGCAGGGTAGTCAGGCGGCAGAAGGTGATGGTTTTACGGGCATTTCGCGAAACACCCCAACGGACTCAAACCCCCAACCCCAACCCCAAACCCCAAACCCCCAATCTCCCAACGAACTTGCCCTCTGGGATGCCCAGCTCGCAGTCGCCGGAACGCGCGTCATCCGTAGACGGGCACGAGTCATCAAGCGATTGGCTCCTCTAGCAAACTATTGGCATCGAGCCATTAGCGGTAGTACGGAGGATCTGACAGTAAATTACTTACCGAACGTGGCAATGGAGCAGGATGAACCAGAGATTGTGCAGGCAGCGTTTTTGGCAAGGATCAAGGAGCGGGCGATCGCAGAGCAATACCAGCACACGACTTTAGTTGGACCGCACCGGGATGAAGTGGAGTTCACGATTAACCAAACCTCTGCCCGCCAGTATGGCTCCCAGGGACAACAACGCACCCTCGTCCTGGCGCTGAAACTGGCGGAACTGAAATTGATTGAAGAAGTAATCGGCGAACCACCCTTACTACTCCTGGATGATGTTTTGGCAGAACTGGATTTGAACCGCCAAAATCAACTCCTGGATGCCATTCAAGATCGGTTTCAAACCCTGATTACGACAACTCATCTAGGATCATTTGATGCTCAATGGCTCAATTCATCCCAAATCTTCTCCGTTAAAGCTGGACAGCTTTATCCTCAGTGAGTTCTTTAATTTAATCTGAGAAGGCGACGAATTAGCTAATGACTGGTTAGGGATTTGCAGTTTAATCACATACCCGCCGATGAGTTGCAACTGCACTCAACTCTCGATCATTGCGGGTTGAGCGCAATCGCAACCCAGTTTATAGGTACTTTATTTTCACGTAACCCCCTCAGAGCAAGCTTGCAGTATTGAGTCTTAATAGCAAAACGGTTCCCTTGTTAAACAAGGGAACCGTTTTGCCAGGTCATCAAGTTGCGATGAACCCATTGTTCAAATGAGGTTCAAATCAAGGGACGTTAAAACTAAGAAGCTTGAGCCTTTTGCTTCTTCCGCAGTCGCAGACCCAGGGCTAAACCAACCAGGCTACCGCCGACCGTAAAGGGTTCGGGAACAGCCGCAGATTCACGGAAAGCATGGTTATCACTCTCAAATGCTGCTCCATTCGATCGCAGCACAATCTTGTCAAATGATTCTCCAGCACCAGCAAAGAAGTTGACATACAAGTTGTCACTTGCCCCAGTCCAGCTACCACGCGCGGTTGCAGAAATATCACCACCACCAAAAGTTTTGATTAAAGATCCAGCAGAGTAGAAATCAATAAAGTTATAGGTGTCAGCAGAACCCCAGTACAATCCGAAGTAGTCCAATGCTTTGCTTAAGTTGAGCGTAACAGAACCTGTATTACCAACAACATTGGACTCTTTGTTGGAGATTGTCAGGAACTTAGACGTGTTACCAGCGGGAGTCGCGTGCTGACTGCTGACGCTGCCTTGCACAATATTATTGGTAATTCCAGAGTAGGCGATAACGCTATTGGATGGGCTACCAGAGTTGAAGTCGATCGTTTGCGCTCCAGTAACACTGGACTTGTAACCCTCTCCTGCAACAGCAGTACCACCAACAGTAAAAGAAAATGCACTGGCAGAGGTTGCACTAGCAACAGCAGCAGCAGCTCCAGCGAGGACGATCGAGGCAATTTTAATAGCGTTCATAAGTTTCCTTAGGTGGATTAACTGCGGGTTAAACAAGGATGTAATGGAGTTCCGTAGCCTTTGAATTCTTGCGTTACCTGCTTGTATCCAAATTAGCCAAATCAAACCCTTGCGCCTAGATTTACGGCTGTTCTCTCACTTAGAAATCACAGTGTGGTTACTTTTGATAAAACTTGATAGAGAAGAAGCTTGAGCAGATGCACCAGGAACTACAGCAAAGGCTTGTGGAGCAAGGTCTGCAACCATCGTTCGACATCATAAAATAATCTGTACTTAAGTAGACGTATATTTACATAGAAAACAACTTCCCTAGCTGCTTGCTGACAAGTTTCCTCCAATAAGCAGTAGAAATTGTTGCTCTATAAAAGCGTTTGCTCAAACTTGGGAAAATAGAATTATTTGTTGCTTCGCTTAACGCTTGTGTAATTGCTCAACCCAGTAGCCAATCCGTTTGCTGTGAGGTAAGGGCACGGGAAATGGCATCAAAAGCAGAAATGCCCTGACGCTTAGCTGTATTGACTAGCGAACGCACCTGAGCGAATAATTCCGCTCCCCAGTCTGAG
>JANRIN010000089.1:0-34830 GCA_033764965.1 Leptolyngbyaceae cyanobacterium bins.302 | reverse complement strand
CTCAGACTGGGGAGCGGAATTATTCGCTCAGGTGCGTTCGCTAGTCAATACAGCTAAGCGTCAGGGCATTTCTGCTTTTGATGCCATTTCCCGTGCCCTTACCTCACAGCAAACGGATTGGCTACTGGGTTGAGCAATTACTAAATACTTTTACTAGCCCTGCATTTGCTAGTACAGATTCAGCAGTTAATTCTTTTGTTGACGCTTTTTGGGCAGGATTTGGAGGCATTGTTGGCTCTGCCGCAGGTACTGTTGCTACTTGTTACGCAGTTGATGTTCTCATTGCTCCGATAGCTGCTCCAGTAGCAGTGACTTTAGCTCCAATGTGCCCTGCTATTGGAAGCGCAATTGGTGGATTAGGGGGAGCAGTTGGTGCAAAAGCTTTGATAACAGCACATTAATTCCTTAATTTTTGTGCAGCAGGAGATGGGCGTTTATCATGCCCATCTTTTTTGTATAAGACTAATTTTTCATACTACTTTTCAGCCCTTTTCAACGCCACTTACTCGCCTCTCATCCCCCAACTTCCTCACAAATCCGCTCAAAGGCGATCGCGGGATCGTCTGCTTGCGTGATGGGACGACCGATGACCAGGTAATTGGCTCCGGCAGCGAAGGCTTGAGTGGGGGTCATAACCCGTTGCTGATCGCCGGAGTCTGCCCAGGTGGGACGCACTCCCGGACACACCAGCAGAAAGTCATCGCCGCAGGTTTGGCGCAGTTGAGCCGCTTCTTGAGGAGAGCAAACCGCCCCAGGGATGCCACTCTCTTGCGCCAGGAGTGCCATGTGCAGAGCGTATTCCGGGAGTTCGAGGGGAATTTTCAGGTCAAAGGCGATCGCTCTTGCATTCAAACTGGTCAGGACGGTAATGGCTAACAACTTGGGGGTGGAATATCCCGCTTCAGTGGCTCCCGCTTCTGCTGCAGCTTGAGCCGCTTTGAGGGCATCTTTCCCGGCAGTAGCATGAACGGTGATCAGATCAACTCCGTACCGAGCAGCGGCGTGACAGGCTCCGGCGATCGTGTTGGGGATGTCGTGAAACTTGAGATCCAGAAAAATTTTCTTCTGTCGGGACTTGAGTTCCGTCAAAATGGCGGGACCAGAGCTAACAAACAGTTCCAGCCCCACTTTCCAGAATGTGACCCTGGGAAGCTGATCGAGGAGGGCGATCGCCTGTTGCTCGGTGGGCACATCCAGTGGCACGATGATTTGATCTGCAACAGCCATAGCGCTCCTATTGCTTGACTTCACAATACTGGTTGAAGTCCTCTACTAGCTTAGTTTCCGATTGAATCAACCCATTCATTTTTTGAGCCGTTGCCGTTAAATTGCGTCCGGCGACGTTCAAAGTTTGTAAGCCTTTGGGAGAATTTTCCAGAGTGCTGATCGTCGTCAAAGCGGTACTAATTTCTTTAAAGGAGGCATTAATGGCAATGGCGTTTTGTGCGTAGCGCTGCTTCAGCCCTACCAGGGTTTCATCTTGCAAGTTGACCCCTTGAATGTCGTTGATCAGTCCATCCAGTTTTTGCGTCAGATTGTTAAAGCCATTTGCCGCCTTCCCCGCCGCTGTTTTGACTCCGTTGAAGTTATTTTGGGCACTGGCTGTCTTGGCTGCGGCATCAAAATTCTTGTTTTCTTGCTGGAATTCCTCAGCGATCGGACGCATTTTGTTGACGCTATCTGCCAACTTGTTGCATTGGGAAATTTTGCTGGGGGTGCAACTGCTAAGGACTAGGGCGATCGTTCCCACTAAGCCCAGCCGTAGCAGGGAAATGTGCCAGAATCGCGATCGTCGGAGGGAATCAGAAAAAGTTCTCGTCATATCGGTCATTTGTTACTTTTGCGTTACCAGGCGAACAAACTTGTTCTTGCCAAGCTGAAGCACTCGCCCCTGTAAATCAGCCGCCGCATTAAAAGTCAAATCCACCTGATCGACTCGTTCACCGTCTAGCTTCACCCCGCCGCCTTGAATCTGCCGTCGCGCCTCCGAACTGCTTTTACACAGCCCACTCGCGCTCACCAGGTAAAACAGCTTCACCGGAAACTCGATCGCATCCAGGGCAAATTCCGGCACATTGTCTGCCTGATCTGCTTTGCCCTTGACTAAATCTTCTGCGTCTTTTTGTGCCTGTTGCGCTGTGGCTGCTCCGTGGTACTGGCTCACCACATCCATTGCCAGCAACTTTTGGCGATCGCGGGGATTCTCTGGCAAGGTGTCCAACGCCAGGTTCGTGAGCAACTCGAAGTAACGATTTAGTAAGTGATCCGGTGTTTTCTCCAGTTTGGAGTACATCGTCAGCGGATCTTCGGTCAGCGCCACGTAGTTACCCAGAGATTTAGACATTTTCTGTACGCCATCTGTCCCTAACAAGAGCGGCATCAACAATCCAAACTGCGGACGCTGCCCAAAATGCCGTTGCAAATCCCGCCCTACGGCAATGTTGAACTTTTGATCGGTGCCACCCAGTTCCACGTCCGACTCCACTGCCACTGAGTCATAGCCTTGCATCAATGGATAAAGAAACTCATGCAGAAAAACGGGATTCCCCTTCTCGTAGCGTTCTGCAAAGCCCTCTTTTGCCAGCATTTGCCCCACGGTCATCGTCGTCAGCAATTCCAGAATTTGGGACAAATCTAAACCAGAGAGCCAGTCTGAGTTGTAGCGAATCTCTAAGCGTCCGGGCGTGTCAAAGTCCAAAATAGGGCGTACTTGCTCCAGGTAAGTTTGAGCATTGGCGCGGACTTCGGCTTCCGTGAGTTGGCGACGTACATCAGATTTTCCGGTGGGGTCGCCGATCCGAGCCGTGAAATCCCCAATAATCAATACTGCTGTGTGTCCAGCATCTTGAAAGGCACGCAGTTTGCGGACGGGAATGCTATGCCCCAGATGGATATCTGACCCCGTGGCATCGATCCCTAATTTGACTCGCAACGGGCGATCGCCCTGGAGCAACCGCTGCATCAAATTGTCGTCTGGGTTGCTAGATTCTGGCTGATCCGGGAAAATCTCACTCATCCCCCGTGTCAGCCAGGTAAATTCTTGCTCGATCGCGGCTTGATCAGTTGCCAATGCTGAACTTGTCATTAAACTTTGCTGATTTGTCGTCAGGTCTGCTACACTCACGGGCTAATTAGACACCATCAATAAGAGGGACAACCTACTATAATGCAAGCGATCGCGTCATTTTGCTGAAACTTGGCAAAAAGAGCCGCCCACTGCCACTGTAGCTTGTTCGCCCTGCCTGCTTCTGGGTAAACCTGCCTGGATTTTCCGGTTTTGCGATCGTTTGGCTGGAAAAACAGTTCAAACCCTCCTTCGTCGTCTATCATCTACCCCACCGTTCTTTCAGGAACTCGCCGTGTCCTCCAATACCCTCCGTCAAAATCGCCCCTCCACGCCGAACCCGACTCCATTTCTCAACTTTGTTGGCACCGTTGGCAAGGTTACCGGTGGGATCATTCTGGGGGCGACTATGCTCACCAGTTCGATCATCGCGGGTGGCTTAGTTGGACTCGCCATCAGTTTTCGTAACCTGCCGGATGTGCGAGTGCTCCGCAGCTACGCCCCCACGGAAACCACCCATATTTACGATGTTCAGGGCAAACTACTTGCAAGCCTGCATGGGGAAGCCAACCGGGAAGTAATTCCCCTAGACAAAATTTCGCCCGACTTGAAACGAGCCGTTCTGGCGATCGAAGACAGCTACTTTTTCCAGCACAAAGGGGTGAATCCGGGGGCGATCGTGCGGGCGTTTCGCGCGAACTGGCAAGAAGGGCGCACCGTGGAAGGGGGTTCTACTCTGACGATGCAGTTGGTTAAGAATCTGTTCCTGAGTCCGAAGCAAGCCTTCAGCCGCAAGCTGGCGGAATCGGTGCTTTCCATGCGGGTAGAGCAAATCTTCACCAAAGAGCAAATCCTGGAGATGTATCTCAACCAGGTGTACTGGGGACACAACACTTATGGAGCCGAAACCGCTGCTCAGAGCTACTTTGGTAAATCTGCGGCAAACCTCAACCTGGCAGAAGCCTCCCTCATGGCAGGTTTAATTCAAGCTCCGGAGAGCCTCAGCCCCTTTGCCAACTTGAAGCTGGCGAAGAAGCGACAACTGGAAGTTTTGAACCGGATGCAGGAACTTAACTGGATCACCCCTACGGAGAAAACCGCTGCCCTGAATCAGCCCATTAAATTGGGCAAAATCACCTCTTTCCAAACCAGCCAGATTCCCTATGTGACGGAAGCTGCTGTTCAAGAACTGACCCGCCGCTTTGGGCGAGATGCCGTCTTGAAAGGCGGAATGCGAGTTCAAACCACGGTTGATACCAAACTCCAGCGGATTGCCGAAGAAGTGGTCAGGCAAGGGCACGAGTCGCTGCTGGCGCAAGGGGTGTATGCAGACCAGATGGCGCTGGTGGCGGTAGATCCGCGGACTCAGTTTGTCAAGGCAATGGTGGGCGGCGTGGATTATCGCAAGAGCCAATACAATCGCGCGATTCAAGCCCTCCGTCAACCTGGTTCTGCTTTCAAACCGTTTGTGTATTACGCTGCTTTTGCCACGGGCAAGTACGGTCCCGATTCCACCGTGTATGACAGTCCAGTGGGCTATCCCGATGGCTACGAGATGTATTATCCCCAGAACTACGATGGGTCGTTTTCGGGAGCGATTTCTATCCGGCAGGCGTTGGCGGTGTCCCGAAATGTGCCAGCCGTGAAGTTGGGGCAGGAAGTGGGACTGAATAAAGTGATCGATGCGGTGCGGACGATCGGCATTCGCAGCCCGATCGAGCCTGTGGTTTCTCTGCCGCTGGGATCGGTGGACTTGACTCCTCTAGAAATGGCGGGCGCTTACGCTACCTTTGCTAATAATGGCTGGTACTCGGAAACCACCTTCATTGTGCAAGTGACTGATAGTGCGGGTAATATGCTGCTGGACAACACGCCCAAGCCTCAATTAGTACTTGATCCGTGGGCTTCGGCTTCGCTCAACGATGTGTTGCAGGATGTGATTGAACGGGGAACAGCAACCGCTGCTAATATTGGTCGTCCAGCCGCTGGAAAAACCGGAACTACATCATCAGAGCGGGACATCTGGTTTGTGGGCTATGTCCCGCAATTATCGACCGCCGTTTGGGTTGGCAACGATGACTACTCGCCGATCGGCTATGGTGCAACGGGAGGCACCTATGTCGCTCCTATCTGGCGTAACTTCATGAGTCGAGCCTTGCAGGGAGTACCTGTGGAGAGCTTCCGCCCTGCCTCCAATTTCCCCAAACCCTAACTCCTTCCACCCTCCTGCCCCTGATGCTTGATCGGTAATTTGAACTCAAAAGCCGCGCCCTCCCCTGGAGTGCTAGTGCAGCTAATCTCGCCTGCATGGGCAGCAATAATTTGTTTGCAGAGATAAAGCCCCAGCCCAATTCCGGTAGAGCGGGTGCGGTTGCCACGGGCATAGCGATCGAACAGGGAGTCGCATTCCGCTTGGCTCATGCCAATTCCATCATCCTGCACCTGGCAATACACAGAGCCGTCTCTCTCTTCAGCTTGTAGGGTAATTTTGAGTCCGGGTGGATTGTGCTGCAAGGCATTGGTAATCAGATTTTCAAAGACGCGGCGAATTTGGGCGGAGTCTGCCCAGAGCAGCGGCAAATGGGTGGGGATGTGTTGCACCAGAGTCGCCTGATTTTGGCGCAGGATCGGTTCCAGGTCAGCTGCGATTTCTGCCACGAGTTCGGGCAAATGAATCGGTTCACAGCACAGCTTCATGCCTTTCACATCGCCAGAATGAGTTTCGAGCAAGGAGTTCAGCATGGCGAGCTGGCGATCGAGACTTTGCACCATGCGATCAAGCACGAGTTTTGACAAAACAATTTCATCCACTGCTTTACCTTGCAGATTTTGCAACACTAAGCGCATTCCCATCATGGGTGTTCGCAAATCGTGGGAAACCGCGTGCAAAAATTCGTCCTTCAAATTGCTGAGAGTCTGGATTTCCTGCACCTTCTGTTGCAGTTGGGCAGTGCGTTCTTCCACCTGATATTCCAGGCTGGCATTCAGAGCTTGCAGTTGCTGATAGAGGTCTGCCTGCCGGATCATGCTTTCCTGAAGCTGGCGTTCCGATTGTTTGCGATCGGTGATGTCGCGCATAATTGCCAGCACTTCATCCTTGCCGCTAACGACCATGCGAGCTTCATAATCGCGCCACTTCCCCTGCACCAGCAATCGATACTCAAACTGTTGCGGCTCTCCAGTTTGAATGGCTTGCTCAACGTAGTGCATTCGCTGCTGGGCAATGTCTGGCGGCATCACCTCTTGAACTTTTCTGCCTATTAATTCTTGGGGAGGGAATGCCAGATCCGTAGAACAAATCGATCTTACATCCAGGTAAGTGCCATCCTGGTGGATGCGAAACATTAAATCTGGAATGGCATTGAGTAAGGCAGAATTGCGTGCCTCACTTTGCCGCAGGGCTGCTTCAGAGCGTTTGAGATCGGTAATGTCTCGCTCGATCGCCAGCACCTCATCTTCGCCGCAGACCACCAATCGCGCCTCATAGTCTCGCAATTCACCCGCATTTGGATCACTCACCTTGGCTGCCTGATACTCCAGGCTTTGCAGCGTTCCTGTGTCCAGCGCTCGCGCGATCGCCGCAAGTATTTTCTCCGCGAGGGAGGGCGGCACCCACTGCCGCAAATTCGTGCCAATGACATCTTCCCGCCGCAAGCCGTTGTCAATGTCTTCCTGCGTGCCTTTGAAGTCCAGATTGTCTCCGTCGCGGTTGGTGCGAAACACGCGATCGGGCATGAGGCTCAAGATGGCAGTGTAGTGAGCATGGCTTTGTTGATCTGATTCCCCGAACATGGCTGCGTGCCCACGGCTAAAGGGTTGAATACAGCTTTTGTTAAGTTCATCCAAAAAAGGTTGACGAGTGTGACTTAAAGTACCCGGATCTGCTCCAGGGAGATGAGGATTCTAAAAATAGCCAGGACATAAACCATCGAGAACTGGAATTGTCTTTAGCCCCAATGGCTTAACAAGCGTTCAGCAATGGACGGCTTTACAGAAAATGGTTTTGTAACTATTTTCAAATTTTCTCATTTCAACCGTGTTTGTCCAGAGATCTGAAGATTTCTTCTGTCTTTGGCGGTTATCGCGCGACAAATTGCGATTAATCGTTCAACAAACATTTCTGGGGGTATCATGCAGTGGCAAGATTCAGAAATGGCTTTGATCAATGCTTCGGCATCTTTTCATCGGTGGCACCTGCTCAGATGTTGCTTCGTGCTTCTGGCAACTGAACCAGAACTATGGCTGCGGCAAATGCTTCAGGTTTTGCCCGATCGCCATGCCTGTATGCCTTCGCACCTTGGGAGGAAACTCGGCTTTTGGGAGCAACGATGTGATGGATGGCGCTGCGGTGGACTGAAACCTACCGCGATCGCCAAATGTCAACCTCTAAAATCAGAGCTATTTCGTCAAAATCTACCAATTTTCGTCGTTTATCCCCCCAGGAACCTTCTCACCTTGTAAAAGGTCAATATACCTAACAAGCAAGTAGTCGATGTTTCTTTGGAGAACTCTCCCATGGTGAATTCCAACATTTGGAAATCAGGGACCGCCGCACTCGCCGCTCTAGGAATAGTAACCGGGAGCGTTGCACCGATTGTCTATACGGTTCCTGCCTTTGCTCAACCCACTCCGTTTAGGGATGTGCCCGCTGGTTATTGGGCTGCTCCGTTTATCAACGAGTTAGCCACTCGTAATATCATTGCCGGTTTCCCTGAAGACGGCACCTTCCGCCCCGAACAGCCTGTAACCCGGGCAGAGTTCGCGGCCATGATTAACCGGGCTTTTCCCAACGTGCCCCAGATTCGTCCCGCCATTAGCTTTGTGGATGTTCCTGCCAACTTTTGGGGTAAAGGCGGCATCGATCGCGCTTACACCACTGGATTTATGGCGGGCTATCCAGGCAACGTATTCCGACCCAGCGAAAACATTCCCCGTGCTCAGGTACTGGTCTCTCTAACCAATGGTTTGGGCTATGCTCCCGCTCCTGGTTCCTCGATCGACCAAACCGTGGGAATTTTTGCAGATGCCAGCGCCATTCCAAACTACGCCCGCTCTAGTGTGGCAGCGGCAACTGAACGGCGGATGGTCGTCAACTATCCAGATGTTCGGTTATTGAACCCCAACCGAGTTGCGACTCGGGCAGAAGTTGCCGCCAACATCTACCAGGCATTGGTCAACTCTGGACAGGTTGCCTACATTCCATCTCCTTACATTGTGGGTAATCCTGCCAATGTAGGAATAAAAATCCCTGCCGGAACTCAAATTCCAGTGCGTTACGAAGGGGCTGACAAGATTCTGTTAGCCAAAGATGAAGCACCGATTCAGTTCACGATGAAGGTGGCTCAGAATGTGGTTACTCGCGAAGGTCAGGTTTTGATTCCGGCTGGGAGTGATGTGCTGGGTACGTTGCAAACTACTCCCAGAGGCGCACAATTCCTGGCACGGGAATTGGTGTTACCCAACGGTAGACGAGTTCCGATGGAAGCAGCATCCACCTTCATTACCACCACTGAAACCATCAATAAAGGGGTCAGCACAGGTAAGCTGATTGCCGGAACGGTTGTGGGCGCGGGTGCTGCGGCTGGGATTGCCGCTGTCACAGGCGATCGCAACATCAGATGGTATGAAGTATTGCCCGGTGCAGTGGTGGGGGGTGGCTTGAGCTTGCTCTTCCGCGATCGGATTGATTTGTATGCCATCAATCCCAACACCGATCTGACCCTGACTCTGACCTCGGATCTGGATTTGACGACTCCACGCTAGAAAACTGGAAAGGGGGTTAAGGAATAAAGCCTACGCTTCCACCCTTTCCTGGTCTTCCAGGGCGATCGGCAGTTGGACTACAAACGTTGTGCCCCTTGTTGCTGGCGGCACCACATCCCCAGGTATTCGTCCCTTTGTTTCCAGGGCAGGGCTGAATACCTGGATTTTTCCATGAGATTGCTCAATCAACGATCGGGCAATGGCAAGCCCTAAGCCACTGCCGGGAATGGTTCCTTGAGCCTGGATGCCGCGATAGCTGCGTTCAAAAATGTGTGGTAAGTCTGCTGGAGGAATGCCCACTCCAGTATCAGAAACCGACACCTCCAAAAAGGGACTGTCTTCAGCCGCTTCTGCTAAAACCCAAATATGCCCCCCTGGGGGAGTGTATTTGATCGCATTCTCAATCAGGTTGTTCAACGCTTCCCGCAAGGTTTTTGGGTTTGCCCAGATCGGCGGTAAGTCTTCCTGGAAATAAGTGTGGAAAGTCAAGTTTTTATCTTGAGCGATCGGTGTAGCAGACGCGAAAAGGGGTGCCAAAACGGTTTCAATCAAGCAACGCTCCGGGATTGGATTCGCTCCTGCCAGTAATCCGACCGAGGGTAGTAGGGGCATCGGATGGGGGTCTAGAATGGCTTCCCCTAATTGTTCTTCGTCGGTGAGCGAAGCGTCTGCGGTGGCAGCGGGCAGCGATCGCGGACGGTTGACTAAGCCCGTTTCCAGGGCGATTTCCATTTGCTGTGCCAAATCTCGCAAGCGCTCGGTTTCGCGGGTCATACTGGTTGCGAGATCGTGCCGCCGATCACCCGGTGCTAAACGGCGTAAGATCAACTTGCCAAAGGTTTGCAAGGCTGTGAGGGAGTTGCGAAATTGATGTAACAAGTTATCCATCAAGTCGTGCTGCTGGTGCAACAAAATCCGTTCCTGTTCCCGTTCTCGCTGTCCCCATTGGTAACGCTGATCAATCACACATGCCAGCGAAAGGGTGCGAGCGACTTCTTCCACCTGAGCCTGTTCCCAGCCTTCCCAGGCGCGATCGTCTCGCCGCGTGACCAGCAACCCAAACACACTCTCCTCAAATACCAGCGGTAGTACCAGTTGGCGCTGCTCGACCAGGGAGCCTGACCGTGAGGCAGAAGTGTTTGAAGAAGCAGAAGTGGTTGAATTGGGAGGATCTGATAAATTTAGCTGTTGTAACTTCAACGGCTCTGGTGTGGAGTCGTTACTCGCAGGTTCTACATCGTCTCGCGCCAACTTAGGCTCAGAGTTAGCAATCATTGCCGTATCTGGCAACAACATGACCCCAGATTGCCGCTCGCGCTCTAACAGGCTTTCAGGATAGGCCGCGATCGGTACTAACTGCGGCTGGACCCCTTCCACTAATTCTTGAGTTAAGTAAACAACACTGATAGAGGCACCCAACGCCTGAGTTAGGAGCATAATTTGAGCCTTACACAAGGCAACAAACTCAGAACTTACGGGCATCAGCATGCTTCAAACAACCAACACAAATCCACGGCAAGGGATTAAAAAACTTAAAAGGTACGCATAAATCTAATAAATGTCTTTAGATAGATTTAAGCTTTGTATCAAAGGGTTAAAAGAAATTGAAATTTTTGCCAGGAATCGCTATACTTGCGACGTATTTTGTAACTAACACTACACTTGACCATGAAGGGGGGTTTAAATTGGCAAGGAGACGTAAGCGTAAAAGCCGCCGTCGGCAGGAGGGTCGCAGAATTCTTGAGCATGTGCCTCAGTTCAGCATTGAATGTGGTGAAGATAAGCCCGTTACCGCTGCTAGAAAGTTTATCCATGCAGAGGGAATTGTTCCTCCTGCACTACTCCTGGTTAAGCGTAACGAGCATACCACGGATCGGTATTTCTGGGCAGAGAAAGGCTTGTTTGGTGCTCAGTATGTAGAGGAAAATCACTTTTTGTTTCCAAGTCTTAGACCGTCAGATGAGGTTCAGCCTGAACTGGCAGTCTCAATTCGGAAGGCTTGAAGTGATTGGGTTGGTGATCTAGTTTTTATCGAGCTTAAGATTTATTCAAGTCTCACCTTTGAGCATATCGGGGTGAGACTTGTCATATCTTGCTCAATCTGCACCGCAGCTTATTCAGAAGATTTGAGCGCTAAAGTCCGCTGGAGTTCTAGAATTTCGTCTCGGTGAGCCACAACGGTAATCACACTTTGTCCAAGCTGGTTTTCGCTCGATTCAGACTCAACTCGCAGCAGCACCTTCTCAGGACGTTTTGCCTTACGCCAGTAGAATACACCAGCTAAGGGAGAGAGGAGGACGAGGACAAGAGTGCCAGGGGCATAGTCGGGAAACAAGGTTGACAGAACAAGAGCAAGGCAGAGAGTGCCAATCATTGCCAGGATTGCCAGAAAAATCGCTAGAAATAGACTGGGACGCACAACCCCCTCGAAGGCAACTTGATCGCGCTCAGTGTCCACATCCGTCATGGTGTAAGCACGCTGAGAAAAATACTGCTGGAGCTTCCCCGCTAGGGACTCTTCAGGTAAATCGGATACAAACTTAACAGTCTGTGTCCGATCTTTCACCGAAGCACGAATGAAGAAGAGAAGCCCAACAGTCAGCAGCAGGGTTAACAGGAAAGTTGAGGACAGGACAGGGGGACTCATTGCTTGCATTGCCTCGGTCAAAAAGAAGCCAAATCGCTATCACCCTCTATTAGACACGATCGGATGAAATGGCGATCGCAAACTTGAGATAACCCTGCCCCTTATCACAGATTCGCTGTTAGTCCTACCAGCCACAATTAGCTGTTTCCACTGTGAGCGAGACCCGGTGAATGGGGCGCTGCATGGTATTTCCCAACATATTCTTGCCAAAGACGGGCTAACTCCTGTGCCCTTTGGGTGGAGTCAGCCTGGATTTGATACATCCGACGAGGACGACCCCGACCTTCTACCTTCTTCCAGTAGCCAGTGATAATTCCCTCTTCTTCCAAAAATTTGAGGGCACTATACAGCACGGTGTCTGAAAGTCTGTAGGCTGGATATTCAGTTTCCAGAAGCTGAATTAATTCAGTTCCGTAGGAATCCCCTTTGGTTAAAACCGCCAAAACATAGCAAACGGCAAGCTCCTTGTTCAGATAGAACGGAGGTGGAGCTTGAAAAAATCGATAAATGTCTTCGAACTTCATTTTTCCCATCCAGGCAACAGTCGTGTGGTAAAAGAGACAACGTTGATGAATTTCCCTTTTGGTAGGGTTATATCACCATAACAAGGGAGCCGCTGGTGATGACATCAACCTAAAGGATTAAAATCATCGCCAAGAGGTAAAAAATATGCAGCACTCTTAAAGAGATCCATTGTCAATGCGCTCGAACAGGATTTTGTTTCTTTTAAGTTAGTCTGCTTTTTTTAGAACCAGAGGGCTTTGTCTTGGGTATTTACAGTCCCTGCGTTTAACTGAGTCTGGGTATTGACTCTATTATCCTAGACAAAAGATTCCCTCAACCGAGTTCCCTGATAATCCCTGACGATCGAATACTCCAGAATAACGAATAATCTGTAATTAACAAGCGGAGTTACCCCTAAATAAGTTTTAGGGAAACCGGGCTGAACCTAAAAGCGCAAGAATGTATCCGCACTTCTGTATCGATATGAAAAACTTCAGGACTTAAATGCAAGTAGTTCTCACTATCTGGTACTACTTTATTAAATATTAGTCTTTGAGGGAAAACAACTTGTTGCGGAGTGTAAACTTTAAGCTGCTGGTCATACCGATCTAGCTGGTCATGCCGATCTAGCTGGTCATACCGATCTAGCTGGTCATACCGATCTAACAGTGATAAGGGTACATTCCTTGCACCGATCCCCCTCAACCCCCCTGGATGAGAGGGAAGCCGCAGTTGGTATCAGATCGAGTGAACTTCGGCATTTATGTGAGCCGAGGTTGGAGAATTGGATTTACCCTTTTGCTAAACCAACCCAGCTCGCAGCGCTACTACCGCTGCTTGAACCCGATCGTCCACTGCCAGCTTATTCATGATGCCGCGAATGTGAGTTTTCACCGTGTTAGGGCTGAGATATAGATCTGCGGCAATTTCTGGATTACTCTTGCCTTCCACCATCAGCTTCAGCACTTCCAATTCTCGCTGAGAAAGTTGCCCAACCAGGTTTGTGGAGGAGGGCGGTTTGAGGTGTTCGATGACACGGCGGGCAATTTGTGGGTCAAGATAGGTGGCACCTTCCTGAGCCGCAGCGATCGCCGCAATTAAGCGATCGACATTGGTGCCCTTAATACAGTAGGCATCTGCTCCGCTAGAAAGGGCGGCGATTACTTCCGTTTCCGTAATGTGGGAAGTAAGCATCACAATCCGCACATCTGGCATTAAAGCTTTGATTTGTTGTGTTGCCGCAATGCCATCCTGCCGAGGGAGTCCAATGTCCATCACGATTACGTCTGGCAGCAGCTTTTGTGCCATTTCTACCGCTTGATACCCATCCGCGACCTGCCCGACCAACGTGAGTTGCGAGTACTCGCTCAGGGTTTGCTCTAATCCCAACTGCATCATGGGATCGTCTTCCACAATCATCACTTTCAAAGGAGGTAGATCGGGTGGAAGGGGCTGTGATGAATCTGTGTTAAGCATAGGAAAACCTGATACGACTGAGCAATCAGATGGGGGACTACAACAGGAAAGAGAAATTTTCCTGAATTGCCATTGTAGGTTGCGTTTCCGATCCTACAGTGATTTTTAATGAAGGCTACAGGACGCTAGGATAGTCATTAACGCATCCCAAGCGAAGTCCCTAAATATCACTATTGCAATGAGCGCCAGGTCCAGTTATTCCTCTCCTTCCCCCGTTATCCAGCAAATTGCCAACGAGTTCCGCCGCACAGGCTGGATTAGCTTGTGGTCGCAGGTTGTGCTGGTGATTATCTCCAGCATTATTTTGCTTGTTGCCGCTGGGGCAGTTCGAACTGCGCCCCTAAACCCGTTACAGCCAGGGGTACAGGTTCCAGCGGCACCGAATCCAAGTGCAGGTGTGGGTGGGGTTTTGACCTTTGGGGCGATCGCGGTGATGGGCTTCACGATCTACTGGGCGTTTCGATACGTACTCATCGGTCGGCAACTGCGACGAGATGCCCCCGCCCGTCCGAAAAAATCCGAAGTTACTCAACTGATTCGGTTGGGGTTGCTGGCTAGTTTGGTGGGGATGTTGCTGGGGATTATGGGCAGTTTTGCCATTATTGGGTCAGTTGCTGTAATCGCCTTTCGGCAAGGTCCTGGATTCGTCACTGCCAGCCCGACCCAAGCCGTGAACTCTTTAGATATCCTGGTTGTGCAAGCCAGCGTGAATCTCATCCTGGCTCACTTTTTGGGGCTAATTGGGTCGCTTTGGTTGTTGTACCGGATGAATCGACAGGGGTAGAGGGTAGAAGGTGGAAAGTAGAGGGTAGAGAGGGGAAGGGCGAAGGGCGAGAGGGAGGAGAAATAGAATAGTAGGAGTTAGAAGGGAAAACAGGCGTGGGTGGGCAATAGGGCGAACCTTTTGCGGAAATCTCCCAGGGTGTGCGTAAGCCTCTCTATCTAGATTTCATGACATTTTTCTAGGCTTGTAGTCTAAGATACGGTTTCTCCGTTTTCAGCCTGCTATTCATTTAGGCATAAGTGAATAACAAACAAGCTTCTAGGGTTCCGATAGACTTAGTTCTATGCCTGGTCCGAGAGGGGCTGACTGAGAAAGGTTTTAGCTGAATCAGTTACACGGCGGGATAAAAGCCCGGGAGAGTGTTGAAAGCTTGAGATGAAAGCTTTTCTTCTCTTCCGGGCTTTTAGCATTTAAATTTTTATTCGCCCTGAGATCTTTTGCCTTGAAACTTTATCGTTACACAACGAGACACCATGACCGATAACCCTTTGTTTCAAAGTCCTGATGGGGCATCTTCTGAAGCGAGTCGTGCCTTACAAAAAGAAACTCAACTGCCGCTGACGGGTTGGCAGCAGGAAGTTTCTAAGGGGCTGGAATATGGACTGGAAGCCGCTGCCAGCATTCGCGATCGCTCCATTCCTACCTTTTCTCGTGGTGAACTGCCTCACTATGCTGGCATCAACACCTTTTTGAAAGCGCCTTACCTGGAAGATGTCCGCCAAGTCGGGGAATACGATGTGGCGATCGTGGGCATTCCCCATGATTCCGGTACGACTTATCGTCCTGGGACTCGGTTTGGTCCTCAAGGCATCCGTCGCATTTCGGCGCTCTACACCCCCTATAACTTTGAGTTGGGTGTGGATTTACGGGAGCAAATTACCCTCTGCGATGTGGGCGATGTGTTTACCATTCCGGGCAATAACGAGAAGTCGTTTGACCAGATTTCTAAAGGGGTCGCCCATGTGTTTGCATCCGGTGCTTTTCCAATTTTGCTGGGGGGCGATCACTCGATCGGATTTCCGACTGTGCGCGGTGTGTGTCGGCATTTGGGCGATAAAAAAGTGGGTATTATTCACTTCGATCGTCACGTAGACACTCAGGAAACCGACCTGGATGAACGGATGCACACCTGCCCCTGGTTTCACGCTACCAACATGGCAAACGCTCCGGCGAAGAATTTGGTGCAACTCGGCATCGGGGGTTGGCAAGTTCCACGTCAGGGCGCGAAAGTATGTCGCGAGCGATCGACCAACATCCTCACTGTGACCGACATCGTAGAACGGGGAATCGATGCCGCCGCTGATTTTGCCCTGGAACGCGCCCTGGATGGCACCGATTGCGTCTGGATCAGCTTTGACATTGATTGCATTGATGCAGGCTTCGTTCCCGGTACAGGCTGGCCCGAACCCGGTGGTTTACTCCCGCGCGAAGCCCTTGCCCTGCTCGGCAAAATCGTACAACGTGCGCCCGTGTGTGGCTTGGAAGTCGTGGAAGTATCGCCCCCTTACGATGTCAGCGACATGACCGCACTCATGGCAACCCGCGTGATTTGCGACACAATGGCACACCTCGTTCTATCTGGGCAACTGCCCCGCCGCGAAAAGCCCGCCTATATCCATGCCGAAGCCAACATGAACGTGGATCAGGCGTGGACTTAGAAGTTTAGTCATTGGTCATTGGTCGTTGGTCATTATTGCCCTATTCCAGATTTCCCATTCCCAACGTTATGCACGAAACTGACATGACCCGGGCGCTGATTGTCACCATTCGGAATTGGTGGGAGTCGCAGCCGCAAAAAACGAAAGTCTCCAAGGTGCATTTGATTGTGGGCGAGTTTACCTGTGTAGAGCCTGTGGGGTTGCAATTTGCGTTTGAAGTGCAGACACGCGGCACGTTTTTAGACGGCGCAGCCCTGGAGATTCAAGAAAAACCACTGGTTGCCTTTTGCCACTTGTGTCAGCAGGAGTATCGTCCCGAAATTGGACTGCACTATGCCTGTCCCGCCTGCCGATCGCCGATGGATGACATTCGTTCGGGACGGGAACTGAAAATCGATCGCCTGGAATTTGAGAGTCCCAAATCTGAGGAACAGAACCTATGCACATGATCCACGATGTCGCTCTGGGCATTGACCTGCTCCACGCCAACCAGGAAGGGGCTGATCACAATCGTGCCCATTTTAATGACTGGGGCATTACCTGCCTCAACGTGATGAGCAGTCCGGGGGCCGGAAAAACCGCCCTGTTGGAAAAAACCCTGGCAGCTTTGAGCCCGTCCCTCACCATTGCCGTGATTGAAGGCGACATGACAACCGAACTGGATGCCGATCGCTTGCGCCAGTATGGGGTGCCCGTGATTGCCATCAACACTGGGCGATCGTGCCATCTCGACTCGCGCATGGTCGCTGGCGGTATCCATCGGTTGCAGCACGACTATGACCCCAATCAGTTTGATTTAGTCCTGGTCGAGAATGTGGGCAATTTGGTTTGTCCGGCGGAGTTTGAAGTGGGAGAACACGCCAAAGTTGCGCTCCTCAGCATCACAGAAGGGGAAGACAAACCCCTCAAATATCCCGTGATGTTTCGAGAAGCTGACTGTTTATTGATTACGAAAACCGACCTTGTGCCGCATTTAGAGATTGACCTCGATCAGATTCGGGAGAATGTCCGCCAGATTAATCCCTCAGTATCAATTATTACTGTCTCCGTCAAAACGGGTGAGGGGTTGGACACCTGGTTCGATTGGGTGCGTTCACGGGTTGAGCAACAGCAGCAGACTTTTATAGAGAAGAAAGTCCCTACCGTCGCATCAGCCTAAATAATTTGTTGCAACCAGAAAGTTCTGTGTATCGGGTGTTACAGATGAAGTGTTTCACTCTACGGTAAACCCTGTTACACAGATGGATCCGATCGCGTTTTATTAATCTTTTCTTTACCTCAATACGCCATGAAACCTCGATCGCCGCTGGCATATCTTTTCCTATTTCTTATCACCGTGTCGCTCACGACGAGTTGTGTGAATCCTGCTGTTTACATTCAGACCACAACCGAGACTGAATCTGCTCAAGCTGCCACCACTGGCACTGAAGTTGTTGATCTGGGATTTAGTGCATGGCCTGGTTGGTTTCCCTGGCAGGTGGCGCAGGAGCAAGGAATTTTCAAAACCACAAATGCTCCCGTGGAATTGAAATGGTTTGACGGCTATTTGGAATCGATCAGCACTCTAACGGCTGGGCAAATTGATGCCAATAGTCAAACCCTGGGAGACACCGTTAGTTCCGTTGCAGGTGGTGCCGATCAGGTTGTGGTACTTGTCAACGACAATTCGACTGGCAATGACAAGGTTATCGTGCGAGACGGGATTAAGTCCGTTGCAGATTTGAAAGGGAAAAAAGTTGCGGCAGAAGAAGGAACGGTTGATCACTTTCTGTTGCTATTGGGGCTGAAAAAAGCTGGCTTGAAGCCGGAGGATATTGAGTTTGTGCCGCTGGAAACGGGGAAAGCCGCATCCGCCTTTGTGGCAGGTCAAGTCGATGCCTGTGCTGTGTTTGCACCCTTTACCACCCAAGCATTGAAGCGATCGGGCAGTAAAGAACTCTTTAGCTCAAAAGATTTTCCAGGAGCAATTTCGGATCATCTGGTGGTTTCTCGCAATTACGTCTACAAACATCCTGATAAAGTGCAAGCCCTGGTGAATGCCTGGTTCGCCACCCTGGATTATCTGCAAAAGAATCAAACCGCTGCCTACGAAATTATGGCGAAGCGGGCAGGAGTTTCTCTGGAGGAATACAAAGAATATGCGGATGGTACTCGTCTCTTCACCTTGGAGGAGAACCTACAAGCCTTTCAACCTGGTAATAGCATGACTTCCCTCCTCTTTGCTGCGGATCAGATGAGCCAATTTTTGATGGATGTGGGACTTGCCAAAACCAAGCCAAATACAACCCTGCTGTTTGACGATCGCTTCGTGAAAGCCTACGCCCAGCAAAAAGCTTAGAGAAATTCCATCACCCCTTCACCGATTCAAACCCATGAATGACAGCACTGCGCCTCGTTCCATCCAGTCCTACATGAAGCCGTCTACCATGCGCCCCACCGTCTTTTGGCGCTTGGCAGAAGACATTCCGAAACCCCTGTATACAGCCCTGACCATCACCTCGATCGCGCTTCCGCTCCTCCTGTGGTGGCTGGTCACAACCTTTGGCAACATCGATCCTAAATTTCTGCCCTCACCGGCCAACGTGCTGGATGCTTTTGGTCGCTTGTGGAGCACCCGTGAACTGCTAAAAGACACCGTTGCCAGTTTGTGGCGGGTTGGGTTTGGCTTTCTCCTGGCTGCGATCTTTTCAATTCCAGTTGGTATCTTAATGGGCAGTTTTCCCAGCATTCGGGCACTGCTGGAACCGCTATTTGGGCTAATGCGCTATATGCCCGCCCCCGCCTTTATTCCCCTGCTGATTCTGTATTTAGGGATTGGGGAAGCGCCCAAAATTATGCTCATCTTTGTTGGAGTGTTCTTCTTTAACTCCCTCATGGTGATGGATACGGTCAAATTTGTACCAAAAGATTTAATCGAAGCAACTTACATTTTAGGTGGCAATCGGATTGCAGCCCTGACGCAGGTAATTATGCCCCACGTTCTTCCCGGCATTTTAGATGCCTGCCGCATTAACCTTGCTGCGGCGTGGCAACTGGTCATCGTTTCCGAATTGATTGCCGCTACCGAAGGTTTAGGTCGGCGCATCAGTGTGGCGGGGCGTTTCCTGCGAACTGATGAAATCTTCGTTGGACTGATTGTGATTGGCGTGATTGGTCTGGCGTTCGACTTGTTGTTCCAATATATGCTCCGCGTTACCTGTAAGTGGGCAAGCCAAAAGCGATAGTTTCAAGGTCACAGGCAAAAGGAGCCAGGGGCAAAGGGAAATCGTTTACCCCCCTCTCCCGCCCCACTCATCCATCCCGACTCATCCATCCCGACTCATCCATCCACCCAAAGGACACTTTATGTATCTGCAAATTGATCAACTGAACAAAAACTTTGAGACCAAATCTGGAACGCTGGTGGTGTTGAAAGACATCAATATGACGATCGAGCAAGGTGAATTTATTTGTGCGGTTGGCGCTTCAGGTTCGGGAAAATCGACCTTGTTACGGCAAATCGCGGGATTAGATTCCCCTTCATCGGGAGAAGTGCGGATTGATGGCAAACGGGTCGTGGGACCGGGTCCCGATCGCGGCATGGTCTTCCAGCACTACACCCTGTATCCCTGGATGAGCGTACAGGACAACACGGAATTTGGGTTAAAACTACAAGGCGTTCCTAAGAAAGAGCGGCGGGAACAAGCCAGCTACTACTTGAGCGTGGTGGGATTGTCCAAGTTTGCCAAGTCCTTGCCAAAAGAACTTTCGGGCGGGATGAAACAACGGGTGGCGATCGCTCGTGCCCTCGCTTCTGAACCAAAAGTATTGCTCATGGATGAACCCTTTGGCGCATTGGACATTCATACCAAAGAGTCAATGCACGAATTCATGCTGGATCTGTGGCAGCGGACTAACATCACTATTTTCATGATTACTCACGACGTGGAAGAAGCCGTTTTCCTATCAAATCGTATCTATGCGTTGGGTGCTCGTCCCGGCACTGTCCGCAAGGAAATGGTGATCAAACTGCCCGAACGCACCCACCACGTTAAGCGCCATTCCATCTTTCACGATTACCGGGATGAATTAATGGATCTGCTCCGGTTGCATGGACAAGAAGCCTTAATGGCAGCCGCTTAATTGGGTGGTAATCTGGCAAGCCCTATCCACTCGCCCTCTTATTTCTCATCCACACCACTTATTCTCTTGCCACCTGCCACTTCGATCGATCTGGGGTATCATTCAAAAACTTGACCCTCAGATCTTTCTCATGGCTGACTCCACACCAGCAAAAGACGAAGCATTTGGTATCGTCCCAATTTCCCTAACAAACGGCATCTACAAGTTTTTACTCATTCAGCATCATGCCGGACATTGGGGTTTTCCAAAGGGACACGCCGATCTCGGCGAAGATGCTTTGCAAGCGGCGTGTCGTGAGTTTGTTGAAGAGACAGGTATCTCTCAATATACCGTCATCAAAGACGTTTCCTTTTCAGAGCAGTATGGCTTCACCCGGGAAGGGAAACGCTTCGACAAAACGGTTGTTTATTACCCCGCAATGGTCGAAACGCAGGCGGTTTCCTGCCAAGCAGAGGAGATTCGCGACTTCGCCTGGTTGGAGTATGAAGCGGCGATCGCTCGTCTCAGCTTTGAAGGTGCCAAACGAGTGTTAGCAGACGTACAAAAAATTTTGAACTTGACGACTCAACTTTAGCCGAAGGGCACTGCATTCAGCCTTGAACTAAAGTTTGGGCTAAGAGCTAAAGTCAGTTGAAACTGGCTAAACGATCGATTGTTGTGGCTCTCAACCTGGTTTAACAGGTTTCAGCTTTGAGCCTGAGACTAATCTCAAGGCTCTTAGAATCGTGAAGTCACTAACATCCGGGGTTGGTCATGCTAAACAATCAGAGCGAAGTGAAGCATCTCTGCGATTCTTCGTTCACCGCTCATAATGACAACTTCTCGATGTTAATTAATTCTCATTCCTTAAGCGATTTCCAGAAAAAAGTTTACCTTTCGACTTCGCTCAGAGTACAAGCTGGCTGAACGGAGTCGAAGACAGTGGGTAGATTGTTTGCCGGAAATCTCCTTAGATCAGCGCCATTCAACTTTAGCCATCTAAAGAAAATCTCGGATCCTTGCCGCAAGCTCGTTCGCAAGTCTGCGTTGCTTCCTAGTTGAGCATAATTCTGCCCTCTACCATTCGATTGGTTTCTTCTGTGTTGGACTTCTTCTCCAGAAGTGTTTTTAGCAGAACCACACAGCATTGCATAAAACATTTAGTTCAGAATACTCACTAAATCCTTAACCTGCACCAATCTGTAAACTTTATAAAGTCCAAATTAGCACTAAAGATAGAAATCACATTTGCTCCAGGTCATTAGGATCGAATTGAAATCGTAGCAAGTCTTTCTCAGCAGACAGAAACCAAGTGTGTTTGTGAAAGCTGCCTGGAAATCATTTTTGGAGCCATGCATGGATCAATTACAACGTGTAAGCCGAGGGCGGCTAATAAGCATAGCTAACATCAAATTCTCCATAGGGATTACGATCGCCTTCGTCATTATTGGTTTATGGCTGGCGAATTTGATGACGAGTTTGTTTCTGGATCTATCAAAAGTTTCTACTCTGTATGTTGTTTTAGTATTGCTATTACAAGCATTTCTATGTACGGGTTTGTTTATCACTGCCCATGATGCGATGCATCGATCGCTGATTCCTTACCATGTGCACCTAAATGATCAGATCGGCTCTCTGGCATTATTTCTATACTTGTTTTTTCCCTATCAAAAACTCCTCGAAAAACATTGGCAACACCATCGTCATCCCGCCAGTGCAATGGATCCAGACTTTCATGATGGGCAGCATTCTCATCCCGTACTCTGGTATTTCAACTTTATTCGGCGCTATTTTGGTTGGTCACAGGGGATTGGTATTACGATCGCATATCTGGCAGCGCAATACGTTTTTCATATTCCTCAAATCAATTTAGTTCTGTTCTGGATCTTTCCTTGTATTTTGAGTTCCCTGCAACTGTTTTACTTTGGCACCTACCTACCCCATCGAGAGTTGCCCCAAGGCTACAACAGTACCCATCGCGCCCGTAGCAACTCCCTGCCGCCATTTTTGTCCTTTCTGAGTTGTTATCATTTTGGCTACCATGAGGAGCACCACGAGTATCCAGCCGTTCCCTGGTGGCAATTACCCGCAATTCGGAAGACGCGATTGAAGGTTCTCGCCTCAACTTGATGAAGCTGTTGATCCGATTGGCTCATCACTGCTGGCTAGTCATAACGAACTGAAATGGCTGATGGTCGATCGTCGTTATTCCTTAACGGTTCCTGAGAAATGAGAATTAATTAACATTGAGAGGTTGTCGTTCTGAGCGGTGAGCGAAGAATCACAGAGATGCTTCACTTCGCTCTGCTTGTTCAACATGACAAACTCCTCACGCTTCTGAGATAGATTGGAAGCATTGGGGCATAACGGTGAAAAGGCTGATTAGAGAAAAGACTAATTAAATTCCAGCGTGAGTATCTAAGCGTAAGTATTTAGAACAAATGGCTCCAGAGTTTGGCTAGAAATTTCCCTTGGAGAAGTGAATTTGTAGGTAGCATACTTATGACTGAGTGGGTATCCTACTAAAGACAGATTCATTAGACTCATCTCATGCGAAAAACTTCTAGCCCTAAGAAAGACCATCGCCTGCTGTTTATTATTTCTTTCTGTGCAATTTCGGGTGCAATTTTGAATAGCAGCACCGCATGGGCAGAAAGTACAAATTGTTTGCAAAGCGAAAACCCACCGGCTCAGTGCGTTAGAAAGTCTCCCATGATGAGCGCGATCGAAGGTGGAGTAATGGGCGTGATGGCAGGGACGGGAGCGGCGTTGGGGGCAGTTTTGCGTCGGTATTTTTGAGTTCGCACATCCACAAATTTCTGTTGCCATCATCCCCCAATAGTATGAAATTTCCTCAAACTTTGTGGCTTTAAATTGACAAGCCTAATACATTTGAGTACAACTGCGGGAAGTCGTGTGTTGGCAGGAGAATATTTTAGTGGTACGGAAACTCTGGACTTGCTGGTTTTTGGGACTGGCAGCATTAACCTATTCGTCTTCTGCAAGCGCCCAACCCGAAACTCCACCCTCCTCTCCCAGTCCTGCTCCTGCGGTTAGTACTCGTGCTGCCGACCTTCTAATTCCCCCACGGGCGGGAGTTGGCTACAGTACCTCTGGCGGCGGCTATGACGGTTTTGGCAGCTTCGAGGGTTTCATCCCGCTGCGGCAAACTCCTGGCAAAGACCTGTTATACCTGGTGGGACGGTTCCTGCTGGATAACGATGCTAATCCAGGGGGCAATTTGCTGGTGGGTTATCGGTTCTATAACCCGAATGCCAACTTAATCTATGGCGGTTATTTAGGCTACGACAGCCGCAGCACTGGCGAGAGCGTGTTCTCCCAGATTGGGTTGGGGTTTGAGGCACTGGGAGACGGCTGGGATGCTCGTATCAATGGCTATATTCCCGTCGGGAATACTCGCCAAACCGTTGCTGAACAGATTTTTGATACCGGTACTCAGATCAACAATTTCCGCTTTGAAAGTAACTTTCTGCGAGCTAGCGGCAGTCGGCAACAGCGATCGGTTCGCAGTCTGGAAGTGGCAATGGCAGGCTTTGATGCAGAAGCGGGGGGGAGGCTGCTGCGGTTTGGGAATGGCGGCGATCTACGCGGTTACGCTGGACTGTACTACCTATCTGGGGGTGAAAATTCGGCTGGCGTGCGGGGTCGCCTGGAGGCTCGTCCGCTGGATTTCCTGACGTTGGGTGTGGCGGTTCAGCATGATAGTATTTTTGGCACGAATGTCGTTGGCACTGTTGCCGTCACGTTTCCGGGTAGTCGCCCTGGAGGAGTTGCTCGGGATTCAGTTCAAGCACGCATGGGTGAGATGCCTTACCGGGTGAACGCGATCGCGGTAGATCACCAAACGGAAATAACACTAACTAACGCTTCCTTTACGGATATTGTTCTGACCAATCCAGCCACCGGACAGCCCTACCTCTTCCAGCATGTAGTTTTGGGAACGAGTGGCGGCAATGGTACGTTTGAAAGTCCCTTTGGGATAGTGCAATCGGCTCTGACTGCCAGCCGTTCTGATGGTAACGGGATTGTGTATGTGCAAGCAGGGACAAATCCTGGGATTCCGGCATTCACCATTCCCGATCGTGTCCAAGTTCTCTCAACCGGACCGGTGCAACTGTTGCCTGCCACGATCGCGGGGCAATTCTTTCCTGCTTACCAACTGCCGCTGTCCGGTAGTGGGGTTTTGCCGAACGTGAATGGCACTGTCACGATGGGAAGTGACACCGTGTTGTCAGGCTTCACCATTAGCAGTACAACCGGGGCGGGAGTGGCGTTTAGCAATGTCAATCGGGTTGAGATTCGGGATAACGTCATTCGCAACACGGCAGATGCGGGCATTTTGGGGAATGGCGTCGCGATCGCTAACCTCTTCCGTAACCAAATTACCGCCACTCGCAACCAGGGCATTTATCTACAAAACGTCGGCACCGCAGAAGTCACTGACAATATCGTGAGCAACACGATCGCAGGCACCACAACGATCGCCAATCCGATCACAGGTGATATCACGATCGGTTCTATCACCATTCCCAACCCCGGCAGCATTATTCCGCTGCCCAGCGGTCAGGGCATTGTGATTGCCACCACCACTGGAAATGTCAACATTGCTCGCAACACGGTTACAGGTACTGGAACCCAGGGAGTTGTGCTGCTGAATGCACGGGGCAATGCCTCAATTATCGATAACACGGTTGCCAGTACTGTAGGCGCACTCTTTCCCGTGACAGTTCCGACCATTGGCACGTTTCAAGTTCCCACTGGACAGGGCATTGTCGTTGCTGGAGTGAATGGCAATTTAGAGGTTAGCCGCAACACGTTGAACGCACTCAATGGTCAGGGGATTGCGATCGCGGGGACGACCAACGGCACCACTATCGTCAGCAACAACACGATTCGCAATGCGACGGATCAGGGGTTGCTGTTCGCTGGAACCACGGGCACTACCACCATTACCAATAACCAGATCACTGATTTATCAGCCCGCCTCGTCTCGGCAACCATTCCCATTTTGGGTACAGTGACTTTTTCTACAGGGCAAGGATTGGCTCTGCTTAACTCGATCGGGACAGTAAACGTAACAGGCAACACGATCGAGCGGGTCGCCGGAGCCTACTTGCCAACGATTCCTCCCTCTCTCCCAGCGTTTCCGGGTGGACAAGCGATTCAGGTAGCGAACTTTGCTGGACAGCTTGATCTGAACATCCTCAACAACCAGATCCGGACGAATGATAACGATGGTATTTTGATGCTTTTTGCAGGCAGACCCAGTGGTTCTACCACAGCCGCCAGCGCTAATATCCGCATTGCCAATAACACGATCGAGAATAATGGCGGCGCAACCCCAATTCGGGGTGATGGCATTGCGATCGCCGTTGAACAAGATGCAAATGTCAATAACCTAACCATTGAGAGCAACACAATTCGCGGCAATGGGGATGAAGGGATTGACATTCGCTTAGGTCTGTTGACGATTCCCGTGGCTAATCCCACCACAGCCCGGTTAACCGGGCGGATTCAAAACAACACGATCAGTGGCAATGGGCAAAATGGGATTCAGGTGCAAGCCACAGCTTCAACCAATGCCAGGGTTGACATTATCAGCAATAATTCCAGCGGCAATGGACAACGCGGGGTCTATGTCACGACGACAAACACCAACAGTCTCGGTGTGCCAACGCTGGGAAATCCGACTATTACAGCCAATATCCAAGCGAATACGCTGACAGCAAATACGCTACAAGGCATCGATGTGGCAACAACCGCTCAACCACTCCTGCAAACGATTTGTGTCAACGTGACGGGCAACGTCAGCACGAATGCCTCCACAATCACGAATACCTTCTTTATTCCTGCCGTGATTCCTAATGTGTTGACTGTTGTGAACCTGGCGGGCGTGAATGCGGCAAATGTTGGAGGAGTCACCCTTTCTGCCACTCCGCCTCCCACAAACACTGTGGCTTGTCCATAAATGCTATATGGGATGAAAAGTAACACTTACCCGCAAAAAAGCAAGGGTGTGTCACATACGCAACTGTTACACCCCCTCTGCCATTGAAAGCATTTCTTGCCTGGGACGATGGCTCAGGTAGAGTCTTTGAGCTGCTTGATGGAGTGCCTGTGCCCCCGCCAAAGTGTTTCGTGGGAGCGATCGCATCGCATCCTCGTTGTTCCCCAATCTGCCGCTCACCGCAGATTACATTTTTGCCATGAGTCTTTGATTCTTGACCAACCATGATTCGTCCCTTCGCAGTAGCGTAAGATCGGACTCCATCCCCTTTGCATCACTCGATCCTATGCTGTGCGACTACCTGCAACTGATTCTGACTGCTCGTGTGTACGATGTGGCGCAAGAAACGCCGTTAGATATTGCACCGAACCTTTCCGCACGATTGCGTAACACCTTGTTGCTGAAACGGGAAGATATGCAATCGGTGTTTTCCTTCAAGTTGCGGGGTGCTTACAACAAAATGGCGAAGTTGCCAGCGGATTTGCTGCACCAGGGCGTGATTGCGGCATCTGCGGGAAACCATGCTCAGGGTGTGGCATTGGGTGCAAAGCGGCTGGGCAGCAAGGCGATCATTGTGATGCCGGAAACGACTCCGCCAGTCAAAATCGATGCCGTGAAAGCGCGGGGCGGCGAGGTGGTGCTGTATGGCGATACTTACGATGATGCCTATGCCTATGCACGGCAGTTGGAAGCGGAAAAAGGCTTGACTTTCATTCATCCCTTTGATGATCCGGATGTGATTGCCGGACAGGGCACGATCGGCATGGAAATCTTGCGCCAATGTCAGCAACCGATTCATGCCATTTTGGTGGCGATCGGCGGCGGCGGTTTGATTTCTGGCATTGCGGCTTACGTCAAGCGTATTCGTCCCGACATCAAAATTATTGGCGTGGAACCGATCGACTCTGATGCCATGTATCAATCCCTCAAAGCTGGAGAGCGGGTGCGGTTGCCGCAAGTGGGCTTATTTGCCGATGGTGTGGCGGTGCGGCAGGTGGGCGAAGAAACCTTTCGCCTGTGTCAGCAGTATGTAGATGAAGTGATTCGAGTGGGGACAGATGACACCTGTGCGGCAATTAAAGATGTGTTTGAAGACACCCGATCGATTTTGGAACCCGCTGGAGCGCTGGCAATCGCGGGTGCCAAAGCCTACGTGGAACGGGAGCACATTCAAGGTGAAACATTGGTGGCAGTTGCCTGTGGTGCCAATATGAACTTCGATCGTCTGCGGTTTGTGGCAGAACGTGCCGAACTGGGTGAACAGCGGGAAGCTATTTTTGCCGTCACCATTCCCGAAACTCCCGGCAGTCTACGCCAATTTTGTGAATGTATGGGCAAGCGTAGCCTGACGGAATTTAACTACCGCATTGCCGATAGCCAGGAAGCGCATATCTTTGTGGGAGTGCAGATTCGCGATCGATCGGATGCTGAAAACCTCGCCTCGACTTTTGAAACCTGTGGATTCAAAACCATTGACTTAACCGATGATGAATTAACTAAACTACATTTGCGCCACATGGTCGGTGGTCACTCTGCCTTAGCTCATGATGAATTGCTATATCGCTTTGAATTTCCCGAACGCCCCGGTGCCTTAATGAAGTTCGTGAGTTGTATGAGTCCAGATTGGAATATCAGTTTGTTTCATTACCGCAACAATGGCGCAGACTACGGACGCATTGTAGTGGGAATGCAAGTTCCACCGCACGAGATGCAGGAGTGGCAGTCGTTTTTAGATACCTTGGGCTATCCCTATTGGGACGAAAGCCAAAACCCAGCTTACAAATTATTTCTAGGAACAGCTTGATTGGCTAAGTAGGTAGACACAATTAATTGTTACATCCACATCGGAACGTCATTCGTCACTTGTCATTGGTATGTGACGGTTGACAAAGGGGCGTGACGTAAATAGCATCCGGATCGGGTCATGCTGAACAAGCGGGGCGAAGTGAACCATCTCTACGATGCTGAGCGGTTAACGAAGAATGACAACTTATCGATACTAATTAATTGTCATGCCAAAGAATAAAGGACGAATGACGAATGACTGAATCCGTCTAAATGCGGATTGTGCAACTTGAGGGAAGCTGTGTTAGAGTCTTGAGAACAATTGAGTCGGTCAGCTTAATTCACTCCTGGTTCAGATTTCAGAAGCAAATGGGCTTTTTCTAAACTAGCGAGAGAAGCGGGGGAACCATTTTTCGGGGCGAACTGAGCGATTTTAGACTTGAGATTTTGGGTTTGAGATTGCTAAAGTCTTTCATCCAAGGCTTTCAATGCTGAAATTGTCGGAGAGCATCTCTCAGCTCTAGCCCGTCAGCTAACTCCGTCGGCATTGAGGGAGGGCTGAGAGCCAGTGTTTTTATAATCCAGGCTGCTCAGTATCTCTTGCAAGGACTGCTCGCTTCGTGTACCTGCATATGGGATTGAGGTGCGAATATGTCGCTAATGAATGTGGCAGCGGTGTTTGCTGCGATCGCTCAGACTACGTGGAATCGCTCTAAAGTACTGCTTTTGCGGGATACTGTGCTACTGCCTGCGTTGGGCTTTCTAGGTATTATTGCTTTGTGGTGGGGAGTGGCACTCCTGCGCCAAGACTTGATGCCGACTCCGCCAGAAGCACTGGTGAATAATCTGGACTTCATCCTGAATCCTTTCTATCAACGCGGACCAGGAGATTTGGGATTGGGATGGTTATTACTGGCTAGCTTGCGTCGAGTGATTTTGGGCTTTGTGTTAGGTGCATTGGTGGCAATTCCCATTGGATTTCTGATTGGGATGTCTCGTCCCATGATGTTGGCATTGAATCCGGTGATTCAAATTTTCAAGCCCGTTTCCCCTCTGGCTTGGTTGCCGATCGCCCTCGCTGTCTTCAACCTGGCAGACCCATCTGCGATTTTCGTGATTTTCATTACCTCCCTCTGGCCCACCATCATTAATACGGCGTTAGGCGTGTCCAGCGTGTCCAAGGAGTATTTAGATGTGGCGCAAGTGTTGGAAATGCCTCGCTGGCGGCAAATTTACAAAATTATTCTGCCTGCTAGTTTGCCTTACATCTTTACTGGACTACGAATCAGCTTAGGGATTGCCTGGTTAGTCATCGTTGCCGTGGAAATGCTGACAGGCGGCATTGGGATCGGCTTCTTCGTCTGGGATGAGTGGAGCCGTTTGAACCTCAGCTCTGTGTTCCTGGCTGTCCTGGTTATTGGTGTCACTGGGTTACTGCTGGATATTGGGATCTCCCAACTGCAACGCCTGGTTACGCATCGTCGTCCAATTGCGACAAATTAAGACAGAAAAATTGGGTCATTGGTCATTGGTTATTGGTGATTAGACCGGAGAGAACACGTGACAAATGACAAATGACAAACTTACTTCAATTTCCTGAGATTTATGAATACCAATTGGACTCGTCGTGAGTTTATGCTGGGCGCGAGTGCGGCAACGGCGACCGCAGTTCTATCGTCATGCAACATCAGTGGCGATCGCTCGGCAAAAGGGTTGACAGAAGAGGCTTTGGCGATCGAGCGGGTGGTGCAGCCCGGCGACCTGGAGAAACCAGATCTGGTGGTGGGCTACGTCCCGGTGAATGACTGTGCCCCCTTTGCGATCGCCTGGAAAAAAGGCTTCTTTCGCAAGTATGGATTAAACGTGCGGCTGAATCGAGAAGCGAGTTGGGCAACGTCGCGGGATGGCATCATTTTCGGGCGATTGGATGCGTCTCCAGTCGTTTCTGGTGCCGTGACGAATGCCCGGATTGGAGCCGAGGGTGCCCGCTACGCGCCACTTTGTGCTGGTATGACAATTCACCGCCACGGCAATGCCATGACCATGAACAAAGCCATGTGGGATTTTGGCTTGCGCCCCTGGCATGAGTACAATGGCAACCTGGAAGAATTTGGTAAACAGTTTCGTGGCTTTTTTGAGAGCCAGCCTCCGGCAAATCGGGTGTGGGCAGTGGTACTCAGTTCTGCCATCTACGAATATTTCATTCGCTATTTAGCTGCTGCTGCCGGAGTTGAACCGGATAAAGAATTTCGCATTATCATTGTGCCACCGCCGCAAATGGTGACAAACACTCGGATTGGAGCGATGCAAGGCTACATGGTGGCGGAACCCTGGAATACACGGGCAATTACAGGTAATGCCAATGTGGGTTTTACGTTTGCTCAGGGGCGCGAGATTTGGCAAGGACACCCCGATCGCCTGTTGGGGGTCATGGAAGATTTCATTGTGAAATATCCCAAAACCTATCGATCGCTGCTCAAAGCCATGATCGAAGCCTGCCAGTATTGCAGCAAGCCCGAAAATCGCCCCGAAGTTGCCAAACTCATCACCGATCGCGCCTTCACCGGGGCAAAACCGAAAAAGGGTCCCGTGGACAAATTCACCAGTCCTGGGATTGTGGGCAAGTATAACTACGGGGGCTTCGATGGCAAAGAGCGGATTATTCAATCCGCAGACACGACGCTGTTTTTTGATCTGCCAGACAATCTCAAGTCGGTGCCAGAAGAACACTCCACCTTTCTCTGGCGATCGCGTAGCATCTGGTTTATGACCCAGGCTGCCCGCTGGGGACAAATTAAAGAATTTCCCAAAAATGCCGAAGAGTTAGCGACAAAAGGCTGGAGAGCGGATATTTATCGCGAAGTCGCCCAAGAGATGGGCATCCCCTGCCCCAAGGATGACTACAAAGTCGAATCGCCAGAAGTGTTTATTGACAAAAAAGGCTTTGACCCCAGTGATCCCGTTGGTTATCTCAATAGTTTTGACATTCGTGCCAATCGTCCGACCTCGTTCTACCTGTCTTCCTAGAGGTTTTGCCTCTACCCCTTGATATTCTCAAACCTCACTCATGGAGCGACTTATGGTGAAATCCTCTTTGTTACTCAACGAACCCAACGCCCACGCCGATCGAGATAATTTTTTGGTTATCGAAAATTTGGTGAAATCCTATCCCACTCCAAGCGGTGATCCCTTTGTGGTGTTGGATGGCGTGAACCTGACCTTGCAGGAGAACGAGTTTGTTGCTCTGATTGGGCATTCTGGTTGCGGTAAGTCTACCTTGCTGAAAATGGTGGCAGGACTGGAACGGACAACCTCTGGATTGATCACCCTGGAAGGCAAGGAGATTCGTAAACCGGGAGCCGATCGCATGATGATTTTCCAACATTACGGACTGCTCCCCTGGCTAACGGTGCGGGAAAATGTGCGGCTGGCGGTAGATGAAGTGCTGCATGGCTTATCCAAGGCGGAGAAGAAGGAACTGGTTAATACCCATCTGGCAATGGTTAACCTGACTGCGGCAGCAAACAAATATCCTGATGAAATCTCTGGTGGGATGAAGCAGCGGGTTGGCATTGCTCGTGCTCTGGCGATTCGGCCTAAACTTTTGCTGATGGATGAACCATTTGGGGCATTGGATGCCTTAACTCGTGGCAAACTTCAGCGCCAGGTACTAGATATCTGGGAAAACAATCGTCAGACGGTGTTGATGGTGACGCATGATGTGGATGAGGCGTTGTATATGTCCGATCGCATTGTGATGTTGACCAACGGTCCTCATGCCAACATTGGGGAGATTTTGGAGGTGCCCTTCGATCATCCCCGCGATCGGCAAGCATTGCGAGAAGATCCCCGTTATTACGAACTGCGGAATCATGCTCTCAATTTCCTTGACCAGCATTTCAGTACCGATGATTAAGCTCGATCGCTCTCAATCCCCTTCTGCGAGTGTGGTAGAAAAACCACTGGTATGATGCAGTTGTTGAAATCATAGAAACCTTGCAACAACGTTATGGTGTTTATGGGGAATAGTGCGGGGTTGCTGACGCTTGTGGGAGATCCATCCACATTTCCATCTACATTTATTGTGAGCACCTCCATCAACGTAAGCTTTGTCGAGTACTTGCAAAAATTGAGTTTGGGTGGCGCGATCGCCGTTGCCACGATGGTTTGCACCTTGTCCTGGCTGTTCAAAAAATTGGCGCACCGAGTTAACCAATCTGGAGAACCTTCCCCACCCAGAGATTAACCACCCCAGAATGCTGACGCTATTCCTACCATGATGCTACAACTGGCAACCGCAGCTATTTTTGTCAGCGTGGCATTTTTGCGCGGCTGAGGCACGAAGGGGCGATCGAGCTTCACTCAATATGGCTTTGTAGCCAGCGATGTAAATCTGCTGGGCCATCAAAATCCAGTAAAGCTTCAGTTAGAGTTTCCAATGTAGCCAGAGGCAGGGTTGAAATTTGCGCAGCGATCGCCTCATCCACTACCCCAAGTTTCCGAGTTAGTAATCTTAGAATCAATGCCACGGCTTCCTCCTGGCGACCTTCCTGGCGACCTTCCTGGCGACCTTCCTGGCGACCTTCCTGGCGACCTTCCTGGTAAATTTCCTGATAAATCACTGATTCTCGCATCATCTCCTCCCGAAAAATTTGCCGAATCAAAGTCTTCTCAAACCTTAGTCCGGCTAGTAGTTGAACATAAGCAGAAATTTCTCGCCTTTGAACTGACTCCATCCTACTTACTTGCTGGGCAACCTGCCGCAGTAGTTGTTGTGCATCAGATGTCCGCGTCAAAACAGCAAAGGGCAACAATCCAACATCGTTGAAGAAGACGGTGGGGTCTTGCTCCCATAAGCGGATGACTTGATACTCATGGCGGGTTTGTTCTACAGCAAATACTGTTTCAACGATGGTATCTTTTGCCGGTGGAAGTAGCAGAATGACTGCTTGAGTAATGGGAATTCGATGCAATCGATACAGGCGCACCCAATAATCCAGCATCCGCAAGGGTAGCGGCGGATCAGACTCTAATTTCACCTGGAACTCTAGATGCAAGATGCGATCGCGGGTTTGCAAAAGAGTGACCGAATCTGCTCGTATCGGTTCGATGCTTAACTCTGTTTTGAGTACAGTAACTGATGTTTGGGCTTTCCCCAAAATCCAACTAGCGACACGATCGGGATATTTTTCAGCCAGAAGTTTGCACAAGTTATCAAATGCCATGTCTCATCCTGACTGTTCGCAATGCCAATCGTTAAGCTAACCGCTGCTGAAAATTAAGAGAAAGAGGGATTAAGTGTTCCAATGCCAAGTTGGACGCAACTTGAGCCAGGGTATTCAGGTTGGTGCGATCGCTGAGATAGGGTAACAAACCGTAGACCGGAACCCCGGTCAGAGACTGGATGAGGTCGGCAGGTGCCCAATTTTCTATATCCTGGGCAGAACACGGGTGAGCACAGTTCAACACAATCCCCTTCAAATGCACCCGAGATTGGCGTGCCAGGGCGACATTTGCCACTGCCTGCCCGATCGCGCCTAGCTTAGTGGGCACAACCAGCACGGTGGGAAGTCGCCAATCCCACGCCAGATCAGCCACCGTCGTCTCGTAAGTCACTGGTGATCCTAACCCGCCCACGCCTTCCACCAGGACAAAATCACGGCTTTGGCGCAACTGCTCAAAGGCTTGCCACATCTGGTCTAAGGCTATTTCTCTCCCTTCCAGGCGAGCCGCCAAGGGAGGAGCGAGCGGGGCTTGAAACCGGACTGGAGTGACTTCAGCCGGATCAAGTCCGAACAATTGGCTATACAGTTCACAATCCCCTACTCCAGATTGCAATGGTTTGAGGATGCCCAGTTTGAGCGGGTTGCAGTACTGTTGCCAATAAGCCGCTAAAGCCGTGGTTAATACAGTTTTTCCAGCATCGGTATCTGTTCCGGCAATCAGTAATGCGTTCAAGGTTCACTCCTTTCTCGATCGACCCGACCCAGTTCCAGGGTGTAATCTGTCCCCGGTGGACCTAAAACATCAATGCGGTAATCACCCGGACGATATCCACTATCGTAGGACACAACCGTTTGCCAGTAACTTGCGCCATTGGCACTGATCACCTGACCGGAGGGGTCGTACACCCTTAAGGTTGCGCCGCCCCACACTTGAGCCGATAACACATTGCCGTTTTCGGCAGAGACGACATAGCGATTGACAACCCGTGGTCGAATGCGATCGCTAAAGGATTGAGTATTGTCTCCCGGTGGGAAATTAACCGGAATTTCGTTGATGCTGGTTTGAGGCGGCGGTGTAGGGGGTGATGGAGTGGGTTCCGGGGTGGGCTGGCTTCGGAGGCTAATATCAATTTCGTAGTTGCCACTGTCCAACCCGCGCACCGGGCGCAATTCAATAAAGTAATCGCCATCGTAGGGCAGGGTGCCTTGCCAGAAGGACACCCGCCGAGCATTATCATCCAATGGTCGGTTATCAGGACCGTAGATCGACATGAGGACTCCATCGCCGCTGAGTACCGCCTGCATCGATTGCCCCTGGTCTGCTGACACGATATAAGTCATGGTTTCGTTGGATTTCAACACCCCCGATTGAGTCACTGCGCGGTTGGGATTGAGGTTCAGCCGCTTGGTGTAGTTCACCGGACCGGGGGATTGAGGCGTTGAAGTCGGGGTAGTGGTGGGGGTGGGAGTGGGCGGGAACGTTGGGGTGGGGGGGGGGGTGGGAGTGGTGATGGGTGTAGGTTCACTCTGCTGGTTGCCCAAAATTGCTCGCATTAGTAGCCAGGAGCCTAAACCCGTGAGGATGACTAGCCCAATGCCAGCCGCAATAATTGCCAGGGGATCATCCCAGATCGAACTCCGGGGTGTCTCGATCGTGGGGGGGCGGTTTGTTGCCGGGGGTGGCGAGGCAGGCTGGGGAGGGTCTGGTCGTCGCCCAACTGCCACGGTGTTCATTTGAGACAGGGTCGAGGCAGGTTGGGGTTGGGTTGGCTGGATTGGAGGTGGGGGAGCAACA
>JANRIN010000229.1:0-7307 GCA_033764965.1 Leptolyngbyaceae cyanobacterium bins.302 | reverse complement strand
ACGGTCAATGTGGGCGATCAGATTCTGGTGAAGCCAGGAGAGAAAGTGCCGCTTGACGGCGAAATTCTAGAGGGCAACTCTCAAGTCGATACCTCTGCCTTAACGGGTGAATCAGTGCCCCGCATCGTCAAGGTTGGAGATCCAATTCTGGCAGGCATGATTAACAAGTCGGGCGCTCTGACTATTCAGGTCACAAAGCTGTTTGGCGAATCATCGATCGCGAAAGTATTAGACTTAGTTGAAAATGCTACCAGTAAGAAAGCTGAGACCGAGAAGTTCATCACTAAATTTGCCCGCTATTACACGCCTGTCGTCGTTTTCCTATCACTGGCAGTTGCCATCCTCCCACCCCTCTTCATTCCTGGCGCGAATCGGAGTGATTGGATTTACCGCGCCCTGATTTTGCTCGTTATCTCTTGCCCATGCGGTTTGGTGATTAGCATTCCTCTGGGTTATTTCGGTGGCATTGGGGGAGCCGCCAAGCGCGGGATTTTAGTCAAAGGCTCTACTTTCTTAGATGCGCTCACAGCCGTTAAAACGGTCGTATTCGATAAAACTGGAACATTGACCAAAGGGACATTCAAAGTTACTCAAATTGTCACGAAGAATGGGTTTTCTGAATCAGAAGTGTTGGCATTGGCAGCACAAGCCGAAACTAACTCTAATCATCCCGTGGCTCAGTCGATTCGAGAAGCATACGGGCAACTAATCGATGAGTCTGAAGTCACCGATTACGAAGAAATCACAGGGCATGGCATTCGGGCTAAAATTCAGAATAAGGTAGTTTTAGCAGGCAACGATCGCCTGCTGCATCGAGAAAAAATTGACCACGACACCTGTGATGTTGCCGGGACGGTGGTTCATCTAGCGGTGGATGGACGCTATGCCGGATATATTTTGATCGCAGACGAAATTAAGGACGATGCGGCTCTGGCAATTCGCGATTTGAAAAAGGCTGGAGTAGAGAGAACGGTGATGCTAACTGGTGACAATGAGGGCGTTGCCAAGGATGTCGCTGGACAGTTGGGTTTGGATTCTTACCTTGCGGGATTGCTGCCTGAAGATAAAGTGGGAGAGATCGAGAGACTTTTAGATCGCTCCGGCAAAGCCAAAGTCGTTTTCGTAGGCGATGGCATTAACGATGCGCCAGTGATTGCCAGGGCGGATATTGGCATGGCAATGGGTGGCTTGGGCTCGGATGCGGCGATCGAAACTGCTGATGTGGTGCTGATGACCGATGCCCCTTCCAAAGTGGCAGAAGCCATTCAGGTCGCCCGAAAAACCCGCAAAATTGTAGTGCAAAATATCGTGCTGGCAATGGCGATCAAGGGAATCTTCATTGTGTTAGGAGCGATCGGACTTGCAACATTGTGGGAAGCAGTGTTCGCCGATGTGGGTGTGGCGCTATTAGCCATCTTTAATGCCAGTCGAGTCCTAAAATAAGCAGGGTGAGCTTTTTGATCACGTGAACCATCCTGACCTGCTTCTGCAACCTCATCGGATGTCCCAACGGCTCTGGATCGTTCTGGGACTTCGGTTTGTGCTGTTTTTGGCAGAGTTGGGAGTGGGGATTTGGAGTCGAAGTCTAGCGCTATTGGCAGGTTCAGGACATTTGTTTTCGGATTTGCTGACCCTGGGGCTAACTTTGTTAGCAGCTTATGTTACCAAACGTGAAGCCAAAAAAGGCAAGTCTGTGAAAGAGCTTCGACTAGAAAGTTGGCTGGCGCTAGTCAATGGAGTTAGTCTGGTGGCGATCGCCCTGCTCCTGATCTACGAAACGATTGACCATCTCCAACATCACTCATCAGAATTGAGTCTGGGATTACCCGTTTCACTCGTCGCAGCATTAGGCGTAGTCATTAATGGCATCACCACTTACCTGCTCCATCGGGATCAAAATCACAGTTTGAACGTGCGTGGCATTTTTCTACATCAGGTTGCTGACATGGCGGGGGCAACCAGCATCTTACTCTCAGCCTTGGTCATTTATCTTTTCCACTGGGCTTGGGCAGATGCTATCACAAGTCTGTTTGTTGCCTTTCTGATTGTTGTGAATGCCCTATCACTTTGTCGAGATAGCTTTCGAGTGTTAGCTAGATGACAACCCAAAGCTCTTAGCTGAAGAACCTTACTTCTCAAGTTGCAATTGTTCGATGAATGCCAAAGTCTGCTGGTAACTACCGCGATCGCCCTGCTTCTGAAACAATTGGGCGGCTTGCCGCAAGTCTAGCAACGCTGCTTGCTTGTCTCTCATCTGCGAGTAGAGAATCCCGCGATTCCCATAAGCTTCAGCGAGAGAGGGATTCAGTTTGATGGCTTGAGTGAAGTCCCCGATCGCCCCCTTCGTATCTTGCAAGGCGGTCCGAGCCTTACCGCGATTATAGTAAGCATCGGCATAGTCAGGCTTGGTTTTGATTGCCTGATCCAGATCCTTTACGGCGGCTTGCAAATTTCCCATTCCGGCATATACTACACCTCGATTGTTGTAAGCCTCTGCATAATCTGGTTCGAGCCGAATCGCTTCAGTCAAATCAGCCAGTGCATTTGGTAAATCGCCAATATCCGATCGCGCTTCTCCCCGGTTGTAAATGGCTTTTGCATTCTTAGAGTCAAGTCGTGCAGCCTGGTCAAAGTCGGCAATTGCCCGTTTATAATCCCCTAAATCGTGATGAGCCAGACCTCGGTTGATGTAAGCATCCGTCAATTTGGGGTCGGCTTGTAGGGCAAGGGTGTAATCTGCGATCGCGCCTCTAAGATTTCCTTGTCTGGCTTTCTCCATTCCTTGCTTCAGCAACTCTACAGAACTTACCTGAACGATTGGAGCCTGCTTAGACTGAGCTTGTAGATCCGGAAACATGGCTATAGTTAGCCCCAGTACACCAAGCGCTAAAGTAATCTTAAAGACGGGATTCATAGAAAAAACTCCTTACCACAGTTTTATCTTAGCGAAGGCTTTTGCATTCATACTCGATAGCCCTCTATGGGGCCACCTCAGAATTCGGAAAAATTTGTACGCTAAGGGTGAGATGAGGCTGGAACCCAACGATAAAGCGTAGGAACGGACACTCCTAGATTTTTTGCCACATCACTAGGCGGAACGCCACTCGCCAGAAGACTTCTTGCTGATTCAATCTTGCTATCCGTCATCTTACGCTTGCGACCACTCTTGTGGCCCAATTGATGAGCTACTTGCAGCCCCGCACGAGTTCGTTCCACCATCAATTCCCGCTCCATTTCTGCCAGACTTGCCATGACGTGAAAGAAGAATCGACCCGACGGTGTACTGGTATCAATGGAATCAGTAAGGCTCTTAAATTGAACCCCTTGCTCAGCCAATTTACCCACTAAATCGACTAGATGCTTGACGCTACGACCCAAGCGATCCAGTTTCCAGACCACCAATGTATCGCCCTCGCGCAGCATTTCCAGCGCTTTATTCAGCCCTGGACGATCCGCACGAGTGCCACTGACTTTATCCTCAAATAATTTTTGACATCCTGCCTTGAGCAAAGCATCGCGTTGAAGGTCAAGATTTTGATCTTGGGTAGAGATACGGGCATAGCCCACTAGCATAACTACTCCAGACTCTCTAGTCTTCTTAAAACTCATGAAAAGGGGTCAAAACAAGAATATCATTTCAAGAGTGATTTTCGAGAATCTGACACCCTTGATTTTACGGCTAGCTAGTAGAAGGCTGGGGAGATTCTTATAAACGAACGTTTTCAAGAACGAGATTATGCCCCGTCGCTCTATTTTTTCTGATGCTGAAAGGGAGCGCTTAATGGCGCTGCCCAATCGTGAGGATGATCTGATTCAACACTATACCTTCAATGAGCTTGATTTATCGTTGATTCGACAGCGGCGTAGTGACCATAATCGGCTAGGTTTTGCGATACAACTCTGTTACCTCCGATATCCGGGGTATGCCTTGCCCATTGATGAAGACGTACCACCCGCTCTGTTATTGAGCATTGGCAAACAATTAAACATTGAGGTGTCTTGTTGGTCTAAATATGCCCAGCGCAAAGAGACGAGGCGCGAGCATATGCTGGAATTACGAGCCTATCTTGGTCTATCACCCTTTAGCTTTGCCAACTTTCAGACGACGGTACAAGCATTGACTGAATTAGCCTTGCAAACCGATAAGGGAATCACCTTGGCTGTCCATGTTCTAGACTCTCTGCGTAAACAGAAAGTGATTATTCCACCGCTCAGCGTCATTGAACGGATTTGTGCTGAGTCCATCACACGCAGCAATAGAAGCATTTACCAGACCTTAATCGAGCCACTTTCAGAGACACATCGCCAGAATCTCGACGCACTCCTCAAACTCAAAGCCGATACCAAAATCACCATAATGGCTTGGCTACGCCAGTCGCCTGCCGCACCAAACGCTAAGCACATCCTGGAACACATCCAACGCCTCAATGTCCTGCAATCACTTGGACTGCCTGACGGCATTGAGCGGAAAGTACACCAAAACCGCTTGCTGAAAATGGCGCGTGAAGGGGGGCAGATGGCTCCTCATGATTTGGCAAAATTCGAGACGGAGCGTCGCTATGCAACCATGGTAGCAGTCTTAATTGAAGCCAAGGCTACCGTGATTGACGAGATCATCGATCTACACGACCGAATTATCGGCAAGCTCTTTAATCGTGCCAAACATAAGCATGAGGCGCAATTTCAACAGTCTGGCAAGGCAATCAATGACAAAGTACGGCTCTACTATCTCATCGGTAATGCGCTACTGGAAGCGAAGCAGACTGGGGCTGATCCATTCGCAGCCATTGAGTCTGTAATTGCCTGGGACGATTTTACCCAGAGTTTGACCGAAGCTCAGAATCTCGCACAGGCTGAAGACTTTGACTATTTGTACCGAATTGGAAACAGCTATTCACAGATTCGTCGTTATTCGCCTGCGCTCCTGAAAACTTTGCAGTTCAGCGCTGCACCGGCTGCACGAGCGGTGCTTGAAGCCGTCAATATCCTGAAAGTCATGAATGAGCAAGATTTACGCAAAGTACCAGAGGATGCTCCCACTGGTTTTGTCAAAAAACGCTGGAAACGCTTGGTCATCAAAGATGATGGTGTGGATAGACGCTTCTATGAACTCTGTACCCTATCGGAACTCAGAAATGCACTACGCTCTGGCGATGTTTGGGTCAAGGGTTCACGCCAATTCAAAGACTTCAATGAGTATCTGTTACCTGCTGACCAGTTTGAAACGCTCAAACAGATCGATGGATTGTCGCTGGCAGTGACTGATGATTGTGAGAAATATTTGCACGACCGGTTGCAGTTGCTGGAGGAGCAACTGCAAACAGTCAATCGCATGGCGGTGACTGATGAACTGCCGGATGCAGTCATCGCCGAATCTGGATTGAAAATTACCCCACTGGACAAAACCGTACCTGATGAAGCAAAGTCGCTGATGCAGAAAGCATATGGGCTAATTCCACATGTCAAGATCACTGAACTATTGATGGAAGTTGATGAGTGGACGGATTTTACACGCTACTTCACTCATCTCAAAAGTGGAGATGTCGCCAATGACAAAACTCTGTTGCTGAGTGTCATTTTGGCTGATGCAATCAACCTTGGACTGACCAAAATGGCTGAGTCTTGTCCGAGCGTGACTTATGCCAAACTGTCTTGGCTACAGGCGTGGCACATCCGGGATGAGACGCACTCCTCGGCTCTAGCTGAATTGGTCAATGCCCAACTCAAACAACCCTTTGCCGCAAATTGGGGAGATGGTACCACCTCATCATCTGATGGTCAGCGCTTCCAGTCAGGCGGACACGCAAAGTGTGGGGGCAATATCAACCCAAAATATGGCAGTGAGCCAGGGGTTCAGTTCTATACGCACATTTCTGATCAATACTCTCCATTTCATACCAAGGTCATCAATGTCGGTGTGCGTGATTCAACTTATGTACTGGATGGCTTGCTGTATCACGAGTCAGATTTGAGGATTGAAGAACACTACACGGACACGGCAGGCTTTACTGATCATGTCTTTGGTTTGATGCAGCTTTTAGGCTTCCGATTCGCACCCCGCATTCGTGATTTAGCCGATAAGCGGTTATTCGTACCGGGTAAGGAGGCTGATTACCCAGCCTTGTCTGGGCTGATTGGCGGAACCCTTGATCCGAAGAAGATTAGGACTCATTGGGATGAGATACTCCGCCTAGCCACGTCTATCCAGCAAGGCACAGTAACCGCTTCGTTGATGCTGCGAAAACTCAGCAGCTACCCACGCCAGAATGGTTTAGCGGTTGCGCTGCGAGAACTGGGCAGAATTGAACGCACACTGTTTACACTGAACTGGTTTCAAGACGTTGAACTACGCCGCCGTGTGAATGCAGGCTTAAACAAAGGTGAATCCAGAAATGCCTTATCCAGAGCGGTATTCTTCAACCGACTGGGCGAAATGCGCGACCGCAGCTTTGAAAATCAGCGTTATCGTGCTAGCGGACTTAATTTAGTGATCGCTGCGATCATTCTATGGAACACAGTCTATTTGGAAAGCAGCATTAACGCACTGAAAGATCATGGGCAGCCAATTGATGAAAACTTACTGCAATACCTGTCACCCCTCGGCTGGGAGCATATCAATCTCACAGGCGACTATATTTGGAGGCAAAGTCAAAAGGTGGGAAAAGGAAAATTTCGCCCTCTAAGAACGGGTGCAAATCCTTAACGTACGATTTTTTCCGAATTCTGAAGTGACCCCAACCTGACTGTTTTTCTAATCATGCAACAAAGCCTGTCCTGGCTCTAACCTTTACAGAGCGATCGAACGGTGCAGAAACTCATTGAATTTCATGATGAACCAGCAAGCCATGTGCAGCAGCGTACTGTCCTGATCGTTTGGCAGTAGAACTCCCGGAGCCGATCGCACGGTGCCCAGTCAATGAAAGCAGGCATCCCCCGATGGGCCAGGAGCATCACTACGGCAGGTTTGCCCTTGAGCCAGCACTGCGAACGGGCTGGGTGGAGTCAGGACTTGCCTTGAATTCCATGATTGGGCAAGTACGAGATGGGTAGGGCAGTTACAGGGCCAGGATGGGTCTTGATGGTCAAGTCAGGGCTTCAATGATTTGGGCATGGAGATGCTTGAACTTTTCGTTCCAGTGGATCAAAGTCTGGAATCACCGAGCTTTGGTTGGGTCGAGGGGGGATATTATTCCCCGCCCCTCCCAGTTAGATCCGGACGTGCAGATTTCTCGGCATCCGGCTCCCGATGTTCTTAGCCGTGGCTTTTGCTCATGTGGATGTAATTGTGGCAGCTTTGGTGAATGGCT
>JANRIN010000227.1:0-42442 GCA_033764965.1 Leptolyngbyaceae cyanobacterium bins.302 | reverse complement strand
GTGCTGGTGGACACCGCAGGAAATCTGGAACGGCAGTCTCAACCCCAGTCTCCTGGGTGCTTGCGGGCTGACCAGTAAGCTGGCGGGACAAGTGCAAAATCTGGTTGCGGAGCGGGCTAACAACTTATTATATTGAATTTTCTCTAGATAATGCGCGAGTGAGACAATATCCAGAATTTTTTCTCGATAATGTCCCCATGCCAGACGTTATCTAGAATTTTATCGCATGATATCTCCATGACGGACATTATCGAGAGAAATACGGATAGTTTTTAGGAATTTCACTGGTAAGCTTGTATTGTTTAATACATGTCGTACTTAATCTAATCTTCAATGTCTACTCCGCCGAAACTGTTTGACCGACTCCATGAAGAATTTCGGCGGCGGCATTATTCTATTGAGACGGAGAAAAGCTATGTTCACTGGATCAAGGAGTTTATCCGATTTCACGACATGACTCCGCCGCGCGATTTGGGAGTGGAAGCTATTGAAGCCTTTTTAACTCATTTGGCAATTCATCGACGGGTTGCGGCATCCACTCAAAATCAAGCTTTTAGCGCCCTCATTTTTCTATATCGCGAAGTTTATCAAGTTGACACAAACTGGAATTTAGATGCCTTGCGAGCCAGAAGAACTCGTTATGTGCCAACTGTTTTGTCCCGCGAGGAGACTGTTGCGGTTCTGAATCAGATGCAGGGAGCGCCCAAGTTAATTGCTCAAACTCTTTACGGAAGCGGGTTGCGATTGCGAGAAAGCTTAAATTTGCGCGTCAAAGATGTCGATTTCGCGCAGCGTCAAATCATTGTGCGGGATACAAAGGGACGAGAAAGCCGAGTTACCCCGTTACCGGAGGCGCTAATTCAGCCTCTGACTCAACACCTGTGTCATGTCAAGTATTGGCACGAACTGGATCTCAAGCAAGGTGATGGCGCGGTGGTTTTGCCTTATGCCCTCGATCGCAAATATCCTCGTGCCAATCGGCAATGGATTTGGCAGTTTGTGTTCCCTGCTAAAAGCCAGTGCTGTGATCCGTGCAGTGGTCAAATCGGACGCTATCATCTACATCCCTCCAGTGTGCAAAAAGCACTGAAGCAAGCAGTATTTCAGGCAGGAATTCAAAAGCGCGTTAGTTGCCACACCTTTCGCCACAGTTTCGCCACCCATCTCTTACAAAGCGGCTACGATATTCGCACCATACAGGAATTGTTGGGACATAAAGATGTGAAGACGACCATGATCTACACTCATGTGCTAGATCGAGGTGGGCGAGGAGTACGAAGTCCGTTGGATGGGTAAAGCATCGATCGCCCCTTTTACCCTTCATGAATCAACCGGAGCAGTTCATCGGTAGAAATTTTACCGCTCATATCAGAGCCTTCCAGGAGGCTGTCGGCTAAGTCACGTTTGTGTTGGTGCAGGTTTACAATCTTTTCCTCGATCGTGTTCTTAGCGACGAGGCGATAAATCGTGACGGGGCGTTGTTGTCCGATGCGATGGGCACGATCGCTGGCTTGGTCTTCCACAGCAGGGTTCCACCAGGGATCCATATGAATCACGTAATCCGCAGCGGTGAGGTTGAGTCCGGTGCCTCCGGCTTTGAGGCTGATCAAAAAGACATCCCCTTCTCCCGCTTGAAAGGCATCCACCCGTTTTTTGCGTTCCTTTGCCGGTGTACTGCCATCTAGATATTGATAAGAAATTTTTCGTTCATCGAGATAGTCTCGAATCAAGTGCAGATGATCCACAAATTGACTAAACACTAACGCCTTATGGCGGTTTTCCAGTAATTCTTCTAAAACATCTCCAAAGAGTTGCAATTTAGAACTGGGTAACGCCATTTCTGGTTTCACCAGTTGGGTATTGCAGCAAGCACGACGCAGTTTCATAATTTCTGCCAGCACTTGCAAATGTTTAGCTCCAGCATTGAAATCACTTTCAGTAAGTTTGGCGATCGCATCTCGGCGCAGTGCTTCGTAGAATGCCATTTCCTCTTTGCTCAGTTCCACTTGCAACAAAATTTCGGTGCGAGACGGCAACTCTTGCAACACCTGGCTCTTGGTGCGGCGCAGAATGAACGGCTGAATCAGTTTTTTCAACAGTAAGCGGGCTTGATTATCTTGATAGCGTTCGATCGGCGTGGCAAAGCGCTGGTTGAAGCTTTCCAGGGATCCCAGTAAACCGGGATTGATGAAGCGAAACAAGTTCCACAATTCGCCCAAATGGTTCTCGATCGGGGTGCCAGTGGTCAGAATTTTGAAGCCACCCTGGAGATTCATCGCTGCCTGAGATCGCTTGGTAGCAAAATTTTTGATGGATTGCGCCTCATCCAGCACGATCGTTTGCCACTGCACTTTTGCCAGCATTTCGCCCACTTCTTCCTGTTGCAGCAAGCCGTAGCTGCACACCACCAGGTCGAAAGGTTTCACTGCATCTAAGACTTTTTGGCGATTGGCGATCGTCCCCGTGCCAAACTGAATCACGTTCAGGGTTGGGGCAAAGCGTTGCGCTTCACTGATCCAGTTCATCCCCACCGAGGTTGGAGCAATCACCAGCGTGGGACCATCGGGAGCACGAGTCAGAATCACCGCCAGGGCTTGCAGGGTTTTACCCAGCCCCATATCATCCGCAAGGCAGGCACCCACACCCCAATGGGCTAGTCGAGCTAACCAGCGAAAGCCGTCGAGCTGATAATCGCGCAACTCGGCTTGCAGGGTGGAGGGCAAAACGGGTTCAAGATCCTGGATTTCCTTCAGTCGCTCGATGTGAGCTTTCCAGTATTTATCGGCTTTCAGACTCCCGACCTCATCGACCCAATCTTCCAGCGCCACGGCTGCTAGAGGGTGCATCCGGAGGGATTTCCCCGACTTTTCGGAAAACTTTCGGAGTTCATCCAGCCGCTTCCGAAATTCTTGAGTCAGTGCCAGAAATTCGCCATTTCCCAATGGAATGAAGCGACTATTCGTTTGATCCAGCAAGTTCATCAGTTGTTGCATATCCATCACCTGCTGATCATCCAATCGTAGTTCGCCGCTCGTCGCAAACCAATCATTTTGACGTTGAATCTTGAGGCTAAAGTTTTGCAGCCCCAATTGCCGACTAACTTTGAATCTTTCGCCTTGAGGGTACTCCAGGATGATAGCATCCCCTAACTCTTGAAGTTCTAAGAGTAGTTCTAAGCAGATTTCTGGTTCTTCAATAATCCACTCCCCTTCCTGCTCTGGATTGCTGACTAACGTCGGACAGGCGGCAATCGCCGCTTTCGCCAACTGCTTCTCTTCTTTCAAGTTGCGTGTCGTTTGAAACCGTTTGCCCTCAAACTCTGCAATCACCGTTTCGCCCCCCACACCGGGACGATAGTAAGGTCCATTCTCGTTAAATGGACGCGCCAAGACTGCCACCTTCAACCCACTGCCAGCGGGTAACAGATGCACATGGGGTTTGGGATTAGAGGGGACTTCTTCCGCATTCGCAGCCCCACCGCCAATATCCGATTGCACCGTCACGACTCTGGCAACGGAATTGATGGCAGCTAAGACCCTTTCTTTGGCGGCTTCCGGCACTTCCAGCTTGTTTTTATCGCCTAGCACAGCAGCAATGCGGCGATGTTCTTCGGTAATTTCGATCACCTTAATCCGAGTGGGGGTTTCTTTCGTTACGATGATGTCTTTCTTGTCCTTGGGTTGGGGCAAGAGTTGCAGCGTCAGGCGATCGCCCTTCACCCGCTTCACCAACAGTTCCGGTTCTCCTTTCACCACTTCTACCCGTACGGTGGGCGTATCTTCCCAAAACACGTAGGGATGCCCTGCCAGCGCCGCGATCGCCCTGTCACTAAAGACATAATCGCTATGACCGTAATAATAATCGTAGGAATAATTAGATTTCAGGTGAGTAATGACTTGCAAATCTTGCGAGATGAGGTAGTCCAACTCTTGCGCATCATTTTTCAATCGCTTCAATGCTACAGGGCGACCCTTGCCCCATTCTCCTTTTGCCGTAATCGATTGCTCTCGTGGTTGCAGTGTCCAGGCTTTGGAAGTCAGCGTAACGAACCAGGCAAGCCGTTTGCCTGTGGCGGGTTTGGCTTTTGCCTCTGGCTCTTGATACAAATTCGTCAGCGCAGTTAGGCTCAGTTCCCAAGTTTCCTTAGGTTGCACCAAACCAACCAGACTTTGCACCCCCTGCACCTGGCGGAACGCTTCGGCTTCCTTACCGTACTGGCTGCGAGGTTTGAATCGTCCTAGCAATTCTGCCGCTTCCATTGCGAACCAGTGATAGCCTACGGTTTTTGCTTGCTCGTACAGCCACTCCAGGGCTTTGGGTATGCGGGATTTGGCTTGATCCACATCCACCCAGTACAGGCATAGCGCATGAAACAGCATTTCAAAGGCGCACTCACCCCGCTGCATATAAGTTTGCAAAAACCAATCCCGTTGAGCCAGGTCGCCTTGCTGAACTTTAATCACACTGGTGAAAGAATCATAAACTTCACTTAGCCAGGTTTTCGCTTGTTGCCCAGCCGTAGCGTAGGTGAGGGCTTGACTGAGTGATTCGGGAGTGCCCTGCTTCAGCAATGCCAGCACAAAAAACAAACCACTGATGCCTGGAAGAAAACCTTTGCGCTTGTTGTTGGCTTTGCGGTAAGTTTGCAGCGCCAAGTTGAAATGAGCGATCGCTCGTTCGTCGTCTCCCAACAAAAAGTAAAGCCATGCCTGCAAATCCGCCGACTGACCCAAATACTGCTCTGGCACTTGGGCTAACTGATTTTGAGCCGCTTGAAATTGTCCTTGCAACAATAATTGTTCAATTAGGGTGAGCCGGAAGGCGATCGGGGTATTGGGTTTTTCGGCTTGTGCTTGAATCAGGGTAAAAACCTCTCCCAAGGGCACCAAGTCCTGCATATAGAGGTGCAGAATGCTAGACAACGCTGGGGCATACAACTCTGGCGGCAAAGTTTGTAGCCATGCCGGATCAAACGGATTGTTGCAAATGATGGGCAAAATTTCTTCCAGTTCTACTCGCTGCCGCTGGTAGCCATACTTGGCATAATCGTCTAATGTTTGCTGAATGAAAGGGAGATCATGGCGATATACTCCAATTCGCACTTCCCGGATCAATTGCATCTCATTCACGAACATACGCGGTCCATCTTTCCGCATCCTGGGAATGGCGATGTAGGTTTCCAGGGCTTTGGCAAAGGTTTCAAACTGCCCTGTTGCTACGGCATGACGAGTCGCAATTTCCGTAATGTAAGGATTGCATTGCAAATTTTGCCCGTATTCTTGCAGCAACATCTCCTTGGTGACCAGTCGATCGAGATAGGGTTTGAGCGTTTGAGCCACAAACGGTTTGTTACCTTTATCTCGCAGCCCAGCCTGATTGGCACAGGGCACGATCGCCGCTCGACTCACGGTGGTATAAATCACAGACATCAACTGCACAATCTGTTGCTGCAACAGCGGAAGCTCGTAATAAGCCGCTGTCAGCAGTTGGCGTTGGAGGTCGATGTTGGATTCAGAGGAAGTCATGGAGTTTTGGAGATGACGAAAAAGGGCGATGAGGTTAAGGGTAATCGGCTTGTGTTTCATCATACGCCACGAAACCAAATCGTTCTACGCCTCTTCTAACCATTTCAGAATAACGGCTTGCCTACTTGCCAACCCTTTATAAGCTAATGATTCGGGTGACATAGAACGAATTGCCGCACTCAATTGAGACCGTAGATGGGCATCTTGTTTCAATACCTGACAATCTCGAAAATAGGTGCGGATGGAGAATAAAGCCGCGTCCACAGCCGGAAACCCCCACACTACTTGCCGTTCAATCCGTAGATATAAACGCGGGTCGGCAGGATTGAAATATCTGCCCTTCCATTGTGTCGCAGGAATTTCTGGGGGTGGTTCGGGATGATGGTTTAAGCGCGTATCCGTGCTGATCCCCCAGGAAAAGCGCACGGTTGGAGGACGGGTGATCATGGTATGGACGATCGCAACTCCGCGTCGATTCATTGCCTCCATCCCCGCCACAGGTTCATGCACCCTGGCAAACTCCCGCCCAATCTTCTCCTCTGCCGACCAATGGTTGGGAAAACACAGATGAATGGCGCTAATCCAGTGCTGCTCTCCTGCTCGACTCACGATCGTCACATCGTCCTGCACCTGATTCACCAACGCATCCAGAGCCGAGACATAGGGGATTTCCACCTGAGCCTCAATCTCTTGCAGGTCAAAGTTTTGATTGAATATGAGCCTTTCCTGGGTGAGTTGATTCTGAAACACGAAATAGTTCAACGGTTGCTCCAGATGAAAAATTTGGGGATGGTCTTGAACCAAACGATCGACCATGAATTGCGCGATCGCTCTTTCCACGGCTGGAGTAAAATTTTGGGTTTGAACATACTTGCTCAATCGTTCCCGTCGCGCCTGTTGCTTCACCTGGCAATAGTGAGCAAAATTATCATCAATTTGAAAAACCTGCTGATCCGCTTCTCCATTGCCAAAATCCGTTCCAAACCTGACTAACCCTGGCTTCACCTCATAGCGCCCATTTGCCAGGGGAAAGTAGACCGCCGCACGATCGAGTTGTTCAATCGGTTTCGCTTCTGCCAACAACGGTACGATCGTCTCTTGCATCATCACATTTAAGCTACTTCAAATGGCTTAACTCGGTTAACTCAGGAGATTCCCAAAAAAGATGCTCCCCATTACAAAGATGCTCTCCATTGCCCCCTCACAGAGCAATCCGCTTTTGCCTGACCTGGAGCCAGAACATCAAACTGCTTAAGAGCACTGAAAGGACGATCGCGCTGATGGAAATTAGGGGAATGTCTATTCGCTTAACCGCGATCGCCACAAACGCCCACACCAACACCAACGCATAGGCAATATCCTGCCGCTGCCGCAGGAGCATCACACCCAGCCCCGTTGCAATGATCAACATTAACACTGTCCAGACTTCGGGGGTAATGCCCCAACCGTTCCAACCTACGCTATAGAGTGCTAGTGCTACATTCACAACGGTTGCAACTGAAATCCAACCCAAGTAAGTACTAAAGGGAATTCGCAGTAGCCAGCGATCTTGGGGAGAGGGAGAGCGATCGTACCCCAGTTGCCAGTACACTCCAATCAGACACAGCAGGATTGCGACCATTGCCAGCACTGAGAGCGCAAAAAACCGCGCCAGAAATAAGTACACCCAAACTGCCTGTGCCACGCACGCCAGTACCAATAAGTAACTAATGATCTTCAGTCTGGGATGCTGCTTTTGCACAGGCAAAAATTGGTAAACCCCAAAGCCAATCAAACCTAGATAGATGACACCCCAAATGGCAAAGGCGTAGTTAGCAGGGGTAATCAACACATTGGCAAACTGGGTATTAGAAATTGCTCCAATATTTTGACCGTTGAGGGGTCTAATGTTGGAGATGACGTTAACTGCAAAGGATCCCAGGATGGCGAGAAGCGTGAGAAATTGACGTGGGCGATCGCGGGTTGGGAGATTGAAAGAACTCATGATAAACCCCTCGCAAACGAACCATCAATCTCTGATTGTAGAAGCTTTACCCCTAAGTCCCCGCAAAAATCTATCTTTTGGCGCTAGTGAATTGCCTGGTGCTTCCAGGACAATCCTCCTTAGACCAAAGCTTGAAAGTTCTACAGCATAGCTAGCCGTTGCCATATTCCGGATGGTGATGGCAATTAGCAAGCTGACCCAAAGTTCTATTTTGCACGCTTGCTGTGTTGTCCAAATCAATCTCATGACCCTTAGATGGAGGGAGGAATTTAACGTGAACATTGGCGCTCATTATTTAGGTAACGGCGAGTGTGAATTTACCGTTTGGGCACCAATCCCCAACACTGTGGCAGTTCAAATCTTATCGCCGCACGCTCAAACGATTCCAATGAAACCGGATGCAGAGGGTTACTGGCGAGCGATCGGGCAGGACATTTATCCCGGTACGTGCTACCGCTATTTGCTGAACGATCAAGAAACCCATCCGGATCCGGCATCCCGCTTCCAGCCTGAAGGTGTGCATGGCAGTTCGCAAGTAGTTGAACTGGCTCACAGTTGGACGGATCAATCCTGGCAGGGCGTTCCCCTAGAATCCATGATTATCTACGAGTTGCATGTGGGCACCTTTACCCCAGAAGGCACCTTTACGGCGATTATTCCTCGCCTCAAAGATTTAAAGGAAACGGGCATTAATGCGATCGAAATCATGCCGATCGCCCAGTTTCCAGGAGATGACCATGCCGTACCCGAACTTGCCTATCGCAACTGGGGGTATGATGGCGTGTTTACTTATGCGGTGCAAAATTCCTACGGTACGCCGCAAGATTTAATGAAATTGGTGGATGCTTGCCATCAGCAGGGCATTGCAGTCGTGCTGGATGTGGTTTATAACCACTTTGGACCGGAAGGCAACTACATGAACCATTTTGCACCCTACTTTACCCAGTGCTACAAAACCCCCTGGGGTAGTGCAATCAATTTTGATGATGCCCATAGCCAACCTGTGCGGCAGTACTTTCTGGAAAATGCGTTGTATTGGTTGAGAGATTTTCACATTGATGCACTCCGATTGGATGCAGTGCAGGCGATTTATGACCTGGGTGCCAAACACTTTCTTTGGGAGTTATCTGAGACTGTTGAAGAACTTTCTCAAGCGACAGGTAAGAAACATTATTTGATTGCGGAAAGTGACATGAACAATCCAGTGTTGATCCGTCCGGTAGAAAAGGGTGGATACAATCTGGATGCTCAATGGAGCGATGACTTCCATCATTCTTTACACGCTTTGCTAACAGGGGATCAGCAGGGCTATTATCAGGATTTTGGTCAATGTTCTCATCTGGCAAAAGCTTACGAAGATACGTTTGTCTACGACTGGAAATATGCTCCTCACAGACAGCGATTTCATGGAGTCAGTTGCCGCGATCGTCCCCTTTCTCAATTTGTGGTTTGCATTCAAAACCATGATCAGATCGGCAACCAGATGTTAGGTCAGCGCTTAACAGAGCGGGTTTCGTTTGAAGGTTTGAAATTAGCGGCTGGAGCCGTATTACTCTCGCCCAATATTCCGCTGCTGTTCATGGGTGAAGAATATGGGGAACCTGCTCGTTTCACCTATTTCGTCAGCCACTCCGATCCAGAATTGATCAAAGCCGTTCGACAAGGGCGCAAGCAGGAATTTGAAGCCTTTCATTATGATGGAGAACCCCTTGACCCAGAAGGAATCGAAACTTATTGCTCCTGCAAACTTAACTGGGATTTACGCCAGCAAGGCGAACATCAAGTGTTGTTGAATTGGTATCGTCATTTGATTCAACTACGCCAAAGTCATCCTGCTTTACTCAAACGCGATCGCGATTATATTCAGGCGATCGGCGACGATGAAAAACACCTCGTAATTGTGAAACGCTGGTGTGAGTCGAGTGAATTGACCATTGCCATGAGCTTTGGCTCGGCTCCAGTGCCTCTGACGCTCCCGGTTCATGCAACTGCCCAAAAAATCCTCGATTCTGCGGATCCTGAATGGGCTGGAGCAGGTTCCGAAGCCCCTGCAGAACTCAATCCGGATCAGGGGTTTGTCATCCAGCCTTTCAATGTTCTGGTTTACGAACAAAAGAGATAAAAGGAAGAGAAAGCCCAACCCCAATTCTACATCGATTCAGGTAAGGGCGCACGGCTGTACGCCCTTACCTGAATCGGCAACTTTTTCAAATTAAATTGGTATAACTATGCGAATTCCAACAGCAACTTATCGAATTCAATTTACGCCTGATTTTGGATTTAAAGATGCTCAGGCGATCGTGGCTTACCTGGCAGAATTGGGCATCTCGGATCTGTATGCCTCCCCCATTTTCAAGGCGAGAACGGGTAGCACCCACGGTTATGATGTGGTGGATGCCACTCAACTCAATCCACAACTGGGAACGGTTGCAGATTTTGAGGCGCTGATCCAGGATTTGCAGTCCCGTGAAATCGGCTGGGTACAAGACATTGTGCCCAACCACATGGCGTATTCCAGTGAGAATCCTTACCTGATGGATCTGTTGGAACATGGTCCCGATTCTGAGTACTGTGACTACTTCGATGTGTGTTGGAGATTTCCTTTTGCGAATAGTCAAGAACGAATCTTAGCACCCTTACTGGGAGATTTTTATGGCACTTCTTTAGAAAATGGTGAAATTCAACTGAAGTATGACCAGGATGGATTGAAAGTTACTTACTACGCCCTGGAACTACCACTTCGTTTAGAAACCTATACTCAAGTGCTTTCTTATAATTTGGGTACGGTTGCCCGCACGCTAGGACGTAATCATCCCGACTTTATTAAGCTTCTGGGTGTATTGTACATTCTCAAAAACGTACCCTCTGAGGTTGCTGGAAAACAGCGTAAAGACCAGATTGCCTTCATCAAGGGATTGATCTGGGAGTTGTATACGACAAACGAATACATCCACAATTTCATGGATGAAAATATTCAAATATTCAATGGCGAAGTGGGTAAGCCAGAAAGTTTTAATTTATTGGACAGCGTGTTAGACGAGCAATTTTATCGGCTTGCTTACTGGAAAGTGGGTGCGGAAGAAATGAATTACCGCCGATTCTTCACCGTGAATGAATTGATTTCAGTCAAAGTGGAAGAATTGAGAGTGTTTAATAATACTCACTCTTTGATTCAACATCTGGTTGAAGCGGGTAAGTTTACAGGTCTGCGAATTGATCACATTGATGGCTTATATAATCCCAGTCAATATTTAGAGCGATTACGAGAGAAAGTCGGAGATACCTATATCACGGTTGAAAAAATCCTGGAATTATCTGAGGACTTGCCGAATGACTGGGCAATTCAGGGCACTTCCGGCTACGACTTCATGAATTATGTGAATGGTTTGTTTTGTCAACCGAATAATAAAGAGTCATTTGATCAGCTATACTTTGCGTTTACTGGAGTTCGTCGATCCTATCCGCAACTGGTGAAAGAGAAGAAGCAACTGATCCTCGATCGCAACCTGGCAGGTGATCTCGATAATCTGGCAACATTGCTCAAAAACATCTCTAATCGTTACCGTTATGGCAATGACTTCACCTTGAACGGGCTGAAGCGGGCGATCGCGGAAGTGCTGGTTCTATTCCCGGTTTATCGCACCTACATCACACCCGAAGGGATTACCCCAGAAGACCGTGCCTTGATTCAGGATGTGATTCGCACCGCAAAAGAACAAAGTCCTTTGTTGCATCATGAACTCACTTTCATTGAGAAATTGATGTTGCTGGAATTTGATGAATCACTAAACCAGACTGAACGAGAACAATGGTTGTACTTTGTGATGCGAATGCAGCAATACAGCGGACCATTGATGGCAAAAGGTGTGGAAGATACGACGCTGTATGTGTTTAATCGCTTGATTTCATTGAACGAAGTGGGCGGTAATCCTGATCACTTTGGCATTTCTCCAGATGAGTTTCATGCCTACAATCAGCGGCATAGTGAACACTGGCGCTACACCATGACGGGCACTGCAACCCACGACACCAAGCGAGGGGAAGATACTCGTGCTCGGATCAATGTGTTGTCCGAAATGCCGCAGGAGTGGGAGGAAAAAATTAATACCTGGAGTGGGATGAATCGGGAGTTACGCCGCGATCGTAATGGGTTAGCAATGCCCGATCGTAACGATGAATATTTCCTGTATCAAACGCTGGTGGGGGCGTTTCCCGTTGAGCAACACGACCATGAGTTTTTCGTGGAACGGGTCAAGGACTACATGATCAAGGCAATTCGAGAATCCAAAGCTCACACCGCCTGGTTACGCCCAGACACCGAGTATGAGGAAGCTTGCACCGCTTTTGTGGAGAAAGTGCTAGATCCGGCAATGTCCAGTCAATTTTTGGAAGCCTTTGTTCCGTTTCAAAAGCGAGTTGCCTACTATGGCATTTTTAATTCCCTGTCTCAAACCTTGCTCAAACTAGCATCTCCGGGTGTCCCGGATTTCTATCAGGGTACTGAACTGTGGGATTTGAGTTTGGTAGATCCGGATAATCGTCGTCCTGTGAATTACGAGCAACGGATTACTTATCTGCACAAATTGATAAGTCAGGCAAAAACAAACCTACCCGACTTGCTCAACTCTTTGCTGGAGAGCAAGCACGATGGGCAGATTAAGTTTTTCTTGACGATGCAGGGTTTAAAGGCGCGGAACACCTATCGAGATCTATTTTTGGAGGGAGATTACATTCCCCTGGACGTGCAGGGCAGTCTGGCAGATCATATTGTTGCCTTTGCACGGCACTATCAACAGCAATGGGCGATCGCGATCGCGCCCCGTTTCCTAACATCCCTGATCCAACCTGGCGAAGATCCGCTGGGAGAAGCCGTTTGGCAGGATACCCACCTTCTCCTGCCTGATGGTGCCCCCACGCAATGGAAAAATGTTTTGACGGAACAACCCCTGACAACTACTAACACGCTTGCGATCGGCTCTGCTCTAGCGCATTTTCCGGTTGCCTTGCTGATGAATTAGTTGATTTGTCTACCAATTAACTACGTTTATTTAGCTAAAAAATGGTCATTCATCATCCGATCATTAATCAGTCATGAATGACCATTTTCATTCAAAAAATCCTGCTCACAAGGATCGTTGCAGTTTCCTAATCCAAGGAATGATCTTTTTTCTTAACATCACCATCAAACGGTTGCACTCCCGTATTCGGGTAGTGATCGTCACTAGGCGAGAAAATACGAGAAACAGCCCCAGAAACGAATTGAATCACATCATCAATCACTTTCGGAATACTCATAACCCTGCCTCCAGAATGGCTATCAACGGAAGTCTTGTTCGTTTTACAAAGTGAAACTTGAATTTACTTCAAATGATGTTGTAGCGTTATACCTCTATTATGCCAAAGTCTGATTCAAGGCTCAGTATTGAAGTAATTGTTCAAGAGAATTGTTGTATTCTTTGACTCTTTGTAATGGGATATTAACAATGCAACGGATTAACATTCGCTCTAAGCCATTCCACCAGAGATGTTGAGAGATTTTTTTAAGTCATCAGACTCATCTCAGACTCTTTGGTTTTGTCTTTAAATGTTGCAATTTTTGTCGCAAACATGAAGATGAGGACAGGTCTGTCCGTATCATCGACCACCAAAGTTTTGATTTTTGATGAAAAATACTATAAATCTAACTGCTGGCAGAGGTGGAAGGAGTTAAAGCATTCATGAGCTAAAACTCAATTGAACAGCCTACATCCTTAAATCAGAACTTATTTGTTAACCCGCGATCGATTTGCGGAAGGGTTGCGGCAAGAGGTACAAGATACAAGTTAGCTAGAAAATGGTTTGTCTTCATCTTTCTAATTATGGTTTTTATCACTATAATCGAGTGGAGATGTATAGGTAACTGGCATGAATTCGTCCATGTTGCGATCGCTGGATAGCTGGACTGATCAATCCTTAGCCGTTGGCTCAGAGGACGCAAGCTTGCTAACCGACTTGTATCAGCTCACGATGACGGCGTGTTATGTTGGCGAACGGCTAGACCAGCGTCCTGCCAGTTTTGAGTTATTTGCTCGCCGCCTTCCGCCCGGATTTGGCTACATGATTGCGATGGGTCTAGCTCAAGCGTTGGATTACCTGGAAAAGCTGCACTTCACTCCGGCTCAAATTGAAGCATTGCAAGCAACCGGAGTTTTTGCCCATGCCCCGGATGCCTTCTGGTCCGTATTAACAGAGCAACGGTTTACGGGCACTGTGTGGGCAGTTCCCGAAGGTACAGCCATTTTTGCCAATGAGCCACTGTTGCGGGTGGAAGCGCCCCTCTGGCAAGCCCAACTTGTGGAAACCTATTTGCTCAACAGCTTAAATTATCAAACGCTGGTGGCAACCCGATCGGCTCGTTTACGGGATGTGGCGGGGGACGTGGCAACACTACTAGAATTCGGCACTCGGCGAGCGTTCAGTCCTCAAGCCTCCCTTTGGGCAGCCCGAGCCGCTTTAGCTGCCGGACTAGATGCCACCTCGAATGTGTTAGCTGCCCTCAAATTGGGACGCAAGCCTGCCGGGACAATGGCGCATTCCTTAGTGATGGCGTTAGCCGCGACAGAAGGAAGTGAGGCGGAGGCGTTTGCTGCCTTTCATCGCTATTTCCCTGGCGCACCCTTGTTAATTGATACCTACGACTCGATCGCCGCCGCCCAAATGCTTGCGGAAAAGCTTCAGCAGGGGGAGATGCACCTGGCAGGCGTGCGGATCGATTCAGGCGATTTGCTATCCTTGTCCAAACAGGTGCGGCAACTGCTACCCAATGTTCCCATTTTTGCCAGTGGCGACCTGGATGAGTTCCGCATCGCACAACTGAAGGAAGCGGGAGCCTGCATCGATGGTTATGGTTTAGGCACGCAATTAGTGACGGGTGCCCCCGTGAATGGTGTTTATAAGCTCGTAGAAATTGACGGCATTCCGGTGATGAAGGAGTCAACCGATAAAGTGACCTACCCAGGACGAAAACAGATTTATCGCCAGTATGACAATGGAGTTGCCATGAGCGATCGCCTGGGTCTAACCGATACGCCAAACTCAGAGGTGACAGAGCAACCCCTCCTGCAAATGGTGATGCACCACGGCAAGCGACTATATTCCCCCGAACCGCTAGACACGATCGCGAGACGAACCCGCCAGTCCGTTTCCAGCCTGCCGCCTCAAGTTCGGGATCTACAAAGTCCCATCTCCCTACCAGTGACCCCCACCCCTGAGCTACTCACCCTAGTCGAACAAACCAGACGGAGAAAGGTCGCAGCTAGCAAGAAACTCTTGTAAGGGCGTTTCGCGAAACGCCCCAACCCTCTCCCATCCCCCCAGCCCTCCTCCCCCCTCCCCCACCCCCTATTCCCCTTCCCCCAGCCATGCACAATATCGCTCTCTTTGGCACCAGTGCAGATCCACCCACCGCAGGACATCAGGCAATTCTGGCGTGGCTATCGACGCGGTTTGATTGGGTGGCAGTTTGGGCAGCCGATAATCCCTTCAAAGGACATCAAACGCCTTTAGCGCATCGCACAGCCATGTTGGGATTGTTGATTGAGGATTTGCATCTATCTCGCCAAAATGTTTGCTTGCACCCTGAACTCAGCCAATCTCGCACCATTCACACTCTGGAAATTGCCCAGCAACGCTGGAAACAGGCACATTTTACGTTGGTGATTGGCTCTGATTTGGTAAATCAATTATCGAGTTGGTATCGGATTGAAGATTTGTTACGGGAGGTGAGTCTACTCATCGTGCCAAGACCAGGCTATCCTTTGAGTGAGACTGCTTTGGAGCAACTGAGACATCAAGGAGCCAGAGTGGCGATCGCCGATTTAATGGGTCCAGACACCTCCTCCACCGCCTATCGAGAACGGGGAGAGAGTCACGGATTGACCCCTCCCATCGAAGACTATATTCATCGGGAGCACCTATACCCATGCCAGGACGTTCCCAAAGAAAAACAACCCGTTCACTAAATGCCCCTCCCTTAGCAGACTTCAAAGTTGGAGTCGATAATGTCATTTTTTCAGTAGATACAGAGCAAAATCGTCTCCTGGTGCTGCTGGTGATGCGGGATGAAGCTCCATTTTTGGGACAGTGGAGTTTGCCGGGAACACTGGTACGGCAGGGGGAGTCTTTGGAAGATGCGGCTTATCGGATTCTGGCAGAAAAAATTCGTGCTCGAAACTTGTATTTGGAGCAACTTTATACGTTTGGGGAACCCCATCGTGATCCGCGAGAGTCCCCCGACAACTACGGCGATCGCTATTTATCCGTTAGTTATTTTGCCCTGGTGCGCTTTGCCGAAGCGGAACTGATTGCTGATCAAGTTAGCGGCATTGCCTGGTATCCGCTGGATCAAGTGCCAGAGCTGGCTTTTGACCATCAACAAATCTTGGAGTACGGGCATCGCCGCCTGCGAAACAAGCTGGAATATAGCCCCGTTGCGTTTGAAGTATTGCCGGAACTGTTTACTTTGAGCGATCTGTATCAGCTTTACACCACAGTTTTAGGCGAAAACTTTTCTGACTACTCCAACTTTCGTTCTCGCCTGTTGAAACTGGGATTTTTGGCAGATACCGGGGTGAAAGTTTCCCGTGGAGCCGGACGACCCGCTAGCCTCTATCGCTTTGATGCCGAAGCTTTTGCTCCCTACAAAGATAAACCAATGGTTTTTATCTAGGGTGAAAAGCTGGAATGCTCGACTACTTCACTGGCTGAATCAACAAATCTGCGATCAGGGGAAGATGATCAGAGTCGATGTTGGAGCCGGGGCGGAGCGATCGTACCTGAATTTCGGGACTAACCAAATAATGATCAATGGGAATGAAGAGTAACGGTTTGAAGAAGGCGAGGAAGGGATGGGTGCTGGCATAGGGCGTAGGGGCGGGCCAGGTGGGTAAAATACCGAACCCTTGACGAGCATTTTTCAATCCAGTTTTGTCTTCTAACTGCTTGTAATAGGGTGACCACATTGTGGTGTTTAAGTCACCCACCAGAATCACCGGATTGTTTTGTTGATTAATATAATTTGTGACCCAATCGAGTTCAGCATTGCGAAATTCCGTTAAATCAGGTTTGGGTGGCAGCGGATGAGTTGCAACCACAGCAATCTTTTGCCCTGCAATGGTTAAGGTTAATCCGATACTGGATGAATTTTCTCCACCAAAGATAGTGGGATTCTCTAAAGGAATGCGACTAAAAATGGCAATATCTTCCGGAGCTTGAAAGAAATGGGGAAATTGAGGCTTCAGTGAATTGATTGCCTCAATCCAGGCGGGGGTTTTCTCTTGAATGACGACTAAGTTTGGTTGTTCACTTTTAATCAAATTCAGCAACTTGTCAGGATTCTGATTTCGCACGTATACATTGGATAGCAAAATTCTCAAATTAGATTGAGTGGAGGTGGTAGACCCGGATGAGGGAAAATACCAGGGAAGAATTTCAATTAGTTGAATCGCCAAACAAAATAAAGCAATCCATACCCATCGTTTAGAACGCAGGAGAAGAATCACTATTAACCCGAATAAGGAAATCAGAAAATATTGAATTTTGAAGTGGGAAGTCAATTCGAGATAGGGATGCCATGCGATATGGCTGAGTAAGGAGAGCAGGGTAATCGCGACGATCGCCACCCCAACGCCCCAACTGAAAATACCTGTGTTTTTGGCAGACATCATCGGTTATGCTTCGACAGCTACGGGTTGAATCGGGTCATCAAATCGTCCGCCAATCAATTGCCCCAGCCTTTCAACCGTGAGATTTGAGGCTGGAATGGGTTCTGACAGTTTGCCGCCACTAAAGACAATGACCCGATCGCTGTATTGCATGATTTCATCCAGATCAGAGGACATAAACAAAATTGCGGTTCCGCCCTCGCAACGTGCAATCAATTGTTGCCAGACCCACAGCGTTGATTCGATATCTAAGCCACGGGTGGGATGTTCCATCAGTAGCAAATGCAGGGGAACCGGGAGCAGAGCCAGTTGAGTGCGTTGTTGATTACCGCCTGATAATCGTTCTACCTTGGAGTTGGCTTTGCCACGGATGTTGAACAGCGCGATCGCCTGCTGCGTGCGTTGCAACACATCTCGCCAGTCCACAAACCAACCACGGGGTGGGGTGCGGAGGGCAACGTGATCTTGAATCGTGAGTCCCGGCACCAATCCGTCTTTGAGGCGATCGGCGGGAGAGTAACCAATTCCCGCTTGCAAAAACTCCTTGTAGGGTTTGTGGGTCATGTCAACGCCATCAATTTCTATGTCGCCAGAATTGGGCTTCAGCAAGCCCGCACAGAGTAACAACAGTAATTGCTGCCCGTTGCCTTCCAATCCTGCCAGCCCAATCACTTCCCCCTGATAAATGGTGAGAGTGGGGATGGAGAGAGCAAGGCGATCGTCCTGAATCTGCACCTCTGTTAGCACTAAGGCAGTATCGGCGCGGCGCGTGTTGGGTTTAATGGGTTGCGCCAATTCTCGCCCAAACATCAAATCAATCAACACCTGGTCTGGTGAGGGAATGGGCAAATGTCCTGCAACTTTTCCGTGTCGTAACACCGTTACTTCATTGCACAGTTCCTCCACATCTTCCAATTTGTGGGACACAAAAATAACGGATTTTCCTTCGGTTGCCAGTTGTTTGGCGGCGGCAAAGAGAGTCGTTTTTTGGGACGCAGAAATTCCGGTGGTTGGTTCGTCCAGAATCAGGGTTTGCACTCCCAGAGACAGCAAGCGCAGGATTTCAAGCTGTTGCCGTTCTCCAACGGTTAGATCTGTGACTTTACAGTGAATATCCAGATCAAAGTTGAAGTGGTTCGCAAGATGGGTAAATTGCAACGCGGCTTGGCGACGGTTGAGGAAAAAGCCTCCGGTTCGACCCGCCATAAAGTTGTCCAACACAGATAGCGGTGGAAAATCTAATGGATCCTGGTGCAGCATTCCCACACCCAGTTTGATGGCATCGGCAGGAGTGCGGACTTCCGTAGGCACCCCATCCAGCAAAATCTCTCCCCGATCGCGAGAAATAAACCCACTTAACACCTTGACCAAGGTACTTTTGCCTGCTCCGTTTTCTCCCAGTAGCCCGTGTATTGTCCCTGCTTTAACCGTCAACGAAATATCATCATTGGCATGAACAGAGCCAAAAGACTTGCTGACACGGAGCAATTCAACTTTCATCGGACAAAGAACCTCTGAATGCGTCTGGTGTGAAGCCTACTCCACGATCGCAAAAATTGAAATAGGCGAATTCAAATTGCCCGGATACCTCCAAGCAAGTATGATGCTCTATTTGTAGCTGCAAACTGCGATCGTCGTTTGTATATTTTGCTATAGCTTGCCAGTCTCTCGCTTTGCGCTCTATTCGCTGCTTCGATGATTTGTTACCAAACCCTCTCCAATCCCTCATCACTTCAAGGTAAAGACTCCATAGTCTTTGACCACCTCTCCCACTTTTAACTGCGTCACCCCTTCCACGATCGCCACGAGATCGCCATTGGTAGAAATCCGAACATTCCCATCCACAGGTTCGATGTTGTATTGGGCTGGCTCTCCTGCCACAATAATTGAGTCTTTAGTAGGAGTGAAGTTTTGAATCCGAGCATAGTCGGCATCCCCCTGTCCCACATAAAACGGCTCTGGTTTAGGATTCACAGACGTAATAAAACTGCCAATCAAAAATTCATTGCCCCCTTCGGTTGTTCCCATTAACACATCCATTTCCCCTTTGCCTAAACTCACCGGACGCAGCGGGAATGGGTCTCCTTTCTGATCCACAATTTCAATCTTGACCCCAGCGAAATGGGCGTGTTCTCCCTTGCCAAACCCTTGAACCGTGTCGTTGCCATTGGTGCCTGTAAAGAAACTTTCATACCTTTCTCCATCCGGTTTCTTAGCAGTCTGCCCAACTTGTTCATAGTGGTCTAACCCGGATTGATACTTACCCCGGTTGATCAATTCTTTAACATCAGAATTAGCAAACAAGTACAGGGCTTCATCAAAACTAGATGTGGTTTGAGTCGTGGAAATATTGACGGGAGAATCATCGGGAGAGGGTTGATTAGTTGTTTCTGAGGTTGTGGTTGTAGGGGCGCAAGCGGCAATAGCGATCGAGATTGCAGTACCAACGAACAGTAACGAACCCCATAGAACTGTTTTCATGACATTCTCCTAATTAATAGAGTTGAACAATCAAAACTGGTAGGAAACGGAACCAATTACCGTAAATGGTTCACCAAAGAAGTTGCCGGAAGATCGGGAGTTTGTTGTGGATTCGATGTATTTTGCATCACCCAGATTTCTAAAATTAAGGGCAAATCGCCAACTACCTCGACGATAAAAAATCGCAGCATTCGCAACAAAATAACCTGGCGCTTCGTAGGTATTTGCTAAATCTCCCGCCCGTTCTCCCACCGCATTAAAACCTGTGCCAAATCCCAATCCTTGCAAATCACCCTGCTGAATTTCATAAGTTGTCCATAAGCTGGCACTGTGAGTCGGAGTACCAAACAAACGATTACCGATCAGTCTTGGGTTGGAATCCTTCGTAATTTCGGCATTGATGTTGGCGTAAGACGCAATGATGTTCCAACCAGGTAAAATCTCTCCGGCAATATCAATCTCAACACCTCGACTGCGCTGTTCTCCAGTCGCAACTGAAAATAGCGGAAAATTGGGATCTCCAACAGCTACATTTTGCTTCGTAATATCAAAGTACGCGACAGTTGCGAAGAGTTTACGATCGATTAACTCGGCTTTGATACCAAATTCGTAGCCTTCCCCACGTTCTGGTTCCAAGACATTTCCTGCGGATGTCGTAGCTGTATTTGGAGTGAACGATCGCGAGTAACTCCCATACAACGAAACATTTTTGATGGGTTGATACAGCAATCCGAGTCGCGGTGTGAATGCATCATCATTTTGACTGGTTTCACCGGGCAAGGTGAATAATCCCACTAACCTTTCGTTGGTTTGTTCTACGGTGTCATAACGAATGCCTGCCAGCAATTTCAAATTGCTCAAGAGTGAGATTTGATCTTGCACATAAATACCCAAACGACTGGTCGTAATATCATTACCACCAAAGGGAGGTAGGGTATCTCTAGCGCGTCTGGGAGGAACCCCATACACAGGATTAAAGACATTCAGTGGAATACCCGTGATAAAGTCACCAATTGAGAAAATTCGATCTTTACTACGGTTTAAATCAACTCCAAACAGGAGTGTATGACCGATGGAACCTGTAGTGAATTCGCCCAAGACATTTGTTTGCAAGGCAATATTTTCATTTTGTCCCTCCTGCGATCCGTAAACTCGTCGGATCGTTGCCGTTACCTCATTAAAACCAAACGGAAGTGCCACAATATTGAAATTGTAGTCATAGGAAGAATAGCGAAAGGCATTGCGAAACTTCCAATTTTGGCTAAACCGATGCTCAAAGTTATAACCAGTATTGAGATATTGAGTGCTGATCAGATCACTTGGATCGCTAGAAACAAAATCACGGGATACATCCACAACCCGCCGACCGATGACGGGAAGTCCAAAGTTTGCTGACCGTTTCGTGTCAAGATATTCGAGTGACAGGTTTAAATCAGTGCGATCGCTAATCTTGAATGCTAGAGTTGGCGCGATCGAAAAGCGTCGATCTTCTGAGTTGAAATCGGCGACATTTTCAACTCGTTGGTACACACCATTTAAGCGATAGAGAATGCTACCATCCGCAGTCAACGGACCAGAAATATCAAATCGTGGACGGACAAAGCCCCGGCTACCTAGTTGTAATTCTGTTTCGTAAAACGGTTTCGACAGCGGCTGTTTCGATACCAGGTTAATCACACCCCCTGGCTGAATTTCGCCAAACAGAATTGAGGCAGGTCCTTTGACCACTTCAATTTGCTCCAAATTGGCAAGCTCCGGAATAACTTGAAAGCTGCCATACCGCCGAAATCCGTCTTGCAAGATAGGAGCCGTTTGAAACCCACGGATTGTAATTTCAGCCCGCCGCCCGCCGGCATCCCCCGTAGAGGTAATCCCGCTCACATTTCGTACTGCATCCTCAATCCGAGTCACTTGCTGATCGCGGAGTACCTCCTGGGGAATAACTTGAATTGAGAAGGGTGTTTCCAAAATAGGAATATTGGTTCCTGTCGCAGTGCCCGAACTGGGAGCACGGTAAGGGGTTTGACGTTCACCAATCACCACCAATTCATCATCGTCTTCACCCTCGGCATTGAGGCTGTAGGCAAGCCCGTTCGCTTTCAGGGTGATTTCGGTGGTGGGAGGTGCTTTAGTTCCCACAACGCTGATGCGAATCGTGCTGGCATCCTCTTGAGTGATGCGAATAGTAGAAACATCAGTTGCAGGATTTGCTGCTTCAAAGGGTTTGCCCTCAGGCAGCGCCAGCACAGTGTTAGGAATATCAGCAATCAGGGACTTCCCTTCAGCCCGAAATTTGCTGGCATCAATGGTTAGAGGTTTACCATCGGTTTCCAGCACAATCTCCAAGCCAGCATCAGTACGATCGAGCTTTACGCCTGTAACCAATACCAATGATTCTGTTTGGGTTTCTTGCTTAGTTTTCTGGAGTTGCACCAGCCATGCTTGAACCGTGGTTACAGGGCGATTCAAATCTCTCAAGCGAGATGCCTGGGTCTGTTGAGCAGTTTGTGCCTGAACGGATTGCGTAATCAGGCTGAATAGAATTGCTGTTAACCAGGCTGAATGAACAGGGTAGAACTTCATAATCAATTACGTCTTGGGTTTAGCATCAACACTCACTTGAGTGGGAGGAGCGGGGTCGGCAGGATCGCGCCGTGCGCTGATGAAGAAGGCTTAGAATGAGGGTGTGACTCAAGGAAAATCTATGGTGACAACTCCAGAATCCAGGCTATCTATTCCACCCTTAGAAAATGGCGATCGCCTTTCCCGATTTGAGTTTGAGCGTCGCTACGAGGCGATGCCGCATTTGAAAAAAGCCGAATTAGTGGAAGGGGTGGTGTATGTGGCAGCGGCGTTGCGAATTAAAAGTCATGGTCAACCGCATGGATGGCTGACAACCTGGTTGGGAACTTACCAGGCATTCACTCCAGGTGCAGTTCTGGGCATAGAACCAACGGTACGATTGGATTTAGAGAATGAACCCCAACCAGATGCCGTGTTGCTGGTGCCCGGTAGACAAGCCACCATCGGCGCAGATGATTACATTCAGGGTGCGCCGGAACTGGTGGTGGAAGTGGCAGCGAGTAGTGTGGCGATCGATTTGCATGATAAGAAACGTGCTTATCGTCGGAATCAGGTGCCGGAGTATATTGTCTGGCGAACCTTAGATAATCAACTGGATTGGTTTGTGCTGAAAGCTGATGATTATGTGGCTCAACAACCCGATGAGCAAGGGATAAGCCGGAGTCAGATATTTCCAGGTTTGTGGTTAGCGGTGCCTGCATTGTTAGCGGGAGAAATGACGACGGTTTTAGCGGTGCTACAGCAAGGGTTGAATTCACCAGAGCATCAAGCCTTTGTGCAGCAGTTAAGCAGTCAGTGAAACAAGGATTTATCGGGATTGAGCAAGGGTTGGCTGCTCGGCGCGATCGCTCTTTTTCTTGCGTTTGCGATACCACCACATGACAAAACCTGTGACAAATAAAATCAGGGGTGATAAACCCACAAAGATATAGAGAATGCGAGAAGGTAATCCCCAAAAGGTGCCGTAGTGCATTGGGACAAAAGCATTCAGTACTTTGTCGGCTCTTGATAATTCCAAACCATTGGTCAGTTGCACCACCTGACCCGTGTATTGATCCAGATAAATTCGACTATCGCCATAGTGATCTGAGTTTTCTTGGGGCTGTTTCTTCCCAATCAGAAATGTTCCCTCTGGATTTGGTGGAAGTCGAATAAAGGTGGTCGTTGCTCCGGGTAGGGCAGCATCTGCTTTTTGCAAAACTTCAGTCAACGGTAATGCAGCTTTGCCTGCAATGGGAGTAGAAACAGGCGGCGGCGGAACTGGAGTCAACGTGGCAGCATGAATCAGAGGTGTTGTTTGCTCATAAAAATTCCAACAAAAACCTGTGAATGCAATCATAGACAGAAATACTGCCGTCACAATTCCAGCAACTTTGTGAACATCATAATTGGTGCGCTTGGGATGAGCATCCCACTTAATCTTGAAACCAGAAATGAGCTTGCGCCAACCTGACCATAAAGCAATTCCAGTCAGGCTAAGCATGAGTAGCATCAAGGCTGCAATCCCTACAACAATTTGACCAACTTCCCCTGCTAATAGTTGATAATGCAGTCTAAAAGTGAATCCAATTAGGGTGTGATTCCAAATACGATCGCCCATGATCGCTCCGGTATAAGGATTGACAAATACCTCCGTCAGTTGGTCATTGGGCGCTCTTAACAAAGCTCGATAGGGCCCATGAGAGTCCGCCAAGGTGTTAATGCCCAGGAGTTTGAGGTCGGGTTGATCAGCAAATTTAGCTCTGATCGCATCTACAATCGTGGCGATCGCGACAGGCTGCCCTTCAGGAACAACTTTTCCAAACTGTTGCTCCACCAAGAAATCTGTGATCTCATGTTGAAAGACCAGCAGGCTGCCCGTCAGTCCAACCATGATCAGGAGTAGCCCGATCGCCAATCCAACATAACGATGCAGCGGAAATAGAATATCTCGCAGTCTTTTAGTGTTCATGTGCAGGCTCCAAAATATGGCAGATGGAGAGGGTCATTAGTCGCTGGCAGTGGTTCATGCGGCAATGGCGTTTTACTATGACCATCAAGAAGAGATTGATCAACGAACAGCACAGGCGGAGATATTTACCAAAGCGGAGCGATCGCAGCATCCATCGTTGTTGCAAGAAAAACTGAAAGGCATGAGAGATTATGCCTGAACGAATTCGATTCCATTGGGATGAGAATGTTGATCCGGCTATTGCCCTGGCATTAAGACGAGCAGGCATTGATGCGACGACATCGCAGACAGTGGATCTCTTAGGAGAGAGTGATACCGTGCAGTTAGATTTTGCTAAAACCCAATCCCGCATATGAGTAACTCATGACGATAATTTTTTGATTCTCGATAGTCAGGAAGCTGACCATGCTGATATTGCTTACTGTCAAAAAGATGCAAAATCAATTGGCTATGTCATTCGGATGTTGATGCTCCTTTATGAAGTTGCTATGCCTGAAGAAATGAGAGGTAGAGTGGAATACTTGTAATCGTTAAGAGGAGACCCCCTAGCCCCTTTGGTAAGGAGGGAACCAAATCGCTCAAAGTTCCCTTTGTTAAGGGGAATTTAGGGGAATCAAAATTCAACTGAAACTGATCCAGTAAGAGCTAGGGGCGAACCTTGAGTGATATTTGCTCGATTTTGTGAACTCAGTGCATATCTTTCATTGAACAAGTTTTCAACTGCTAATCTAAAGGTGAGTCGATTGATTTTGTAAGCAGCACCTAAATCAACTTTGATATAGCTGGGTAGGTCAAATGTGTTTGAGTTGTCACCTTTTCTTTCACTTACATAAACAACTCCTGCACCTAAGCTGAATCCGCTAAAAGCACCAGCTTTAAACTCGTACTTGCCATAAATCCCTAAGCTATGTCGTGGAGTATTAATTGGCGTATTACCTTCAATTCCTAAGATGCTTTTTGTGATTTCTGCGTCCTGCAAGGTGTAAGCAGTAATGAGGCTAAAGTTATCAGTGATTTTTCCAGCAATATCCAATTCAAACCCTCGACTCCGAATATCGCCAACAAGGATGTTGAAACCGGGATTGCTGGGATCACTTTCTGCAATGTTTGTTTGAGTCAGGTTATAGAGTGCGGCTGTAATACTCAGGCGATCGCGCAACAAATTAACTTTGGCACCAATTTCATATTGAGTCGCTGTTCTCGGATCAGCAAACCCACCTCCTGACAGTAGCCCACCTTGGGGTTGAGTAGATTGGCTGAAGCTGGCATAGACAGATGCAGAATCGGTGATGCTATACACTAATCCAACGGATGGAGAAATAAAATCCCCCCCTCGATCGTCTACACTATTGAACTCTCTACCAAATTCCCCGTAGCGGAGACCTGCCAGTAAACGAAACCGTCCAAGCTTGACAAAATCCTGAATGTATACACCCCAATCATCTTCAATAAACGTAAACGGAGCAGGACGAATGCCTGACGGAATCGCAACATCAAACGTAGGATTGGCAACATCGATACTGCCAAAGAACGTACCTGCTAATCCTTTCAGATCGACATCAAACTTGTTGTACTCAATACCTGCCAGTAGTTTATGTTCTGATGCTCCAATATTGAAATTGCCGCGAACCTCTCCCCGCAGATTCACTTGATAGAACTCTTCAAAGATGGTGCGGTAGAAACGTTCAAGCGTATTGCCTCTAAACGTGATTGCTGTGAAGAGGGGATTGAGAGTCCTTTGGATATTAATGTACTGACCGCTAAGATGAAGCGACCACTGGTTACCCAGGGGTTGATCAAAATAGGTGGAAACTCGATAGAAATCATTGACGTTGCTATTTCGAGGATCGGTGTAGCTGCGATCGAAATAGAATTGATTATTAAAGAACTTTGCACCACTGTTAAAGTCTTTATCGAGTCGATAATACTCACCTTCAAGGGTTAAAGTTCCTCCCCCACCTGTTTTGATCACTAATGATGGGGCGACAAGAATACGATTATCCTCAACATTCGGGACGAATGATTCTGCCCCTTGAAATGCCAGAACTAGCCGATAAAGCAAATTTTTGTCTTCTGTTAAGGGACCCGTTAAATCAGCTTCACCTCGATAAAAGTTGAAACTACCTGCATCAAAGGAAATCCGATAAGCAGGATCGGCTTGAGGCTTTTTAGTGACGTAGTTCACCACTCCACCCGGTGTTCCAGTTCCATAGAGTAGTGATGAAAATCCCTTCAAAACTTCAATGCGATCGATGTTGGCAAAATCTCTCAGGACAAGCCGCGGGGTGCCATCTCGCAATCCATTCAAGTAAGTTTGACTACTGGTGCTAAATCCACGAATTGTAAAGTCAGTTGTGTTTCCTCCTTGAGCCACATCTCCAGCCGTGACTCCGCTAATATACGGGGCTAGATCTTCCGCCCGTCGAACAGCCCTGTCTTCGATTAATTCATTGGTGATGACACCAATAGAAGCGGGAGTATCTAACAGAGGAATGTCTAAGCGGGTTCCAGTTGTGGCATTGGGCACCCGATAGCCGGTCTGCCCTGCTCCGGTGACGATCACCTCTTCTTCTGGATCGTCTGCTTCTGGAGTCAGGCTATATGCCAGTCCATTCGCTTTTAGCGTGATCTCAGTTGTGGGCAGTGCTTGAGTTCCCACGACACTAACACGAATCGTGCTGGCATCCTGTTGAGTCACGCGAATCGTCGTAATGTCTGTCGTGGGATTTGTGGCTTCAAACGGTTTGCCCTCAGGCAGCGCCAGCACTGTATTTGGAATATCCGCAATCAGGACATTGCCGTCGGCACGGAATTTGCTGGCATCGATCGCGAGGGGTTTGCCGTCGGTTTCCAGCGTGATGTCAAGTCCATCATCGCTGCGATCGACCTTCACATTTGTCACCTGAACGAGCGCGGGCGTGGGAGTTGATTCTGTTTGTGCCATCCACTCTTTCATCGTTTTGGCAGGACGATTCATTGCTCGAATTCGAGGTGCCTCTTGATTAGACGGAATCACAGTTTGGGCTGAAACCAATTGAGTTCCAAAATACACAACAGCATTAATCAAAAATAGGGAACAAATTAACCGAGACATCTTTTAGCGCATCCTTTCGAATTAGTATATGCAAAGAGATGAGAAGAAACATACACTCCCTTTTGTTTAGAAAGATGGAGAGCCATCAGAAGTTGACAGAGACAGTTCCTTGCACAGTGATCGGTTCTCCGGGGAAGACGGCATTTCGATCGCGGGCAGCTTCAAAGAAATCAACATTGAACAAGTTTTTGATATTTAATCCCACGTGCCATTTTTTCTGACGGTAGTACAGTGCTAAGTCAGTGCGAACATAACTGGGTAGCTCAAAGGTATTGGCTAAATCACCAAAGCGATCGCCCACAAAAAATACTCCCACACCAATGCCGAATCCTTTCAAAGCATTGGTTTGAAATTCATAATTTGCCCAAAGGCTGGCACTATGTCGGGGAACATTATTGGGTGTAGTGCCGCGAAAGGCGGGTCGAGAGTCTTTCGTGAATTCGGAATCTGTGAAAGCATAAGTTGCAATCAGATTCAATCCTGGCAACACTTCGCCCCCCAGATCAAATTCAATTCCTTTACTTTCCTGCTCGCCAATTTGAATGTTGAACACAGGATTGGCTGGATCAGGAACGAGAATGTTTTTCCGCTTGATTTGATATGCCGCTAAGGTAGACGTGAGTTTACGATTAAACAGTTCTGTTTTTACTCCCACTTCAAACTGTTCCCCAGTACTGGGTTCAAAAGTGGAACCACTAGCACTGAGGCTGGCAGCACTCACAGGAATAAACGATCGCGTCCATCCGGCATACAGTGACACTTCTTTGATCGGCTGATACACCAATCCCACTCGCGGACTAAATGCCGTGTCATCCGACTCAAACGTGCGACGCAACACATCATTCTGCAGCGACTGTAAGGAAATATCAAATCGTCCACCGAGTAGAACTTTGAACTGTTCACCAAAAGAAATCAAATCTTGAGCATAGATACCCACAAAGGCTTCGCGGCTAAATTGGTCGATCGCTACCGTTCTAAACGGAATATCAGGACGCTGATAAACCGGATTAAATAGATTCAGGTTTGGCAGTCGAGCGGTAGTCCGATACACACTTTGTGACCCGTGAAACCACTCCACGCCAAACAGCAAATCTTGCTTGATGTTTCCCGTTTTAATTGTGCCCACTAGATCCGTTTGTACAGTGTAATATCTGGCAAAACTTTGACCTAAAAATGCAGTACGGCTAATGGTACGGTTGTCAGGCAACAGCACAGGTGAAACAATGCCTTCATCCGTACGCCAAAGCTCGATGCGGAAGGCATTTCGCAGTTTCCAGTTTTCGCTAAATTCATGCTGGAAGCGATACCCAGCCATTGTACTGTAGTAATTCTGTCGCTTTAACAGCGGGTCATCGATATTACGCGATCGAGGAATTCTGCCGTTGGGGTTGGGAAGGACAGACCCGACAGCCGGAATACCGTCATAATCTGGAACTGAGTTACTTTGATGTTCACTCTCAAGAATTAGAGAAGTTTTGTCACTAATTTGAAAACTGATGGTGGGAGCAACAAATGCCCGTTCAATGTCGATAAAATCAACAAAACTACCTGTGTTTAAATAGGCTGTATTCAACCGATACAGTACCGTTTTTTCGTCGTTGATTGAACCAGTGAAATCGATCGCGGCTCGATAATGGCTGTAATTCCCTAATGTTAATTGGGCTCCATAAAATGGGTCTTCTAATGGGTTTTTGGTAACGTAATTGATGATACCGCCCGGTTCAGACTGCCCATATAGGACGGAAGCGGGACCTTTGAGAAATTCAACTTGCTCTACATTCGCTAAGTCATTCTGAAATCGCACCCGATTCCGAATGCCGTTAATGAACACATTGCCATTGTTCGGACTGAGCAAAAAACCACGACTTCTAAACTGGGTGGGAAATGAAGTAAAGGCAGAACTTTCCAACGCTACACCACTCACATTTTTTGCCACATCTCGCAGTTCCACGGCGTTCTGGTCTTCCAGCACCTTACGCGGAATCACTTGAATCGACTGCGGTACATCCAGGATAGGGGTATTCGTGCGGGTGGCAGTGCTGGCATTGGGGGCACTGTAGCGACCCAAGCCTGCGCCAGTGACGATCACTTCTTCCTCCGGATCGTCTGCATCAGGAGCGAGGCTATACGCTAACCCGTTAGCTTTCAGGGTAATTTCTGTCTTGGGGACTGCTTGAGTTCCGATGACGCTAATACGAATCTGGTTGGCATCCTGTTGAGTGATGCGAATCGTTGCAATGTCTGTCGTGGGATTTAGGGCTTCAAAGGATTTGCTCTCAGGCAGCGCCAGCACAGTGTTAGGAATGTCGGCAATCAGAGCATTGCCTTCGGCTTTAAATTTGCTGGCATCAATGGTTAGGGGTTTGCCGTCGGTTTCCAGGGTGATGTCGAGTCCATCATCGGTACGATCGACCTTCACATTTGTTACCCGCACGATCGCCGCTTCAACCTGCGCTCTCCACTCTTTTAAGGTGGTGGCAGGTCGCCCCTTGTGGTATCTGCGAAGCAGCGCGTAGTCTTTGAGATGAGAAATGTTTGACTCGGCGATCGCTGGAATAGCGGCGATCGTCATGACAGGGAGACCAACAAATGCCAGAGTGGCACTGTTGAATAGAACTGTATTCAGTTTCATACTGATGAATGTCGATGAATGTCGATAAGTCGAGGGCAAGTTGGCGCTTGCCCTTTTTTTACTACTGCATTACACGGGACTTACAAACGGGAAGAGGAACGTGTGGGAGTTGTATTTTGTAAATAGCACTGCTGCCATCCGGAGTGTGTCTCCCACACAAAAAACTGTTCCTGACAAATTAACCCCCTGAATTGTCAGTTTCTGGTGGAGCGGCTTCTACGGGTGGTGCCTCGTAAACAGGTTCGGGAGGCGGTTCATAGGTTGGCTCTGGTGGGGGTTCATACACGGGTGCTGGCGGGGGTTCATACACGGGAACAGGAGGGGGTTCAGCGGTGGGGATTATCCCAGCAGGAGCAGGAGCGGGCTTTTCAGCACTTCCCCTGGGAGCGACAGGGGAAGATTGCGGGGAGGATTCGGTGGTGGTGGCAGTGGGAACTCGGTTGCGTTCTTCTGCCTGTTTGCGTTCTTCTTCAGCAAGGCGCTGGCGATCGCGTTCCTGGCGCTGCGTCGCTTCCTGCTGTCTGCGGGTTTCGTTTTGCCGCTGGAAGTTAGACCCCTCTTCCTCATAGGTAACGCGCACTCGTTTGCGAACGCCCTCCTGAGGCACTGTTTTGGGATCGAAGCGCCATTTGCTCATGGTTTCCAGCGTGGCGCGATCGAGGTCTGGATTGCCGCTCGTTTTTCGCAACCGCACCTCCACACTGCCATCGGGTCGAATGTTCATCTCCACCCGTGGGCTGGCTTCTTTGCCCTGGTACTTGGGTTTGGGACAACTAACGCACACCGGTTGCTGTGGCTTCACTTGAACTGGAGTTGGGGGAGCAGTCCGCACAGCCGTTGAGCCTTCCCCACCTGGTTTGCCACCTGGTTTACCATCTGGACTACCACCTGGTTTGCCCTCCGGACTGCCATCCGGTCTACCACCCGGCACAAACCCTGTGGGTCGGCTAGCATTACCAAACCCGCTGCCTTGCCCATTCGGACTCGTGATTGGACCGATCGCGCTTCCGGTTGTCGGGGTATCTCCAGCGGAGTTGGTCATGGGGCTAACCGGATCATTGCTGGGAGAAGATGACTCTTTGCTGGGAGCATCTTCTCCTGGTGTCAACGGAGCCTGACTTTCAGGAGCAAGGGGAATGGGTGGCGGCGAAATATCTGGTGCAAAGGCAAGCTCTTGGGGCGGTTCCGGTTCTGGGGGAGTCTCTGTTAGCAGTTCTTCTTTGACTGACTCCTCTGGCACATCCGCTTCCGTCACCGTCACTTCAATTTCATCTGCTTCTTCTGCCAATGGAGGCACGCTGCTCCAAAAGTTTCCCACCTTTAAGGTCATGGCTCCGACATGGAACACTAAAGAACCAAGCAAACTACTGATCAGGAAAATTTTGAGGAACTTTTGCTCTTTTTGGCGCTGTTGGGTAACGAGTTCAAGTGAATTCATGGTGACCTCCCTAACGCCGCTGGGTTGCGATCGCCAATTTTGCCCCTTCCACCTGCCGAATTTGATCCATCACCGTCACCACGCGATCGTGAGTCACAGAACCATCTGCATTCAGCACAACCACCAAATCTTGCCCTGGCTGGCTCAATCGCCGTACAGAATTGGGTAAATCATTCACTTGCAACAAGGTTTTGTTCAGGTAAAGATTACCCTTCTGGTCTAACGTGACTGTTGCCCGCACCACTTTTTGCGGCTTGGAAGACTTGGCTTTGGGTAAGTTCACTGCTAACCCCTCAAACCGTCCTAAAAACAACGTGGACATAATGAAAAAGGTTAGAATTGCAAAGATTACATCAATCATGGGCACGATGTTGATTTGGGGAGGAATATCCGGTTCATCGACTTTGCGTCGTCGCATAAATCACCTCCTTGTTTTGTTTCAAATGCCGCCGATGCAAAAGTTCCAACTGAGCAGAGCGTTCTTGAATCAGAGCCAGTTGTCGCAGGTAAAACCCTCGAAATGTGTTGGCGAAAAGCAATGTGAACAATGCCACAACCAACCCAAAGGCTGTTGATACCAAAGCTTCGCTGATCCCAGCGGTGACTCCGGCGGTTTTTGTGCCGCCCACATCCCCTAAATTTAACGATCCGAAAGATTGGATCAACCCTAGAACGGTTCCTAGCAAACCCAACAATGGCGCGATCGTGACGATCGTGTCAAAAACGTTGTTAAACCGTTTGAGAACCGGAATCTCTGCCTGGGTTGCTCCGTCGATCGCCAGCGCAAACTCTTCCGGCTCCCCATCTTCGAGCGTCATTGCTTCTAGGAAAATGCGGACGATGGGCAGATCCAGATTGCGTTTCAGCTTTTCGATCGCCAGTTCGGGTTCATCTCGATATAGGTCTAACGCTGTTTTGATGACCTGATCCTGGCGACGCATCACCCGATACCAGAACACACTCCGCTCAACAATCAGGGCGATCGCAACAATGGAAAACAGCAAAAGAGGAATTCCTACGATCCCTGCTGTTATTACAATTTCACCAAGCTTCTGCATACTTTTTTCCTACGGCACACAGCATAAGCCCACCAGCGCCAGCGGCTAGAAAGGCAGCTCAACAAGTGACAAGTATTCTCATTAAGTGAGATGAGGGTACTATAGGACTAATGCGAATAGATTGCAACTGGCACAAACCCTAAAAATCTCTATGCCAAATCTTCTGCTCTGTAAAATGAGATAGGGAGCGAGGGAGTAGCAGACCGGAAATGCTACAAACTCCCTGCGATCAGCTTTTAGGAGAGGATCGTTGGCAGGGATACGATCGCACTTTAGCAGAGGCGATCGCGATCTCATGATGAGTTCCCCAGTGCAATCAACCTTTCTGAGATGAGATCCCACCTATCCTTTTAAGAAAACTTCCTATTTAGGATTGACCCAAGTTGCCAATTCTACTTAACAACTGATGTAAGTTTACTCAACCCCTGGCAGCAATAGTGGAGTAGCCATGAAATTGTAGGACGTTGCATTTGGGGCATTGGATGTTCGCTTCATCAATTCCAAATCTCTACTTACGCCAAGCAAAAACTTTGACCATTGTCAAAACACTAATTTCTTTTTGTCTAATAAATCAATTAACGGTTTCATAGATACTTCTTTTCACATTAATACCAACAATAATTTGATTAAAAATGGGAATCATAGAGATCGTGTCACTTATCTACCTATCCAGTGGGATCTGGGTAAAACTATGTGGGAAAGATTAGGAAGCTTTTTGTCATCTGAGCAATATATTCCTCACGGTCACTGCTACTTGTGGCAAACTCCGTTGGTTGAGTTGCATTTAGTGAGTGATTTGTTGATTGCGATCGCATACTTTTCAATTCCAGCAATGCTGATTTATTTTATCTGTAAGCGAAGTGATGTTCCGTTTCTTAAAGTATTTATTCTATTTAGTGCATTTATTATTTTGTGCGGTACAGGACATTTGTTGGATGTTTGGACGCTCTGGCACCCAGCCTACTGGCTAACAGGCTTTGAGAAAGCAACCACGGCTCTTGTGTCTTGCTACACGGCACTGCAACTGGTGGAGCTACTACCTAAATTCATGTCATTGCGAACGCCAGAGCAGTTGGAGGCAATTAATCGAGCCTTGCAAAAAGAAATTGTTGAACGGCAGTATGCCGAACAAAGTTTGCGCTTTGCGAACGAGCAACTGGAACAACGGACTGCTGAACTACAACAAGCCCTTGAATTGGAGTCTGCCCTGAAACGTATTACAGACAAGGTGCGAGATAGCCTGGATGAAAGCCAAATTATGCAAATAGCAGTTGCAGAATTAACTCACTTGCTGAAGTTAGATTGCTGCGACACGGCACTCAATGATGCCGAGCAAAGAAACCTATTAGCGGAGCCTGAAGCTTGCCTGGGATCACCGATTCGAGAAAAAATTTCGCAACTCATAGACTCCCCTGATATTAAGGCTCAATTGCTCCAGGGGCACTGTCTTCAGCTTTGTGTGCGCGAATTTGATCAGCAACCCGACACGATCGATGCGGCTGGCAACACAAAAGAGGAGAAACACAATACTATCTTGACGTACCCAATCATGGATGACCAGGGTGTGATTGGTAATTTATGGTTATCCCATCGCGGCGATCGCTGTTTCAACGATTTAGAAGTGCGGTTGGTGCGGCAAGTGGCAAATCAGTGTGCGATCGCCCTGCGCCAAGCTCGGCTCTACCAGGCTGCTCAAGCTCAGGTGGAAGAATTGGAGAAACTTAATCGCCTGAAAGACGACTTTCTCAGCACAGTTTCCCATGAACTCCGCACGCCAATGTCTAATATCAAATTATCGATTCATATGTTGGAGCTCGTCCTACAGCGAGTGGGAGCATTTAATGCTGATCCAGATGTGAGTCGATATTTCAAGATTTTGCAGCACGAAAGCCAGCAAGAGATTCAACTCATCAACAATTTGCTAGATTTAACTCGACTGGATTCAGAGACAGAACCATTAGTGCTTACTTCCATTCCACTGGATACCTGGATTCTGAGTTTGGTCGAGCCTTTTATCGAACGAGCCAAGCATCAACTTCAAAACTTCCAAATCCATTTAGCGCCTAATTTACCTTTGCTAACAACTGATTTGTCCTACCTGGGGCGGGCATTAACGGAACTGCTCAACAACGCTTGCAAGTATACTCCTGCTGGAGAAACTATCACGCTGACTGGTGATGTAACAGCAGAGAACTGGTTGCTGAAAGTTTGCAATTCAGGGATTGAAATTACATCTGCTGAACGCGATCGTATCTTTGATAAGTTCTACCGCATTCCTAACAATGATCCCTGGAAACATGGTGGAACTGGACTTGGTTTAGCTCTGGTTAAAAAGTTGGTTGAGCGTTTACGCGGCAGAATTCAAGTAGAAAGCAGTAATAATCAAACAACTTTTGTATTGAAGCTACCTGTAGTTGTTAGTTGATCGATTCAGTATTGCTTAAAGATCAGATGATTAAATCAAACTGAATTAAGTTTAGAATTAGATTGGATGCTCCTAAATTGCAGTGAGTTTGTAATTTAATAGGGTTATATAAGCCAAAATTGCATAAGATTTTTAGTTGATTCTCACCACATTTTTGGGTTAAGGATGGGCATGAATCACGACCAGTTCGTTAAATCCTTCCTGCGTAGCAGGGGTTGCCCCCCAGAGACGGCGATTCATGCGGTAGATAACATCTTTGGGAACCTGACGATCGCGTTGCTGATTCCGCTGCACACATAACCAAATTGGGGTATTCAACCAGATACCAGTGATGTGAGTGAAACCTGATTCCCGTGCCAGGGCGATCGCTTGACGGCGTTGTTTCCGAACTACATTGGTTGCGTCATAAACTACCTCTTTGACGGTTCCTTGCTGGATTTGCTGCACTGATTCTCGAAGCTGCCGCCCCACTTCCCGCCATATCAACAACCAGTCGCCTTGAACACTTTCCTCCCCAAACAACGTTGCCCGGATGGCATCAGTTGAAATCAACCTGCGCTCCGGGCAATCATCTATTAGCTTTTTTGCCAGGGTAGATTTTCCACTCCCTGGCAACCCAATCAGCAGAATTAAATGCGGCATTCCTCAAATGATAGTTCCATCGGGAATAGTTGCCCCTTTGAGCACAACCACGATGCCGCTACGGATGTAGAAACCGAGGTTTTCCCGTTCAGCTTCTTGCACATTGTCTTTATTAATGATCTGAACATTGCAACCAATCCGAGCATTTTTATCGATAATGGCGCGGCGAATGGTGGTATCCTGCCCGATTCCCAACGCGGGAACGTTATCAATACATCCCGCTCCTGAACTGCGCTCTGCCAAGGGTTGAAAATAGTCTGCTCCCATCAGCATCGTATCTTCAATCACGCACCCCGCTTCAATTCGAGTTCGCACCCCCAACAGCGAATGCACGATCGAGCATTCTTTCAAAATACACCCTTCGGCAATGATGGACTCCTTGACGACACAATCCAGCATTTTAGTGGGGGGGAGATAACGGGGGCGGGTGTAGATCGGGGCTTGTTCGTCGTAGAAGCTGAAAGGGGGATGGGGTTGTTGAGTTAGCGCCATGTTGGCTTCATAAAAAGCTTCGATCGTTCCGATGTCTTCCCAGTAGCCCTTAAACAAATAAGCCTGAACATTGTAGTCTTTCGCCGACGCGGGAATAATCTCCTTGCCAAAGTCAGTACTTTCAGGAGATTCTTTGAGCAGTTTCAACAACACATCTCGCTTAAAGACATAGATTCCCATCGAAGCAATGTAGGGAGATTGTTTAGCGCCCTCTTCGTCCAGCCCCAAGACGGTGGTGTCTACTGCCATTGCTTTCAAGGCATCTCCTTTGGGCTTTTCGCTGAAGCTAATTACCCGACCCGATTCATCAATTTTCATCAAGCCGAAGTCAGAAGCCCGCCGTTCATCCATTGGCACCACTGAAATGGTGATATCTGCATTGGTTTCTCGATGGCGATTGATAAACTCTCGATAGTCCATGCGATAGAGATGGTCGCCAGACAAAATCAAGTATTCGTCTACGTCCCACTCGTTAAATAGCCAGTTGTACTGACGTACTGCATCGGCTGTGCCCTGGAACCAGTTGGGATTCTCTGGAGTTTGTTGAGCAGCTAAGACCTCAACAAACCCTTCACTGAAGCCTGAAAAATTGTAGCTGCGAGAAAGGTGACGATTCAGCGATGCCGAGTTGAACTGAGTCAGAACATAGATTTTGAACAGTTCTGAATTGATGCAGTTGCTCACCGGAATATCGATGAGGCGGTACTTGCTTGCCAGCGGTACGGCTGGCTTTGCCCGAAGTTTGGTTAGCGGATACAGCCGAGTGCCGGCTCCGCCACCTAAGATAACTGATAATACGCGCTTCACAAATGTCCTCCCCTCTGCCTTGCTCCCACCAATAGTGTGAGACTGTATGGCACTCTTGGCAAGGGTCTGAGGACACAAGAATTGAGGTTTGGGGATCAAACTTTAGTAATAGGTGTGCACCCTTTTTCTAACTTTTCCTAATCTATTGTCCAATTCAGCAACCCAGGAGGAGGAGCAAGTCGAGCAGAATTGTTAACATAACTTAATAGATTTAGTTCAACGATCGCCCCTATTTTCTACCTTCCATGATTATTTTGAATCCCGCTCAACGCGAAAAACTTGACCCTTCCAGCGATTCCCTGTTTTATGAGTCTCCTCGCTTTGTGACTCATGTGGATGAGGGATTTATTCAACAACTCACGGATTTATATCGAGAGCGACTTCAGCCCCATACCCACATTTTTGACATGATGAGTAGCTGGGTGTCCCATTTACCAGAGGAGATGGAATTTGCTCACGTTGAAGGTCACGGATTGAACGAGGCGGAATTAGCGCGTAATCCTCGCTTGAATCACTACTTTGTGCAGAATTTGAATGAGAATCCCAAGTTTCCTTTGGAAGATCAAAGCTTTGATGCGGTGCTGAACACGGTGTCGGTACAATACATCCAGTATCCAGAGGCGACCTTCTCGGAAATCCATCGAGTATTAAAGCCTGGTGGGGTGGCAATCATCAGTTTTTCCAATCGAATGTTTTTCCAAAAGGCGATCGCGGCTTGGCGGGATGGTTCCGAAGCCAGCCGAGTCGAGTTAGTGCAAAATTACTTTCGTGCCATTCCGGGCTTTACGGAACCGATCGTGATTGCCCGTCAAGCCCAAACTCCGCCGATGCTGCAATGGCTGGGAATGGGAGGCGGCGATCCGTTCTATGCAGTCATTGCCCAACGACAGTAGGAATGATGAAGAGATAATTCAAACTCCTTCCTCATTTGTACTGGACGCGCGGATCGATGAAGACATAGGAGAGATCTACCAGGAGGTTGATCAGCACAAAGGCGATCGCCACAAACACCACCCCTCCCTGCACCACTGGATAATCTCGTTCCAGAATCCCTTGATAAATCCAGGAACCCAGTCCTGACCAGGCAAAAATAGTTTCAGTCAGGATGGCTCCACCCAACAGGGTGCCAAATTGTAAGCCTGTGATCGTGCTAACCGGGAGCAGGGCATTTTTGAAAGCGTGCTGGCAAATTACCCAAAATTCCGACACTCCTTTGGCTCTGGCTGTGCGGATGTAATCCTGGTTCAAGGCATCCAGCAGGGCACTCCGGGTAATCCGTGCCAGAATCGCCAGTGGAATTGTGCCCAGCGTCAGTGCTGGAAGTATGAGGTGCGACAGGATATCCAGCAGGGCTTTGCCATTCAGTTGCAGGATGGCATCTAAAACATAAAAGCCAGTGATGGGCTGAAAGGTGAGTCCTGCGTCTACGCTGATGCGTCCACTGGCGGGCAGCCATTGGAGATTGACGGCAAACAGATAGATTAACAACAACCCCAACCAGTAAACCGGCAGCGACACGCCGAGTAAAGAACCTGTCATCGCGAAGTTATCGAGCCAGCTATTTTTATGCACGGCGGCAACGATGCCAGCGGGGATTCCCAGGACGATCGCCACCAGCATCGCTGCGATCGTCAGTTCAAAGGTTGCCGGACAGCGCACTCTCAACTCATCGGCGATCGGAATCCCGCTGATGATACTGGTGCCTAGCTTGAGTTGCACCAAGTTTCCTAGAAAGGTCAAATATTGTACAATCAAGGGTTTGTCTAACCCCAGTTGCGTTCTCAAGGCTGCAACCTGGTCGGGAGTCGCCCGTTCGCCTAATAGCACCACGGCTGGATCACCCGGAATTAGATGCAAAAAGCCAAACACCAACAAGGTAATTCCCAACAACACAGGTAACAAGCCGAGCAACCGTTTAGCAATATAAAACCCCATTCAACCTTGCCCCATCTTCACATCATGATCAGGCTCATCTGGTAGGGCAAGGATTTCATCTTCAATCAGCTCTGGTAATTGCTCAGTATGGACATGGAGATGACAGATAGAACCCGTAAGTTCAGCCAGAATGTCTCCCTTTTGGTCATCAGTTAAGTTCGCAAGTTTTAGTTGGCTGAGTAGAAACACAACTTTCTCGCATTCTTCACCCAACTCTGATAGAAGGGTTGATAAGGTTGGATTCACTTTTAGGGGTTGCTGAATGCTGGAGATCATTTTCCTCGCCTCAATCGCTTTTCTGCTCTCGCCAAACTTTTTTCTAATCCTAAAATTTCTTTCTGCCAATAAACAATCAAGTTCTCATCCGGGACAAGCTTCTGTTGCTCATTAATGATCTTTTCTTGATGGATCTCAATTTGTCGTTGAATGCTCTCAACCGATTTCCGAAATTTCTTCTTCGACAATCACCCCTCCTCATGCTCCACCTTAAATCATTGTCATCGTAAAGCCCTTCGTCTTCAGGTGAGTAGCCGTTCAGAAAGGCATCATAGGAACGAATCGCGCTGCCGCTACTCTCTGGAATTGCCTCAATTTTGATCCTCGATCGTCCCGCCCCAACTTGCTCCGCTAAAGCTTCTGGGATAGTGATCGGCTCACCCGATTGCAGTTCAACTTCGCACATCAGGTTAATTAACTGACTATCCATCTAAGTTTCTCAACTCCAGCATAAACCGAGACGAAATCTACCCCTCCAGCATAAACCGTCGCTCCCATCCCAAACGATCGCCCGTTGAACCTAAAACTTCGACTTCTGAACACGAACGATCGCGCCTTGAACCTGAAACTTTGATTTCTGAACACGAACGATCGCCCTTTAAACTCAAAACTTTCAATTCAGAATCGGAACGATCGCACTTTGAACACGAGCGACAGCACTTTGAGTCAGACGTGTGTGGCTTAAAGCGGGAACGATCGCACTTTGAGTCAGAGACGTGTTACTCAGAGCAGGAACGATCGCACTTTGAACATGAGCGATCGCGCTAATTCCATTAGCATCAACCCCACCGTGCATCGATCGGGAGAATCGTGAGAACCTGAAGAATTTACCTGTAAAATCAGAGAAGTGATTAGTGAAAACACCGGGAGAGGTGGCAGAGTGGTCGAATGCACTCGACTTGAAATCGAGAGATTGGCGACAATCCGCGGGTTCGAATCCCGCCCTCTCCGTTGACAGATAACATTTACTGATGATGGGTTGCTTTCACCATATGGTAAGTAATCAGCAGTTGGGTGATTGCCAGGGGATAGCTCTGTAAAGATTCACCCGTGGTCCCCACAACTCTGCCCAATTCTGGATTCATCTCGCGACTGCACATCGCCAGCAAATTCGGAATGTCTCCACACAGAAAATGTTCTAATTCCATCACCTGATCTTCAGTGGCGTGTCCATCGACTTCCAGGACATCTACTGGTTTGCTCATATCGCGATCGAGACCCAGACGAATCGCAGCTTTAGAGTAGGAATTTGTATCGCAAGTGACAACCTGGGAAAGATCGGGATGGGGGAGATTTGGTCGCAGCACCAACCGGACATTTAGATGACCATTCCCCTCATCGGGGGTTTCCTTGGGAGGATAAAAAGTGACGACCACATCTGCCCATTGTCGCTGCGGGCGAATAAAATTCTCGGAATCGGGTTCTCGCTTTTGCATCTCGGCTAAAACCTGTTCTTCGGTGTAACCTCGCTTTTGAGTATCCCGCTTCACTTTCCATCGGGTCCGCAAATCTTCCGGGGGTGCCAGGTAAACCTTGACATCGTAACTGTCCCGCGCCCCTCTGGTAGAGTAACCTAGCAGCCCTTCGACGATCACAAACTTGTTGGGCTTGATATATTCTGGAGCTTCAAAAGTGCCCGTTTTGTGGCTGTAGATGGGTTTGAGGATGGGCTGTCCGGTTCGCAACAGGGCGAGATGCTGCTGCATGATGTCGAGATAGTTGCAGTCTGGATGCAAAGCGGTGATTCCTAGCTCTGCTCGTTGCTTGCGATCGTAGCGGTGGTAATCATCCGTACAGATAACGGTTACGTTCTCTGGTCCCAAGATCTGGGCAATCCCTTTGGTAAGGGTTGTTTTCCCTGCGGCACTATCTCCAACAATACCCAAAATGATTGGACGGTAAGACATAGCGCCTCCATGCAGGAAATATAGTCTGTGTTTGGCTCAAGATTGGTTTATTGTAGGAAGGAATAGGAAGGGAAGCAATCACAAACGATGGATTACTCAGAAAAACTTATGAAGATTTGTACAAATCCTTATAGGTCAGCAGAGTCCATTTCCGCTTAAGCTCTGTGAACCACATTCTTAAATCGCTAAAGGCTCTCACTGATCATCGGTCATGTTCTCAACGAGAGCAATGTTACTACCCCGCTGATTTCTGTGGGCACTCTAGTGTTATCGAGCCAGCACAGTTAATTGACCCTATATTGCGACCTTTCCCAAATTTATGAAGCTGTCAATTTTTCATACGCCTGAACTCACGCCTAAAACCGCGATCGCGGACTGCGCGATCGCTATCGATGTTCTCAGGGCAACCAGCACAATGGTGACTGCTCTAGCTGCGGGAGCCGAAGCGGTTCAGGTCTTCAGCGACCTCGACCAACTGATTCAGGTCAGCGAACACTGGGATCCCAATAAACGGATTCGGGCTGGAGAACGGGGTGGTTCTCAAGTCGATGGCTTTGACTTTGGTAACTCTCCTCTGGCGTGTACCCCCGATCTGGTCAAAGAGCGTCGTCTGTTTATCAGTACTACCAACGGCACTCGCGCCTTGCAATGTGTTCAAGCTGCGCCCATTGTGCTTGCTGCTGCCCTAATTAATCGCCAAGCTGTGGTGGACTACGTCCTCAAGCACAACCCAGAAACAGTCTGGATTGTGGGTTCTGGGTGGGAAGGGAGTTTTGCGCTGGAGGATACGGTCTGTGCGGGCGCGATCGTGCATAGCCTTCAAACCAAGCTAGGATGTGCCCTGGGAGATCTGGCTGGCAACGATGAAGTCGTTGGAGCCGTCAGCCTCTATCAACAGTGGCACCATCGTCTGCTGGAACTATTTCACCACGCCAGTCACGGTAAACGGTTGCTGCGACTAGAATGCTACGACGATCTAAAGTACTGCTCCCAGCTTGATATTCTCAACATTGTGCCAATTCAGCGGGAGCCGGGAGTTTTAGTTAGCGAACGGCAGCCCGCCGCCGTAGCATAGTTGATTGTGAAAAAAGCTGTGAAATAAAAGGCTGCAACATAAAAAAGAGACGCAGTAACCCGCGTCTCTCCAAAAATCCTATCTATGCTTGGATCAAGCAAACTGCGAGAGGCACAAGATCCTGCACTTCTCTTAGGATTAGGAATGAGAATTAAACCAGATTAAAAAGCCGGTAGTCGGTTGGGGCGAACGACGGTTCGCCCGTACAAGAATATTTCGATCTTATTTAATTCGCTATCCTTAGGATCTTGGACGAAATAATCTGTAAAAGTTAGATCTGCTGTAGGGGGCGCACAGCCATGCGCCCGTACCGAGAGATTCCAGGTTAGTTAATCCTCAATCCTTAGGAGATTTCTGGCAAACAATCTACCTGCTGGCTTCGACTCCGCTCAACCAGCTTGCACCTTGAGCGAAGTCGAAAGGTAAACTCTTTTCT
>JANRIN010000086.1:0-12565 GCA_033764965.1 Leptolyngbyaceae cyanobacterium bins.302 | reverse complement strand
GTTTTAAAACCCTTTGATCCTCCCCAACCCTCCTTAAAAAGGAGGGAGCCGAACCGTTCAAAGTCCCCCTTTTGAAGGGGGATTTAGGGGGATCTCCACTCAGCACTGAGATGACTAGAAGGTTTTAAAACACACCCTAGGATTTTCTTGTTAAAAGTTTTATGCCTTTTTGGGGAGGCGATCGTTCTCATAAACTAGCAACAAAGTCCGCTCAGTCGTATCATAAGTTCATAGAGTTTTCAGAATTTGCTGATAATTCTTCAGACGGAGCTTCCAACTACGATGAGTACTGATAGTACTGAAACGAACGATCTGACTACGTTAGATCGCCACGAGTGCCAAGCCTGTGGATATATTTATGAGCCAACCAAAGGAGACGATAAGCGTCAGATTCCCCCTGGAACGCCGTTTGTTGAACTTCCTGAGGATTGGCGTTGTCCAGTTTGTGGTGCCAGAACCTCACGGTTTAGCAACATTGGCACCAAGGGATTACCTTCTGGGTTCAAAGAGAACTTGGGCTATGGTCTAGGAGTTAATACCCTGACTCCAGGACAGAAAAATATTTTAATTTTTGGCGGTTTAATTCTGGTATTCCTATTCTTTATGAGTCTTTATGGACTGCAATAAAAAACAGGAACACCCCAGGCTTAGACTTTTTCCGTCCGAGACACAATTGGTTCACGATTGAGAGTTTGAAGAGATGCGTATAGCCACACATTTTTTGCAGAAATTTTTGGGACTGGTTGCGATCGCTGTCCTGTGCGTTGGTTGTGGAGGTGGCTATTTGCCGTCCACCAGTTTTAACCCCTGGCAAGTGGTCACTGTTCCAACGGATGCGAACTTGCTAGACATTGCTTTTGTCGATGAGCGATCGCCGCACGGTTGGGTAGTTGGGGCAAATGCCTCTCTGTTTGAAACGAATGATGACGGCGAAACCTGGGAAGAACGCACCCTGGAACTGGATCAACCCTACCGCTTTACATCGATTAGCTTCAACGGCAAAGAGGGGTGGATTGTCGGACAACCCTCGATCTTGCTACATACAAACGATGAAGGCAAATCCTGGTCGCGGATTCCTTTGAGCGAGAAGTTGCCCGGTGCGCCAAACACCGTCGAAGCTCTCGGTACTCAATCCGCAGAGATGACAACCAACGTTGGGGCAATTTATCGCACAGCCGATGGCGGCAAAACCTGGAAAGCAATGGTGGAAGAAGCGGTTGGGGTTGTTCGTAACATCTCCCGTTCTCCAGAGGGGGAATACGTGGCAGTTTCAGCACGCGGGAACTTCTACTCCACCTGGAAGCCCGGAGAAGCTGCCTGGGAACCTCACAACCGCACCAGTTCGCGGCGATTGCAGAACATGGGCTTTACCGCCGATGGACGGCTCTGGCTCCTGGCTCGTGGCGGACAAATCCAATTTACGGATGCCCAGGATTCAGAAGCCTGGAGCGATGTGATCAACCCAGAATTTGCGACAAGTTGGGGATTATTAGATCTGGCGTATCGGACTCCGGATGAAGTGTGGGTCGCAGGCGGTAGTGGCAATTTGATGCTGAGTCAGGATGGCGGCAAAACCTGGGAGAAAGATCGGTTCGTTGAAGATTTGCCGTCAAACCTATACAAAATTAAGTTCTTTGGTGGCGAGAAAGGCTTCATTATTGGGCATCAGGGGACGATGCTGAAGTACGTCAGTTCTGCGGCTTAAGGGAGGGCGTTGGGCAACTCATCGGCTCATTTTGAGGTTCATTTTTGAGATTTGGTGTCCCAATGCTTCACCCGTACCCGTATGATAGAGGTTAAGTTTTTCGACGATTATTAGAAGACTATCCGTGGAGGAATCGAATGGCTGGATCGACTGGAGAGCGTCCGTTTTCGGACATTATTACCAGTATTCGTTACTGGATTATTCACAGCATCACCATCCCGGCACTGTTTGTGGCTGGTTGGCTGTTTGTGAGTACTGGCTTGGCGTATGACGTATTTGGGACTCCCCGTCATAACGAGTACTACACCTCAACTCGCCAACAAGCACCCATTGTTAAGAACCGCTTTGAAGCCAAGCAACAGATTGAAGATTTCATTCAGAATAAGTAGTTTAAGCGCCGTCTAACACACTATGACTAGCAATACTCCAAACCAACCCGTTTCCTATCCTATCTTTACGGTTCGGTGGTTAGCGGTTCATACGCTGGCTGTCCCGACTGTGTTCTTCTTGGGCGCGATCGCCGCCATGCAGTTTATCCAAAGGTAATCAATATCGTGGCACTCGAAAGAAACCCAAATCCCAATAAACAGCCCGTTGAACTCAACCGCACCTCTCTGTATCTGGGCTTGCTGTTGATCTTTGTACTGGGTATTTTGTTCTCCAGTTATTTCTTCAACTAACTGAGTTTTATTTGCGATAGTTTATCTAAACCCTTTTAGGAGGTGAGTCTCGTGCTAAGTTCTGGAAGAATTCCCCTATGGATCGTGGCGACGATCGCTGGTCTCGGCGTAATTACCGTCGTTGGTTTGTTTTTCTATGGTGCCTACGCTGGTTTAGGTTCCTCTGTCTAAGTGAACTAAGCCCCTTTAATAAAAACCTCGGAGTTTTAAGCCTCTTTGCGAGTGGGCACCGCTCACTTTTAAGCTGGAAAAGCTCCAAGGTTTCCATCAAAAGGTTTATGTCAACTGATTAACCAAAAAACCGCCAGTTTAAACTGACGGTTTTTTGGTTATTTGAAGAAACTAAAGTGCTGCCTTAGATTCCGCTGGGGTCTTCACGTTCAATGTAAAGAAACAGCAGTCCCATTGCAACCGCAGGCAGAAGCCAGGTCACAACAGGAATTAGGATCCAGGGCAAAAATGAAGCTGCGTATGAACCTGTCATATCGAAGTTTCCTATCTCTTAATTTCAGGACAGACTGTTCAGACTTTACTGCGAAGTGTATCCCTGTTGCGGAGTTCTTAAAATTCTTAATATAGCCTCTGGCTAGAAACTTGAAGAAAGCAATGAAAGAGCATCTGATACGGTGGCTGAGTAAACTGCGAATCAATTCAATCAAGTTGGCGTATCAGATGACGATCGTGATGTTTTGTCGGAGCCAAAGGTTGGCTTGGTTAAACAGTTATGTGATAACAATCAGATTTTGCAGGATTAATTTGAAATGTGTTGGTTACAACAGAAAGTTTTTAGACTTTCGCCTCAGAAAATCACTTTTTTGACTTTTTGTTGTTGAAGTAAGCATGGAGAACTTGCCGCACGATCGGTGCGCCCACAGAACCACCCCCACCCCCTGATCGCTCGGCAAAGGCAATCACCACAATTTCTGGCTTCTCGAAGGGGGCGTAAGCTCCAAACCAGGTATCAGAACCGTCGCCCATATCCTCTGAGGTGCCGCTTTTACCTGCGATCGCCGGTAAGCTGGGGTCATTCACTGCCCCACCTGTTCCATAGGTCACAACTTCCCGCAAGCCACGATGCAGCTTTTCCACGGTGGTTGGTTGAAGATTGAGGGAATCTCGCCAGGATTGAGCCTCTTCGTTGTCTTTGAGCAGATGGGGCTTGACGCGATACCCCCCGTTAGCGGGCACTGCAAACATCACAGCAGCTTGCAGTGGTGTGGTCAAGAGAAACCCCTGCCCGATCGACATATTGACCGTATCTCCCAGATACCAGCCTTCCTTCAATTCTTTTTGCTTCCACTCGTTATCCGGAACCAGTCCAGCCGCCTCCTCCACATCCAGTTCAATTCCCGTCTTGCGCCCAAACCCAAACCGACGAGTCCAATCGATCAGGGTTTGATCACCGATCGTCATCGCCACCTGGTAAAAGAAGGTATCGCTGCTCCACGCCATCGCGCCGGGAAAATCCAACGGTCCAAAGCCTGCTCGGTTCCAGTCGTTGAACACGATCCCGCCGATGGTCAGGGACGGGTAGGTGGGTAGAACGGTGTCGGGAGTGAACTTGCCGGATTCGAGTGCCGCAACGGTGGTCACGATTTTGAAGGTGCTGGCAGGTTGAAAGGCTTGCAGAGCACGGTTCACAAAAGGATGGTCTGCACTCTGCAACTGTTGCCATTGAGCATCTGTGATGCGAGTGGAGAACAGGTTGGGGTCGAAGGCAGGGCGACTGACCATTGCCAGAACTGCGCCATTGTTTGGGTCGATCGCCACGATCGCCCCTTTGCGATCGCCCAAGGCTTTTTCTGCCGCTTTTTGCAGGTCTAAATCTAGGGTTAGGGTCACGTCCTGTCCGGCTTGGGTGGGCTTTTGTCCCAAAATTCGCACCACCTGCCCCGCCCCATCAACTTCAACTTGCTGCCCACCCCGTTCGCCCCGCAGTAAATTTTCAAATGCCAGTTCAATCCCCATCTGCCCAACCACATCCCCCAATCGGTAACCTTCTCCTTTGCGGCGCTCTAGTTCTTCATCGGTTAATTCCCCGGTGTAACCCAGCACATGGGATGCCAAATCGCCGTTGGGATAGTAGCGGACTGCTTCTGCGTCAACCTGTACGCCTTCCATTTCGCTGGCGTATTCCGTGATGGCAGTAACTTGAGCCGGAGTGATGCTCCGGGCAATGCGAACCAGAAAGGGCGAGTTGTATCCTGCCTGCTCCAACCGCTTCAAAATGACTCGTTCAGGCACATTCAAAATTTGGGACAGGCGACTGACCGTGGTTGCCCATTCTGCTTTTTTACGCGCCAGGGGCCACAAAAAGACGGAGTGAGACAGCCGACTTCCGGCTAGAATTCGCCCCTTGCGATCGCGAATCACGCCCCGCTCTGCCATCTTGGGAATCAGCCGAATGCGATTTTTTTCAGCCAACTGCCGATTGCGATCGCCCTCAATCAGTTGCAGAAACATCAGCCGTCCACCCAATCCGCCCAGCAACAGCAGGGAAATAATCAGCATTAAGAATACAGAGCGATAGCGCTGCCCGACAGTGCGGGTGTCAGAAGTGGAGGGTAAAGGAGTCTGGATGGGAGTCATGCCGGAATCATTAACAGTGCGATCGAGGAACAAAAATCACAGGGGAGCCAGATTAAAACACCAGATCAAAACGATTTATAAAAAAGTTCGCAATTCAGCAAAAAAAGTTGTAGACAGTTTGAGAATAGCAAATCAGGTTGTAGCTCAAATCGCAATGCTTGCATCCTGCCAGCGATGATTGTTCCATCCTGCAACTGGGCAAGCTATAACCATATGTTTAAACGGGGTGTTTAACAGAGGTGGGGACAGAGTGTATCACTTTGTAACCCCAGGTAGACAGAATAGTTTACTTTGGGTATCCAGGACAACAAATCGTTAGCTTCTGATGGCACATCCGGATCTCAGAACGAATTTAAGGCGGATACAATAATTCCATTATTCGACAGTCCCCTTTATCCACCCTCATCGATCGCCACCTGGCAAACACAGGGAAATCGCCACTATGTCTCAGGCTGCCACTCAAAATCAAGCATCCACGACAGCCGATGCCGAATTTGATGTTGAACTTCGGAACGTGTTCAAGGTTTACAACAACGAAACGGTTGTCCGTGGAGTTGACCTGAGTATTCGACGAGGAGAATTTTTTAGTATTTTGGGTCCTTCTGGTTGCGGTAAAACCACGACCTTAAGACTCATGGCTGGGTTTGAAACCCCCTCATCGGGAGACGTGTTGATTCAAGGACGGTTCATGAACCATGTGCCGCCCTACCGCCGCCCGGTGAACACGGTTTTTCAAAGTTATGCCCTGTTCAACCACCTGACTGCTTGGGAGAATGTGGCTTTTGGTTTGCGCCTGCAAAAGCACAGCAAAGCTGAAATTCAGCAGCGGGTGGATGAATCTCTTAAGCTGGTGAAAATGGATGGTTTTGCCAAACGCTTTCCGATGCAACTGTCTGGTGGGCAACAACAGCGCGTGGCTCTGGCACGAGCTTTGGTTAATCGCCCTACGGTGCTGCTGCTAGATGAACCCCTGGGAGCGTTGGATCTCAAATTGCGGAAAGAAATGCAAGTGGAGTTATCGAACTTGCACCGAGAATTGGAGTTGACCTTTGTGATGGTGACTCACGATCAGGAGGAGGCACTCAGCCTCAGCGATCGCATTGCGGTGATGAACCAGGGCAACATTGAACAAATTGACTCACCAGAGACAATTTACCAATATCCCAAAACTCCCTTCGTTGCCGACTTTATTGGGGATACGAATTTATTTCACGGCAAGATTGAAGGGTTTTATCCGTCCATGCTGTGGGTGATTACGGAAAATGGCTTGAAGGTGAAAGCACGGCAACCGGAAACCGGAAACACCCTCACGTCGGGTACGGTGGTGCTGAGTATTCGCCCAGAAAATATCCGTCTCAGTTTGGCAAATCCCAACGATGACAGCAACAGCTTTGAAGGGCGACTACGGAACGTGATGTACCTGGGAACCCATATTCATTATCAGGTTGAGCTATTGTCTGGCGATCGCGTGACGGTGATGCGCCCCAATATTCCCACCAAACTGCCGAGTGAAGACACGCCCATTTTTGTGTCCTGGACTCCCCAGGATTGTCTGGCTTTACCCTTATCTTGATGTTGGTCTGCGAACCACCCATTTTTTATGCCCCCGTTGTTTCCCCCCCGTTCAAAAACTCGTCGCCAACTCCTTCAGGCATTCCTGGCGATCGCATCTGGATTGGCACTTCCTGGTTGTGGCTGGACACTGGCAGAAGTGCGCCCCGCCTTGAGCAAGGGCAATAAAGATGACCTGTCTATCTACACCTGGGAAAGTTATGTTGACCCTGAGCTGACAGAAACCTTTCATACCCAGACGGGCATTTCCGTTACGGCAGATATTTACGACTCCAATGAAACCATGCTTGCCACCTTTCAATCGGGCAAAGGGGCAATTTACAGCGTGATTTATCCCTCAGATTACAAAGTGGCAGAAATGATTGAGAAGAAACTGCTGAGCACGCTCGATCATGCCCGCATTAATGGCATTGACAATCTCATGTCAGCCTTTCAAGACTCTGTATACGATCCGAATAATCGCTACAGTATGCCGATTAGCTGGGGCACAACTGGGTTAATTTACAACACGGCAGCACTCAACCCCGGACCGGAAGATTGGGAGGATCTTTGGCGGTTGCAAGCCAAGTTAAACCGCAAAATGACGCTGCTGTCCGATGTGCGGGAAGTGATGGGAGCAACCTTGAAAGCTCTGGGACACTCCTATAACTCCACCAATCCAACCGAAATTAAGCAGGCTTATCAAAAACTGGTGCAACTGAAACCTGCGATTACGACATTTACCACGGACGCATGGCGCGATCGCTTGCTGGCAGGAGATTTGCTCCTGGCGATGTCCTACTCAGCCGATGCGGTGCGATTGATCCAGGAAAACCCGGATGCTAACCTGCGCTATGTGATTCCCACTAGCGGCACGTCTCTCTGGAGCGATGCAATGGTGATTCCAGTCACTTCGCCTAACCCGGATGCCGCTTACGAGTGGATCAATTTCATGATGCAGCCCTCCGTTGCTGTGGAAGTGACCCGTCGCCTGTTCTTCGCCACTCCTAACCAGGCAGCCTACGACCAGCTTCCCGCCCCCCTCCGCAACAACCGCAGCCTGTTTCCTCAAGAGTCAGTGATTCAAGCTTGCGAACGAATTATTCCTTTGGACACCAAGGTCATGGAGTTGTATGACCAGTATTGGACAAAATTAACCAGCGGGTAAGGCGATCGGAAGAAGCCATGTAGGGGCGTTTGACGAAATGCCCTCCAAAAACGAAGAGGGGATGAAAAACCATCACCAACACCGAATCCACTCAGAGCAAGAAACAGAGCAAAAAATCAGGAGTAAGACGACAAATCGATGGCGAATCCATCTGTGCCTGTATCAACCCCAACTGAACCGAAAACCCCTCCAGCATGGTTGCAGCCTTTGTTGATGCTGGCTCCCGCAGGCGTGTGGCTGGCATTGTTGCTAGTCATTCCCACCCTGCTGATTTTTCAACTGAGCCTGGTGCCCGGCATTCGTCCCGGACAGGTGGTGAATCCGTCTGGGTTAGACAATTACTTTCGGATTCTGCAACCCGATTACTTTCCAGTTCTAACCCGATCGCTGCTGTTCTCGATTGGCACCACGATCGCCTGTTTGGTGTTGGGTTTCCCCGTTGCCTACTGGATTGCCTTAAAGGTGCCCAAGCGCTGGCAAAACCTGGTATTGCTGGGCTTCGTGTTGCCCCTGTGGACTTCCTCCCTGCTGCGATCCTATGCCTGGATTACGATCCTGCGTCCCACGGGAGTCTTGAACTCGATCCTGGGCAAAGTGGGCATTCCGCCCCTGGATATTTTGAACCGAGAACCTGCCGTGCTAATTGGCATGACATACAGCCTTTTGCCGTATATGGTGCTGATTCTGTATGCAGCGCTGGAAAAACTCGATCGCAGCTTGCTTGAAGCAGCGGCAGATTTAGGGGCTAACCCCCGGCAGGCTTTTTGGCGGGTCACGGTGCCCCAAAGCATCACAGGAATTGCGGCAGGAGCGTTACTGGTCTTCATTACCAGCATGGGAGATTTTGTCAACCCAGAAATTTTGGGAGGAGCTTCCAGCATGACGGTGGCGCGGCTGATCTACAACCAGTTCTTAGGCGCGACACAGAATTGGGGATTTGGGTCTGCCCTCAGCATGGTGTTGATCCTGGTGGTGAGTGTGGCGATCGCGCTGCTGCTGAAGTATGGCGATCGTAATGCCGCCAGTGGAGTTTAGACTTATGAGTCAATCATCCAGACCCTCATTTTCCATGCCCTGGCTTGCCATCCTCTCCTTGCTGCTCTTTGGGTTCATGTACCTGCCCATTCTGGTGCTGGCTTTTTACAGCTTCAACGATTCCCGCTACAGCACCAGTTGGAAAGGGTTTACCTGGAAATGGTATATCGCCTTTCTGAATGACAGCCGTATTCTCGCTGCCCTAACCAACAGTTTGATCGTTGCGTTCTTTGCGGTTGGTATCGCCGCTGTGATTGGGACGCTGATGGCGGTGGGGTTAGCCAAGTACCAATTTCCTGGAAAACGGGCTTACCAGGGAACGGCTTACCTGCCCTTGATTATTCCGGATATTGCGATCGCCGTTTCGACCCTGGTATTTCTGGCGGCAGTGGCGATTCCGCTCAGTGGAGGCTTGATTCAACTCAGCCTGGGGACGATCATCGCGGCTCATGTCGTGTTTTGTCTGGCTTACGTGGCGATCGTCGTGTCAACGCGGCTTGCCAACATCAACCCCCACTTAGAGGAAGCGGCACTGGATTTAGGAGCCACGCCCGATCAGGCATTGATTCAAGTGTTGTTGCCAGAACTGATGCCGGCGATCGTGTCCGGTTGCTTACTGGCATTTGTCTTGAGCCTGGACGATTTTTTGATTGCCAGTTTCACCGCAGGAGGGGGTTCCAGCACGTTGCCAATGGAAATCTTTAGCCGCATCCGCACGGGCGTTAAACCCGATATTAACGCCTTGAGCGTGGTGCTAATCACCGCCACAGGGTTTTTATTTGCCGTTGCAGAATACCTGCGCTATCGCAGCGAACAAAAGCGATTTGGGTAGAACGATCGCACTCATCGGACGCAGATACCTTTGCAACTCAACCGACCCTATTGAAACGTTCCAGTGCAGTGCGGTTGTTAGACCGTACACAGCAGAGAAACTTAAGTTACCGAATTGCCTCAATTGTAACAATGCCGCCTTCAACGGCTTCAACTTGAAGCTTAAATCCATACAATAAGCTCATTCCAACGAGGGGCATTGCCTCAGAAGCAACGACATCTACGACTTGAGCCTTTCCATCCCAAATAATATGAGCTGTATAAACCTCAAAAATGACTTCACTCCCATCTCCCAATGTGCCAACATCGCTAAAATGCCAGGGTAACCCAAGCGACTCAATGATCGAGCGTGGCAACGACAAAAAACTGGTGAATCCGGTATCAATTAAAGCATCGACTGTAATCTTTGGAGCATCAGCTTGACCGACGGTGATTTTGATGATTGCCTCGCAGCTATCACTCATCACACCGAACATCATACCGATTGCCTCAAACTCTGGCTACCAATGCGAAACACTGCCCGATAGCCAATCCGAATGACCCAGGGCTGGGCATCAGGATAACGTTCGTACAAGCGATCAACGGCAATACGAGGAATGTCAGCTACCTCAAAAGCTCCGGTTTCAATATCGATCGCCACAATCCTGCCGTGATTGCCTTCCTCAACCTGCTGACGTACCTGAGACTCATAAATCTCATCGCCCCGTCGGGCAAATTCCTCTTTGCTGTAGCGAGGTTGTCGAACTGTCATCGCTTTAACTTTGGTTTCAACGTTACCCCTGCATTTTAGCCTTTGTGCTACTTCTGACCTAGCGATGCTGGCAATCTCAGAAAGAATGATGGTTTCAGCACTGCCAAAAAAAACAACCTTCAGGCTTATCAGATTGATGACGAAGAAAAATATAAGCACTGCCTGTACCGAAGTTGTGATTCCCAACTAACCATCTCCGTTCATACCAAGTTCCTGGCTCCCAAATATGACTCTCCCATCTCTGACTAGGAGGAACTTCAAAAACGCTGTGTGATTCTTCAAATTGACCGACAAAATCAACTAGCGCTACTGGTTACTTCGGTTAACTTTTTTAACCATCTTCCGCGTGTCGGTTCCAACGAGGTTGTTCTACAAGAACTGGATATGAATCTAGTATTTCCGACCAATAACATTGGTATCAGTTCTGTGAAACAATCGTTTGGGTCGATAGTAGCCACTCGCGAACGGCACTCGCGGCAGTCTACAGTCCACTCAGGTAAACATTACCCTGGTCATCTCGTACCGTGATGCGGACTGTTTTGGCGGTTCCTTTGGCATCGGTGACTTTGCAATCGAAGGTTTCGCCAGCTTTGGCGGTGCGGGCTTTTGTGCCGCAGTCCACCGTGACCTTGCCGCCTCCTTTGCTGGCAACGCTTTGCTGAATGAAGCTATCCAGTTTGGAGAGCAGCAACAAGCCGCGAGTGCCCCAACGAAATTTACCAGCCTCGCCGGTGGGCTGAACCACAACGACAAACGTTCCGGCTTCGGATTGCACTTCGCAGTCGTAACTCTTACCAGGCTTTTCCTCGATCGCGGCGGGACAATTGACCGACTGCACGGATAGGTTTGCCGTTTTCGTCACCAGTTGGGCAATTTGAGTTTCAATTTTGGTGACATTTTCTGGTTTACCGGAAGAGGGAGAGGCGGCAACGGTGGGAGAATCGGTGGGGCTGGGAGTGGCGGAAGGAGACATCGTAACCGTAGGAGTGGGAGAGCCTGTCGGTGAGGGGGAGGGCGTGGGAGTCACAGCCGTTTGGGTCGGCGTGCAACTGGCTAAAAGCATTCCAAGGGCGATCGCCCATCCCAGGTATTGCCCTTCACGGGAGAACTGAAGTTGTGTTCTGTGTCTATGCTGCCCACTCATACCAAAATTTCCTCACCAGTTGCTGAACAATGCTGCCGAAGCATCCGATCATCCAGGGAGCAATGAAACGTGGGCAGATACAATCTTCCAGCCTTCCGGCAGCTTCCGCCAGAGCTGACTTTGTCGCCCCCGTCGCAATACGCCCTTCGTCGTGCGCTCAAACTCCAATGTAACTGAAGCGGTATCTTCGCCAAAGGTGACGACTTTCAAGTTGGAAATTGTTCGAGTCAGGTCTTGGGTTGGGCGATCGTGCCGAAACTGGCGAATCTGCTCAATGCCGTACAAGTTTTCAGTGGCTCCAAATCGCAAAACTTCCGGCGACTCCCAAAATAACTCATCCAACACCTTCAGGTCATTTTCCACCAATGCAGTTTCGTATTTGAGATAAAGCTGGGTTAATTCAGCTACCAGGGTTGGATTGTTGATTTGGGCCATGGTTGGGGATTGGGAGTTATGGGGTGAGGGTTAGAGGTTGGGAATAAAGGTAAGTGTATGATACGAAAAATAAATTGACGTTGTATCAATTGTTGCACCTCTTAAATTGTCTGCTGTGGCATTGTTCAAAACCTCTATTGAAATTCGATACTTGGTTAGCGCAGCATTTTGTTTGGGAATCTTAGGTAATGTAGCTCGCTGGTGAAAGTCTTAGGAGAAGTATCATGTACTCTAGCAATCCGTTAGAACTACTGAAGACTGGGTATGATGTCTACAATGCAGGGAAGACTGCATACGATTGGTATCAGCGTTGGGCACAAGAGCAGACCAACCGAGAACACCAACAACTTTGGCAATCTGTAGCCAATTTTCTCAACCAAGGTGACTATGAAAAAGCTTTGCCTCTACTTCAGCAATTAACTCAAAAGTTCTCATACGACAAAGCTCGTTCTTTATATTTATCTGCTTGGTGTTACTTCAAGCTGAACCGTCGGGAGGAAGCTCTCCAGGCGTGTGAATTTGCTATTCAAAGTTCTCGGCACTGGTTCCGCTAAGTGGGGAGACATAAAGCCTTAATATTGTTACATTAGAGCAACTTACAGTGTTTTGAAAACCGCCAATTCATCAGGAGCGGATGATGGATTTATTTTCCCCTAATTGCCCGTACTGTGATAGT
>JANRIN010000085.1:0-13930 GCA_033764965.1 Leptolyngbyaceae cyanobacterium bins.302 | reverse complement strand
GTTTTAAAACCCTTTGATCCTCCCCAACCCTCCTTAAAAAGGAGGGAGCCGAACCGTTCAAAGTCCCCCTTTTGAAGGGGGATTTAGGGGGATCTCCACTCAGCACTGAGATGACTAGAAGGTTTTAAAACACACCCTAGGTTCTAGGCTTGAAACCCTTCCAGTCCCTAACCCCTAATTCCCAACCCCTAATCCCCATCCCCTATGTCTCTTACTCGTGAACAAGTTCGTAAAGTGGCGCTCCTTGCTCGGCTGGAATTAACGCCTGAAGAGGAGGAGAAATTTACCAGCCAACTCAGTAATATTCTGGATTATTTTGAGCAGTTGAGTGAGTTGGATGTCACCGATGTACCGCCTACCACTCGCGCGATCGATGTCAGTAACGTCACGCGCCAGGATGCCCTGCAACCCTACCCCAACCGGGAGGAAATTCTGGACGGCGCACCCGATCGCGACGGGGAATTCTTTAAGGTGCCGAAGATTATTAACACTGGAGATTAGGGGTTGGGGCTTGGGGATTAGAGCTTAGGGGTTGGAGGTTAGGAATGAGGAATTGGGAATCAAGGATTCAGCGAGTTTAGCAAGCATTATTTCCACCCACTTACCCATCCACCCATCTACTCATCTCCCTACCCACCCACTCATCCCTCAACCCCCATCCTCCATCCCCCGAATTCCCTCTCTTGGCATTATTTTTTGATTTGTAAACGGTAGCGTTTCCGCCTTACCGTTGACGAGTGGAATCGTTAAGATCCACAGCATGAAACTTTCACTCACTTGCCCAACCTGCAATCGAGCGATCGCTCATCTCCACTCCAAAACCTCCCAGGAACAAGTCCATTGCGTGACGTGTGGGCAGCGGTATGGGGTGGTGTATGGTAAACTTTCTCGCCGATCGTCAATGCAAGAAGCGTTACTCTACCTCAAATCAACGCTGCCCAGTTTTTACAAACGTCACTACACACTGCAAATCACCACTGCCGATCGCACCTTGAAGCAACTTCAGTTCTCGGTTCCGGGAAAAGCCGATGTGGTGCCCGTCAACTCTGGGGATATCGTGTCTGTGCTTTACACGATGCAGGGCTACGTGATGAAAAAGTTGGTGGCGATCGGGAATCACACCACTGGGAAACAGTACGTTCTCCCCAACCCCATTCCAGGGCATACCCACCACATCACCCTCTTGCTGACTGCCATCACGGGGTTTGTGGCGCTTTCCTTTTTTAGCGGATTTAACGTTGTCCTGGCATCCATCCTCAGTGCTTTTGGGGTTCTGGTCTATCTCAAACTGGTGCACACGGCTCGGCTCACCACTCCATCTTTGGAGAGTCAGGCACACTTGGGTAAGCGCTTAATTGAAGACCAACGCTTATTGGCACAACAGCGCCGAATTGAACAACGCCTTGACGAACTACAACACGAGCGGCAATCGAGCCAGATGTTGATTGAACAACTGGAGCGGTTGAAGCAAAAAATGGGGCAGGTGGATCAGGATTTGTACTCGGCTCGAATTTATCGGGCAACGGGAGCCGTGAAGATCTTGAAACAGCAGGTTGTGAACAACCAGCGGTTGGTACGGGAATACGAGCAGACGTTGAAAATGATCGATATTGAAATTGACACCTCCTGGATTGCGGAACAATTGCCGGAAGCTGACCACTTTAACCGAGAAATTGTCGGGCGATTATCAGAACTCAAGACGATCGAAGAACAAAACCAAACCCTCAAGCACCAACTCGCTGCCTACGAAGAAGTCAAGCTGTACGGAATTGAGAAGTACTAAGAGACTGTTTGTAAATAAAGATTTAGATCCTCCCTTAAATCCCCTTTGTCAAGGGAGACTTCAAGCATTTGGTTCGGTTCCCTCCTTGTTAAGGAGGGTTAGGGAGGATCTAGCCCTAGAGCGTAGTTCAGCCATTTTTTATGTTCATTTACAGACAGTTTCTAACTTTCATTTAAGGCTTTCTGGGGCAGGAGTACTTTTACCGTCGTGCCCTGATGTTCTGTGCTTTCAACCTGAATCTGTCCCTGGTGGTTTTGCACAATCACCTGAGCGATCGCCAACCCTAACCCTGATCCTTTGCTGGATGCCTGACTGCGAGCGGGATCTACCCGATAAAACCGATCAAAAATTTGGGGTAGGGCTTCTGCTGGAATGCCAATTCCCGTATCTTGCACCGTGACTTGGAGGGAGGGGTTGTTGTTGCGTCCGACGCGCTGTAACTCCACCACCACGTTGCCTTGGGCGGGGGTGTATTGCACGGCATTGCCCACCAGGTTGGTAAATAATCGTGCCAGTTGGTCGCGATCGCCCTGCAAAGTCATTGCCTCCTCCGGGTCGGTGGGGCTGGGCAGCAAGGAAATTTGAATCTTTTTCTCATCTGCCAAGGTTTGCTGTTCTTCAATCACTTCCCACAGCAACTCCTCCAGATCCACGTCACCCGGTTGAGCCTGCACCATGCCGCTATCCTGTCGCGCCAGAAACAACAAGTCATCCACGAGCCGTCCCAAGCGGCGAGTCAACCGCTCCACAACTTGCAGATGGTCGCGCTGGGACTGGGGATCAGGGTCAGGATCAGCCAGGGCAACCTGCACATTGGTTTGAATCACAGCGATCGGGCTTCGCAATTCGTGGGAGGCATCAGCGGTAAATTGTTTCAATCGCTGATAAGACTCTCGCACGGGAGCCATCGCCAACCCGGATAGAAACCAGCCGATCGCCCCCACTGCCCCAATCATCAAGCCCGTTCCCAGGATCAAATCCAGCACAAATTCCCGACTCGGCTTGGACACTTCAAACCAGGGATGGCTTACCCGCAGATATCCCAGCATCCAACGCCCAAGTTCGACTCGTTGCGTGACTTGCCGCAGGATGAGGACGGGAGGGTGAGAGGGGTCGGTTGAGGTGTTTCGCGAAACGTCCTTACGAGCACTACTTTCTGATTCCTGCTCCCCATCCCCCCATCCCCCCATCCCCCCATCGCCTACTCGTACCGTTTCGCCGTTGCTAACATGAAGGGGAATATTCAACGGTTCAAAAAAAGTTGACCAGAGTAATTCACCTGTGGGACTAAACCACTCAATGTCAATGCGATCGTCCTCACGGGTGACGGCATTATCCCGAAAACTGGCTTCCACATTCACCTTCAGTGCGTCCCCTTCCGTATGGGGATTTTCTGGCTCGATCACCAGCGATCGCTCGACTACTTCCACCACATGATTGAGCGTGTCATCTACTCGTTCAATCAAGGTACTGCGGACGTAAAAGTACACACCACTGGCAAACAGCAGCAGCACGATCGCCGTTACAGTCGTATACCAGAGCGCCAAGCGGCGACGAGTGGTTTGAAACATAAGTACACTTGCACGAATACAGTCCTATTGTGGCAGGTTAGGGAGTTGAGTCTTTTCAAAAAAAAGTGCTCACTTTTCTGAATTGTGTGTACTATCGCTGATAAGCAGACATAAATCTGCCAGAAATATCATCAAATCTGGTTCAGTGAGTATCTCGAATTAATAGTTCACGGGTGACAAAAATTGAGAGCTTGATTCGGAGTGAATGACTTGAGTTCGCTCTGGTTTTGATAAATATTCTCGTCAAAATCCATCAAGTTTTCCTCGCAAGCATCTACAATCAAGTCTTTGTTTTTTAAAGAGTGGAAACGTTTATCCAGACATTTGAGTTTGGCATTGGCGTTGTTGATTGCAAATGTGTTCAGTTCTACCAAATTTGGTTAACATTCATTAGCGTCAAAATCCTCAAGATGCAGTGAGATAAACTGTAAACGGTTCACATTCCCGAAAACTTCTCATTAGGCAAGCAAAGCTGTGGTTAAAGGTCTAACTGGTCTACTGTCCGGAAAGTCGAAGGGTATCGGTGTTGAGCTAGCCCCAGACCGCATCAACGTGGCGCAGCTACGAAAGCAGGGGCAGGGGCTGAAGCTTTTAACTCTGGCATCCACTCCGGTTCCTGAAAATATGTTTCATGAGGGTCAAATTATTGATCCTCCTGGGATGGCTGAATTACTGCAAACCGTTTTAGCAGAAAACAAAATTAAAACAAAACAGGTGACATCGGCGGTGATGGGTGGGCGCGATACGGTCACTCGAATTATTCCAGTGCCAGCGGAATTAGATGACGCAGAACTGCGAGAAATGGTGTTGAATCAGGAAGCAGGTCTTTACTTGCCTTTCTCCCGCGATGAAGCTGATGTTGACTATCAGAAATTAGGGCTATTTGTAGACGAAGACGGGATTGAAAAATTCCGTGTTTTATTAGTAGCAACTAAAAAAGAAGTGACGGATGCCTACATTCGCACCTTTGAGGCGGCAGGAATGCGGCTGAATGTGCTGGAAATTGCCAGTTTTGCCCTGATTCGGACGATTCGAGAGCAGTTGCGGCAGTTTTCCGCTCAAGAAGCCGTGGCGATCGTCGATATTGAGTTTGAAAGTACTGAAATCTCGATCGCGGTGGATGGAGTGCCGGAATTTACTCGTGCCGTTCCCATTGGCACCTACCAGATCCAAAGCGCCTTATCACGGGCAATGAATCTGCCCCCCTCCCGCAGTACGGAATTGTTGCAAGGCATGACTATTCCCATCATGCCCACCGACACGATCGGCAGCACTGCCAAAATGGGTGGCACCAATCCTGGCTCCGCTGCCATGCTGCGAATCATTGGCGAGTTGGCAGATGAGCTACGACGCTCCATTGATTTCTACATGAACCAGGGAGAAAACGTGGAAATTGCCCAGTTGTTGTTAGCTGGACCTGGAGCGGCGATCGGGCAACTGGATGAATTCTTCACTCAACGCCTGAGCTTGCCCTGTAGTCAGGTCGATCCAATTACATCCTTAGGGCTAGAAGTGGCGGAAGAAATTGCCCCCACCCAGCGCCCTGGATTAAGCGTAGTACTCGGTTTAGGCTTACGGGAGGCACTGTGAAATGTACGGGCTAGACGTTAATTTTCTCAATGATCGACCCGAATATAAACCGGTGCCAACGGAGCGGCGGCGGGGCGGCGGAATGGCTCCAGGAGACAGGCGAGCAACCTTTTTGGGCTTGGCTGTAGGCTTGGGGTTGTTAGCCCTCACCGGAGGGAGTTGGTTTTTCCTGCAAACTCAAAACAATCAACTGCGGGAACGGCAAGCTCAATTAGATGCCGAACTGGGTCTGCTCAAGGCGGAACAAGCCAACCTGACTCGCATTAACACCGAAATCAGGCAAACCAAAGAGGAGTCGGCAGCGCTGGCGGGAGTCTTCAACGCCATTAAACCCTGGTCAGCCACTTTTGCCGATATCAGCAGCCGCACTCCGCCGAATGTGCGAATTATCAGCATCACCCAAAAAGAACCTCCCGCTACTCAACGGCGACCCAGCCCTTCCCCCAGTCCATCCCCTAGCCCCTCCCCCGGCGCTTCTCCCGGCGCTTCTCCCAATGCAACCCCAGCGGCGGCTCCCACTCCGCCCCCCACTGGCATTATCGAGATCAAAGGGCAGGCAACTTCTTTCAACGATGTCAACGACTTTTTGCTGGTTCTACAAAATTCTAAGTTTCTCAAGGGCGACCTGACTCGGATTGTGAATGCTAACCTGGGTGAGCCTCGCCCACTTCAGCGCATTCAATTAGGTACACAAACTGGAGGTAGTGCACCGACTTCAGGTCCACCACCCCAACTTCCGCCCGAAGTGACCTTTACAATCCAAACTGAATTGACCGATGTGCCTGCATCTGAGTTAGTCCAAGAACTCGAAAGCAAGAAGGCAACAGGCTTGGTGACACGTATTGAGCGTTTGCAACAGAAAGGGGTGGTGAAGCCATGACCGCAGGAGGAGATTTTATTCCTGGAGATCAAGCCTTTGACGAAACACCGGATTATCCATCTATTTTCGGGTTACGTCTGACTCCAGTCGTTACAGGGGGTTTGCTGGCAATCCTGGGGTTGGCTGGGGCAGGAGCGCTATTGTACTACCTGGTGTTGCCCGAATGGGAAACCTACCAGCAACTCAAAACGCAAGTTGAGCAGACGGAGTCGGAGTTGGAGCAGCAAGCCGCGATTCGCCAGCAAATTGACACCGCCAAGAAAAACCTGGAGGAAGCCAAACAGCAACGGGATGATGTGTTGACCTTGTTTGCCAACGAAGCCTCGTTGAATACGCTGGTGCTGGATTTGAACCGCCAGATCGATGCCCGCAATGCAGACCTGGCTCGACGACGAGAACAGAAGCTGTCCCAATGTCCAGCAGTTGTGCAGCAAAATGTGGCGGAATTTGAGCAAAAGATCGGACCCCTCGCGACTCAGGCACGGATGAAAACCTTTGCCCCCCTGCCAGATAAATCTGGAGTAATTAACGACAGCTTTTATGGTGCTCAGGTCAATGGCAAGTTGAGGCGGGAGGCGGCAACGGTTGAGTTAGTCGGCAACTACGACCAAACGTCTGCCATTTTGCAAAGCATTGAGCGCCTGCAACCCCTGCTCGTGATTCGAGACTTAAGCTCCACGGCGGATGAAAAATCCAAGGGCTTTGTGGGATTTCCGGGGTTTTCTGGCTGCGTTCCAGATACCCAAATTACTACCAAGTTTCAGTTAGAAGCTTTGCTGCCGCTGAGTGCAGCCGATCGGGCAAACCCACAAGCAGCACAGCCCGCAAGGAAGTAAAGAGATAGTCAAGATATACGCCTAGTCAAAGATGTGAGGAGGGTACCGTGAAATCGGCACAGGGATTAATTGGAATTGGCATTACAGGTTTTATCAGCGGTACAGCGGTATTGCTAACAACGGAGGCAGCGATCGCGGCGGCAACAGTCACGGGAGTTGAGTTAAATTCGACCCCTCAAGGCATCAATCTGGTACTCAAAACCAAGGGCAGCGATCGTCCCCAGGTGTTCTCGGTAAATCGCGGCAATACCTGGACTGCGGATCTGGTGAACACTCGTCTGCAACTGTCAGGCGGAAATTACCAGAAAGCGAATCCTGCCGCTGGAATTGCCAGTGTCTCGGTCGTTGCTCTGGACAATAACAGTGTGCGAGTGACCGTCGTGGGACAGACGGGTGCTCCGATGGGGCAGGTGAACCGAGGCAGCAATGGCGATTTATCCTTCAGCCTGAGCCGTTCTAAGAATGCCGCCCCCACTGCTGCTAAGCCTGGAGCCAAGCCAAGTATCAAATCGGCAAATCTTGCCCGCGCCACGCAGCAAGGTCCGGTCACGCCCACAGCCAAACCCCTGCCTGCTCTGCCAAATACGATCACCCAAACTCCAGCAACTCCCCCCAAGGCGATCGCTCAGGCGGCTCCCGCGCCTTCCAGTCCCCTGCCTGCATTTCAGGGCAGTACTCCTCTAGTACCAAATCCCAACATCAAAGTGGAGGGACAACCCTATACTCCCCCGCCTCCCGTTCCACCCTATGCTCCCCTGCCCTTGCCCAGAGCCGTAGCTCCCCCCGTCGGTGATATTGCCGTGGGGCAAACGGATGCTTCAGCCACCGTGATCGATTTAGGCACAGCCGAACGGGTGCCTCGGTTGGTACTCCGGGATGCCTCTGCACGAGAAGCTTTGGCACTGTTGGCGCGATCGGCAAATCTTAACATCGTCTTTACTGGCGATCAACAGCAGCGCCAGGGGCAAACACCCCAGCAGCAACAGCAAGCCGCCGTCGATGGTCCGAAAGTTACGTTGGACATTGTGAATGAGCCTGTGCAAAACGTTTTCAACTATGTCCTGCAAATATCCGGCTTAGAAGCGAATCGTCGTGGGAACACGATTTTTGTTGGACCTCGATTGCCCAACTCTGCGCGGAACATTGTGGTTCGCAGTATTCGGTTAAATCAGGTTCCGGTTGCCACCGCTTTGCCCTTCCTGGTGACATTAGGGGCAGAAAGTGCCGTGTCTCGTGAACGATTGGTGACAGCAGTGAATGCCATCCCGATTACCAATATTTCCCAGGCAGCTCAGGGGCAAGTCGGGCAACAGCAAGCCATTACCCAAACCCAAACCACAACAGAACAAAGACTGGAAGTGCAACGGGTTGATTACCTGGATTCCACACCTATTCTGCGAGGGCTGCAAGTATCCGGAGATGAACGCACCAATACGGTGACATTGGTGGGGGAAGGGCGGAAAGTAGAGATTGCCCTGGCTCAGTTGACCCAGCTTGATGTGCGTCGTCGTCAGGTCGCAGTAAATGTACGAGTAATTGATATTGATTTGCTTTCCTTTGAACGACTTAGCAGTAGTTTTTCCTTTGGCGTAAACGATACTCAAGTTGTTAGTACGGGTGGGGTTGGAATTATCAACTTTGGAAATCAAGTTCCTTCATCTACAGGTATTACGCCCGGATTGACTCAGGGCAACCCCTTTGGTGTTCCCGACACCACATTCGGTGGGAATCCGGCTGGGCTTAATTTTGCGAGAAACTTCTTGTTGCAGATTCAAGCGGCTGTCACGAATGGTAGTGCCAAGGTACTAACTGATCCAACTCTGCTGGTACAAGAGGGGCAGCGGGCGCAGGTGGAACTTGGGGAAGAGGTGATCACCAACGTCCGACAAACCACAACGGCAACCCAAACCTCCAGCACTACAACGGTCACGGTTGAAAAAGCGGTGGCTGGTTTAACGCTGCCAATTTCCGTCGATCGCATTGATGATAATGGCTTCATCTCCCTGTCGATCGCGCCGCTGATTTCTCGTCCGCAAGGGGTTTCGACGATCGCGTTTGAATCGGGTACGGGGAACGTTGTGTCCAACGACATCACCTTGCTGGCATTGCGACGAGTCGAGTCTGGGCAGATTCGTCTGCGAGATGGACAATCCCTATTGCTGACCGGGATTATTCAAGATACCGATCGCACCACAGTCACAAAAGTCCCCATTTTGGGCGATATCCCGATTCTGGGGGCACTGTTCCGCCGCTCAGAAACTCAGAACCAACGCCGGGAAGTGGTGGTGTTGCTGACTCCACGCATATTGGATGACAGCGATCGTAGCGCCTTCGGTTACAGCTACACGCCAGGGGTTGAGACTCGCAAGATTCTGCAACAAACCAATCCCCAACGTTAATCGCTTTCGTCCTGAAACTCGATACCTCCTTACTACCCGATGAGTCATAGCTCGTCGGGTTTTGTGCAGCTAAAATACTAAGCAAGGTAGCTTCACCATGTCATCTGGAGTTTGACCATGCAAATCATCATTGATCTCCCCGACGAGCTAATTCAGCATTTTAGTTATGATCGCCTTCCCCATGAGATTTTAGAAGCTTTGGTGATACAAGCCTACCAAACTGAGAAAATTACCCGTGCTGAAGTGGGGCGTATTCTGGGGCTACCCTCTCGCTGGTCAGTCGATGCCTTTTTGAAACAGCACAACGTTGATTTGCATTACGATGAGGCTGATTTGGAACACGATCGTACCACTCTCAAACAGCTACAAGCAAAGCCCAGCAGCAGCACATTATGATTGTCGTTGCTGATACTTCACCGATCAACTATTTACTGCTCATTAACCAGCTTGATTTGCTACCCCATCTCTTCCAGCCAATTATCATTCCTGACACAGTTCGACCCTCAGCAGCCTCGATCCTGGAGAACAGGCAGCGATTACCCTGGCTCAAAACCTATCAGCAGATTTGTTGGTTATCGATGAACGCTTGGGACGACGAATTATTCAAGCGTTGCTAAATAAATCAAAGAATTCGTTGTTACCATGCCCGGATGATGAGTTGGAGGGTGTGTAGTCTTTCAGGGAAGTTAGATGAAAATTTCCATGAGATGGTTGTTTAGGAAAAGACTTCAATCCGGGCTGGGTAAGTGGGTTTCCTGGTGGAAGGTTTTGCTGTTGGGCGTATTGGTGCTGGGGTTGGTGAGAGTGCTGCCTTACCTAGCTCCCATTCGAGCGGCGGATCTGGTGCAAGATCAGCAAGCAGTGGAATTTGTCGATCGCAATGGGCTACCCCTGGGCACCATTCTGACGCGAGATCAGGAACATACCGTAGCAGTGCCACTGGCGCAAATTTCGCCTCATTTTCTCCATGCGATCGTTGCAGCGGAAGACAAACGCTTTTATCAGCATGGGGCACTGGATGAACGGGCGATCGCTCGTGCCCTGATGGAAGCAGTGCAGGCGCGGCAAATTGTTAGCGGAGCCTCTACCATCACCATGCAACTGGCGAGAATGATCGATCCGGTGCCCTTTGGCATTCCGGGTAAGTTGCAGGAAATTTGGACATCCTGGCGCATCTTTGCAGGCATGAACCGGGATGACATTTTGCAGGCATACATCAATCGTTTACCGATGGGTAGCAACATTTACGGGGTGGAAGCCGCAGCCCGGATTTACTTTGGCATTCCTGCCACTGATCTAACCATTGCCCAAGCCAGTCTGCTGGCGGGCATTCCCAACGATCCCAACAATCTTCAGCCTTACGATCGCTTGATTCCGCTCAAGCGTCGCCAAACCTATGTGCTCGATCGCATGGTAGAGGATGGTTATGTGACTCGTGCTCAAGCCGATCGTGCTTACGCTGAAGCAGTCGCGTTGCAACCGCGTCAGCAAGGCATCATCGCCGCGCCCCACTTACAATTTTGGTTAGCGCAACAGTTACCCGATGAGCACCCGCCTCAAGTTCAAACCACGATCGATCGTCCCTTACAGCAATTTGTTGAAACGCAGGTTCTGCAAGTTGTCCAGGGTTTAGCCAGCCAAAACGTGCATCATGCGGCGGCTTTAGTCGTTGAAAACAAAACTGGCGATGTGTTGGCATACGTTGGCTCTCCCGATTACTTTGCGGAGGCGCAAATGGGACGCAACGATGGAGTGCAAGCTTTGCGCCAACCCGGCTCCACCCTCAAACCCTTTGTCTACCAACTGGCGCTAGAAAAACGCCTGATCCAGCCCAACACCATCCTGGCAGATGTCCCAACTCGTTACGCCATTCCCGGTGCTCGGCTCTACAACCCCTCCGATTACAGCGAAACCTTTCAAGGTCCCGTTCGAGTGCGCTATGCCCTGGCGAATTCTCTCAACATTCCAGCGGTACAAGTATTGGAAAAAGTTGGAGTGAAAGCCTTTCTCGATCGCCTGCACCAACTCGGCTTTGCCCATCTCACCCAAACGCCAGACCACTATGGTTTAGGACTCGTTCTCGGCAGCGGCGAAGTAAACTTATGGGAACTCGCCCAGGCATACACCACCCTGGCAAGACACGGAGATGGAATTGAGTTGAGGAGTCAGGAATCAGGAGTTAGCGGAGCAGAGGAGCGAAGGAGCAGAAGAGCAGAACATACTTCTGATTCCTCCCTTTCTCCCTTGCCCCCCTCACCCTCTCACCCCCTCACCCCCTCACCCACCTACTCTCTTCTGATCACCGACATGCTGGCGGATCCCCACGCCCGCGCCCGCGCTTTTGGAGTCGATTCTTTGTTGGCACTCCCCTTTCCTGCTGCCGTCAAAACTGGCACCTCCTCCGATTATCGAGATACCTGGACAGTCGGCTTCACAGCGGATTACACCGTGGCAACCTGGGTGGGAAATTTCGACAGTGCGCCGATGCAGAAGGTGTCGGGAGTGTCGGGAGCCGCACCCTTGTGGCATCGGGTCATGTTGCATTTGCATGAGCAACAGGAACCCAAACCATTTCCAACTCCAACGGGAATGGTAAAACGTCCGATTTGTGCCATTTCGGGGGCGCGTCCCGTGGCGGGTTGTCCCGCGATCGTGGAAGAGTATTTCGCTCCAGAAGCTCTTGTTGCCTACGAGAATCAGCCGGATCCGTTTTTTCCAACCAGCCAGGGTGCAGAGGGCAAGCCGATCGCCCAACTCAAACTGCCTGCCGAGTATAACGAATGGCTGGCGCTGCAACCAGATGCGATCGTGCCCGCTCCTACCAACTCTGTCGAACTTCGCATCGTGTCTCCCCGCAATGGGGATTATTTTGTGATTACAGATCCCGGCACCACCTCCACCCAAAAACTCGAATTTAAGCTGGTGGGTAACTCTCCGCGATCGGTGGAGTGGCGCTTGAATGGCAAGGTGCTGGCAACTCAAGCCACTAGCTCACTGTTCTGGTACCCCCAACCCGGACGCTGGACTCTAGAAGCAAAAAGCAGCAACAAGACAGATCAAGTCCAATTTGAAGTCCAGCTTGCCGAAACTCGCCCCACCCGTCGAGGATTTTCTTTTGGGTCACGGTAGTGACGAGTTGAACTCTACAACGGAATTGCTCGCTTCTGGTTAGACCACAGTCATGTACGGAAGCAATAAAGGTGGAAACTGAACGAGCCTGAAACCCTGATTCTTCCGTCATCGCTTTACAAGACTTAACAAGCTAAAGTTGGAAACTGAGTATGAAGTTATTTCTACAGGTTCAGGAATAGAAACAATAAAGTTGGAAACTGTCACACTGTAAGAAATACTCATTCATACTAAGCCGAACAATCAGCAACGCATAAACAGTTCTTATCAATACTTGAATTGCTCGACTCTGTGGTGCATTACAGTCGGCTGATACGAGTCGAGGGGCAGTGAGGGCAATTCGTACAAAGCTCACTGGTAGAGAGGTTGAGAGGAGTAGCCAGTTTATCTGTAATATTCGAGCAAGGGGCAAGTCGTAGAAGCTCTAGTATCTGAAGTGCTTGCCCAGCAGATATAAGCTAGTTCGTGAGTGCATCCCAGTTTTGTAAGACTCATGTTGAGAATTGCCCATTGAGGTAGGCACAACGCTGCTTCAACACCTGCGGAACGTTATCTTTGTCCCACTGCGCCCCGAATATCTTAATTCGCCACCCAAGTTGTTTAACGGTCGATTCAATTGCGCCGGAACCACTGGAGATGCCTTCGGCTTGATAGTAGCCATCATTGACAATCCACTGTCGATGATTGTTCAGGTAGCCAACGAAGGTCGTCACCCGATCGTGTTGCCAATCCTCAAACTGGGCAATTGCACCCTCGACATCGCCTCGCCACAAACAGGCTTCCACGGCATCTAAACGTTGCACAGAACCGCCCTACGTTGCCCAAATTCTCGACCAAGTGATACCAGTCCAAAATCTCCCGTCTTTGAGTCTGGGTGCCAATCTGGGTGTAGACATTCCAGATGCCATCATGTCCGTCTCCAAGACAAGTTAATGGCTCAGACAAAGGCTGAATATTGACTCAGTTCACCAAAAGCCCGTCTTTTGATCCACCAACTGAAACAGACAGAAACTGGAACCAATCCCCCAAACTGACCTGCATCTCAACAAACAACTCAGTAATTTCAGGTTCTTTAGAGGGTTTGCTTGTCTGAATGTTTTGCAGTTGTAGAGGGTGAGGCAGGGTTTTTAACGTCCAATCCATTGGGTTCTGAGTGACTTGCAGTGGTGTTGCGCCTGCTTCTTCCGTGCCTGCTACCAATATGGAGTGTACAAATCGCTCGAAATCGAACGACGGACTGAACATCAAGCAGCGATTTGGGCAAGCTGTTCGGAAGCGGCGACGAGAATTGGACATCACCCAGGAGGAGTTGGCTGAACGAGCAGGAGTTCATCGTAGCTATATAGCTAACATTGAACGGGGTGAAATAAATCCCGCCTTGGAAAATATTGAGAAAATAGCTGAAGCCTTAGAAATATCGATTCCTGAACTTTTCACTAACTATGCCCCTCCCAGCGACCCAGAACGCAGGTAGAAGCTTAAGTGTCATAGCGACTAGTCGTGCTGACTTGGGTAAGCAGGATCTGGTTGTGTTCTAGATAGTGGATCAGGGTGTCTGAACCCTACTTTTAGCACCAATCTCTGAAAAGCTATCCTCACATCTAGGGTGTGTTTTAAAGCCTTCTAGTCATCTCAGTGCTGAGTGGAGATCCCCCTAAATCCCCCTTCAAAAGGGGGACTTTGAACGGTTCGGCTCCCTCCTTTTTAAGGAGGGTTGGGGAGGATCAAAGGGTTTTAAAACA
>JANRIN010000221.1:0-4824 GCA_033764965.1 Leptolyngbyaceae cyanobacterium bins.302 | reverse complement strand
ACATCGGCTACAACCCAGACAACGACAATTTCTTTGTCGTCGGCAAAAGGGAAAGTCAAATGACTGCCCAACGAATTGGACAGGAACTTGATCCAAACACTACAGGAGACGTGAGTGTAGCGGATTTCCAAGCATTTCAAGAAACCGACGCAGCGTTAACCAAGCTGGGGGTTCACATACAACAGTCACCCGCCGAGACAGTTGCGATCGCTCAAGCCAAGTTAGAAGCTCTTTCAGTGAAAGGGCAAGAGCCACAGCTTGATCAAGCCAGTCCGTCCATTGTTAACGCCTCCCAAACGAATGAGCAAACTCGATTAGTGTGGGAGCAGGCTGATCCTTCCCTCAATTCGACAGAACCCATCTCTCTGGGAAAGCCTTCTTCACAACCGACGTTGGATGAGGTGCGGTTGTGGTATGTACAGGCGCGAGATATCGGGCAGTCCGATCGCTACTTGAAACGAATTGAGGAAGTAGGTAAGGCGCTTGCTCAAGAGCAACAACCTTTGAGTGAAAAGGCATTACAGGCGATGGCAAAAGACCAGGCGAAGTGGGTCGCCCAGGTCGAAACGGTGGTTGACCATGCTCAAACCATCCTTTCCCTTAAGGGTCAGCCGATGGCAGGCGGTACATTTTATGGCGGCAAGCAATGCCTCTTATTTGAGCGCGATGGATTTTTGGTCGCAACGGCTCCCGGACGAGGAGTACAACCCACCGAGGGCGATCGTCAGCAATTACCAACCGAGATGCTGTCCTGGGGACGGGGATTAATTCTTAAAGTTGAGCAAAATACGATTGATTGTCACGTGACCCGGATTACAAACAGTGATGCAGTAAGGTTTGAACGCTTTGCTAGACAAGTACAGGCGGAAGTAAGCCACCCCTCACGAACCGCTGGATACGAGCATTGCTAAAGCCTGTTTGACATCTCAATTCCATCTGCTGATCCATCCAGTTCCATTTCTCTGACATTTCAGGTTTTTACAGTTGCAGCGTGCCCCATTTTCCCAAGCGTCATGCAGCGACTGTTCGACCGAATCAAACCCCTTTTGATTGGCTTTTGTCTCGTTCTGGGACTGCTATTTATTGGTGCATCTCCAGTTCAAGCGCAAGCCACCTCGGAGTTACCCGTTGTAACTGATTCGGCGGGACAGCAAACCCCTGCATGGGATCGAGTTTCCTTTTCATCGCTTCCCGCTTTTGACAGTGCCGGAGTGCTGAATGTACCAGAAGACGCAACCGGAAATCTGGACTACAACCTGTCACGCTCCTGGCAAGCTGGAGATTCAGTTTTAAGTGTCCTGAAATTAGGGGACGTTCAAGATGCGTTTGCTTTAGGCAACTTCAGGTTAGGAGATGCCGTGCGGCTAGGAGGACTTGATCCAGCAACACTCAGCTTGAGCAATTTTAGTTTTCTCCAAAATGAAAATATCGCGGATCTGGTGAGTCGGATTCCCGCGATCGGAGGCTTCAGAATCAGTGAGGTTCGACCACTCTATGACCTGATTACGCAGAGAATTCCCAATGTTGCCCAAACGCTCTCACAAATGGGTAATTTTAGAGTCTGGAGTGAGCAGCCGATCGCCACACTAGCAAGGCTTCCAGAGATCGGAAATCTTTCCCTAAATGACCTTGACCTAAGCCAGTACAGCTTCACGCAATTACCGGGGTTGGAACAAGCCACCTTGAGTAGCATTCGAGACTGGAAGAACCTGAATCTGGCACAAATTCCAGGATTGGGGAATGTCCCTTTCTCCGCATTCTTCAATCCTGGTCAGTTCCTCGGTCTGATCGCTGTCCATGACGTAACCTATGGCGGGGATACTGCCCACAAAGAATCTCGCTGGACATCCACTAAGCACAGCATCACGGGCAGCTATGAGGTGGGCTTTAACTACGAGTGCGCTCAAGCGAGAGGCTGTGACTACCTTGAACTGAATTCTCCTATTTCACTGGGAACTGCTGGTGATCCGACTGGATTGCATGGAGCCAGGTGGATTCGAGGCGGCAGCGGTGATGGAGAGCAGATGGTTAAAGGGGGACATGGTGTTTTAGGAATGCTCAATGGTGGTCAAGAGCCAACTGGACGGCATCCCTTTGGTAAAGCCTTCAAAGTTGTGTTGACCAACACGGATGAATCTACGGGCACTGGAAGATTTGGGCTGTACTTTCGGGTTTGCTACCGGACAGCGTTTGTAGATCTGGGTTGTACCCCCTACTTCATTGGTCCGGTTCCCTGGTTTCCCACCCATGAGAAGGGCATTGTTCTAGTGGGATTAACTGAGATGGCTCCGCCTGATGGAATTGAACAACCTCCCATACCAGGAGATATTCAAGACATCATTGATCAGGCAGGAGGGGGTGATTCTCAAACCTGTAACGTCAATGCCACTCAAACAGGCAGACTCTCTGACCAAATTCTCAGATCAATGGGTACAGCACAGGCTCGTCAAGCGGCTCCTTTTATGCCGGAAATTATTCGAGCCTGTTCAGCCGCAGGGATTACTGATGTTAATCAACTGGCTTACGTTCTGGCTACTGCCGAACATGAGAGTGACCATTACAACACAACGGATGAGTATAGCCGACACCGCTATGACGAATGTGGCTGGGGGGAAGGACTGATCCAGGTCACTTGGTGCAGTAACAAACGACGAGTTTTTCAAAGATTGGAACTTCCTGCTTATGGCGGTATCAGCGATCGCAGGTTGCATAATCCAACCATCGCAGCTCAAGCCCTGTGTCGGGGCATGAAGGAGGGGTGGTACACAGGCACTCGTTTGGGACAGTGTATCAGCGGGTCACAGGTAAACCTGCGTTGTGCGCGATCGATCGTCAACGGAGACTATGACCGGGTTGGAACCCGAATTGATGATTATTTTGAGCAACTGAGAAGAGTATTGCAACGCTCCAGCGGCACATCTAATGCCAGTGGTTCTGTCGGAACCTGTCAAACCAGCGGTAGTGGTAGTCCAGGCGTTAGCACAGGCAGAATGATCTATCCAGTGGGCGCAAATGCTCCAACTCCTAGAAACGGAGAATATGGAAACGACCGGGGCGACCATATCCATGCAGGTGTTGACTTCGCAATGCCGCTTGGAACACCCATCAAAGCAGCAGACGGAGGGGAAGTCGTCACAGCTTGTATTGGTTGCGACCCTGATGGCTATGGTGCGTTGATTACAATTCGCCATGCTAATGGGCTAGAAACCCGGTATGCCCATGTCAACACCACTTCTGTACGAGTGGGGCAACGAGTCTCGCAAGGACAAGTAATTGGAACGGTTGGGAGTCGAGGGCGATCGAGTGGTCCTCACCTGCACTTTGAAGTTCGCAGAAATGGTAACGCCGTGAACCCTATGCCCTATCTTCGTCGCCCCTAACAAAACAAGACTGGTTTCAACAGTTGAGATTTTTATGAAACGTTTGTCTCTTCGATTCCTACTGAGTAGCTCTTTAGTCGTTTTGCTGGTTTTAGGTTTTAGCACCATTGGCAGAACAACACCTTCGTCGAATATTCCAGATGCAGTTCAACCTTGTGTTGAATCAGGATCTCCCAGTGTTGAACTGGTGGGTACAGTCCGTGAACCGAATCGCACTTTTTATTTCCTACGAAACTATCTGTACGGTTTGGATGATCCAACAGAGTCCTGGTACACCTTGATTCAGATCGATTCAAGCCAACAATGCCAACGTCTACGAGGAGGAAATTCAGGTCTAGCTCCCCTCAATAACTTCATGTCAACCCAGTCTGCACGGCAACTGGAACTGCAACGTTATCAACGGGAGATTGAGCAAGCAGGCGGTAGAGCTGCCTACGAACGACAGTTTAATCAACGGCTTAATCCCCTCCCAAACAGTATGTATGAAGGCGTTGATATTTATCTTTCAGAAGAACAAGTTTGGGCACTGAGACAACTGGGAATCCAGTTTCCAGATACCTACCATCTGTTAACCAGACCTCTTAGCCGCGAGGACAACCCATGAAACGTTTTTTTATCCTTTGCTTTGTCACGTTTGTTCTTGTCGTTGGAGGCTTCGTTCTGCGAAGTACTTCTCAAACGGTTCAACCAGGCATTCCTAATGTCGCTGCTTTGTTTCAACCCGTTCGTTCCAGGCTGGAAAACATTCAAGTTCCACTGCGATTGCCCACTTACATTCCGCAATTATCGTCGGAGCCGGGATACACTCCACCTCCTATTCATGCGGTGATCGATGAAAGCTCGACCAATCAGCAGCAGTACACTATCATTCTGGGTTACTCACCGGATTGCACGGGCGGAAATGCCTGTCGCTTGGGAACTATCACGGGCGAATTAAAACCATCACAGGCGATTGAACAGCAATTTGCAGAGTTTCGTCATTTGAGTAGTGAACACCATTCTGAGGAACCAATGGCACCCATTCAGTTATCCAACGGTATCAATGGTTGGTTTATCCCCTGGGTTTGTGGTGCAACTTGCAGCGACGCTCAGATTGTTTGGGACGAGTATGCTTACCGTTACTCGGTAGGAGTTAAGGTAGGCGATCGCGCTTCTCTAGAGCGCATGGCAAACTCTGCAATCGAGGCGGCACAGCAATGAGAAAAATTTGGAGAGTTATCTTACTTTTGTTTCTATGTTGGGGAGTCTGGATTCTCAATCCTGCAACTGCTTGGGCAGTTGATACAAACTTGGAATCAACAATTTTAGATGTGATTCAGCAGCATCCAGAAGCAATCTTGCGATCGCTTGTAACTTATCAGGCACAACAACAGGAGCAGGAACATCAAACCCAATTACAGATGCTTAACCAACTAAAGCAGAATATTCCTGCTGTAATCGGTTC
>JANRIN010000084.1:0-29204 GCA_033764965.1 Leptolyngbyaceae cyanobacterium bins.302 | reverse complement strand
GATCGTCGATCGCCTGCTGAACACAATCCCCATTCCTTAATTAGGACTTATGCAGTTCTGGCTAAAACCTCGGAGATTTAAGCGCCAACACTGGTGATTACGCCTCATTTTTAGTGAAATCTCCGAGGTTTGCGGAAGGCTTACAATGAGGCAACGACTCGGATCGATTTGAGCAACAAAGATTTGAGCCACACAGAGGGTAGGGGATGATGGAATCCGTCACAACCAGTTCGGTGCACTACCCTTGTCCCTGTTGTGGTTACAGAACCCTGAACCTTGAACCCTCAGGAACCTATCTCATCTGTCCCATCTGCTTTTGGGAAGATGATGGGGATGTGAAAGATGCGAGTGGACAGCGCTGGGGCGGATCAAATAAGGTCTGTTTGCGACAGGCACAACGAAATTTTATTGCCTATGGAGCTTGTGAGCCGCAATGGGTGCAGGATGTTCGTTCTCCCACTCCTGCCGATGGGCGAGACGCAGATTGGCAAACAATCGATGAGTTGGCTGAAAAAATGCGATCGGCGCTGATTGAAAAGATTACTCTTGCCTTTCAAGATGTCGTGCTCGAAGACGGAGTTTCGCTGCACGAAGCACGAGCACTAGATGACTATCAAGATCCGAAACTAGCACGACAAGTTGATGCCCACATTCCCTGGCAGGAGATTCCTGATGAGTGGATTGAAAAGTTCCATGATGTTTTTGCATTTATGGATGCGAAAGGATTTCGACACGCGATTCCTGCTTATATGATCTGGTGTCTAAAGCTCAATCAGCAGGATGTAAACTCTTTTGCTTCAATCATTATGTGCTTAAATTCTAAAGATTACCAAAGTAAATTCTTTGGTTATTTAAGCGAATTTCAAAAACAAGTCGCGTTTAAGTTTTTAGAATATATCAATACTTTTATCTGGAAGATTTGACTGGAAGATTTGACTGATGCGAAGAAAGGCAAGCCATCAAGCTGGTTTGTCCAGAATGCTGATTGTCGGTTAAAACTTCAGTGAGGCATTGCACAGCCGTTACTCTCTATAACGTGCCGAAGTCGGAGTCAAAACGTCTACCTGGCATTGACTTTGCAGATCTTTCTTGTTTTCAGCGTTCGACCAAAATATAGTTCGTAACTCCCCATTTTCTATCTTCCACTTCCGCTTCTTATTTCTTTCTTATTTTTTTGCTGGATGGTAGGGAAGACGATTATTCTATTTCCACAGTTACAATCTTGACCGTGGTTGAAGGAGATGGGGAACTATGCAATTAAAAACATTTTTGGGAACTGGTGTGGTAAGTGCGGCGATCGCCACGATCGCTCATCCCGTTGCTGCCCAACCGATTCCCGCGATCGCCGCCAATGCTTGCACTCAGCGGACAGCGGAAGAAATGGTCGTCGCTACACGAGACATTGAAATTACGGGAGCCGGTCCAGTGGATGCTGCAAAGGGCACACGGACTTTATTCATGCGAAATCGCGTGACTGGGCAAACGGCTGATTGTCGGGTGAACACGATCGACGGGTTTGTGTTGGGTGTGACTCTAACCTCTCAGCAACCTCGTCCACCTCAGACGGTGCCGCAGTCTTTGATCAATGCTTGCATCCAGCGGACAGCCGAAGAAATGGTCGTGGCAGCACGGGATATTGAATTTGTCCAGGCTGATGCACCCAATCCGAATGGCACCAGAACCTTGTTTCTGCGTAATCGGGTCACAAGACAGACCGCAAATTGTTTAGTAAATCCGGCGACTAACACGGTGATTTCCGTCACAGTTACCCCAGCACCGCGACCCACTCCGCCGTCTCAGGGTCAGCCCGTCTCGCCGAATGATCCAGTTGTCCGGAGTTGTCAGGCGACGATCGGGCGGCAGATTCGCGCCAGCTTTAGTGATGTCCAGACTGTCACCTTCCTGTCCGATACCACTCGTCGCTTCTTCATTTCCAATGCTCAAGAAGGGATTCGCGGAGAAGGACAATTTGCCCAACGCAGCAGAATGACGCACCGGTTTAGCTATAACTGCGTGGTTAACATTCGCAATGGCACCATTCAAAACGCAACGTTCTCTATCTTGCGGTAAAAACTTTTCTTTTGAGCCGTGAGTGGGGGAGTGGGGGGTTAGGCATTCTGACTTGCATTCGTCATTGGCAACAGTTTCTGGTGATGCTGATCCCGGCGATCGCGGGTGCGAGTGCGATCGCCGCAGGCTTTTTGTTTCAGTGGTCGAAGTGGAGGCAATCCCGTGTGGTTGCCTCTTCAGGTGAGCATTGTTGTCACAAGACCCAACCCCCACCAATCTCAATTTACCGTCTGCTCAGAAACTGACCCGCCATTCCTAAAGCATCGGCAATATCCACATCGCCATCTTGATCTGAATCTAGAAACGTTCCTAACACATTGTTGCCGCCCCCATTGCCTTGGCTATTTGAACCCGATTGCAACATTTTGAGAATCACAGGAACCAGCATCGCCAGTGCTCCCATCACTTGAGCTTGAGATAATCCTGTTCGTTGAGCGATCGCGTTGGCGATCTGAGCTTGCTGCTCCTGGCTAAACAAGGCTCCAACAGCGGCAGCATTGGCACCCAACCCGCTAAATTGATTCACGATTTGTTCTGCCTGCTCGGTGCCACCCGTTGCCTGCTTTTGCTGAAGTGCCGATCGCACATAGCCTCCCACCATTGATGTCACCGTTTGGCTGGTGGCAGGATCGATGCCTGTATTGCCTGCAACTTGCTGCACCGCACCCAAAATACTGCTTAACTGATCGGCGTTCGCCTGCTGATTTGGATTGGCGATCGCCCCTACAATTTCGTCAAACAATCCCATAATCTAAACTCTCGCTGTGAACGACTCCCTTGATAGGACTTAAACAGGAATTAGGAATTAACAATTAGGAGTTGGGAAGAGGCAGGCTCAAAGGGTTGTCACTGCATCTAACCCCAACCCCCAATCCCTAACCTAGCCGATCGTAACCTGGCTGGTATCTACAGAAGTTGCACCGTTAACACCTTCTGCCACATTGACGAATTTGCTGAGTAGATCCTGGCTGGGCACCTTTCCTTTCAGGACAACCGTGCCACCTGTTTGCGCCACCCACAGGGTTTCCACATCAGTCAACCCAGCGTCATCATCAAATGCTTTTGCCACACGCTTTGCCAAACCACTCTGGTCATACTCGCCGTTTAACCCGACCCGCTCTGGGGGAATCGCTCCACCCTGAGGAACATCTGCGGGAGCTGGTTCAGGTTCGTTTTTCTTACCGCCGAAAATTCTGTCGAAAAAACCCATGATAAACAATCTCCAAAAATCAGAGTCGTCATGAAGCTACATTAGACCAGCTTCGTTAGAACTCTACCAGAAGAGGTAAAGAAACCCAGGTTTCACGAGTTACATCTTTAGGTTTAACGGTCAGCACTCCTTTGTCATTTGGGATTTAGCATTTGTAAACCGTAACGCACCGATGACAAGTGACGAGTGACCAATGACGCTCCAACGCAACAATTTATCGTGCTTACCGACTGACAGTTTGCGTTGTTACAGTTTGCGTTATTACAGTTTGCAAAGGGCATTGAGCACTTGGAGTAATTGCAGGGCACGATCGCGATCGACCAGATTCACCTCTGGCAAAATTCGATAAGTGGCTGGATTGCCTGCCTGCAAATGCACAAATCGAAAGCTAATTCCATTCGTTGTCAAACCCCACACGGATTCTTGCTGCTCCAAACTGGAGTGGGCATAAGTCAGGAGTTGGGGTAATCCATTTAAGGCATCCGCTTCACTGTTTTTGGTCTCTACCACCAACATCCAGAGTTTGGTGTTACGCGAGGTTTTCGCCGCCAGGATGTCCATTCGCCCGCGAATCGAAGTGTCCTCATCCTCAATGCAAATTTCCGCGATGCCCTGCTCCAAACTCAGATAAATTGGTGCACGGTAAAATCCTGCCAGTCGCAACAAGGGTGCCAGCACCAAAAACTGGATTTGCCCTTCCAAAACCTTGCCTGCCCTGAGATAGTATTCAAAATCATCGACGATCTGAGCAATCTCCTGGCTTTGAGCATCCGTTAAAGGTTCCAGTGTCATGAAGTCAGAAAAGCTTACTGGCTCACGATCGCGTTCTAGTTTCAGCAACCGATGAACTTCATTGAGGGTCAAATCTTTTGCATTGAGAGTGGTCTGCATAACTGCAACGGTATTGGAGAGCAGAGTGACTTTATTCTAAGCGAAAACCTTTGTTAAATTTACGAAGTATAGAACGTCTGTTCTAAAGTATGCTATCAGTAATTAAACCAAAGATTTTTGTGCATCAGTCAGTTCAGCAGCTACACTAAACACGATTTTCATTCCTTATAAGGGGACAAACGCAGGCTGTGTATGTAAAGCGCCTGGAACTCACAAACTTTAAATCCTTTGGCGGCAAGACAACAGTGCCCTTGCTGCCAGGGTTTACCGTGATTTCTGGTCCCAACGGTTCCGGCAAGTCAAACCTGATTGACGCGATTCTGTTTTGTCTGGGGTTGGCTGGCTCTAAGGGGATGCGGGCAGAACGACTGCCTGATCTAGTGAACAATACTCAGGTGAGCCGCAACCGCGCCACGATCGAAGCCAGCGTCACCGTTACCTTTGACCTGACGGATGAACCCCTCTCGATCGATGATGAAATTGAGCAAGCGGTTAACCGGGATGGCTCGCTGGTGGAAGCGGATCCAACGCCCTTGGTTGATAGCGAGACTAACGGACACACGGAAACTGCCCCAAAAATAAATGGCAAAAACGGGGACGGGGCAAACGGCAATGGTAATGGACAAGGGTTGCGAGAATGGAGCGTGACCCGCAAACTGCGAGTCACTCAGCAGGGCACCTACACCTCCAACTACTACATGAATGGGGAAGCCTGCACTCTGACCGAGTTGCATGAAACCCTAGCGCGGCTTCGCGTTTATCCCGAAGGCTACAACGTCGTGTTACAGGGGGATGTCACCCGCATCATCTCTATGAATCCCCGTGAGCGGCGAGAAATTATTGATGAGTTGGCAGGCGTGGCAGCCTTCGATCGCAAAATCAACCAGGCAAAAGAAAAGCTGGATGCGGTCAAAGATCGGGAAGACAAATATCACATCGTCGAGCAGGAGTTGATTACCCAGCGCGATCGACTGGCACAGGATCGGATCAAAGCTGAAAAGTACAAAAAGCTGCGGCAGGAACTCCAGACCAAAGAGCAATGGGAAGCCGTGATTCAGCAGCGGCAGGCAATTCGCCAAGTGGAGCAACTCCAGGGACAAATTGCGACTGACGAAAAAGCGATCGCTGATTTTGCCGAGCAAATTACCATTCTGACCACCGAAATTCAGCGATCGACCGTCGAACTGGAGCAACTCAACGCCCGTGTCAAAGCCCTGGGTGAAGAAGAATTGCTGGCACTACAAGCCACTCTCGCCACCCAGGAAGCCGAACTGCGCCAACTCCAGCGGCAAGAAAGCGATTTGCAAACCGCCCGTAAGGAACTAGAAAGCAACCTCACCCGCACCCAGCAGGAACTTCAGGAGAACCAACAGCAGCTAAAATCCTTGCACCAGGAACAGCAACGGTTGGAGAGTCAAGAGTTATCGGGACTGCGATCGGCACGAGACGAGGCACTGCAACAACTAGAGCACAGTCGGGAAACTGCAAACGCCTCTGCTGCCAATGCTGAAGCCTGGGTGCAGGAACAAACCCATTTGCGGCATCAAGTGGATGAGTTGTTGACAACGCTGGAACCCCAGCGATCGGAACAGGCTCGTTTACGTGAACGCACCCTGCAACTGGAACGCCAAATTCAAGAGCAAACCGCAACCCTGCAAAACCTGACCCAACGCATCGCCGAAACTCAGGCACAGCAAACCGCCAAGCTCGCCCAGCAGGAAGACTCTCAGCAACAAATTCAAGCTCTTGCTGCTAAACTTGCCGCTGCCGAACAGGAACTTCAGATTCAGCAGGAAACCCAAACCCGCTTGCTGAACGAACAACGGGAAAAACAACGCCGCCTCGACAAGTTAGAGGCACAAACGCAAGCCCTTCAGGAAGCTCAGGGCACCCACGCTACCCAACTGATTCTGCAAATGAATATGTCTGGCGTGTGCGGCTTGGTGGCTCAACTGGGGCGAGTCGAACCACGCTACCAACTGGCTTTAGAGACGGCGGCGGGTGCCCGATTGGGAAATCTGGTGGTGGAAGATGATGGGGTTGCGGCGGCTTGCATTGAACTGCTGAAACAACGCAAAGCCGGACGCGCTACCTTCCTGCCGCTCAACAAAATTCAAGCCGGACGATCGCTCTCTAGAGGCACCATGCGATCGCTCCCTGGCTGCATTGGCTTTGCCGTTGACCTGATTGAATTTGACACGACTTATCGCGATGTATTCGCCTACGTCTTCGGCTCAACCCTGGTATTTGAAACCCTCAGCGATGCCCGTCGCAACTTGGGAGAACACCGCATGGTGACGTTAGATGGTGAACTGCTGGAAGCCTCTGGAGCCATGACGGGAGGCAGCATCAACACGCGCCAATCCCTCCACTTCGGCAGAATGGACGCGGACGAATCGGATGAGGTCAAAACGTTGCGAGATCGTCTCCAGGAAATCGATCGCATCCTGACCCACTGCGAAAACGCTATCTTCCGCGCTACCAACCTGGTCAAAGAACGCACCCAGGAACTTGCCGAACTGCGCCAACAGCACCGAGAACACCAACTCAAAGCCGAACAATTCACAAAAGAGCTACAATCCCTCACCGCTCAGCACTCCACCCTCAGCGCTCAACTCGCCCAACACACTCAAGAACTTGACACCTCCCAAACGCGCCTGCACATTCTGGACATCGAAATTCCGTCGCAAGACGAACAACTTCAGCAATTGCGAGATGCCCTCACCGAACTGGAGCAATCCCACACCCACAGCGAATGGCAACATATTCAAGCCACCCTGCGATCGCAAGAAGCCGATCTCAGCCAGAAGGAACTCGCTCTTCGTACTACTGAACAACGCATCCGAGATCTGGACAATCAGCGCCAACGCCTTCAGGAGAAAATTCAACAGCAGCAGGATCGGTTTCAGGACTACCGTAACCAGCAAGCGACTCAACTGAATCAGGAATCAGGAATTAGGAGTCAGCAATCAGAATTAGAGCAGCAGATTACGGAGACTCGATCAGCCCAAGTCACAGTTGAGCAACGGTTGGGTTCTGAGAAGACTCAGCGCGATCGAGCGGAGCGGCAACTGCGAGAACAACAACTTCAGCAACAACAGCGGCAATGGGATCGGGAAAAAGTCCAGGAAACCAAACTATCTCGGCAGGAACAGCTTGTCGCCCTGCAAGAGCAACTCCAGACTCAGCAGTTGGAACTCCCTGAACTCATGCCGGAAGTGCCGGAAAACATTGGGCTAGAGCAACTTCAACAAGAATTGCGATCGCTGCAAAAACGGCTCCAGGCAATGGAACCCGTGAATATGCTGGCGTTGGAAGAATACGATCGCACCCAGGCTCGGCTAGACGAACTCACCGAAAAACTCCGCACTCTGGAAGAAGAACGCACCGAATTGCTGTTAAGAATTGAGAACTTCACCACGTTGCGACAACGCGCTTTCATGGAAGCCTTCAACGCCGTCAACGAAAACTTCCAAGCCATTTTTGCCACCCTGTCCGATGGCGACGGTCGCCTCCAACTCGACGATCCCCAGGCTCCCTTCAACGGCGGCTTAAACCTGATTGCTCACCCCAAAGGCAAACCCGTTCAGCGGCTGGCTTCCATGTCTGGGGGAGAAAAATCCCTCACAGCACTCAGTTTTATCTTTGCCCTGCAACGCTATCGCCCGTCGCCCTTCTATGCTTTTGACGAAGTGGATATGTTTCTTGACGGAGCAAACGTAGAGCGATTAGCTAGAATGATCAAACAACAAGCGCAGCAAGCACAGTTCATCGTTGTGAGCCTCCGCCGACCCATGATTGAATCGGCACAACGGCAAATCGGCGTGACTCAGGCGCGAGGGGCATTCACCCAGGTCTTGGGGATTGACTTAACGCCACAACGTGCTTCACTGTGATTGAGTTATTATCAAACAGGATTCGCGCATCCAGGATTCGGACATAATGGCATCTGAAGAAATTCGCCAACGCTCAGACCTTCTCGGCACAATGGTTGTCACCCGCAACACTGGTAAAAAGTTGGGGGTGATCAGTCAGCTATGGGTAGACATTGACCAGCAAAAAGTGGTTGCCCTTAGTCTCCGCCCGAACCTGCTTTACGGCACTCCCCAACCCATGCTCCTCAGCAGTATTCGGCAGATTGGGGATGTGATTTTGGTGGATGACGAAGATGTGATCGAAGATATTGACACCGAATCCTACAGCAACCTGATTAACTGTGAGGTGATTACCGAAACGGGTGAGTTGCTGGGCAAGGTACGCGGCTTTAAGTTTGATGTGGATGATGGCGGAGTCGTTTCCCTGATCATTGCCTCCGTGGGCTTACCGTTGATTCCTGATCAAGTTGTCAGCACTTATGAATTGCCGATCGATGAAATTGTCAGCAGCGGACCCGATCGCCTAATTGTGTTTGAAGGCTCAGAAGAACGCATGGTGCAACTTTCTGTCGGCGTGCTGGAACGGCTTGGCATCGGTAAGCCGCCCTGGGAGCGAGATGAAGACGAGGCATACATCGCCCCTGTTCGTACGGATAACCAATTGGGGACGGGACTTCGGACTCCTGTAAACACTCCCGTTCGGCAGCGAGAACCCGTGGTGCAAGAAACCTGGGATGATGACAATTGGAACAGCGAACCGGAACCGCGCCAATTGCGGCAAGAACGTCGGGCTGAACTTTACTATGATGCGGACGAAGGCAACAACTGGAGTGAAGCGAACGCTAAGGACGACTACCAGCGCGATTATCCCGCTCAACCCTACGAACCGGGAGAATACAGCGATGATTACGATGATCAGTACGACGATAAGTACGATGATCTAGAAGATGATGCCTGGGCAGATCAAGAGTCTAAAACGTACAACCCGCTCAACATTCCCGAAAAAACCAAGACCCCCGAATACGAAGAGGAAGGATATTAGTCTGTCCAATGATCCATCCGCATACAGAATTGCGATTCATCAATGAATTCATCGGTTACGGGGTGTTTGCAACTGAATTAATTCCCAAAGGCACGATTACCTGGATTTTGGACGACCTGGATCAATCCTTCGATGAAGCTTATGTATTGAGTCTAGAACCCATGCGACGCGATCGCTTGATCAAGTACAGCTTCCGTGATGAGCGCGGCAAATATATTCTTTGCTGGGATATTGCCCGATATGTCAATCACAGCTTCGATCCAGCGTTAATCACCACTCCTTACAAATTTGAGCTTGCTGCCCGTGACATTTATCCCGGTGACGAAATCACGGACGATTATGGCTACTTCAATCTCGATGACCCCTTCGACTGTTTGCCCGAACCCAACAGCGATCGCACCAAAGTCATGCCAGATGACATTCTGCATTACTATCCAGAGTGGGATCGGAGAGCTGCTGACGCGATGCAGTACTTTAACCGAGTAGAACAACCCCTCAAGCACCTGCTCGATCCCCTCTACATTCATAAAGTCGAAGCGATCGCCGCTGGCAAAGATACCCTCGACTCCATCCTCAACTGCTACTACGATCGCGCCCGCACCCCCATCCCCCACCCCTAACTCCCAACCCCCATTTGTCGCCTCTAACTTTGAACCTGGGCATACTGACAGCAGCGTTGTCGAGAGAAGGCTAGATCCCTCTCATTGCCCAGGAGACTTTGTCATGCTATCGTCGCCCGCCATTACGGATGCTATATCTACCCGTCCTCAGTCGAAACTGTCCATGTTGCGATCGGTTGGTTCTCGTTTGTTCCTCTCCGTTGTGGGTGGTTCCCTCATTGGCTTACTGGGCACAACGTACTGGTCTTATCGAGAGCTATCTCGACAGGCAGAAGGCGAACTTCTGTCCAGTTTGCAGGTCAAAACCGAGAATCTCCAGGGTGACTTCAATGCTCTGGAGTCTTCTACCAAAACCGTTGTTGATGCGGCTCAAACTCTCTACAGCGCTGGAGAGCGACGGGAACAAATTTACAGCAATTTGATGTATCGCGCTTTGCAAACTTCTCCGCTGGGGACAGGCTTAGGATTTGGACAACCTCCCAACAATCGCTTGATCATTCCATCCCGCCAATTCGCCTATCCCTATGTCGCTCGTGACAAAAAAACTGGGCAGATAGAGCCACCCATCTTAGGAGAAGCAAGCCCAGACAATTACACCGCAAATTACTTCACCCAGCCGATCGCCGCTGGTAAACCGCTCTGGCTAGAGCCCCAAAGCTATGTGGAAGACTCCCTCACTCCACCCCAAACCCTGGTCAGCACGAGCTATTCGTTGCCCTTCTATGATGACCAAAAGCGCCTGTTGGGGGTGTTGAGTCAGGATATGGAACTGGGGTTTTTGAGCCAAAAACTCAATGTCCCCGTCATGCGGGATGCAGGATATTTTCTGCTGGTCAGCAATAAAGGCAATCTGATCGCCTATCCTCCCACGCCTCAGCAAGCCCTGGACTTAAAGCCGTTTCCCGGATTGAACAACTATCAGCAACTTTGGGAGACAATTCAAGCTCAACTCTCCCAAGGACAGAAAAGCGGCATTCTGCAATGGCGAGATGCGGAAGGAAAATCTGAATATTGGGCATACCAGCGCATCCCAAACAACAACTGGGTGGTGATGGCAGTGGTGCCGGAATCTGTAGTTTTGGCTCCGGTTTGGCGGTTCTTGACCGCGGGAATTTTGGGAGCGGTGATTGGAGCCTCGATCGTTCAAGGGATTGTAGTCTTCCTGTTCGTGCGCCGACTCAATCAGCGCTTGCAACCGATTATGGATGAATGCAATCGTCTGGCAGAAACAAATGCCAAGAGCGAAGAGTTGATGAATCGGGAAGATGAATTGGGACGGCTTACTATCTCGTTTTATGCGCTGCTGGGGCAGGTTACGGTGAACGAGCGGCGTTTGCGAAAAGAAATGGCAAAATCAGCCCAAGCCTTGCAAGCCCTGCAACAAACTCAAGCCCAACTGATTCAAACTGAAAAAATGTCTAGTCTGGGACAACTGGTCGCAGGGGTTGCCCACGAAATTAATAACCCGATTAACTTCATTTACGGTAACTTGCCCCACGCCACGGATTACACCAAAGACCTGTTGAAGCTGGTGGAATTGTACGATGAGAAGTATGGCAAGCAAGATAGCGAAATTCAGGAATACCGAGACGACATCGATTTGGAATTTCTGGTCGATGATTTACCCAAAATGTTGGAGTCGATGCAGATCGGAGCCGATCGCATTCGAGAAATTGTCCTCTCCCTGCGGAACTTCTCTCGCTTGGATGAAGCTGAAATGAAGCGGGTCAACATTCACGAAGGGATTGATAGCACCTTACTCATTCTGCAAAATCGCTTAAAAGCCAGTTCAGGGCATCCCGGTATTGAAGTGGTGCGAGAATACGTCGATTTGCCCCTGGTTGAGTGTTACGTGGGGCAATTAAATCAGGTATTTATGAATATTCTGAGTAATGCGATCGATGCGCTGGATCAATACAACCAGAGGCGATCGCCGGAAGAGATTGCAGCCAATCCTGCCACCATTACGATTCAAACCGATTCAATTCGTTCAACAACAGCAACAGACTCGATCGTGATTCGCATTCGAGATAATGGTCCTGGTATTCCTTCTGAACACCTCAATCGCTTATTTGATCCCTTTTTCACTACGAAACCCGTTGGCAAAGGTACGGGTTTAGGACTTTCCATCAGCTATCAAATTGTTGTGGAGAAGCACCACGGCGTTTTGAAATGCACTTCTGAATCCGGTCAAGGAGCCGAATTTTGGCTGGAGATTCCAGTCCGGCAGGAGGGTGTGAAAGGCACCTAAAGCCTATCCGTAAACTCTTTTGCAGGGTGAGCAGTGCCCAATCTACCTGAGATGCCTCAGACTCAATTTTTTCCACCCATCTTCAAAGACTGGTAAAAAACTCTTCAGCCGAGGTTGGGTGAATGCCAACGATGTGTTCTAACTCTTCTTTTGTGATGCCTTTTTGGATTACGGCGGCAATTCCTTGAATCATCTCAGCCGCATTTTGGCACACCAGATGAACACCCAAAATTTGTTTTGTGGATTGGTTCATCACCAGTTTTAGCAACGATTTTTCGGCACATTGGTTCACCCGGCTATACAGTGATTGAAACTCCACTCGATAAGAACGAACGGTATCATCTCCAAGCTGTGCCTGAGCCTCGGCTTCCGTCAATCCAACGGCTGCGGCTTCAGGACGGGCAAAAACCGCTGAAGGAACGTAAGTATAATCCAGGCTACGAGGACGATCGCCAAATACCGTATCGGCAAAAGCCTGTCCTTCTGCACGAGCAACCGGGGTTAGGGGCAAGCGATTGGTGCAATCTCCCACCGCAAAAATGTTGGGCTGGCTGGTGCGGCTATAGTTATCCACGGCGATCGCCTTGCCGTCAACGTCTACCCCTGCATTCTCCAACTCCAATCCTTTCAAGTTGGGGACTCGCCCCACCGCACAGAGGATGACATCAACCACGCAGGCATCAGAGTCGCTACCCTTCAGGGTGAGCTTGAGTCCAGCTTCAACAGGCTCAATTCCTTCAGCCGTGGTGTTACCTAAACTGTGAATGCCTCGATTCATCAATCCTTGTCGCACATGATTTCGCAGGTCATCATCAAATCCTTTCAAAATCGACTCATCCCGATCCATCAACGTCACTTCAGTATTGAAGTATCGAAAAATGCTGGCGAACTCAACCCCGATATAGCCGCTCCCAATAATGGCGAGGCGTTTTGGAATTTCGGACAGATAAAAAATATCATCAGAGGTGATAGTGTGCTCAACCCCTGGTAGTTCAGGCTTGAGTGGTTTGCCTCCAACTGCAATCAGGATTTTGTCTGCGGTAATTTTACGATCGCCAACCTGCAACGAGTGATTATCTACAAACGTTACGTATTCTCGAATAATTTCAACACCAGACTGTTCTAATGCTTTTTGTTGGACTTGCCGCAGGCGCTCAACTTCGTGGTCTCGAACTTGCTTAAATTTTTGCCAATCAAAAATATCTGTTTGAATATTCCAACCGTAATTAGCCGCGTCCTGGGCTAACTTAGCAAAATCAGCCGCATAAACCATGAGTTTCTTACTGATGCAGCCTTGATTAACGCATACTCCACCCATATGATTGGTTTCAGCGATCGCTACTTTTACGCCATATTTTGCTGCCTGTTTTGCCCCTGCAATTCCACCGGAGCCAGCCCCAATTACAAACAAATCGTAATGGTAAGTCATAGCATTAAGATAGTAAAAAATCTTCAATCCATTGGGAAAAGTCAGTGAATAGGAGCTAGAAGCTTATGACTTCTAACTCCTAATTTTTCGAGTATTTTCTTAGAAATGAAAGCCTACTTCATTCGCTGCTCTTTTGCCCGAACTTCAGAAAATGCCTTCAGCCGCGAAAATACATTGTAAGCTTCTGGACCGGGATCAAATTGGGTTTGGCTACCGTCGATCGAACCTCCAATTTCCATCCAGGATTGAAGTCCACCTTGAAGTTCGGCAACCCGCTGGAAACCCGCTTGGCGTAACTGCTCTGCCGCTTTTTGACTTTGCTCGTTGCTTTCTCCATAGAGATAAATGTCACGCTTGTGTTGCAAGCTTATATCGGCTGCATCAGGAAGCATATCAATTGGCGTATTCAATGCACCTAAGATATGACAATCGTCAAACACCTCGCGATCGCGGATATCTAAAATAGTCAGGTTCGGCTCTCCCCAATTCAAGCGAGACTTTAACTCATGAGCAGTTGCCTTACTATGGAAAACCGATGCTGGAGGAGTTGGAACTGGTAACTTACTTGCTTGGTCTTTAAACGCATCTTTTGCTCTTTCTACTGCATTTTCTTCCGCTTCATGAGCTTTTTGAAAGTTCTCAGGAACTTCCCTTGCGGCTCTATCCAGATTTTCTTGAATATTATCCATTGCTCTATTAATTAACTCGTCATAACCATAACCCTATCGAACTATCTTCTAAAGTTCCTCTCACTTGAGAAGGAATGAGCTTTAATCCCTTTATGACCTAATTACTTTGAGTGGATATTGTCCTTTCCCAATAACTAATGACTAATGACTAATGACTAATGACTAATGACAACAAGGTTTACATTTGTTTTCATTTTTTAACTCAAAACCCTTTGTTTAAGACAACAATGATTTGCCATAGCTTTTGGTTACTACTGCATATTTCTTACGACAGATGCGTAAATTGACAGCGATTTATATTCTTATTTCACTAACTGTTTGTCGTTGAAAAAACTATTAGCTTGCTGGGAGGAAAACTATGGTTTATGGTGAAGAACCAAGAGGAAGAGTCGTCGATCGCGTATCAACAGTACCTGCTGTTGATTATCACGATCGTGTTCGTTGGGGTCCAATTTTGGCGGGTCTGTTTGTTGCAATTAGTTCCCAACTGGTGTTGAGTGGAATCGCGGCAGCAATCGGCTTGACGACGATCGCGGGTTCTGGTGCACCCCGATCCAGTGCAGGCGATGTGGGGGTTGGTGTTGGCATTGGAGCGATTATTAGCCTGCTGATCTCTCTATTTCTGGGCGGCTGGATTACGTCGCGTGCCTGCGGTCCAATTAATCGCAGCACCGCTTTGTTGAATGGTGCAATTTTGTGGGCAACCACTTTGGCAATCAGTGGATGGTTGCTATCCAGTGGTGTATCGGGGGCATTTGGAGTAGTGGCTTCTAACGCAGGCGAATTGCTGAATCAGGCTCAACAAAGTGGCGTTAATCCCGGCAATGTCGATCCAAATGTGACGGCTCAACAAACTCGTGATATTGCTGGTAATGCCGCAAAAGTGGGTTGGTCATTTGCGTTAGGTTCTTTGTTGGGCTTAATTGCTGCCTTAGTTGGAGCTACGGTAGGTAATAAATCATCACGGACTGAAATTCACCGCACACCCGATCAAACCTACTCTTCGTAGTGATTTAGATTTCTACTCAAGATGCTTTTGAGTAAAGAAAATAGTTTTGGTAGTTCTTCTCATTAAAAGCCTTTAGCAACTCGCTAAGGGCTTTATTGTTCAGTTTATGACTCTAAAAATTTTAATTCATGACTCTAAAAATCTCTTTGTCACATCTCAGATATTGAATGAAATAAAAAAGGCATAGAAACTAACTATGCCTCGAAGCTGTTATGGATGCGAAGCAGTCACAAAACTGCTTCCTACAAGGTTACTTAACGGATACCTTTGCTCCAGCTTCTTCAAGCTGCTTCTTGGCATCTTCGGCTGCATCCTTGGCGATCGCTTCTTTAACGGGTTTGGGAGCCGCTTCCACCAAGTCTTTTGCTTCTTTCAGACCCAAGCCAGTCAAGGTTCGAACCACCTTCAGCACAGCAATCTTCTTGTCAGCAGGAACTTCTTCCAGCACAACGTCGAATTCGGTCTTCTCTTCAACTTCTTCAGCCGGAGCCGCAGCACCAACACCAGGAGCCATCATCATCATGCCGCCAGTTGGAGCCGCAGCACTCACGCCAAAAGCTTCTTCAATTTGCTTGACGAGTTCAGCCGCTTCCAGCAGCGTCAGGGTTTTTAACTTATCGAGAATTTCATCGGTAACAGCAGACATGGAAATCTCCTTGAATTGAGAATAGTTTGAAATCAGTTAGATGGAATTGATGACCAAAGTAAGGTAAGCGTTTGAAGTTGTCCTGTGTCCGTCAATAGTCAACGGCAAGTGACCAATGACTAATGACCAATGACCACTTACGCCACTTCTTTGTCTTTGTCGGCAACCGCTTGGAGTGCCCGCGCCAGGGAAGAGGGAACCTGATTGATCCCGATCGCCACTTTGGCGGTAACGCTGTTGAGCGCACCAGCAATTTGTGCCATGAGTTGCTCTTTGGATGGTAGATCAGCGATCGCTTTCACATCATCCTGGCTCAGTGCCCGTCCTTCCATTACGCCGCCGCGAAGTTCCGTCTTCTTGGAAGCTTTTTGAAAATCCTGGTACGCCTTGAGTGCGCCGCCAATATCATCCTTGATCAGCACAAATGCCGACGTATCTTTGAGGAACTTGGTGATGGGTTCCCAGGTGGAATTTCCCTCAACCGCAATCCGCATCAACGTGTTTTTAGCAACCTTACAACTCGCTCCGGTTGGCAGTAAGCGTCTGCGTAAATCAGTGATTTCTGCAACCGACAAGCCTTTGTAATCAATCACGACTGCCAGTTGAGATTCACTCAAGGACTCCTTCAACTCAGCAACCATCGCCTTTTTGTCTTCTAGCGTTTTACCCATACGTATCTCACCTCCTTAAATTGGGTGTTGAAGAACAAACTTTGGGAATGACCCACCAACTAAAAACCCCGGTCAGAATGCCGGGGTTCGTTCCATTCCTGGGATCATCCCAACTTCACAGGATGATTTACCCAAAAAAGGGGCGAAACCTCGGCAGGATATTAAGTCATGCACCTGCTGTCTAGGGCTTCAATATTCAGTTGGGGGAAATGATCAAACCTGAATCTCCTGATTTCGTGCTTTATGCCGCATCGTCCAGCTTCAGATCTCGAAGGGCGTTAATATCCACCTGAATCGATGGACCCATTGTGGCAGAAATATAAACACTCCGCCAGTAACGACCTTTTGCGCCAGAAGGACGGTTGCGATCGATCGTCTCTTGCAAAGCTTTCAGGTTCACCAGCAAATCTTCGGCTGAGAAAGAAGCTTTCCCAAACAGCACATGAGCAATCCCAGTCTTGTCTGCTCGGAATTCTAGTTTCCCCGCTTTGAACTCTGCGATCGCTTGCGCCAGATCAAAAGTAACAGTGCCCCCCTTGGGAGATGGCATCAACCCACGAGGACCCAGCAGCTTACCCAACTTTGCCACTTGAGGCATCATATCGGGTGTCGCAATCAACAGATCAAAATCCATCATGCCCTTTTGGATTTCGTCAATCAATTCTTCAGAACCCGCAATATCAGCCCCAGAATTAGAGGCTTCCGTCACTTTCTCCCCACGGGCGATCACCGCAACTCGCACGGTTTGTCCAGTGCCCTTGGGTAAAGCCACTGTCGTTCGCAATTGTTGGTCGGTATACTTGGGATCGATTCCCAACCGCACATGCGCTTCAGCCGACTCAGGAAATTTAGCGGTTGCCGTTTCTTTCAGCAACTCCACCGCTTCCAGGGGAGCGTAGGCACGGTCTTCTATCTTTGCCTGCAACTCTCTCAATCGTTTAGAAACTTTAGCCATTGATTTCTCCTGGGGTTTTAACGAGACACCGCTCTCCCCCGTTAAGGTTTATAGTTAAGACCTAATCGTTGACGGTAACACCCATGTTACGGGCAGTTCCTTCGACGATTCGCATTGCAGCCTCAATGTCATTCGCATTAAGGTCAGGCAGTTTCGTTTGAGCAATCTCCCGTAACTGAGCACGAGAAATTGAGCCGACCTTTTTCCGATTGGGTTCACCGGATCCCCGTTCCACACCAGCCGCCTTCTGAATCAAAACAGAGGCAGGAGGGGTTTTTAGAACAAACGTAAAACTCCGATCTTCATAAACCGAAATTTCAACAGGAATCACCATGCCCACCTGATCAGAGGTTTTAGCATTGTATTCCTTACAAAACATCATAATGTTGACCCCATGTTGACCCAAAGCGGGACCAACAGGCGGTGCAGGGTTGGCTTTTCCGGCGGGAAGCGCCAACTTAATCATTGCAACAACCTTCTTTGCCATTAGTTAACTCTGCTTCTGAACCTGATTAAACTCCAATTCCACCGGGGTATCGCGACCAAAAATTGAGAGTAGCGCCTTCAGCTTGCTGCGTTCGGGGCTAACTTCAATTACCTCGCCTTCAAAGTCCTTAAACGGACCTGAAAGAACCAGGATTTTGTCGCCAGGAGCCATGTCAATTTTGATGACTGGCTCTTGCTCTTGAGCCTGTTTGAAGATGCGTTCAACTTCAGTCGGACTCAAAGGCATGGGCTTTACGTGACCTCGCCCTCGACCGGGACGGCGTTGTTCCGCACCCACAAAGTTGATGACATTGGGGGTGTTTTTCACGACTAACCAGGCTTCGTCGTCCAGCTTCCACTCCTGGGTATCCGCATCCCAGTTGCGTTTCATCCGAATCAATACGTAACCTGGAAAAACTTTTTCTTCTGTGTTTTGGCGACTGCCATCTTTACGAATTTTGACTGCTGGAGTTTGAGGAATTTCGATTTGCAGAATTTTGTCTACAACATCAAGGGTATGGATGCGCTGCTCTAAATTCGCCTTGACACGCTTTTCGCAGCCAGAGGCAACCTGTACAGCGTACCATCGGCTAGATTCTGAATTCGCAGTCTCAACCTCGCCCTGCTGCTCTTGAAAATGGGCAAGACTCTGGGACTCATCGGATGTATAGGTCATCTAAACACCTGCCCTGCTGCCCACGCGAAGAAATTATCAACCAGGTAAATTAAAGTTGTCGAAAGAACGACCATCAGAACCACAGCCAAAGATTCACTAATCAGCTGTTGCCGACTGGGCCACACAACTTTGTTCAGTTCCTCTTTGGTTTCTTGGAGGAAGCTACTGACGTTAAGTCCGGGTTGTGAAGACTGCTTCTGCGAGTCTGCTGAGTCTTTCTTTGTCGCAACCTCTACATCTTTTTTTGCCACGACTTCCCCATCTCCTGCCCTTAGAACGGTTAAATCTTGAAAGTGGTTTCCCTCTTACCAACTCACCCAACAGAAATTGAAAGATTTTTGTTGGAGCCTGATGCCAGTAGACGATCGCACCAAAAGTACAGGCGCAAAATTTCGCGCTTTTCTAGCATAACATTCTTAAAGCAGATGGTGGAAACAAGGGTTTAGTTTTTCCGGGAAGTTTTGGAGGAACGGTTGCATGGATTTGGTAGATCTGGCTTTTACCCCGGCAGTTGAACAGGCACAACTCATTCGCTGCAAGGAAATTTCGCCTCTGGAACTGGTGGAAGTTTATTTGGAGCGAATCCAACAACTCAACCCCCACTTGGGCAGTTATGTGTATGTAGCGGCAGAGCAGGCGATCGCGGATGCCAGAGCCAAAACCGATCGCCTGCTTACAACCCCCTTAGACGAACTGCCTTCGTTTTTTGGTGTGCCCATATCGATCAAGGATCTGAACCCGGTGGCAGAAATGCCCTGCGCCTACGGAGTGCGGTGGCTTAAAAAGCGAGTGGCTCAGAACGATGACGAAGTGGTGCGGCGCATCAAACAAGCTGGATTCATCATCTTGGGCAAAACCGCGACCTCTGAGATGGGTACTTTACCCTACACCGAACCCGATGGATTTCCTCCGACCCGCAATCCCTGGAATCTGGATTACACACCAGGAGGCTCTAGCGGTGGTGCCGCTTCTGCTCTGGCGGCGGGTTTGTGTCCAGTTGCCCACGGCTCGGATGGCGGCGGCTCAGTTCGAGGTCCGGCTTTTTGCTGTGGATTGGTTGGAATTAAGCCGTCTCGAGGGCGGGTTAGTTATGCTCCCTTGGGGGAACGCTTGGGCGGTTTGGCAACGAACGGCTCTTTGGGGCGAACTGTGGTTGATGCCGCCGCCTTACTAGATGCGATATCTGGTTATGTGTCTGGCGATCCCTATTGGCTACCTGATCCCGAAATAACTTTTGCTACTGCTGCCAAAACTCCTTCTCGCAGATTGCGAATTGGTTTTGCAACTGAAATTCCACCCTTGGGCGAGGCTGAAGCGACCTGTAAGCAGGCGGTGCTGGATACTGCGAAGTTATTAGAAGGTTTGGGGCACCAGGTTGAACCAATTTCCTTCCCGGATGTGGGAGATTTAATTGAACCGTTCACGGTAATGTTTCAGGCTTTGCTAAATGAGGTCGGCATTCCAGAGCCGTTGTTAGGAAAAGTGAACCGATGGCTTTCAGTGCGATCGCGGTTCTGCTCCTGCGGGGCTTATTTGAGGGCAACGGCAAAAGTGGAAATGATTTCTCGTCGAATTGTGGCAGCGTTTGACAGCATGGATGTGCTGGTGCTGCCAACTTACCTGCATCCCACCATCCGGCTAGGTGAATGGGCACGGTGTCGATCGTCTAAAACCCTGGAGAAAATCGTGCAGTGGATTGCTCCCTGTCCACCGTTTAATGCCACTGGGCAACCGGCGATCGCGATTCCTACAGGCTTTGGGGCAAATAGGTTGCCTCTGGGTGTGCAATTGGTCGGTCGTCCGGCAGATGAAATCACCCTGATCTCTCTAGCAGCAGAGTTGGAAGCGGCTCAACCCTGGAGCCACCATCGTCCGCCCTTAGCGATCGAGGTGTGAACTTCTTGGATCCTTATAATCCTTCTAGATGAGCCGTGAGGATGGGGCTGAAAAAAACATCCTGCTCGTGCAAGTGCAGTTTGACGATCGCCCCGTTGGGAATCCGCAATGCCTGGATAAAATTACAGAACCTATCCATTGTTTTGGGTGTAATTTCGAGGGGTTGCATCAAACTTGCCCAAAGCACCGCCCGGATGAATCCCGAATGGCTGAATACCAGAACGGTTTTTCCCTCTAATTGGCGTAATTGCTCAAATAACTCGACAACTCTTTGCATTAAGTTCGCAAACGATTCTGCTTCCCCTCCGTCCCGGTAAAAAGGGTCGCGTCGCTGCCAATAAGCTTTGCAGAGCTGCAAAATTTCAGCATGACTACTGACGCTGGGTGGCGAAGCCAGATAGTCGAACTCCTGTACCTGCCATTCCACTTGCGGGCAACTGGGAAATTGCGCGATCGCGGGTTGAGCCGTTTGTTTAGCCCGAACATAGGGAGACGTGATAATGAGATCGGGCGTAGGAACCACCGTTGCTACGGCTTGCGCTTGTTTGTGTCCCCGACTGGTTAACTGCGTGAATTCCGTTGGTTTGGTTGTTGGTAGCCCTACGTTTGATTCACTTTCTCCATGACGAATTAGCCAGACTGCAATCATTGTGTGGTTTACAAAATGCGACGAATTGTGGGTTAGAACAACCCTTGCCCAGGAACTCCATCTCAAATCGATGGGTGCGTTTTCGTTAAGATTCAGTCCCCAGGTGAAACTGAATCGATGGAACTAAACACACTTGAGAAATAGCAATTCTCGCATTCTTTCAAGAAAATGGGTTAATTCATCCGCGACTGAAGCTTTGGTCAGAACGCTTAGGACAAAGCTACACACTTACTCATCCACCCACCGACCCATCCACACCTGTTGCGGTTTATTCATCTGAAAAACGCTGTAGTTAGGAGGCTCCACCATCGTCCGCCTTAGTTCCCAGTCGCCAACCGGGTTTCACCACTTGCCGCGATCGGGCAATGACTAGCGCATCATCAGGAACGTCTTCTGTCACTGTAGATCCGGCGGCAACGGTTACATCTTTACCTAGGGTAAGCGGAGCCACCAAAACGCTGTTGGAGCCAGTTTTAGTACGATCGCCGATCGTCGTGGGATGCTTTTTCACCCCGTCATAGTTGGCAGTAATGGTGCCTGCGCCGATATTGACTTGATCTCCCGCTGTGGTATTACCCAAGTAAGACAGGTGGGCAACGTTGGTGCGATCTCCCAGTGTCGTATTCTTCAACTCAACAAAATTCCCGATACGGCAAGCTTGACCCACTTCTACGTGTCCGCGCAGGTGAGCATAGGGACCCACTCGCGTCGCATCCGCGATCGTGCTGTCACTGACTACGGAGTAAAGAACGGTTACTTTTCTCCCAATCTGGCTATTTTCGATCAGGCTACCCGGACCGATTCGGCTACCCGCCCCAATCACAGTTTTGCCCCGTAGATGAGTTTGCGGTTCAATCACCACATCCGCCTCTAATTCAACGGTGTCGTCGATGGTGGTGTTATCTGGGTCAATCAGCGTCACACCCCGCCGCATCCAGTCATCTTTAATTCGAGTTTGTAGAATTGTGTAGGCTTCTGCAAGCTGTTTACGATCGTTAATCCCCAAAATTTCGCGATAATCGTCCACATCAAACACCGTGACTGGGCTGAGATAGTTAACTGCATCCGTCAGATAATATTCCTGCTGGTCATTTTCAGCCGTTAGCTGCGGCAAGACCTCCGCTAAGTCAGCCCATCGAAAACAATAGACTCCAGCATTAATGCGGCGATTTTGCTTCTGGGCTGGAGAACAGTCTCGGTCTTCCACAATCTGTTGCAAAATATTCTGCCCATTGCAAAAAACTCTGCCATACCCTTTTGGATCCGGTAAATGAGCCGTTAAAATCGTCGCCGGATTATGGTTCTCCTGGTGGGTTTTGAGCAGCAGTTTCAGCGTTTCTGGGCGCAAAAGCGGCACATCTCCGTTGAGAATCAACAGATCTCCTTCGAAACCTTGTAAATGGGGCAGCAACTGTTGAACCGCGTGCCCAGTTCCTAGCTGTTCAGATTGCTCAACAAACTCCAACGGTGGCAATGAGTTGGTTACAGTTTGGGCTTTACTTAGGGCTTCACTCACCAGATCAGCCCGATAGCCAACAATCACCAACCGCCGCACAGGTTCTAAATCTTTCACTCCGCTCAGAACCCACTCCACCAGCGATCGCCCACCTAGCTGATGCAAAACCTTCGGCAGATCCGACTTCATCCGGGTGCCTCGCCCCGCCGCTAAAATTGCTACTGCTACCATGCCCTTTTGCCTGTCAACATTCGTCTCTAAGCTTATCGGAGAAGGCGCAGGAGATGAAGTCAATCCTCCACTCGCAGCCCTCGCCACAACTAAGCAGCCGATGTTGCGGGTTGATGAGCCGAATTAGATGGGGATGGATGGCTCTCCTTTGCTTCTTTTGGGCTGTTTGCTGAGTCCATTCCTGATGTTTGAATAAAATCTTTGAACCTCTCCACCAGATCAGGATTGCGCCAACCCTTTGCCGTTTCCTCATCTAACATGGCGAAGGCTTCTTCAGCGGTGAACGCTCGCTTGTAAGGGCGTTCGCTGGTTAAGGCATCATAAATGTCAACCAGTTGAAACACTTGAGCCAGGTAAGGAATTTGTTCCCCAACCAAGCCATCAGGATAGCCCGACCCATCCCAACGTTCGTGGTGGTGGCGGATGATGGGGACGACTCCTCGCATGGTTCGTAGGGGCTGACAAATTCGTTCGCCAATCAGAACGTGTTGTTGCATAATCGTCCATTCTTCGGAGGTGAGCTTCCCTGGTTTCAATAGCACTGCGTCTGGAATGCCAACCTTACCAATGTCGTGCAGGTATCCACCCCACATCAAGTCACGAACTTCGTTACGCGGTAATCCTAAATACTCGCCAAAAGCTTGTCCCTGCCGAACCAGTCGTTCGCAGTGATCGCCCGTGTTGGGGTCGCGGCTTTCAATCGTGCGGGCGATCGAAAACAAAACCTGCTCCGCATGATCAAGGTCTTCGTTGAGGCGCTTTTGTCGAATGAGCGATCGCACACGAGCGGACAGTTCCAATTGATCAAAGGGTTTCGTGAGAAAATCATCCCCACCTGCTTCAATTCCGCGCAACCGGGAGCGGCGATCGTCCAAGGCAGTGACAAACACGATCGGGGTTAGCCGCGTTTGCTCATCCTGCTTCAGACAACGACACACCTCAAATCCGTCCATCCCTGGCATCATCACGTCTAGCAAAATCAAGTCTGGATTGCCAGAACTAACAATCTCCAGGGCAGCCGGTCCACTATCTGCTTCAATTACGTCGTAACCTTCAACCGACAACAACGCAACAGCCGTCATGCGACTTGAGGGATGGTCATCAACAACGAGGACTCGGGGACGTTCTGATAGATGATTCACGGAAAAGAAACCTTTCACGAGGGAATGGTAGAGGCATTTAGCAAAGCCTGATGGACCCACTACACTGAACTTAGTCAGGTACTGCTACTACAGTATGATCAATCCCCCAAAGGGAGAGATCAGGTTTTCCACGGAGATCACTTCTGATTCAGCCCACCCCTATTCGGAGATTGCGAAGGGCAAGAGCAGCAGAATTGGCAAATAATCACGGCTGCGACTAGCGATAGCGCAGTTGATTAAGATAAATAACTCTTGCAGAATATCAAACTTTGACTGCAAAAAGCTCTTCTGTTCATCCTATCCACTTTGGATAAAGTGGATGGGATGAACAGAAGAGGCGTTCATTTACTTAAAATGACCTGGCAGATGCCCTATTCGTTCAGGTAAGCGATCAAGACTTATTGCCCAAAGTTGGGACGGCTTTAGGCTCACTTTTGTGGTTCTCTTCCCGACGCTTTTCCAGAATAAAGTCCACCTCTAAAATTTCCGATCGACAGCGCCGACAGAGCCAGTAGGACTTTCCACTGCGGATGTGGCGGAGTAAAGTATCTGAGCAAAATGGGCAATTAGCCATCTTTTTAAAGATCCATTAGTTTGTATTTTTGTTTGCAAAAATGAAGCGATTGGTAATCGAAAAAAGAGCTACAGTCAGAGTCACTTACAGCAGCAACAGTACATAAACTCTTGATGTAGAAGTAGCAGCTAAACCAGAACAATCACGCAAATTATTCTCCTAATTGTTGCCTTTTCACTCCTCAGATACTTGTATCATCAAGTACAAATTCAAATAAGTTTATACAAACATTAAGTTTATGAACATTTTTTGGTGTGTCATGCTTTCTCGTTGAACGCTAGGATGATTGACAGAAGTAGTTGCTTAGATATAGGTGGACAATGTCTCAAACCTTGACCCTGACGAACGAGAACGTTGAAACCGTGCTTGACGAAATGCGTCCTTACTTGATTGCTGATGGCGGCAATGTGGAACTCGTCGAGATCGATGGTCCGGTTGTGAAGCTTCGGCTGCAAGGCGCTTGTGGTTCCTGCCCAAGTTCGACCATGACCTTGAGGATGGGAATTGAGCGCCGACTGCGTGAATTTATCCCCGAAATTGCCGAAGTGGAACAAGTGATGTAAAAGGATGTAGGGGCTAGGGGCTAGGGATTAGGAATTAGGAATTAGGGACTAGAGCTTAGACCGAATCGTCTAGCACCTGGCACCCCGCCCCTCCTCTCCTAAGATCCATTCCCTATCACTATGTCTCATCCTCTTTACGTCGCTTTCATCTGGCATCAACACCAACCGCTCTATAAGAGTCGTGCCGAATCGGGTGTCGCGAATGGACGTTATCGTTTGCCCTGGGTACGGTTACACGGAACAAAAGATTACCTGGATTTGATGCTGATATTGGAGCGGTATCGAGCTTTGCATCAAACGGTCAATCTGGTGCCGTCGCTGATTTTGCAACTTGAGGACTATGTAGCAGGAACAGCGCTGGATCCTTACCTACGAATTGCCCTAATGCCCACGGATCAACTTGCGTTAGAGCAAAAAGAGTTCGCGATCGCCCATTTTTTTGACGGCAATCATCGCACTTTAATCGATCCTCATCCCCGCTACTCCGAACTGTTTCATCAACGACAGGATAAAGGCGCAGAGTGGTGCTTAGAGTACTGGACAGAGCAAGACTACAGCGACCTTGCTGCATGGCATAACCTTTCGTGGATTGACCCAATTTTTTGGGATGACCCGGACATTGCAGGCTGGTTAAAGCAAGGGAAAGGTTTCACCCTGGGCGATCGCCAGCGTATCCACAGCAAGCAAAAAGAAATTCTCAGCCGCATTATCCCGCAACATCGCCAAATGCAAGAGCGGGGACAGATTGAAGTTACCACGACCCCCTACACCCATCCCATTTTGCCGCTATTGGCAGACACGCACGCGGGACGGGTAGCCGTGCCAGAGATGCCCCTACCAGAGCAACGGTTTCAATGGGCAGAAGACATTCCGCGCCATTTGCGGAAAGCCAGGGAGATGTACCAGGAGCGGTTTGGGCAGATGCCAAAGGGGTTGTGGCCCTCGGAGCAGTCGGTTAGCCCAGCCGTTCTGCCTTACATTTCCGAGCAGGGCTTTCAATGGATTTGCTCCGATGAGGCGGTACTGGGTTGGTCGATCGATCAGTTTTTTAGTCGCGATGGCTCAGGCAATGTGTACGAACCAGAGGCGCTGTACCGTCCCTATCGCTTAGAAACCCCCCACGGCGATCTGGCGATCGTCTTCCGAGACCATCGCTTGTCTGACCTGATTGGCTTCACCTACAGCAACATGGAGCCAGGACACGCCGCCCGTGATTTGGTCGGACACCTGGAGGCGATCGCTCGTTCTCTCAAATCTCGCCAAGCTAGCGGCAGTTCAGCTTTGGAGCAACCGTGGCTAGTCACGATCGCGCTGGACGGTGAGAACTGTTGGGAGTTTTACCAGCAAGATGGACTCCCCTTTCTTTCCACTCTTTACGAAATTCTTAGTCACAGTGCCGATATCAAGTTAGTCACCGTTTCTGAATTCGTCGAGCAGTTTCCCCCCACCGCAACAATTCCTGCTGAGAAACTGCACAGCGGCTCCTGGGTGGATGGTAATTTCACGACATGGATCGGCGATCCAGCCAAAAACCGAGCCTGGGACTTGTTAACCAGCGCCCGTCAAACCCTGGCAAATCACCCAGAGGCAACCGAGGAGAGCAACCCCGAAGCCTGGGAAGCACTCTATGCCGCGGAAGGTTCCGATTGGTTTTGGTGGTTTGGCGAGGGGCACACCTCCAACCAGGATGCCATGTTTGACCAACTCTTCCGGGAACATCTGGCAGCGTTGTATCAGGCATTGAATGAGCCTGTGCCGCTGGAGGTGCGCCGTCCGGTTGAGTTGCACATTGGCGGCGGCGATCGTCTCCCCGAAAGCTTTATTCATCCATACATTGACGGGTATGGCGATGAGCATGACTGGGATAAGGCTGGGCGGTTTGAAATTGGTGGTTCACGGGGGACGATGCACCGCAGCAGCACAATTCAACGGCTCTGGTATGGGGTTGATCACCTCAATTTTTACCTGCGACTGGATTTCAAATCGGGAACTCAAATGGGAGTGGACTGCCCACCAGAACTGAACTTGCTCTGGTTTTATCCCGATCGAACTACCCACAATAGCCAAATTCCCCTCGTTGATTTGCCCGATCAACCGCCCTTAAATTATCTGTTTCATCATCATCTCTGCGTTAATTTGTTGACTCAAACCATCTGGTTTCAAGAAGCTGGAGAGGAGTCACGCTGGCATTCTCGCGCCAGTCGGGCAGAAGTTGGCTTGGCTGCTTGCCTGGAACTAGCTATTCCCTGGGCAGATTTGCAGGTTGAGCCAGATTGGCGGTTGCAACTTGTGATGGTGCTTTCGGATGGAGGACGCTATCGGGATTATTTGCCTGAGAATGCTTTGATTCCGCTGAATGTGCCTTAGTAAAGTGTCATTCGTCATCGGTCATTGGTCATTTGCAGCGGACGAGTGACTAATGACCAATGACAACCAGGTTTTAAAGGACAGACTCACGGCTGAAACCGAATGACGGTAGGATGGGGAATGCAAATTTAGCAACTTTGTACGATCGCTATGCCTACAGCCTGCGTCATTGGTTTGGGAAAATCGGGAATTTCGGCGGCTCGATTACTCAAACGAGATGGGTGGCAAGTGATTGTGAGCGATCGTGGCACTGCACCCACCCTGCAACAGCAGCAGCAAGAGCTTGCAACGGAAGGAATTACCGTGCGTCTGGGCGATCGCTTTAACCCAGAAGAGATTCGCCCGGAGTTGGTTGTGGTCAGTCCAGGTGTGCCCTGGGATATTCCGGGTTTGCTTCAAGCCAGAGAGTTAGGCATTAAAACGATCGGCGAAATGGAATTGGCTTGGCAGCACCTGCAAGCGATTCCCTGGGTGGGAATTACTGGCACAAATGGCAAAACAACCACTACAGCCCTGATTGCAGCGATTTTTCAAGCGGCAGGATTTTACGCGCCGCCCTTCGGCAATATTGGCTATGCGGCGTGTGAAGTGGCACTAGCCGATCACCAACCAGATTGGGCGATCGCTGAACTCAGCAGTTACCAGATCGAAGCGTCTCCCGCTATTGCGCCTAAAATTGCCGTCTGGACGACGTTTACCCCTGATCATCTCAGCCGTCACAAAACCCTCGATCGCTATTACAGCATCAAAGCTCATCTACTCCAGCAAGCTCAGTTTCAAGTGTTCAACGGGGATGATCCCTACTTACGGAAGGTGGGTCAATCTGGGGAGGAACCGATTCATACCGATGCGTGCTGGACGAGCATAACGGGCAAAGCCAACTTGATTGGAGATGCAGCCCAAGGAATTTACATTGAAGATAACTGGGTTCGTACCGTCAGCGAACTGATTATGCCTGCCAATCTGCTTAAAATGCCGGGACAGCACAACCAGCAGAATATGCTGATGGCGATCGCAGTGGCTCGACTGGCAGGAATTGATAAGAACGCCATTGCTCCAGCGATCGCCAGCTTTCCTGGAGTGCCCCATCGATTAGAGCACATTTGCACCTGGCAAGGCATTGAGTTTATTAACGACAGTAAAGCCACGAATTACGATGCGGCAGAAGTCGGGTTATCGTCTGTGACCAGTCCCACGATTTTGATTGCGGGAGGGGAAGCGAAGGAAGGGGATGACACTCTCTGGCTTGCCCAGATTCAAGCCAAAGCGGCGGCTGTTCTGTTGATTGGAAACGCGGCTCCTGCCTTTGCTCAACGGTTGGAACACATTGGCTACTCTGGCTACGAAATTGTCGAAACGATGGAACGAGCCGTTTCGCGGGCAGGCGATTTAGCGGCTCAACTGGGAGTAAAAAATGTGCTGCTGTCTCCCGCCTGCGCCAGTTTTGACCAGTACAACAACTTTGAAGAACGGGGCGACCATTTTCGGCAATTGTGTTTGGCAAAAATGAGGTAGAAAATCTGCCCTGCCCTCAAGGTTGAGCTAAAAGCTAGGAAGATTTTCGAGAAGAATTATCCCCAATGCCCACCCACGTCTGAAGGGCGGGCTGAGAGTAAAAGTCTGCTTAAGCAGACTGAAAAGTTGTTATCAACCTGTTGGAATTTCCCTAGGGCGTGTTTTAAAACCCTTTGATCCTCCCCAACCCTCCTTAAAAAGGAGGGAGCCGAACCGTTCAAAGTCCCCCTTTTGAAGGGGGATTTAGGGGGATCTCCACTCAGCACTGAGATGACTAGAAGGTTTTAAAAC
>JANRIN010000082.1:0-24050 GCA_033764965.1 Leptolyngbyaceae cyanobacterium bins.302 | reverse complement strand
GTGCCTGCCAAGGAGACTTCCATAAAAAGTGATGTAAGCTTTGTTGGTTAGCGAGTCCTACCGCTTTGGCAATCGCGGGCAATGATTTGCGTTTAATCTCGCTGATCATCCCCAGATGTAAGGACTTGAAGGCTTCAAAGCTCCGCACATCTGAAAACAAATCGGCATACAGTTGGCAATACTCATCGACAAAGCGAATGGTTGGTCGAGCCTCTCTAGATGCAGGCATAGGACAATGGGCACCTTCTCAAATGGTCTACTCCTATTCTAAATTCCTCTCGTTAATGTGACCGAAGAGGGGTACAGCGTTTTTTGCAACCTTGGCATAAGTAGCGCTGCTGGAAACTCTGGTCTTGCAGCTTGACCTTACCGTTTTTTACCGTGTTCTCACTTTGGCAATGGGGACAGTTCATCGCTAAACCTCACGCAGTGCTGCTATTTTAGCAGTCACCCCCTTAGAGAATCACTGCCGCCCGACATACTACCCAACTTGCTTGTAATGCACGGGCAACCTATATCCTGCACCCACCCTGGCATGGTTTCAAAAAATCCCGTGGGGTAGTTCGTGAACTAATTCAAGTTTCGGGTGGTAGAACCTGGGTTTAGAGGTCACGAATTTAAGCAAGATAGGCTCGGATTTCAGCCAGAAATGTATATCTTGAGATTATTGCTTGAAGCTATACCGTGCATTTACTTTCTCACCTTGGATATCAGACAGAACAACAACCTTGTACTCTCCAGCAGCGGTAGCTGGAAGAACAGTGTAATAGTGCTTGCCTGAAGCGTCATATTTCATGGGAAGGGACTGCTGACTACCATCGGGTAATTGAACCTGAGCCGTGACTTTGGCGTTGGGAATCGGTTCATGGTTGTCACCTTTTTGCAGGAAGAAATCAATGTGAGTTCCGGTTGCTTCCTTCCCGGTGACCAGTTCCAGGTGATAAGGACCCGATTCAATTACTTGCCCCCCTTGTCCACCGTGACTGTGTGCCTCTCCAGTCTTTGCATTCGTGGCTGAATTGGTGGTCGGGGAGGCCGCGATCGCGGGTTGAGTCGTTGTTGCAGGAGAGGGTGCAGTGGGGGGACTGGTTGAATTCGTCGCTTGATTGCCACTGCTACAAGCTCCCAGGAGCAAGATCCCACTGCTGACAAGAATTAGAAACTTATTGGATTTCATGGATGGTTTGAGGCAAGTTTTGATTAGTTTCATTGATGATTTCCCCATTAGATTTGAGAAGTTCTACCAGACGGTAATAAAATAAGATACTTTTCAAGTTCTACTTTGTATTTCCTCCAAATTAAAATTGGAAACTTTGCCGTTACCGGATGGGTCTATTGGTCGCTTAGGAAATAAGTGTTTGCCAAAACGACCGTAGAGGGCAGGCAATACCAGCAACGTGAGGGCTGTCGAGGTGAAGAGTCCACCCAAGACCACGATCGCCAGGGGTTGCAGAATCTCTTTTCCGGCTCCACCCGCAATCACTAAGGGTGCTAAACCCAACGCAGAAGTAAAGGCGGTCATCAGAATTGCGTTCAAGCGTTCCATCGACCCTTTGATCAGCAAGTCTTTGAGTGGCATTCCTTCCGCAAACTTGGTGTTGTAGTTGTCTACTAACAGCAATCCATTGCGGGTAGCAACGCCAAATAGGGTGACAAATCCGACCAGAGAGGCGATCGACAAAATCCCGCCTGTCAATGCGACGGCAATCACACCACCCACTAAGGCGATCGGCAAGTTGATCATAATCGTGGCAGTAGAGGCAATGGATTTGACCGAGAGATACATGATCACAGTGATCACCACAAAGGCGATCGCGCTGAACACCAAAATGCTTTGAGTTGATCGCTCCTCTGCTTCAAACTGCCCACCGTACTGAATGAAGTAACCAGAGGGCAACTGCACCTGCTGTTTTACCTTCGCCTGGATTTCATTCACCACCGATCGAAGATCGCGTCCGCTGACATTGGCAGACACCACCAACAAGCGAGAGACATTCTCACGCCCAATCGTATTTGGACCAGTGGCATCGCGAATGGTAGCAACTTGCACCAGAGGAATTTTTTGCCCGTTGGGAGTGTCCACCAACAGATTAGCGATCGTTTCGGGACTATCGCGGGCTTCGGGTTGGAGCCATACCAGCAGATCAAACGTTTGCTGTTGTTCTAGCACTTGGGAAACCACGCGCCCATTCAATGCGGTTTGAATCGTGTTGGATAATTCTCCCACTGTTAAACCATAACGACTTGCAGCCGCTCGATCGAAGGCAATTTGCACTTGCGGCACAGGCACTTGCGGTTCGGGTTGCAAATCCACTAGACCGTCAATCGTTTGCATCGCGGCGGTGACTTCTTCCCCGATGTGGCGCAGTTCTGCCAAATCGGGACCAAAGATTTTGACCGCGATCGCGCTTCTCACGCCCGATAACACCTCATCCATGCGGTGCGAGATAAAGCCGCCGATATTGGGTGCCACTCCCGGCAACTTGGCAAACTCCTGGCGCAATTTTTCCACACTGCCTTTACGGTCTTTCATCCCAGCTTCGCTCAATTCCACATCCAGGTGAGCACCATTCACCCCTGCCGCATCCGCATCACCGGGAGCACGTCCAGAGCGCATTTGCACATGCTCAAAGCGGTCATCGCCTTTGAGGGCATCCTGCATGGCAAATCCGACTTGATTCGTTGCTGCCAGCGATACACCGGGATAGAGCATGGCCGCATTCACCAGCGATCGCTCCTGGAACTCTGGCAGAAAGATGCGCCCAAAGCTCGGAACAATGATTACCGCAGCAATGAGCATGGCGGCTGACACTGCCAGGACAATACTCGATCGCCGGATGGAGAAGTGGATGAAGGGTAGATACAGCCGCTTAAACCAGCGTGCGACCCAGGGTTCAGTTTCGGGTAGGTGTCCGTGGGGGAGCAAGATAGCGCACAGGGCGGGAGTGACGGTGAGGGCTGTGAGGCTGGAGGCGATCACGGCTGCCATATAACCTAAACCCATCGGAATAAAGATGCTGCCTTCCACACCACTAAGGGCAAAGATCGGGGAGAAGACGACGATCGTGATGATGGTGGCACCAAACACTGAATCTCGGACTTCTTTACAACCGTCGTAGACCACATCTAACAAGGGACGGGGATGGGACGAATGTTTATTTTCCCGTAGAGAGCGATAGACGTTTTCAGCATCGACGATCGCGTCATCCACGGCTGACCCGATCGCCACTGCCAACCCACCCAAGGTCATCGTGTTGAGTCCCTGCCCAATCAGGTTCAGCATCATCACGCCAATCAGCAAGGAGAGCGGCAACGCCACGAGACAAATTGCCAGGTTGCGCCAGTTCATCAAAAAGGGAATCAAGATCAATGCGACGATAATGCTGCCTTCGATTAAGGCGGCTCGCACATTTTCGATCGAGGCATCGATATAGTCTTCCTGCCGGAAGGTATCTGTGACGCGGACATCGGGGGGTAATCCGGCTTTCACCTCTGTCATTGCCGCTTCGATCTCACGAGTAACCGTAGGCGTATCGGCTTGGGGCTGCTTGTTGATCATCACCACAATCGCGGGTTCCCCATCCAGACTGCCATCCCCACGCTTAATGGCGGCGCCAATTTCCACATCTGCCACATCGACCAATCGCACGGGTTTACCATCTCGCGCTGTAATCACCGATTGCTTTAGGTCTTCAATCGACTCAATTCGTCCTACGCCTCGAATCAGCCGTTCGCGATCGCGGGTAATCAAAAAGCCTCCTGGTGCATTGACATTGGCAGCTTCTACCGCTTCGGTGACTTGCTGCAAGGTCACATTGAACGCTTGCAATTTAGCAGGATTTACCAACACCTGATACTGCTTGACATCGCCACCATAGGCGACAACCTGTGCCACTCCCGGCACGGCTAACAATCGGTTGGTTACTTGCCAGTCTACAATCCGCCGGAGATCCAGCAGAGACGTAGGCGCTGGAGAGGAATTGCCTTCTGCCTTTTCCTCAACTGTAAACCCATACATGAGCACCGTACTAATCGGTGACGTGATGGGGGAAAGTTGAGGCGTTTCGACTCCTTCGGGTAGTTTGCTTTGCGCCTGCTGTAAGCGTTCTGTTACGAGTTGACGGGCACGGAAGATATCGGTATCCCAGGTGAAAACAACCTTAACTACAGACAGCCCGGCGGCGGAAGCGGAACGAACGGCGGTCACGCCTGGAGTCCCATTAATGCCACTTTCGATCGGTAATGTGACGAGGGATTCGACCTCTTCTGGTGCCAGTCCAGGGGCTTCGGTTTGGATTTCAACCTGAGGTGGTGCAAAACTGGGAAACACATCCAGCGGCATTTGGGTGACGGCGCGAACCATCCACAAGGTCAGGATCACCGTGCCTAAAATCACCAGCCAGCGGCGAGCGATCGCCCATTTAATCATGGCATCAAGCATACAATTTCTGTCAGTAACCCATCAGTGTGACGCAACCCCATCATCATCGCAAATCGAAATGAAATCAGGATGAAATTATGGATCCAATCCGTATCCCCAACGATAAGCGCAACTCCCTCGCTGACGGATTGAATGCGTTAATGAATCTGCTTTGAATGCAGTAAAATGTCATCAGATCACTCCGTTAATGTATGACCACAAAAGACTTAATCATTCAGGCACTCGACGAAATTCCTGAGTCTGCACTGCTAGAAATTCTGGAATATGTGCGGGGTCGAAAAACTGAACATTCCGAACCCGTAGTCCGAAAAGAAGTTTGGGATGCCTATCAAACATCTCTACAAGAACGAGATGAGGTTTACCGTCGCCTTGCAGACTCCTAATTTTTTGACGCTGCCGGAAGTTCTGGCATTGCATGACGATCAAGTTTCTCGCTTTGGCGGAACGTCTGGTCTTCGAGATTTGGGTTTACTGGAATCTGATCTGACACAACCGCAAGCCACCTTTGGCGGAGAATTGCTGCATCCCACAATTTACGAACAAGCTGCTGCTTATCTGTACCACCTAGCGATGAACCATCCGTTTCTGGATGGCAACAAAAGGACTGCCTTTGCCGTGATGGATGCTTTTCTACGGCTAAATGGCTATCGGTTAAGTTTGAGTGACGATGGAGCCTATCAGTTAGTCTTAGATGTGGTGCAAAGGGCTGTGAGTAAAGAAGCGTTGAGCGATCGCCTTAAAGAAACAGTCGTGCAGTCAAGGTGAGCGATCGGACTCTGATTTGGATGGCTGTGACGGAATGTAAGCCTCATAGTCAGTCAAGCTCAAGCCATTAACGTTTTCGGCGTGTTCATTATACATAGTAACCAACGCCTTCTGATTGCGACGAGTTGCCCAATAGGTGCCAGCCCAAAAGGTGCCAGCCGCGATCGCCCCACTCACGGGAATCAGCACCCACCAGGGGATTTGTCCAGGAGAGGTTGATGCAGAGGGTGCCGCAGATGCTTCACTGTGGTCATCTGCGGGTGCCCCTCCACGCAGGGATTGAGCATAAAGCATAGGAGCACCTTGAGTCACGATGCTGTCTCCATCAAATATGCCACTGGTCACTTCAACAAAGTTGCCCGACTCTCTGCCTAAAACAACCTCCGTTGGCTCGAAGGCATTGCCATTCTGCACAAATACAACCCGCTGCTTATCGTTGGTTTCCACGATCGCCGCTTTAGGCACAACCAGAACTGCCGCCGGAGTACGATTCGTCAACACCTCCAACTCCACAAACATTCCCGGTTTTAATAAGCCTGCGGCATTGTCCAGTTCAGCTTTCACCGGAATCACACGGCTTTCTCCATTCACCACCGCACCCACCACGTTAATTTCACCATTGAAGGTGCGATTGGGTAATCCGTTGGCTTTAACTCGGACTCGTTGCCCCACTCCCACCCGTTCCAGGTCTTTCTCAAAGATGTTACCAGAAACCTGAACGCTACTGCCATTCACCAGGGTCATGATCTTTTTGCCCGCATCCTGCCCGGACTCGCCTTTGGTGGTTTCTTGATCAGCCACCACCCCTGAGATCGGAGCCGTCACGGTTAGTGTCCCATCCGCATTAGGACTGGCTCCCAGTTGTTGCAAGCGAGTTTGATAGGTTTTGTCGCTTAAATTCACCCGCGATTGAGCCACTTCCACCGCCGACTGTGCCCGTTGTAGTTGCGCCTGTGCTTCCGAAACAGGCAAGCCACTTGCCGCTTTGGCAAGCGCCGCCCTTGCTTCGGCTAAATTGCTTTCAGACTCTAAAACTTGGCGACGGGGAATGGCTCCGCGCTCCAGCAACATCTGATCTTTGTCATACCGCTCCTGGGCGACATTCACCTCGGTACGGGCTTGCTGAATGTCGGTCGCCACAATCCGCTTCTGCTGGGTCACATTTTGCTGTGCCAATCGTAAATCCGCCTGGGCTTGTTGCACAGCGGCAGTCGCTTCTGCTTTGCGATCGAATGCTGTTGTTCGTAGTTCTGCCAACTCTGGACTGGTCATAATCGCCACCGCTTGCCCTGCCTGAACCGAATCTCCCGGCTTTACTAGCAGTCGAAGCACGGTTCCACCGACGGGCGTGGTGACTTCGACCTGCTGATTGGGAAGTGATTCAATCTGCCCAGTCGTTTTGACTCCAAAGGCTAACCGCTGACGGGTCACAGGCTCAACCTTCAGCCCTAAGCGTTTCGTTGTAGCAGGATCAACCTGAATTGCTCCTGCTGATTGAGCTTGGCTGCCTCCTTGAAACTCATTGCCATGCCCACCATGCGCCAAACTTTTGGTTACTGGAGTCAGCAGGAGCAACGTGAGGAACGTACCAGAGAGATAGCGGGAGGCGATCGCACGATGATGGGATCGAGGGTTTGAAATCATTGTCTAGCTCCTTCCGTACCAGGCTTTGCGCCACTGCTGCATCTGCTCAATCTCATTCTTCTGTGACCCAATGATTTCCTGAGCCAGCTTTTGAATCTCAGGACGCTTTGATTTTTGCCATGCGTCGTTTGCCATGACAACAGCTCCTTCATGGTGCGGAATCATGGCATCAATAAACCGCTTATCAAAATCAGCATCGGCTGCACCTAAATCCATATCCATCCGCATGGCTTTGATTTGGTCAGCAGACATTGCCATCGAATGTCCCATTTTGGCATGCCAGGCTACAGGGGTACTGGGTGCTTTGGGATACCAGGCAGTTCGCCACTGCTGCATTTGAGCGATTTCTTTATCCTGCGCTTTGATGATGTCAGCCGCTAGCTTTTGAATTTCAGGACGCTTCGATTGCTGTTGGGCTGCTTTTGCCATGACAACAGCCCCCTCATGGTGTGGAATCATGCTGTCGATAAAGCGCAAATCAAATTCAGCATCAGCCGGACCTAAATCCATCCTGCTGTGATCCATGCCACCATGATTCATCCCGCCCATGTTGCCGTGATCCATTTGCTTGCTTCCCGCATCTGTTGCCGTGGCATTAGGGGCTTGTGCCTGATTTTGGGCAGACGATGAGCAAGCATTCAGGACGCTGGTGGTGGCGATCGCTCCTAACGCCAGAGCAATCAAACCTGGTTTTGTAAAGAATTTCAGTGGCATATAACTTCGTGCAATTTAGATAGAAGGAACAAACTGTATCTGTTGCTATTTTGAATTCTCCAGTTGGGGGGAGAGTCAAGAAGATGTTTTTGCGTTGGATGTGGTTTAGCAGTCCTTTTTCAGCTTTACACACAGTTATGAAATCAAGATGAAATTTTTGTGCCTCCGCAGCGTGAAATTTTACATTCTTCTTTTATTTGGCAATAGAAGGCTATGTGATGTTGACCACATTCTTTTTGATTTTGCATACAGTTATGAAATTGAAATGAAATTGCTGACGCTCGAAAGTTTGAATTAACCCTACTCTCGGATGATAGAGGTAATTATTGGAATGCTCCTGTAGTGTGAAGCCTGAGAGCCGACGGGTTCTGTTGTTGTTTCTTCATGTGGAGTTGAATTATGACAGCTACGCAGTCTCATCAATCCTTACTTGAAACGTGCATTCAAAACTGTCTTGACTGTTTGCGGGAGTGCGAAAACTGCACGATCGCTTGTTTAGACAGTGACATGGTGCAGATGATGGCTCAATGTATCAAACTGTGCCGCGATTGTGCCGATACCTGCGACATTTGCGCTCGTTTCATGGCTCGCAACTCGGATCTTCATGCTCAACTGTGTGCCGTGTGTGCGGAGGCGTGCGATCGCTGTGCGGCTGAATGTGAAAAGCACGATCACGAGCATTGCAAAAAGTGTGCTCAAGTCTGCCGTCGCTGTGCTGAATCCTGCCGTCAAATGGCAGCAGCAATGGCTTAAATCGGCTGGTTTGATTGACTTGGAAAAAACTAATTGTATTCCAGCTAACGGGGATGTATTTCGATGCGTCCCCCTATCGCGTTTGTTCATTGGTAAACAATGGTAAAGAAATTTGATGCTCCCTCTTGACTATCCAGTTTGATGGAGACTCCAAGATAGATGTAGTTATTCATCGAGAGGACTTAATCATGACCCTTGAATTCACTGTCCCTAACATGGCTTGCTCTGCCTGTAGCGACACGATTACGCAAGCAGTTATGGCAATTGATCCCCATGCTACCGTTCAGGCTGATCTAAAAACCAAGCGAGTTACGGTTGAAACTCAGACACATGAAACGGCTATCAAACAGGCGATCGCTGCCGCAGGTTACACCGTTGCCTAATTTCAAATTTTGAGTGTTGCAGTTTAAGGTTCGTGTAAGGGGATTTAGTTTAATCTGCACTCAAAATTCATCACTCAAAATTCATCACTCTTTTAACTATGGAAAACACGACGTTAAAACTGCGAGGCATGAGTTGTGCCTCTTGTGCAAACAATATTGAGACTGCAATTCGTTCGGTTCCAGGAGTCACCCAGGCAACCGTTAACTTCGGGGCTGAACAAGCCAGTGTCACCTATGATTCCACTCAAACTGATGTTGCTGTGATTCAAGCAGCGGTAGATGCGGCAGGATATACGGCTCAACCACTGCAAGAGGATGTGCTGGTGGCTGAAGATGATGTGGAACGGCGAGAACGGCAAACCGAAGAGCGGCAATTAACCCGTAAAGTTTGGATTAGCGGCATCATTAGCGCCATTCTGGTAGTGGGTTCGTTGCCGATGATGACAGGTCTGCATATCCCGTTGATTCCCATGTGGTTGCATAATCCTTGGTTACAACTGGGGCTAACGACTCCGGTGTTATTTTGGGCGGGTAGCTCGTTTTTCATCAATGCCTGGAAAGCCTTCAAACGTCATACCGCCACGATGGATACGTTGGTGGCAGTGGGAACGGGCGCTGCTTATCTTTACTCGCTATTTCCGACTTTCTTCCCCCAATGGTTCATTGCTCAAGGTCTCAGCCCAGATGTGTACTTTGAAGTGGCTGCCATCGTGATTGCATTAATTTTGCTAGGGCGATTGTTTGAGAATCGGGCAAAGGGACAAACCTCAGAAGCAATGCGTCAACTGATGGGGTTGCAGGCAAAAACGGCACGGGTGATCCGCGAGGGTCGCGATGTTGATATTCCCATTGCTGAAGTTGTTTTAGGCGATATGGTTCTGGTGCGTCCAGGTGAGAAAATTCCCGTCGATGGTGAGATTGTGGACGGCGTTTCAACCATTGATGAAGCGATGGTAACTGGGGAAAGTGTGCCCGTGAAAAAACAGCCTGGGGATGAAGTGATCGGAGCCACGATCAACAAAACGGGCAGTTTTAAGTTTCGGGTGACGCGAGTGGGGAAGGATACGTTTCTGGCGCAGATTGTCAAACTGGTGCAGCAAGCTCAAGGCTCGAAAGCTCCAATTCAGCGATTGGCAGACCAGGTAACAGGATGGTTTGTGCCTGTAGTGATTGCGATCGCCATCTTCACCTTTGTCATCTGGTTCAATGTCGTGGGCAACGTGACGATGGCGCTGATCACGACCGTTGGTGTGCTGATTATTGCTTGCCCATGTGCGCTCGGTTTGGCAACCCCGACTTCCATCATGGTTGGCACGGGCAAAGGCGCAGAAAACGGCATCTTAATCAAAGGAGCCGAAAGCCTGGAAATGGCACACAACCTGCAAACCATTGTGTTGGATAAAACAGGCACAATTACCCAGGGGAAACCAACTGTGACGGATTTCATCACTGTCAACGGCACCGCCGACCAGAACGAACAAAAGCTGTTGCGGCTGGCGGCATCTGTTGAACGCAACTCAGAGCATCCGTTGGCAGAAGCAGTTGTGCAATATGCGCGATCGCAAGGGGTAAACATTGCAGATGCTCAACAGTTTGAAGCGATCGCTGGCAGCGGTGTGCAGGGAAAAGTCTCTGATCATCACCAAATACATTGGGTACAAATTGGCACCCATCGCTGGATGGTAGAACTGGGAGTTGATACTAACCCCTTGCAAGACCAATGGAATCACCTGGAAAACCTTGGTAGAACGGCAGTTTGGATTGCAGTAGACGGCACAGCAGCGGGGCTTATGGGGATTGCGGATGCGGTTAAGCCTGCTTCTGTTGATGCGATTCGGACCCTACAGCGCATGGGTTTAGAAGTGGTGATGCTGACGGGAGATAATCGCCGTACTGCTGAAGTGATTGCGCGGGAAGTGGGAATTCAGCGAGTTTTGGCAGAAGTTCGTCCCGATCAGAAAGCCGAAACGATCGTATCGCTTCAGGCGGAAGGCAAGATTGTGGCGATGGTGGGAGATGGGATCAATGATGCTCCGGCTCTAGCTCAAGCCGATGTGGGCATTGCGATCGGGACGGGCACCGATGTGGCGATCGCGGCTAGCGACATTACATTAATTGCAGGCGACTTGCATGGCATTGTCACGGCGATTCAACTGTCTCGCGCCACGATGCGAAACATTCGGCAGAATCTGTTCTTTGCCTTCATCTACAACGTGGCGGGAATTCCCATTGCAGCGGGCATTCTCTATCCCTTTTTCGGTTGGTTACTCAATCCGATCATTGCCGGGGCAGCGATGGCATTGAGTTCAGTTTCCGTTGTCACCAATGCTCTCCGACTGAGAAATTTCAAGCCCAGAGTCCACGCTTAAGGAGATTTTTCACAATGAAGAAAACTATTTTTTGGGGAACGTTGGTAGGGTTCGGCTTTCTATTGGGGGCAATTTCAGGCGCGGTTGCTGTCGAGGTGCCAGAACACTCAATGGAATCGATGCCGCGATCGCCCGAAAATGCTGGACAGTTTCAACGGATTGAACAACCCCTGGGAAACAAAGTTGCGGTGACGCTGGGTGGATTGGGACTAATTGGCTTAGAACTCTGGTGGTTCTTGTTCAATAAACCTAAATCACGTCAAGCAAGCACAGAGGGCGGCATTCAGGAAGTTACCGTTACAGTCGATGGTGGGTATGAACCGAGTTTGATTGTCGTGCAGGCAGGACAACCGGTGCGCTTGAACTTCGATCGCAAAGACCCCAGCAGTTGCCTTGAGGAAGTCCGGTTTCCTGATTTTCGGATTGCTCAAGAACTGATGCTCAACCAAGTCACACCGATTGAATTTACGCCCGATAAACCTGGTCGTTACGAGTTTTCCTGTGGCATGAATATGTTTCGAGGAGTCGTTGAGGTGCAAGCAGCAGATGCACCGACAACGGCACATCCAGAACCAACTTCTCAACCTGCTAATTCCGAAGTTGCTCCCTCTAGTGTGCAAGCAACGGTAACACCAGAGGGTATTCAAGAAGCTGCGATCGCCGTTGAAAAGGGGTATCAACCCAAGCATGGATCTCACTCCTGAGCAAATCACAACGATAGAATTTACGCCTGAGCAGCCCGGTGAATACGAATTCATGGGTGGCATGAAAATGAATCGTGGGGTGATTGAAGTGCGACCAAGCCAGCAGATTTATTCTGTGAATCATGTTCAGTCACAGCCCCCCATTCACTCTTAACGAATTTGTTTGCTTGACTCTCCACCTCACTGGAGACCCTAAAGTAAGAGTAAGCCGTTGCATTATACGTTGGAGGTTAGCGATGTTAGCCCAAGCACAGCCTAAACAAATTGGTTCAGTGGCGAAAAGAAGTGGTGTCCCGATTAAAACCATTCGGTATTACGAGGAATTAGGTCTGCTCAAGGCTGTGGGCAGAACGGAAGGTGGATACCGATTGTTTGATGGAGATATTTTTACCCGCCTCAGCTTCATCAAACGTGCTCAGAGTCTTGGATTAAGTCTGGCAGAAATTAAAGCGTTTTTGGAGGTGCATGACCAGGGTGACTTACCGTGTGATCACGTCCGGGTCAAATTGCAGGACAAAGTTACTGACATCGATCGCCAAATCCAGCAACTACAAATTCTTAAACTAGAGCTAGAGGAATTACTGAATGAAGCAACCATTTCAGCCGCCTCTGAAACAATAATTTGCCCAATCATTCAGTAGACTTGACCGGAAATAAGTCAACGTATTCCCGGTCAAGTCTACTGGTGATAGGGTCTATTGGGTCGAGTATGTTAATGTGATTCAAATCATCCATTAAACGGTGATGATGACATTGCTAACCCAACTCTTAAATCTCTCTGGATGGAGGTCGAAGAGTTGCTCAAACCGCAAGAAAACTTGACGCACCCAGATATTGACCAACTGGTTTGGTCAGATTGCAAGTTACTTTCGCCATCGCACGAGCGATGGGATTGTCGAAGGAATCAACAATAGGTTGAAGTTGATTAAGCGTTTGGGCATTTCTTGCTTGAGTAACTCAACATCATTCAGGAGATAGTCATCAGAGTCATCGACGGGTTTGAGGATAGCCAGGTCATTTAGCCGACTCGTTCGATCGCTCCTTGGAAATTAGGTTCTTGTCCCATTTCTGTAGAGTTACACAAAGCACTAATCGCCTGGATTAACGCCTGAGGTTCAATCGGCTTGGTGATATGCCGTTGAAAGCCTGCTGCCATTGCCTGCTGATAATCAATTTCTCCAGCGTAAGCCGTCAGCGCGATCGCCGGAATAGTCCCTCCCTGCTCTGGAGGCAGCGCCCTTACCTGCCGCATCAACATATAACCATCCACATCGGGCATCCCAATATCACTTAGCAGCACATCTGGTTTGAATTGAGTTAATGTTGTAATCGCCTCAGCAGCAGCGGCGGTGGCAATCACATTTGCCCCGTGTAACTCCAGCAGGAAGGCGAGAAACTCGCGGGTATTGTCATCGTCATCTACAACTAAAATGCGAGTACCTTGTAAATTCAGAGAGAATTCAGAGGGGTTTGGGTCTGGCTTCGTTAGCGGTTGATAGGGCAGCAGCGGCAATTTGACGATAAAGGTTGCCCCTTGCCCTTCCCCCGGGCTATCTGCCTGTACCGTTCCACCATGCAGTTCTACCAGGTGGCGGGCGATCGCCAACCCCAGCCCCAAGCCGCCAAACCGTCGCGTGGTTGTGGAGCTTTCCTGGCGAAATTGGTCAAAGACGTAGGGCAGAAAATCAGCGGGAATGCCTTTGCCAGTATCGCGAACTGTAATTTGAGCGTAAGCATCAATACCTTCGAGTTGAAGGTCTACTCGTCCCCCTTCTGATGTGAACTTGACCGCATTTGATAACAGATTCCACACCACTTGCTGTAAGCGACCTGCATCCCCTGCAACCTGCCCAACATCAGGGTCACACTGGGTGTAAATTTGAATGGATTTTGCTTCTGCCGCCAGACGCACCGTTTCCATTGCCGCTTGAATAGTGAATACGAGATCGACTGGTTTGGAATCTAGGCTCAACTTGCCGCGCAAAATACGAGACACATCCAACAGGTCGTTGATCAATTGCGCTTGCATCTGGGCATTGCGCTCAATTACTTCTAACGCTCGATCGGTTTTTTCTTGATCTAACTGGCGAGTTCGCAAGAGTTTTGACCAGCCAAGAATCGGGTTGAGGGGCGATCGCAATTCATGAGACACGACCGCTAAAAATTCATCCTTGATGCGGTTAGCGGATTCAGCAGCTTCGCGTGCGGCTTGTTCTCTTGCCAAAAGCTGTTCGCGTTCGGTTTCGGCTCGCTTCTGCTCGGTAATATCCAGCAATGTACCGATGAAGCGACGCGGATGTCCGCCAGGATCAAAATAAACTTGCCCTTTTGCTTTAATCCAGCGTTCAGTTCCATCTCGAAGGCTGACTGTGCGATATTCCGCATTATAGATGCCACCGCTTGCTGGGTTGAGAGACCATTGCACCACTTGCTTCAAGCGCTCACGGTCATCGGAATGCAATGTTTCAAAACAAGCTTCAAAGCTGGCTTCTGCTTCGGGCAACAACCCAAACATGGTTTTGCCAACCTCATCTAACAATAGTTCGTTGGTGCTGAGGTTCCAATCCCAGGTGCCTAATTGAGCTGCCTCGATCGCTAGCCGGAGGCGATCTTCATTTTGCCGTAGCGCAACTTCGATTTGCTTGCGATCGCTAATGTCAACACTCAGACCGTACCAGGCTTCAATGTCTCCGTCTGCGTTGCGGCGAGGCAGAGCGCGGAAAACGTGCCAACAGTACTCTCCATCATAGCGACGGTAACGTACTTCGCCTTCATAGGTTTCGCCCGTCTGCTGACAGCGTTTCCAATAGGGCAGAATTCGCGTTGCGTCATCGGGGTGCATGGTTTCTGCCCAACCCAACCCAAATGCTTCTGCCTCTGTTTGTCCAGTGAATTCGTACCAGCGATCGTTGAATAAAATGTTTTCGCCCTTTGGTGAGCAAACCCATACCAAAGCAGGTGCAGCGTTAGAAATGGTGCGAAATGCAGCTTCGCTGCGCCGCAAGTCCTCTTCAATTCGTTTGCGATCGGTGATGTCGAAGATCACTCCCCTACTAAAGATGGGTTTTCTGTCTGCATCATAGCTGGCGCTTCCTCTTGCCATCAACCAGCGCACGGTGCCGTCCGACCAAAGTGTTCGATACTCAATCTCATGATGTTCTAGTTGCCCATCCTCCAGCACAGGACGCATTTCTTGGATACGCTGACGATCGTCTGGATGTACGGCATTTAAGAAAACCTGATAGGACATTTCAGTATCAGCGGGCAACCCAAACAGCGCTTTACATTGATCGGTCCAGACCAATCTGTCCTGTGATACGTCCCAATGCCATAACCCCAAATTGGCTCCCTCCGTAGCCAGTCGCAATTGCTCCTCGCTCTGGCGCAGGGCTGCCTCAGATTGTTTGCGTTCACTGATATCTTGAAAATAGATGGCAATTCCTTCGGGCGAAGGATAAGCTCTCACTTCTAGCCACCGTTGCACCGGTTCGCTAAACTCTTCCCAGGATACAGAAATCTGTTCCTCCAAAGCTCGGCGCAATTGCCGATAGGCAAATCCTCCCTTCTCGCTGGGGAACATCTCCCAGACGTTCTTGCCAATCAGATCTTCGAGAGATTTTTGCAACAGTTGTAGAGCAGTTGGGTTGGCGTAGGTATAACGCCAATGGCGATCGAGTGCCACAAACGCATCCGTCATCTGCTCCAGGAGATGAGCGGTGCGACGCTGGGCAGTTTCTGCCTCACCCCGGAGCCGTTGTTCTTGTCTTAGGGCAACTCGGCGGGATTGATTTAACCCATTGATCAGCAGGGCAACGCTGACAAAAACCCCCAGGCGCAGCAAATTTCCTGGGTTGATAATACTCAGGGAATTGTACGGTGGAAGGAAGTAGTTAATGGCAAGTGTAGACAGTACGGTTGTTACCAAACCTGGCTTCATTCCGCCATACCAGGCACTCACCATGACCGCCATATAGAACAAAGCAAGGGGGGTGGGGTGTATGAAGGAACTAAGCAACAGACTGACTGCCAATGCCACAGCCACACTGAGTAACGCCACCCCATAGGAAAGCAGTGGTGAATTTCTGACTATCATTCTTTTCACACTCAGTCCGATGCTCTTGCCACTCATCACATTGCTCCGCTAAATTGGCGATCGAACCACTCTGGTAAGGTCAGCCGAACAGGTTGCCGCCGTTTGTAAACTTTGTGACAGGTTTTTAACCTCACGTAAGAGTGTTTGCGAACAATCGGCGTTACCTTCAGCACAAGCAAGGCGCAATCTCGAAGCGTCTCCATCTCCGACAAAGATTGTTTCAGAACAATTAGATTTCATCTCACAGATTCAGTCCTGAAGCAAGGTAGTGACTACCGCTTGATTCCCAACTCCCATTTTTTACGTAACATTTTGGGCAAGCGATATCAAACGGACTATTATAAGAAGTTCCCTGCCGATTTTCTGACATTTGATGGAGTCATGAATCTACCTCTAGAGCTAACTTTCAGCAAGAAACTAGGGGTGGACAATCAAGGCAATGACTTCACTTCTGATTCATCAACGAAAATAGACAGGAGGCGTTGAGGTTGTGATTAACGGTAGGGTGACTGTGAAAGTCGCTCCCTGTCCTTCGCCCTGGCTCTCGACCTGAATGTCTCCCCCATGTAACTCAACTAATTGCTGCACGATCGCTAATCCTAAGCCTAACCCTCCATGCTTGCGAGTATTTGAACTATCTGCCTGCCGGAAGTAGTCAAAGACGTAGGGTAGAACTTCAGCCCGAATTCCCTGTCCGGTGTCACTGACTCGAAGTTTTGCTGCTCCATTTTGTTGTTCTAGATGAACCTCAACTTGCCCTCCACTGGGAGTGAATTTGATGGCGTTCAAGAGTAAATTTTCTATCACTTGTCGCAAGCGATCGCGATCGCCCTGAACTGAATTAACTGCATCATCTACATCAGTGTTTAGTTGAATGTTCTTAGCCGTTGCTTCTGGTTGTACGATTTGCATCGCCGCTTCAATCACTGAGCGTAAATCAACAGGATATTTATTCAGCAGCAGTTTCCCTCGCAGCAGGCGAGAGATATCTAATAAATTCTCAATCAGTTGAGTTTGCAACCGGGCATTACGTTGGATTGCTTCCAGCGCACGGGCAGTAATGGTTTCATCAAACTTGCGAGTTTGCAGTGCCTCTGCCCAACCCAGGATAGAGTTGAGGGGAGTGCGAAGCTCATGAGAGACGATCGCTAAAAACTCATCCTTCAAGCGGTTGGCTTGCTCCAAGTCTTCTGCCTGACGCTGAAGGGCATTTAAGGCAAGTTGTAGCTCTCGCCGCCGCAAGCTCACTTCTTCTACCAAAGCTTCCAAATTGTGATTCTGGCTAGCAAGCTCTTGTTGTAATAAATCCCGTACTCGCTTAATCGCAACCAGATTACCCACTCGCGCCTTTAACTCTTCAACGGAGAAGGGTTTCATCAAATAGTCTTGAGCGCCTCGCCGCAGCAGTTGCACTCGCAGTTCATCATCAGCTTTAGCGGTTAACATCACCACCGGAGTTGTATCCAGTTCTGGATGCGTTCGGAGTTGCTGAACAAACTGAGCGCCGCTGAGGTAAGGCATCATCACATCACTCAAGATCAAATCAGGCTGAAGGGCGATCGCTTGCTCCAACCCTTCTTGCCCATTGGCAGCCGTAGCAGTGCAATACTCGGTTGCCAGCGTTGTCGTGATGAATTGATTCATCTCTGGGTTGTCTTCCACCACCAGCACCAATGGTTTTGCGGTGGCTTGTTCCTGCTGAGGATAGTTAACTTGGCGAACGGTGCAAAGTTCTTCGACCATCAAGCTTGCCACGTCTTCGTGCTGCTCTAATGCGGCATCTGAGGTAGTCACAGCAGCGCTAGGAGGTGCCATCAGGGGTAGCTTAACCGTGAATTGTGCGCCGACTTCAGAAGCGTCGCTCACACCAATTGAGCCTCCCTGGAGTTCAACAAATTCTTTCGCGATCGCCAGTCCTAAGCCCGTACCACCAAAGCGACGAGTAGTTCCCCCTTCCCCCTGACTAAACCGCTCAAAGATAGTTTCGCGTAGCTCGACGGGCACACCGGGTCCGCTATCTTGCACCGAAAGAATGACTCGATCGACCTGGGCTTGCGAACGGGTTGAAACGCTATCGGTAGAAGTCGGCTCAGCTTGAGCGGTTTCCAGCGTGCAACAAATTGTGCCACCATTGGGAGTGAATTTAAACGCATTGGAAAGCAGGTTCAGAAGAATTCGCTGGACTTTTGCCGCATCGATCTGAGCAGACAAAGACCCTGGTGCATCAATGGTTAAGCTAATACTCTTTTCCTGTGCCAAGCCATCAAAATTGGCAGCGGTGAGACGGAGCAGTTGGGCTAAGTCAACTTGCGCGTAGTTTACTGTCATCCTACCTGCTTCTAGTTTAGAGACATCGAGCAGATCATTAACTTGCTTCAGCAATAGACGAGCATTGCGATCGATAATCTCTAAGTCACGATGGTGCTCTTGGCTCAAGTCTCTATGGTTAAGCAGTTTCTCAACCGGACCGAGAATCAAGGCAAGCGGAGTGCGGAGTTCATGGCTGACGTTGGCAAAGAACTGGGTCTTGAGCTGGTCAACTTGCTTGAGTTGCTCATTCAGCGCCTCTAATTTGTGATTGGCGGTTTCCAGGTGCGATCGCCGTTCCTCTGAAAGTTTGGCAGATTCGACCAGGGCTAGTGCCTGAGGAACCAGAAACGGCAGCGTTATGGCTGTGGTGACAGAAGCGATCGCCGTGACTACTTTCAAGGCACCAGAAAGCCAATAGGTTGGGTGCCATAATGTCCATACATCCATAAAATGGGTACTGCCACAGGCAACAATAAAGGTGCCAAATGCCAGAAACATCCAGTGGAACGGGATTTCCTGACGAGTTTTATGAACCAAGTAAGCTAGCGTGGCTGAAATCGCAACATAGGCAAGAGCAATCAGTGAGTCTGAGGTAACGTGTAGCCAGACTAGCCCTGGTTTCCATAGATAACAGTGCCCGTGGGGAATAAACCCATTCACCGTCAATAGGGAGTTCCACCCCTGGGGAAACACCAGTAGGAGAACAAGGGCAACAGTCAGCGCTGCTGCGCCATAACTCAAGCTATTTCGATCGCTGCCTATCATCGGTTCTTGAACTCAGAAGGTCTATGACTGATTATGTAATAATTCTTACTTGCAAATCCGTGAATCAGTGTTGCATCAATCTCGTAAAACTACTTTCTCAGAAAGGAGGATTGAAGCATTTAGGAAGAACACGCATTCTGACTGAACTGTAAAAAGGCTGCAATTCTTGTTAGTAGCTTATCGAACTCGATCGGTTTGCGAATAAAATCGTTGGCACCCAATGCTAATCCCTGAATGTCGTTAGCATCCTCATGGGCTGTTACCAGCAAAATCGGTATGAACGGGATGCTTGGATTCTGGCGAATCCGCTGGGTCACTTCATACCCATTCATGTCAGGCATCATTACATCCATCAAGATGAGATCGGGCGGTGAAGTTTGCACCTTTTCTAACGCTGAAGCCCCATTGTCTGCCGTATCAACCTCATATCCTTCTGCTTCCAAGACGGTTTGCAGCAGAAACAAGTTGTCGCCAAGGTCATCTACGATCAGGATATGGAAGGTCGGGGGAGTCCACACAAGAGGGAATTAAATCATCTTATCTATTTTTCCTCATTGATAAAGGTTTAACTTCCTACTTAAGATAGATGTTTATCTGTTTCAGAAAGATTAGAACTCCTTTGACCTTTACTTACCTCAAGCTTATACTTACCTCAAGCTTAACTGTAAAAATTCGTTATCGGAAACAAATGGAATGAGCACCGTGCCACAGTGAAACGACCTTCAATGCATTAATTGCCGATTCCCTCGTCGGTAGAGGGCGATTTCTTTAGCTCCTTAAGCAATACCAACGCCCGTGCAGTTGATGGAATCTCTACCTAGTGTTTAAGAAACGACAGAGTGCTGGAGACATAGCGGCTCCACTGCCCATAGATTACTGCCATCTGGTCGTATTGTTGCCATCCTTTTGCTGCGGTTATAGAGGTAATTGCTTAACTGTCTCAACGGAGTAATCTGCTTCACGATTCTCGCAGCCTCTCTAGTTGTTTTAACTGTTGGGTTTGCTCCTGTAGCCGAGTGGCTAGACGATCGCACACCAGTTCACAGAGTTCAAAGATCATAGGGTCTGAGATCTGATAGTAGACATTAATGCCCTCTGGGTGGCGAGTTACCATGCCTGCCTGCATTAGAACCTTCAGGTGCTTGGAAACATTCGCTTGACCTAAGCCAGTCGCTTCAATAATTTCTGTCACGTTCTTGACACCTGTCTTCAGGCAACACAGCACTTGCAGCCGACTCACTTCTGATAACACTTTGAAATAATCAGCAACAGGAGACAGCACTTGTGGTGTAGGGTCGAACATATTGGCTGGAGAAGAGACTCTTTCTAAAGGTGGATGTTACCATATTACTATATGAGAATATAGTAACAAGCATAACGACCGGAGAAGTATGGAAAACATCAAGAGAATCAATGATCAGTTAGCAGTTGCAATGGGTCAATTGACCCCAGAGGAATTGCAGCAGGCTACCCAAGAAGGTTTTAAGTCGGTGCTGAACTTGCGATCGCCCCATGAAGAAGGATTTTTACCTGATGAACAGCAACAGGCAGAAACCGCAGGACTCAAGTACGTCAATATTCCAGTAAAGCCGGATGACATGAACGATGCGTTGGCAGATCAGGTTCTCCAAGAAATCGACCAACTGCCCAAACCTGCTCTGATTCATTGCAAAAGTGGCATGCGTTCTGGAGCGATGACGTTAATGTACGTTGCTACTCAGCAAGGAATGACCGCAGAGGAAGCAATGCAAAAAGGGAAACAGATGGGATTTGATTGTGATTCTAGCCCCCAGATGAAGCAGTTTTTTGAGCATTACGTTTCAGGACACTCTCCATCTACTTGAAGTCTGTCAGAACCACATCGTTGCCGTTTAATCATCTAAATGAGCAGGAAAATTCATGGCACTCGTTTTAGAGCAATTTAATGTTGAGGGACTCGCCCAGTTATCGTACATCGTCGGTGACGATAAAGCAGGAGTGGCAGCCCTTATCGACCCACGTCGAGATGTTGATGTCTATTTACAACGAGCTAGAGAACTGGGTGTACGTTTGATCGCCAGTGTGGAAACGCACATTCACGCGGATTTTGTCTCTGGTGCTCACGAACTGAAAGCGCGGATGAATGTGCCCATCTATGGTGGCAAAACTGATGACTATCAATTTGACTTGCATCAACTTCAAGACGGCGATGAGATCAAGATTGGGAGTGTAACGCTGCGGGCATTACACACACCGGGGCATACCCCTGAACACATTTCGCTGTTGATTTATGACTCTAAACAAGGAGAAGAACCGTTTGGTTTGTTCACGGGCGATACGCTGTTTAATCTCGATGTAGGTCGTCCTGACCTGTTGGGCGGCGGGACTGAACAACGGTTAGCCACACAGCTTTATCACAGCTTATTTGACAAACTATTGCCGTTGGGCGATCGCATGGAGATCTACCCCTGTCATGGGGCTGGTTCTTCTTGCGGTAAGTCAATTGGCGATCGTAGACAAAGCACGATCGGCAATGAGCGCGTTTTCAACCCCGCGCTCAAGGAACGTTCAGAGGCGGAATTCGTGGAGTGGGTGCTGAGTGAAATGCCGGAACCCCCCCGTCATTATGCTCGGCTCAAAAAGGTGAATGCCAAAGGTGCCCCAATTATGGGCTGCACTCCCACGCTGCCACCGCTGACACCCACTGAATTTCAGCAAAAGATGCAGGATGAAAACACAGTGGTTATCGATACACGATCGATTCTGGCGTTTGGGGGTGGACACATTCCGGGTGCAATGAACATTGCCTTGCGTCCAGAGTTTCCAAACTGGGTTGGGTGGATGGTCAAGCCAGAGCAGTCACTGCTGGTTGTGGTGGAAAGCGAACGAGATGTCAAGCTGGTGACAGAGCAACTCTTCCGCCTTGGCTATGACAATATAGCAGGCTACCTCCACGATGGCATGACAAGCTGGCAGAATGCTGGACTGCCCCTGAAACATTTGGGCGAGTGGACGGTGCAAGAATTGAACCAGCATAAAGATGACGCTAATGTCACGGTGCTGGATGTACGCGGGGATGACGAATATCAAAAGGGGTTTATCCCTGGAGCCAAGCATCTTTTTGTGGCTCACTTGGCAGAGCATCTCGAACAGTTAGATAGAAGTCAAGCGATCGCAACCTATTGCGGCAGTGGCTACCGCGCTTCCATTGCTGCCAGTCTCTTGCAGCAGCATGGGTTTGAGAACGTGATTAATGTTCCTGGCTCTTGGATTGCCTGGAAAGCGGCAGGGCTTCCGATCCAGCAACCCCAACCATAAACGGCAATTGCAGCATTCTCTATTCGCAACTAAAAAACCAGCAAGCATCACTGCTAGACTAGCGGCAAGCAGCCCAATTATTTCAGCAGCAGGGCACTCACGCTAGTTACCAGCAGACTGTAGTGTACATTCAACAACTGCAACTTGAGAAGAAGATGCTTCAAACGGTTCACGCGGTTAAACAGATCACCCCTGGCTGACTGACACATCTTCTTTGGTAGGTTGGGTTGAACAGCGTGAAACCCAACGATAGTCCTGGTTCTGTTGGGTTACGCTCTCGCTAACCGCAACCTACGATGCTCAAAGAGTTTCAGGAGTTGTGTCAGTCAATCAGCAGATCACCCTGTTTATTTTAGGACTCGACTGGCATTAAAGATGGCTAACAATGCCACACCAACATCAGCGAAGACCGCTTCCCACAATGTTGCCAGCCCGATCGCTCCCAAAGCGATAAAAATTCCCTTAATTGCCATTGCCATCACAATGTTTTGCACCACAATGCTGCGAGTTTTTTTAGCAACCTGAATGGCTTCTGCTACTTTGGACGGGGCATCGGTCATCAGCACTACATCCGCTGTCTCGATCGCCGCATCAGACCCCAATCCACCCATTGCCATGCCAATATCAGATCTGGCAATCACGGGTGCATCATTAATCCCATCGCCGACGAAAACAACTTTACTTTTACCTGAGCGATCCAGTAACGTCTCAATCGCTCCCACTTTGTCTTCGGGTAGCAATCCGGCAAAGTAAGTATCCAAGCCCAGTTGTCCAGCGACACTCTTGGCAACTACCTCATTGTCTCCCGTCAGCATCACGGTTCGTTCCACGCCAACTTTTTTCAAATCACGAATTGCCTGAGCCGCATCTTCTTTGATTTCGTCGGCAATTAGAATATACCCAGCATAGCGTCCATTCACCGCCAGATGAACCACCGTTCCAGCGACATCACAGGTATCGTGGTCAATGTTCTCTCGGTGTAGCAGGCGATCGTTGCCTGCTAAAACCACCTTATTCTGGACTTTTGCCCGAATGCCATGCCCTGCAATTTCTTCGTAATCTATGATGTCGGACTCGTTGATGGGTTGCCCATATGCCGCTCGAATCGATTGCGCCACGGGATGGTTAGAACGGGCTTCGGCTTGCGCGGCTAACCTCAACAGTTCTGATTCTGAAAAGCCGTTCTTCGTGACAATCTGGGTGACTTTGAAGGTGCCTTTCGTCAATGTTCCAGTTTTATCGAACACGACAGTTTTAACGGCTGTGAATGCATCCAGAAAAGTAGAGCCTTTGACCAAAATTCCGCGCTTGGCAGCACCACCGATGCCACCAAAATAGCCGAGCGGAATACTGATCACCAATCCGCACGGGCAAGAGATAACCAGCAAAATCAGGGCACGGTAAATCCAATCAGAACGATTTGCTCCCGGAATTAAGAGGGGTGGCAGCATGGCAACTGCCAACGATAGGAAAACGACAACTGGCGTGTAATAGCGGGCAAACTTGGTAATGAATTTTTCGGTATCCGCTTTCTTGCTGGTAGCATTTTCAACCAGATCTAGCACTTTGGCGATCGATGATTCGCTAAACAGTTTTGTGACTCGAATTGTCAACCCGCCTGACTGGTTGATCATCCCTGCCAGAATGGGATCTCCAGCTTGAACGGTGCGCGGCACTGATTCACCTGTTAAGGCAGAGGTATCGACTTGCGAGTTACCGTCTAAGATTTCACCGTCAAGCGGTACTTTCTCGCCCGGTTTCACCACAATCAAGTCACCGATGTTGACGGTTTCAGGTGTAACCTGTTTTACA
>JANRIN010000179.1:0-42607 GCA_033764965.1 Leptolyngbyaceae cyanobacterium bins.302 | reverse complement strand
TGTCATGGAAACCGCTTGCGGATTACATAACTTCCGGCTCACTCATCGTCAACTTAAGGTGCAAAAGAAAGCAGCTTAATCAACCAATTCTTAGAGGAAGCTATTCATTTTCTAGTACATTCTTATTTCCAATAAAGTCTTGTTCTCCTGTGGGTTCGTCGTAACCAAAAATCTCGGCATAACGTCCCAAACTCACCGCCGTATCAAGTTGGCGCTGGGACTCTTCAGGACTAAAGTGACGGGTGAGAATATCTAATAGCAGATCTTCAGGAATGCGGCGAGTTGGCGCAGCTTGCAGCAAATGATGGATTTGTTGCACCAGTTGCACGTTTGTCAGGAGCAGGTTTCGGAAAATTTGTTTGCGCTCATCGACCCCACCCTGAATGAACTCATCCGCGATCGCATTTAGATGAATATCCCCTTCCTTGACTGCGATCAGACCCAGCAGATTAGCAGCATCTACGATCGGCAACAAATCATCCACTTCCAGTTGGAGTTCTTGTCCAATCCGATAAAGATCCTCATCCTGGCGATGCTCTAGCAATTCTAAAAGACCCGCGATCGAGCCAGCCCGAACCTGAGGAAATGCCTGATACTTGGGTGCTGCGGTTAGCGTTGTGGTCACATTAGATTGAGTCCCATCAACTTTCAAATCTGGATTCGTCATGATTTTGTAAACTTCATCCACAAAGACCTGAAATTTTGAACTTTTGCGATCGCGATAATGGGATAGAGTCACGCGCAATTCAGCTCGAATGCGTCCGGGATTGCGCCCTAATACAAGCATTCGGTCTGCTAATGTAACAGCTTCCTCAATCCCATGAGTGACAATTAAAATCGCTTTCGTGGGAATTCGATGTTCAATCCAGAGATCAATTAACTCCGTTCGTAAGTTCTCTGCGGTTAACACATCTAATGCTGAAAAAGGTTCATCCATACATAACAATTCAGGTTCAACCGCCAGTGCTCTGGCAAATCCAACCCGTTGACGCATACCACCCGATAACTCCTTGGGATAGGCATTCTCGAAACCATCTAAGCCAATGATGTCAATCATATCGATCGCTTTTTGCCGACGCAAATCCGCTGCAACGCCCTTTGCCTTTAGCCCCAGTTCAACATTTTCTAACACCGTCAACCAGGGATAAAGCGCCGCACTTTGAAACACGATCGCCACCCCTGGGTTCAACCCCAGCATGGGCTGATTGCGATAAATCACCTGTCCCTCAGTCGGTGCAATTAATCCCGCAATCATTCGCATCAAAGTCGATTTGCCCGATCACGATGGACCCAACAATGCCACAATCTCCCCTTCCTGCAACTCCAGATCAATTCCTTCTAAAATACTGATCCGCTGCCCACTGGGTTGGTCGTAACCTTTGCTCACACCTTTTAGAGCAATTAGAGACTGTAATGCCGGAGTCTTAACCATAATGTTTCTCCTAAAATGCTTCTACCAGTGATGCTTAGGATCTTGAACAAAATAATCTATAAAAGTTATATCTGCTGTAGGGGGCGCGCGGCTGTGCGCCCGTACCGAGAAATTCCAGGTTAATTAATCCTCGATCCTTAGGAGATTTCCCATTAAAGGGTGTCCCAGTTCTGATGAGGATGATATAGCCAATCTAAAATTTGGTCGAGTTGACCCAACGAGATCAATCCGTATTGCCAGAGAGTCATGGGTAGCAGGCTAGGAGTGTACTCCGATTGCTTCCAGGCTAAGGTGATAGATTCAATGGGTAGGCAGAGGTCGTCCTTGAGGAAATTAACGAGTGCAGCCGCGGATTCCATGATGTGCTCCTGTTAATCATTACCTTCAAAACAAAAGAAATAGTTGATGAATTTCAGTGTCTACTAATTTAGCGATCGCAACAGCAGAAAAAAAGCAAGTTAGACCGGAAGTTAAGCAATAACTTTATTGCCTGAATGGTTTAAAGCCATGTGCCCCTTCCAATCAATCCCTGATTTCCGTGCAAGGATCACTGAAATCTTGCACCCGTTGCAGGAAGAGCCTTGAAATAAATTTCAGGCTCAAAGCTAAAACCCGTTTTAATGGGATAAAACCCTTTTCTAGTCAACCTTTCAGTCAATTGAAACTGGCTGAAGTTTTCAGCCCAAACTTTCGTTCAGGGCGGTTGTTGAGAATGGTGCAAGATGTAAGATCAGGCTGGTCAGGTTGAATCATGCGATTTAATGCCGCACACTTTGAGAAATAATTCCACCGCTTGGTGGTCAAACCGTTACAAAGTAGGGTGGGCACAGGACTGGATAAATTGCGCTACAGCTTGCCAAACTTGGTCTTCCAAGTCCGCCGCATCGGCATCAAACCAGCAAATCTCCGGATCAGATCGAAACCAGGTGCGTTGGCGTTTAGCGAATTGGCGAGTATGCACAATAGTTTCCTCCAGGGCGGCATCTAAGGTCAAATCTCCCAGCAAATACCGCTTAAATTCGGCGTATCCCAGCGTATTTAACAGGGGCAACTCCGTCCCATACTTACTACAGAGATACTCCACTTCTGTCACAAATCCAGCCGCTACCATTTGTTTGGCTCGATGGGCAATGCGCTGCCACAGTTTGTTCGGCTCCAGGCAATCTAAGCCAATGTGCAAAATGGGATAAGGCGGCGGGTTTTCTCCCTGCTGTGCAGACATGGGGCATCCCGTGGTGTAGAACACTTCCAGCGATCGCACCGTCCGCACGACATCATGAGCGTGAATTTTTTCCGCCGAGCGGGGATCAACCTGCTGCAACATGGCATAACAAGTCGCTTGCCCCAGTGCCCCAAGTTGCGATCGCAACTCCATCTGCGGCGGCACCCGTGGAATTTTTAGCCCTTTGGTGACGGAGCGAATGTAGAGACCAGTTCCACCGACGAGGAGCGGGAAGGAAGAGGAGGGAATGGGGGTTGGGGGTTGGAGGTTAGGGGTTGGGGAAGAAGTGCGGAGTGCTAAGTGCGGAGTGCGGAGGTTCAAAGATCTCTCCGCATCTCCCGCGCTCCGCGTCTCCCGCTCTTCCCCTCGCCCCTCAATCAATCCCTGTGCCTGCAACTGGTAATCTGCCACGGTTAATGTTTCTGTGGGATCGCAGATGTCAATTAAGTGATGGGAGATTGTTTTTTGGTCTGCGATCGAGGGTTTTGCCGTGCCAATGTTAAATTCTCGATACACTTGGCGCGAATCGGCGCTAAGGATGGCAGAATTTAGCCGACTTGAGTGTAACCGTTGGGACAGAGCGATCGCCAAGCCCGATTTCCCCGTCGCTGTGGCACCACAGATCACAATCAAGCCTGCGATCGTCGCATTTGGTACGTTCGTACTGGAAGTTGATATACTAGAAGAGGCAGGAGACATGAATTCTATTGCTGGTTCACCCCTACTATAAATGCAACAGGAAACGACTCTAAAAGCGCTTTCAAGGCTTTTATGCTATAATTTTTGATGGTTTTGGTATTTTGAAGCTTAAATTAGTTTCAAGCCGCATTATTCCGGTTGGAGCGTTCACTGCATGACTAATAACTACGGTGCCGAGCAGATTCAAGTCCTAGAGGGAATTGAGCACGTCCGCAAACGACCAGGGATGTATATCGGCAGCACCGGACCGAGAGGACTGCATCATCTAGTGTACGAGGTTGTGGACAACTCGGTCGATGAAGCCCTGGCAGGATATTGCAAAAATATTGAGGTTTCCATTAATCAAAATGGTTCAGTTACGGTAGTTGACGATGGACGCGGCATTCCCACCGATATTCATCCTCGTACTGGTAAATCTGCCTTAGAGACTGTACTCACCAAGCTGGGTGCTGGGGGCAAGTTTGGTGAGGGTGGGGGCTACAAAGTTTCCGGTGGTCTGCATGGTGTCGGCATTTCCGTCGTCAATGCGTTGTCCGAGTGGGTGGAAGTTACGGTATGGCGAGAAGGCAAAATTCACACCCAACGGTTTGAACGGGGCATTCCTCAAGGTGATATGCAGGCGGAGCCAGGTGCGGGTAGCCGCACGGGTACGTCGGTCACATTCCTGCCCGATACCATCATCTTCACGGGTGGGATTGAGTTTGATTATGCCACCCTGGCTGGTCGCTTGCGGGAATTGGCGTTCCTGAATGGGGGCGTGCGGATTACCTTTACCGATAACCGCGTGAATGAGCAGGAAGGTGAACAGCCCCACGTTGAAACCTATTTTTATGAAGGTGGCATCCGGGAATACGTCACCTATATGAACCGCGAGAAGAACGCGCTGCACGAAGAGATTATTTATGTGCAGGGTGAGCGCAACAATGTGCAGGTGGAGGTTGCCCTGCAATGGTCAGCCGATGCTTATACCGATAACTTGTTAGGGTTTGCCAATAATATCCGCACGATCGATGGCGGTACTCACTTAGAGGGTTTGAAAACTGTTTTAACTCGGACTCTCAATTCCCTGGCACGGAAGAACAACAAACTCAAGGACGATGACAAGCTGGCAGGGGAAAACATTCGAGAAGGCTTAACGGGCGTGATTTCCGTAAAAGTGCCCGATCCAGAGTTTGAGGGACAAACCAAAACCAAACTGGGTAACACGGAAGTTCGTGGCATTGTGGATTCTCTCGTGGGTGAAGTGCTGACGGAGTATCTAGAATTTCGTCCGCAGGTAGCAAACGCCATTATCGAGAAGGCTCTGGAGGCATTTAGAGCCGCCGAAGCTGCTCGCAAGGCGCGGGAATTGGTGCGGCGGAAGTCGGTTTTGGAATCTTCTACCCTGCCTGGAAAACTGGCTGATTGCAGTTCTCGTGATCCCGCCGAATCGGAAATCTTTATTGTAGAAGGGGATTCTGCAGGAGGTAGCGCCAAGCAGGGACGCGATCGTCGGTTTCAGGCAATCCTGCCGCTGCGGGGCAAGATCCTCAACATTGAAAAAACTGACGATGCCAAGATTTACAAAAACACCGAAATTCAGGCGTTGATCACGGCTTTGGGCTTAGGCATCAAGGGTGAAGAGTTTGAGTCTGGACAACTGCGCTATCACCGGATCGTGATCATGACCGACGCAGACGTGGATGGTGCTCACATTCGCACGCTGCTGCTCACCTTTTTCTACCGCTACCAACGGGCAATGGTGGATCAGGGCTTTGTCTATATTGCTTGCCCGCCCCTCTATAAGATTGAACGGGGACGCAATCACTATTACTGCTACAGCGATCGCGAACGAGATGAAATCATTGCGGGCTTCCCCGAAAACGCTAAAGTTGAGATTCAACGCTTTAAGGGGTTGGGCGAAATGATGCCCCAACAACTCTGGGACACCACCATGAACCCCGAAACGCGAACTTTGCGGCGGATTGAAATTGAAGATGCTGCTGAAGCTGATCGGACCTTTACGGTATTGATGGGCGATCGCGTCGCTCCCCGCCGCGAATTCATCGAAACCTACGGCTCTAAACTCAACTTGACTGACCTGGACATCTAACAATTCACTCACGCAGCAACTTCCAATGCCATTTACACCTGCATTTACTGTAATGTTGCCAGCAAACGCAGGGCTTCTGGATCGTTGGGTTTGAGTTGAAGGGCGCGTTGGAGTGAGTTGATCGCGGCTTGCCGTTGCCCCATTATGTTCAAGGTGCGGGCTTGCAAAATCCAGGCAACCGAGAGATTGGGATCTAACCGTAAGGATTGCTGAAAGGCAACAAGCGCCGTATCGTAGCGATTTTGTTCGTGCAGGGCGCGTCCTTTCCCCATCCAGGCATCGGCAAAATTCGGGTTAATTGCCAGCGCCCGATCGTAGGAAGCGATCGCGCCACTGTAATCGCGAAAGTCTTTGTTCAGCAAATTGCCGCGCATATACCAGAGCACATAATCATCCGGTTTGAGCAGGGTAGCTCGGTCAAAAGAACCCAGTGCTGCATCAAATTTATTTAACGCTGCCAGCAATACGCCGCGATCGCGCCACACACTGTATAAGTCGGGCTTGAGTTGAATCGCACGATCGTAAGATTCCAGTGCCTCAGCCGAACGTCTTAAGGCAAACAGCACATTGCCGCGATCGTACCAGGCAGCATGAAGGTCAGGATTTAAGCGCACGGCTTGATTGAGAGCAGTCAATGCCGCTTCAAATTGCCCTAAACGATAGAGTTGATTGCCCCGATTCGTCCATTCCACCGCGCTGGTAGCATTCCCCACTGGCTCTAGCGGGCCAGTGGGTTGCTGTACCGTAATCTGGGCAGGCGGCGTATTGTTGAACTGGAAGGACAGCCTCAACCCCGTTTGATCAACCCGATTCAAAAAGGTCGAAATGGGGATGCCGGAGCTAAACCCACGCTTAATGCGAGTAATGCCGCGCTGCCCATCATTCACTTCCTCGCCTTCTGCCAAGCCGTGAATGCCAATCACGCGCCCCTCACTGTCCAGCACCGCTCCACCGCTCATCCCAACCTGGGTGAGATTGCTATAAAACAAATCGTAGCCTTCTTGCCGCAATCCTTGAGTCAGCGCCAGGGCAAAACTGCGATCGCTCAAAATGCCAGCCGTAAAGGCACGAGTGCGATAGGCTGTCCAACCAGCAGTATACACATTACGGAAACTCGCATCGTAAGGGTAATTGGCTAAAGTCGCGATGGGATAAATCCTGCGACTGGTGAAGGGAACCAGCGCCAGATCCACGCCTGCTAGCTTGACCACCCGCGAATAGTCTACCGGATGACGATCGCCGGAGGCAGAGACGATCATATAACCATCCGGTGTCCCGACGACGTGCCGAGCCGTCAACACGTAATAGGTATCTCCTGCTCGCGCTACAATTACCCCTGAACCAGGATTCGCGCCGTCAACCAGCACAGTAAATCCTTCCGCGATTTGCTGCACCTGATTGGCAGACAAAGCGGCAGCGGGTTGTATTTGAACTAGAGCGATCGTGCTGGCGAGGAGGAAGGTGGGAAGAGCGGGGAAGGGGTGCATGGGGGATGGGGGATGGGGGATGGGAATTAGGGAGTTGGGGGGTAGGGGTGCAAAGGTTTCAGTCCATTTCAATGGACTTTAGCTTTCAGCCCGGAGTTTACTCCAGGGCGGCTACTGCGTGAGGTGCCATAAACCTTCTACCTTTTACCTGCGACCTTTTGCTTAAAGGTATCGATCGGGACTGCCCAACTGGATTCAACAATGGTTTGGCGTTGAGCAGGAGGGGGTTTAGAGCCATCTCGAAAAATGTAAGGATCGCCCCAGAGTGGGTAAGCGTGCAAACTGTTGATGCCGACGACTTCCCCTCGGAGGTTCAGGACAGGACCGCCGCTCATGCCCTGGCGGATCAGGTTGGTATAGCCAATTTGGTAGCCACCCTGGAAGGCTTTGTCGGGTAGCAGCGACACTTTACCGATGGTGATCAGTAAGCCGTTGGCTTTTGTGGGCGCTGATTCTAGAGGGAATCCGGCAGAAATTAATGGATCGCCCTGGGATAAAGGATGAGTACTGGTGAGGGTGGCGATCGTATAGTTAGTTTTGCTGCGAAATTGCAACAGTGCCAGGTCATCACCCTGAAAATTGATTTTTTTTACTAAATTTGCCGGATACGATCGTCCGTCCGGTGTTTGAATCACGTAGGGTGTACCTGCGGTCAGCACATGGCGATTGGTCAGGACGGTATACAGTTGTCCCCGGCGTTGAATCAAAATGCCAGAACCATTGCTATAACTGGCTTTTACCTTGACTGTGATGGCACGAGCCTGTTGATCAAGAATGTCGAGCGATCGTGGCTGGGTGAGCGATCGAGGAACGCTAACAGATGTTCGTTGTGAGGGCACAACACACTCTGTTGGTAAGGCTTGAGTTGATGTTAACCAATATCCAATACAAGCAGTAAACGCGAGTGCAGATCCAATCACATCGATACTCCTCTATCCCTTTCATCACCGTCGATGAGCGAACAGTACGTAACATCGAAGGTTGGTTCCGATTTCCGCATCGCTTCCGGGCAGGGTGCGGAAAAGGCACGGGCAACACGAACCGGGTTCACAGGTCTGGCGAGGTTGCCTCGTGCTTCCAATCAACGTCCGTTTTAGCGGTTGGCTTGGATCGCGTCGAGGTAGGGTCTCATATCGACATAAATGCGTTCTTCGCTTTCCAACAATGGACCGGAAGCACCCGCCCGCACATCAAACAACTGTTGAATTGTGCGCGTTGCACTCTGACCCGACTTAAGCGTGAACAGTGTTGCGCTGCAAGGTCCACCCATGCGACTGGCAACACAAACCACAGGCTGGTTGTTGATGAACCCTGTTGTAATGAAGTTCAAAATCCCCTGTCTGTAGAACTCATTGAATCGTTGCGAAACATCCCGGCAGCGCACATCAGGAGTGTACCCGGAAGGCTCAAAGTAGTGAGACACCCACCGCACCAGAGGCATATTACCCGTGGGAGTGTTGACGTAGGTTGTGGGTCTGCCATGCGGATCTTTGCCACAGAAAAAGTAGTCCTTCGCGATCGGCTGTCCACAGGGGGTAGGAGAGCCAGGAACGCAAATGACGGCACCAGGCGCACCACTCACTCCACCGGGAAAGGAGGGCAACGGTTGAGCGCAGGGGGTGGGAGAGCCGGGAACGCAAATGACTCCACCAGGGGTAGCAGCACCCGGCACCGCCGTTCCAGAGCCAGAGGGGATAACAGGGACAACGGTTACTCCAGGATTGGATGGAGTGGTTGTCACTCTGACTTTGGGTTTGGTGTAGCCTGGGGATGCTGGCAATAGGGTGGCGCTGAGGGCGATCGCTCCAATTCCCAACAATTTGAAGCACGATGTTGATTTCATGCTGACCTAATCTCCAAGAATGAAACGTGAAGTGTGGGTTGATCAATACAAGACTTTCAATCTGTGTAGTCCTGACGATGGTTGAAACTCCTGATGAAGAACCCACGCTCTATTTATCAGAACTGGAAACAAAAGTCCGGATAAAGTCGTCTTAAAAATCCGTTCTTTAACCATCTAACCTGCTCAAAGGGTTGAAATGACTAAGCTTTGCCTCGATCGGCTTTTGCCCGTTTTGCATCGATTTGTAAAAGAGGGTGAGTGGTCGGTGAGGTGAGAGTGGAGATGGTAGGGGCGGGTTCTGCCATAAATCCATTCAATAGGCTGGTTAGTCTACTAAACCCGCCCGTACAATTTTCTTGGTAGCATCGTCATCCTGGAGCCGTCGCAAATAATCCCACCCTCGCTGGGGCCAAACGTGCGATCGCCCAGTTTTTTCGGCAATCCATTGCGCCACTTTCGGTCCCGACCATTCGCCACCATCGGGGGCGGGGGCTTGCAAGGCGTGTTTGAGTTCGTGCTGTTGCTCTGCGGTGAGGAGCGATCGAGCCGACACCTGCCGCTTTTGGCTGCGATTTGGCACCGCTTCTGGTCCACTTTGGTTGTAACGGCGAATAATTTCTTTGGCGTAATCGTAGTTCAAATCAACAGCTTGAGCGGCTCGTTTTATTGTCCAATCTTGAGCAACCAGGTGAATGAGTTGCCAGCGTCGAGCTTCAGATGTGTCTCTAGCTTGCCGATACCGCAGTTTGAGTTCGTCTGGCGTGAGGTGAGTTTTCAACTCTGCTTTGGGTGGCATCAGTAAGAAAATGGTGAGTCAAAGAGCAAAAGGCAGAGGTTAGATTTTGAGAGAGGCGTTGCTGAAAAGCAGTTTGAATCGAAACGCAGTTTCGAGCACCCAGCACCCTTTTCAGATGCAGAATCAGCAACGCCTTTAAAGAAGATATTCTGGACGGGCGATGGAATAGTAGGCGTAGTGGTATGCCGGAGCATCACGACGATAGGCGCGATCGAGATCAGGAAGCTGAATTCGATCGGCGCTGTAAGACCAATCATCGTAATTAGAGTAGGTTTCGTAGCTGTAATCAGCCGCTTGACTGGGCTGACTGGCGATTGCTGAAACGCCAATGGCGATCGCTGTTGCAGGGAACAAACTGGTCAATGACGGTAGCTTCATGGCAGCGTCGAACTCGAAGAGTAATATACGTACCACTTATCGAGTTATTTCAAAAGTTTCCGGACGAAACAATCACCGCTGCGAAGAAACTTTATTTAATGGTCACTGGTCATTTGGCATTGGTCATTGGTCATTCGTTCTCATCCCGATTTACAGCGGTTATCGCTTGGATAAGCCACAAATTGTAGGGTGAGCATCGCTCACAAATCCGCATCATCAAGGCTTTTGGGAAAGATAGGCAGTGCCCACCCTATCGGGAATCGCTGAACGGTTATTTCCGACAAGCTGTACTTGTCTAATCAACCGATTGTAAATTTGCCCGCCCGATGATGAAGGATTGAGAGTCGCGGAATTGCAATCCAGGGCTAAGGATGTGGGACTCGTGCTGGATTTCTATGGCGACTGTTGGCTCTGATGTTGCGGAGGGATGCAGCTTTGCTGTGAGCTCTAAAATGCGATCGCGGGCTTTAGCATAGGCAGGAGTTCCAAGGGGTACATTTTCCAGGGTGGCGATCGCGATTGCAGTATCCCCTGCTTCTGCTTGCTGGTCTGCCGCTTGCAACCAGGCTTCTGCTTGCTGATTTAGCGCCTGCATATATGGCTCAATCCGACTCACAATAGTTTCTGTGGGCGCATCGGAGGCAACTGTTTCTAGAGATGAAATCGTAGAGATCAGGTATTGTTGCTTAGTGGAATCGTCCGCAGTGCTCAACAAAGTTTTCACTCGAATCTTCTCTTTCTCTTTGTACTCAGCAATTTTTGTCTGCGCAACCTCATAAGCTTCAGTTCCTTCAGGAATTTGATAAAGAAATGCCAGTGCATTCACGAAATCTTTGGCAATAGCTCGGTTATATGCCTGCTGTAAGTCAAACCAGGCTTTAATATTTTGTTTCTCGCGATACTCTTTAGTTTTAGCTTGCACAACTGCATCTACTGGGCTATTGGCTGGTATTTGACTCAGTTCATTCAGTGCATTGGTGAATTTACGCTCCTTAGCATAATCAAATGCTGTTTGCAGTCGTTCAGTAGAACCAGATTCAGTGCGAGTACTGATTTTTTCGGCAAGGGTAGCACCTCGATCGCGCCAGTAGGGGATATCCGGCATTGCGGTTGCCAGCGCCTTTGCTTTTGCCCATTCGCCTTGATTTAGTGCGGTTTCTGCCTGTTGATATTTAACGCTGGCTTCCTGCCAATCTTTGCGCCACTGGCTACTTCGTGCTTTCAGGGTACGATGGTTAGAACTCCCATCCTCAGCCATTGCACCAGTCACCCGATTCCATAAATCTCCCGTTTTGTGAGACCAATCCACCGAGTTCAACAATCCCCAACCCACTGCGGCGAAGGTTGTGGCGACGGCAACTCCGCTAGCACCAAACCGAATAGGGGTACTTGCGATCGTGTTTTGCAGCCACTGCTTCATGTTCACTTTGCGCGATGCAGACTGGGTAGCGACTTTATCCACGTTTTTTGTATGGTCTACGTTTTTCACAGATGGTGGCACTGAATTATTCGTTTGTTTATTGGGTGGAATTCCGTTTGACATGATTCCTACTTCTGACAAGGTTGGCTGAGACAAGGTCGCGCCGATCGCCGTTTTAGTAACAGCCACAGGTTCTGCAATGCCAGACTGTTCGATCCCAGATCGCTCAACAGTCGCAACAGTCGTAACAGTAGTAGCAGTAGTAGTAGTAGTAGCAGCAGTGGCAACGGCGGTTTCAATCACAGGACGAATCGCAAAAACAGATTCTCTGGCGGGGGCGACCTTTGCCACATCCTGCAACGCCAGTAATACCTGCTCCGCATTGCCATAACGACGGGTGACATCCCACTGCACCATGTTGTCCAGAACTGTGATCAGCGCTTGCTGTAATGGCGAAGCGGACGATCGCAGGTGCTCCTTCCAGAGAATCTCGATCGTCTGAGGATCGACTTGAAAATCAGTGGGTTTCATCCCAGCCCAGGCTTGAACCGCCATCATGCCCACGGCATAAACATCACTGGCGGCACAAGGTAAGCCCTGAATTTGCTCTAAAGGCTGATATCCTTCTTCAGCCGCAGAAGTCGGCGGCACAAATAATCCGTGAGCTGCCATAAACGCTCTTTGTAATAGACTCATGCTGCTGAAGTCAATCAGCACAAGCTTGCGGTCTGCTTGCCGCCGTACCAGGTTTTCAGGCTTCAAATTGCCATGTATGCTGCCATGTCGATGCACCCAGGCTAACGGTTCCAGCATCTGGTGCAGAAAATCCAGCACTGCTTCCGCACTCCACCCCTGCCCCGACTCTAGCTCCTGGCTCAAGAACTGCCCACCACAAAACTCCTGCACAACGTAAAAACCCTGGTCATCCTCAAACCAGGCGAGGAGTTGAGGAATTTGGTCGTGGGTGCCAAGATACTCCAGAATGTCCGCCTCTCTGGACAAAAGCCCCCGCATGACAGCAGCGTAGTTGGGCACGATCGGAATGGCTTTGAGGTGATGAATAATGCACTCAGATTGGCTGGGACGGTGCAAATCTTGGGCAAGGTATGTTCGCGCCCAGAGCCGTGCAGACAAAATTTCAACCACTTGATACCGTCCGTCGAGGGGCGTGTTGAGTTCTGCCAGGTTGATCGGGTTGCCAGAAGCTATCTGAGTCATGGGAACGCTCCGACTAGGTTGAGGTCAGGGAATTGCCGGGGTGAGACCAGGAAGAGCCATTACAGGTAAGGTGCTGACTCCATGTAATGCTTATTCGGATTGCTGGAGCAAAGTTCCGGACACCAGATGCAATTTTCTTGACTCTTGTTAAATTGGGTGTTGCGAGTGGCATCAAACATCTGCCCACAGCCGCAACTTTCGCAAAAATGATTGCATTGCTGTTTCCTGGCGCGAAATGATATCCACGCGAGCTTCCATACCCGGTTGTAAAGGATACTGCCGATCGCCCTTCGTTAGATAAGGCTGATCCGGTTGGATCAAGATTTCGTAATAGGAGGTTGTTATTCCAGTCGTTGGCTCTCTAACAACGGCAACATCGGGCGCGATCGCCTGCACCGTACCGGACAAAATGCCGTAATCCGGATAAGGATAGGCAGAAATTCGCAATTGAGCCAGTTGCCCGACTTCTACCTGGCTAATATCCTGCACTCCAACTCGCGCTTTGACGATGAGCGAAGCATGGCTGGGTACAATTTGGGCGACTACATCCCCTGGTTGCACCGTTTGTCCGGGATTGCGTAACTCCAGCTTGAATAAGATGCCTTTGATGGGCACTGCAATCACCCATTTGCCTAGCTCTTGCTCGATCGCTTGTAAAGTCTCCTGGTCGTAGCGGATTTGGCGAATTAAACTCTGTTTTTGTTGTTGGAAGCGATCGCGTTGTTCAGCGGTGTTTTGCGGATTCAATGCCTGGAGTTTTTGATCAATCTGCTCGGTTTGAGTTTGATATTGCTGGATGTAATTCTGAAGTTGTTGACGGCGAGCTTGCAACTTGGCTAACCGCGATCGATCAACCGCACCTAGTTCAGCAATCACATCTCCTGGCTGGACGGGTTGATTCTCCTGCACCAAAATACGCTGGATGGTTCCGGCGGCGGTCGCTTGCACCACACTCACTTCATCCACCGGACGCACTGTGGCGATCGCCTGCACGGTAATGTTGTACCGAATCAGAGATGCCAAAGCCACTCCCCCTGCCAGCATTCCCACCAGGAGCAACGCGCCTACCGTAATCCAACGGCTCATGGGCGGCAAAAACTCATCTTCCTGCAAGGGAGGTAACACTTCAGGTTCAGATAATTCAGACCGATTCAACATAGGGCAAGGAACACCTTTGACGGGCATACCTCAACCTTCTATGGATTCAACAAAAATCCGTATGATTTTTCGTAGAGTGGCAACCGTTTTCGTCCCTTGCCTGGATTACTCAGCACACCATAAACTATCCGGGTTCCGTTTTATTAAGAAATGTAAAACGCGGCTATCTGGTATCCGGACGCAAGCCATCGATTCAGTATGCAAGATTAGACCCTCACGATGGCGAATTCCCCCAGGGAAGGGCGATCGTGAAGTTGTCCATTTGGCGACCTATTAAGGAGCTTGCTATGCAGACCGTTAAACGCAGTTCATTGTTTACTGACCTGTCTTCTCAGGAATCTGCCACCGTTCGTGGGGCTTGGGGACGACACTACTACTCCCCCGTTTACTACTGCTATCCGGTGTCCTCCGGCGGCAGTTGGGGTGGGAGCAGTGGTTCATCCGTTAGCCAGTCGGTTAACGTGAACGTCTACATCGACGATTAATCAACGATTAATTGAGATACCTCAACCGCGAACGTGTGCAAGCCTGAAGATGCACGCCTTCAACGTACTCCGGCTATCTTCTCACCTGAACAAACCCAATCAGGATCATTTCGAGAAATATTCCTGGATTTTTCTAGAAACCTGATTGCGATCGGATTGATTGAACAGTCTTGAACCAGGGAAGCATTGCGGGTCGGCTTCCCCAGTTTAGAAGAAGCAAAACTGCCTCTCCAAACTTAGAGGACGCAAAATCAATTCATTTGTTTCTTTGCCGGATTCATATTCGTTCATGCTCACCAGTCGCTACATACTCACCATTCGCTACATAGGAGAAAACCCGTGAAAGCAACTCAAGCGTCTCCATTATTTGCAGACCTTTCCGCAGAAGCAGCCCAAACGGTTCAAGGAGGAAGATGCCGTCGTCGCTACTCCTCCTATCGTCCTTCCTACTACTCTTACCGTCCTACAACCTCCTACTCCTACTACCCATCCTTTAGCTATGGCTATGGTTATGGTGGCTATGGCAACTTTGGCGGCTACGGCGGTTCCAGTGGTTCAGTTAGCCAGTCGGTGAACGTTAACGTTCGGTACGACGATTAGGGATCGGAATTGAGAGTTAATACTAGCTATTAGCTCTCAATTCTCGAAGTCCTCATGCAGCTAAAATTTTCATGACTTTATCCGCACCCAATTCAATTTGGGTGTTTTTTTTCGGATGGCGGCGGGTTGGGCATGAATAGCAATGGAATAAGGATTGAGCTTGGGTAGGGCGGGAATGAAGTATGCCGTTGTTCTACAACAGAGTGAAGCCGACTGTGGAGCGGCGTGTTTGGGCGCGATCGCCAAGCACTATGGGCAAACATTGTCATTAACTCGGTTGCGGGAAGTGGTTGGCACAGGGCAGCAGGGCACCACGTTGCTGGGATTGCAGCGAGGAGCCGATGCTTTAGGCTTTAATGCCCGATCCGTTCGAGCGACTGAAGAAGTGGTTGAGCGCGTGAGCGAAGTACCGCTGCCTGTGATTCTGCACTGGCAAGGGAATCATTGGGTAGTGTGGTATGGCAAACAGAAGCAGCGGTATGTGATTGCAGATCCCGCCGTGGGAGTACGGTTTTTGACCGAAGCTGAGTTTCGTGCCGGGTGGACAGATTGGGTCTTGCTACTGGTGGAACCTGACCCCGCCAGATTTTCAATCGACACCCACGATCGCCCTCAAACTGTCCGTAAATTTACCCGTCGTCTTTGGAATTACCGCGTTTTGTTGGCGGAAGTCCTAGTCCTGAATTTGGTGTTGGGCTTGTTGTCGATCGCCATGCCCTTCCTGATTCAAGTTCTCACAGATGATGTGTTAGTGCGGGGCGACTTGAAACTTCTCAACGGAGTGACGATCGCGGTTATTGTCTTAACTCTATTCAGTAGCGGGTTGGGTTGGGTGCAGGCAAACCTCACGGCTTACTTTGCTCAACGGCTAGAACTGGGCTTAGTTCTGGAATTTGGGCGAGCAATTTTGCATTTGCCCTTGAGTTATTACGAAATGCACCGCAGCGGAGAAATTGTCAGCCGTTTGCGAGATATCCAGGCTTTGAATCAACTGGTGGCTCAGGTGGTTGTGAGTTTGCCCAGCCAGGTTTTCATTGCGATCGCTTCCTTGGGGTTCATGCTGGTGCTGAGTTGGAAGCTGACCCTGGCGGCGATCATCCTGGCGTTGTTGATGACCCTTTCAACAGTGATTTTTCTGCCCACCTTGCAACAACGAACCCGCAACCTGATCTTGCTGGATGCCGACAATCAAGGCATTTTAGTTGAAACCTTCAAAGGCGCACTCACGCTCAAAACCACCAGCGCTGAAACCCAATTTTGGGACGAGGTGCAGAGCCGATTTGGTCGTTTAGCCAATTTGAACTTTCGCACCAACCAGATCGGCATTATCAACAGTGTTTTTTCCAGCCTGGTTTCGGGAGTGGGCAGCGTGGGCTTACTCTGGTTTGGCAGCACGTTAGTGATCAATGGTGAAATGAGTATTGGGCAATTGCTGGCATTTACCAGCTTGAACCTGAACTTTACAGAGTTGATCAGTACAGTGGTGCGATTTGTGGATGAGTTTGCTCGAGTCCGAACCGCGTCTGAGCGACTAGCGGAAGTGGTGGAACACCCTTCAGAAATTAGCCCCATCGCCAAACCATCGGTCAAGCTGGCACCGGATGCCCCGATTCAATGCGAACAGATCACGTTTTACTATCCAGGGCGGGCGGAAGTACTCAACGCCTTCTCTGCCAGCATTCCCGGTGGAGAAGTGACTGCGATCGTGGGCAGATCGGGTTGCGGCAAAAGTACGCTAGCAAAACTGATCGCTGGTTTGTATATGCCTCAATCTGGCAATGTGCGGATCGGGGCGTATAACCTGGCAGATTTAGCCCTCGATTGTTGGCGGAAACAGGTTGTGTTAGTGCCCCAAGCACCGCACTTCTGGGGACGATCGCTGCTGGAGAACTTTCGCTTGGGAAACCCCACAATTGCCTTCGAAGCGATCGTGGACGTGTGCCAGATGACTGGAGCCAATGAATTTATTAGTGGTTTGCCAGATAAGTATCAAACGGTGTTGGGTGAGTTCGGGGCAAATTTATCCGGTGGGCAACAGCAGCGCTTGGCGATCGCTCGTGCTTTGTTGCATCAGCCACCCATTCTAATTTTGGATGAATCCACTGCTAACTTAGAACCCGAAAGTGAAGCGATGCTGCTGAATCAGCTTCTAAACCATCGACAAGGGCAAACAACGATTTTGATCAGTCATCGTCCTCAAGTGATTCAACGGGCAAGTTGGGCGATCGAGCTTGAACAAGGGACCGTAATTTTTCAGGGGAAAATGATGAACTTACAGTCAAGAAATAGGGATTATATGAGTTCTCTAAATCTTTAAACTATTTCGCCCATTCGTCAAAGAACTTCAAGATATTTACGGAGACAATTGAATTAAAGTTTGATTAAAATGAAAAGAGTTTAGCCTGAACTTTAGCATCTTAACCCTCCTTAAAAAAGGAGTCTCTGGCTGAGTTGAATCTTTCACTTCAATCAACACTTTAAGTCACTTACTGAGTTTAAACAAATGGTTGCAGATGTTTTCTCTGAAGGTCAATTGCTCGAACGCTCCCAGACCATTCAGTCTGCGCGTCTTATTCCCCCAATAGACTCCTCCAATATCTCTGCGGTTGAACCAGATTGGAGTCGCGAGAAAATTGAGCAATGGTGGTCGCCCAGCAAGCAATTACTCAAGTCAATTCGTAGCTACCAAAGGTGGAAGAAAATTGGTGGCATTATTGGGCGAATTGTTGCTACTTACAACGTTTTTGAATATCGATTTTGGAGTGTTGTCACCGCTTCAGATATCCCTTTAAATTGCCAGATTGGGGGAGGTTTGCTGCTGACCCATCCCAATGGTGTTGTGATTCATCCAGGTGCCCAGATAGGACCAAATTGCTTAATTCTTCAACAAGTCACGATTGTCGAAGGCGTTAAGCTGGGAGGGCACGTAGACATCGGAGCGGGGGCAAAAATTATTCGCCCTGTCACGATCGGAGACCACGCTAAAATCGGTGCGAATGCCGTTGTTCTACACGATGTTCCACCTGGAGCAACGGCGGTTGGGATTCCGGCAAAAATTGTTTAAAAGAGTCATATCTTCATAAAGCAGGAATTAGGAAAGGAGTTTAAGAGGCGTTCACAATAGATTTGTGGAAATTACGTAAACCTTATCCAAGAGTGCTGACATCCGTAGAAACAGTGGGTAAACTTCTAAATAAGTTGACCTGGTTTCTACGGATTCGCTTTTTGACTCTTCAGTAGTCGAATTGCTAGTTTGGTTGAAATAGTCAGATCTGCTGAGATAACGAATTCCCTGAAATAACTCAGGTTATTCAGACGAAAGTCAGTTTGGTTGATTCCCCCTTAAACTCTTCGCGATTCCTATGCACAAGATCAGATTCCTACTTCCTGCTTTAATTGCTCTTACGTTGGCAAGTGTGGGGTGTTCTGCTGAGGTGAAGACTCCTAAAACGGCAACTGTTTCTATGGAGGTTGAAGCGAGAGAGGCGATCGGCTCAATTTTGTTCGACCAGAAGGCTTATTACATTGGCAATCAAGCCTTTACAACCTCTGTTCGCAACTTACCTGCTGTCAGTAGTGCAATGGAGTCGCCCAACTACTCTTACAAAATCAAGGCAAAGCCAGACACGCGAAAGGGAATCGCTGTAACCGCTACCTCAAAGCACCCTAATCTCCGTAGTTTTACTGGGGTTGTTTTTGTCCTAGACGCAGGAAAAGAAAAGTTGACTGTTTCAGAGATTTGTGAGACGACACAGCCTTCTAAGGATGCTCCCAATCCTCCAGCCGTACCTAAGCGCCCCTCTGAACAGATTCGGTGTCCAGTTGGGTCAAGATCAGCCCTGTCGGTACTCGCCCTTCAGTAGCGGTGGATATGTAAAGCGTGGCAACTGTTTTATATCTAAGGTGGCTCAACTCAGGGGAGGAATTCCTGCCAAATCCAGGATTTTGGGAATGAGATCCTCCCGCTTGACTGCCATCATGTGAACGCCCTGGCAAAGATCGCGGGCAGCCCGAACTTGCTCAGATGCGATTAACATTCCTTCCTGTAAGGGATCGGCAGATCGTTCCAAACGATCGATGATGGCATCAGGAATGTGGACACCAGGCACGTTCTTGTTGATGAATTGGGCATTCTTTGCTGACTTCAGCAGAAAAACTCCCGCCAGGATGGGTCTATTACAGCCTGCTGCGATCTGAGTCATGAATTTTTCCAGGCGATCGAAGTCTGAGATCAGTTGACTCTGAAAAAACTGGGCACCAGCTGCAAGTTTGCGCTCAAATCGACGTTGCACACCAGACCAACTGCCACACTGCGGATCAACTGCCGCGCCAACAAACAACTCCGTTGCACCATCGGGTAAGGCTTTATCGTTGAAGTCAAATCCAGCATTAAGTTTATGGATCAGTTGCAGCAATCGCACCGATTCCAGTTCAAATACAGAGCGAGCTGACGGATGATCTCCCGCTTTGACTGGATCTCCCGTCAGTGCCAGCACATTTCGGATTCCCAATGCCTGTGCGCCCATCAGGTCTGCTTGTAAGGCAATCACATTGCGATCGCGGCAAGCCATCTGGCAAATCGGTTCTACGCCAATTTGCTGGAGTAATACAGCAGATGCCAGAGACGACATTCGTAATACAGCACGGCTCCCATCCGTAATATTGACCGCATGAACTCGATCTTTCAGCAGCCGAGCCATTGCCAGCATATGACTTGGATCACCCCCTTTCGGTGGGCACACCTCTGCGGTTACTAAAAACTGACCAGATAGGGCAGCAGTACGAAGCGAAGATTTAGAAGTAGGGGAAACGGGCATTGTGAAAGATTGTAGAAATACTGAAGGGGTATTTGCTGTAGGCTAGCCTGTCAGCAAATTAAATGAAAATCATTTATATCCAGGTTATCTAAAACTTCAGACTACCATCCCATAACCCTGTTCTCTAGTACAACTGACAGAAACTTCCCGCCCATCTGCGTATCGAGCTGTTTGTTGTCCTCGAATCGTTAAATTCAGCTCACGCACAATAACTTCAGGTAACACAGTGCGAACTGCTCCTGTATCAACGAGGGCAATAGTTTCATAACTTTTTAATCGATTGGGATTGAGTAACCCACGCCGTAGTAGCTCCTCGTCGATCGCGTTTGTCAGCTTGACAGGCACAGGCACAGCACCCATTGATGAATTCGCGACTCCTTGCCGATTGTCCGACTGCACCATGATCATGACTCCTTGGGCAGTGAGTAGCCCATTGCCGTTTTCACCCGTAGCAAGGTTGGGTTGGCGATCGCTGCTGCTTTTTCTTTGCCGTTTTGCAACACGGAATCCAGATATCCAGGTTCGCCCACAATGTCGTGGTACTTGTCTTGAATTGGCTTCAGATGGGCGATCGCCGCTTCGGTGAGCAGGGGTTTGAACTGTCCCCAGCCCATTTCGGCACATTCTGCGGCAACCTCATCTTTCGTCTTACCCGCCAGCAGCATATACAACGTCAGCAGGTTGTTGCATTCTGGACGCTCTGGATCGCCAAACGCGAGACCCTTGATCGGATCAGTCTTGCATTTCTTGATTTTGTTCTGAATCACATCGGGCGGATCAAGCAAGTTAATGCGGCTCAAATCCGACGGATCAGATTTGGACATTTTTTTGGTGCCATCGGTCAAACTCATTACTCGTGCCCCTTCCGCCTGAATCAGAGGCTTGGGCAGCTTGAGGACGGGTTCCTTCGGTTTGCCAAAACGGTGATTGAGACTGTTGACAATATCGCGAGTTAGCTCCAAGTGTTGCTTCTGGTCTTCTCCCACAGGCACTAAATCCGGTTCGTACAGCATAATGTCGGCAGCTTGTAGCACTGGGTAGGTGAGCAAGCCTGCGCCCACATTTGCCCCTTGCTTAATTGCCTTTTCCTTGAATTGCACCATGTCATCCAGCCAGTTGAGCGGGGTAAGACACATAAACAACCAGGCAAGTTCGGCGTGGGCGGGAACATGGGACTGCACAAAAACGGTGGCGTTGTTCAAGTCGATGCCACACGCCAGATACATCGCAGCAACTTTGCGGGTATTTTCCGCCAGTTGGCTGGGGTCATGGGGGACGGTGATGGCATGGAGATCCGCCATAAAGAAAAAACTGTCATAGCTTTTCTGGATTTCGACCCAGTTGCGAATTGCACCCAGGTAATTGCCCAGATGCAAGTCCCCAGTTGGCTGAATTCCAGAAAGAACACGCTGTTTGGTCATACTCACTAACAAGAATTGGCTTTTGGCAAGGAGTGATATTTCAAGCTACATTAAGAAATGTAAAACTTTATGTTTACGTTGATTACAGTTGAGCGTACTTAATTATGTCCTACTCCCTGACCGAAAAGCAGGCGCAATTGTTGAAAGAGTGTGTGGCACTGGCGCAGGATATTGAATCTCATGCGGATGCCGATCGCCGTTTTCTAGACCTGGAAGAAACCCTGGCGCATGACCCCGCGACGGCTGAGATTGTGGGAGCGCTGTGGAGAGAACTGCTGTCCGCCCGCCGATCGGCAGCATTCTGGCAGCAAATTAGTGATGTGGAACGGTCAATGAGCGAAAAATTGGCGGATAATCACTTTCAGCTTCAGCAAAATTATCTCCGATTGATGCAGGAACAGTAGTTTGATACCTCCGCCTGGATTGGGCAACACCGTTTGGCAGTTGGCATGGGGACGAGTTGATGCTCTGCCAGAAATCTGGCAGCAAGAACCAGGATTAGCGATCGCTCCCAGCGCTGCCACGGCAATTAGTCCCAGTCGGCGGTTTGTGGTGGTTGGGGAGGCGTGGCTACCCCTAGTCGGTGATGCAATCAGCCTGGAATTTGTTGCTCAACGATGGGAGCGGGTTGGAGCGAAAACCTGGGAAGAATTGGTCGGTGCTTTTGCCTTGGCAGTGTGGGATCGAGAACGGCAAGTGCTGACGCTAGGGCGCGATCGCTCTGGTTGCAAGACTCTGTATTACACAGAAAACGGTGCGACTGGTTGGGTATCAAACCAACTGCGTGCCCTTCGTCCTTATTGCTCCAACCAGATTGATTTGATTGCCCTGCGGGATTATCTCACCTGTGCTTTTGTTCCTGGCGATCGAACTCTGTGGCAGGACGTGCGAGAAGTGCGACCGGGAACAACCGTTCAGCTTCCAGAGCAAACAGTTACCGCCTATTGGACGCTGCAAGAAAATGTGTTGGATGCCGATCAGCCGTTGTCCTGGTACGGCGATCGCTTGCGCTCCTTACTTAGTCAAGTGGTGCAAGAATCTTTGCCTGAACATGAGCCTGTTGGCGTGTTTCTTTCCGGCGGGCTGGATTCTAGTTGTGTGACAGCCCTGGCAGCGAAACTGCATCCGTCACCTGTCCACACCTATTCGATTCACTTTGGCAAAGATCTGCCCAACGAGCTAGAGTTTTCTAACTTAGTCGCGCAGCACTGCCGAACCCAGCATCACATTCTGGAAATTCCCTTCAAAACCATGTGGAACGCTTTACCAGAAACGATGGCAGCGTTGGATGATCCGATCGGTGATCCACTAACGGTGCCCAATTTGCTCCTGGGGCGACTGGCAAAAGAATCCGTGGCGATCGTGCTGAACGGGGAGGGGGGCGACCCCTGCTTTGGCGGACCGAAAAATCAGCCCATGCTGATCAACAGCGTTTACCACGCAATCACCCAACAAGACCCATTACAGGCTTTTCTGATTTCGTTTCAAAAATGTGCGACGGATCTACCCAACTTGTTGCAGCCGGAGGTTTGGCACGCTGTTCAAGCCGAACCCTCGGTCTTTGCAGCAGATCTTTACTCCAATCAACGTTATTTGAACCGATTGATGGCGCTGAACATTAAATTCAAAGGGGCTGACCAGATTTTGACCAAGGTGAATAACTTAACGCGGGCGGCAGGAATTGAAGCCCGATCGCCCCTGTTCGATCAGCGCATCGTGGAATTGAGTATGCAAATTCCCCCGGAATACAAACTCTCTGGCACCCAGGAAAAAGCCGTGTTGAAGCAAGCCGTGGCAGATTTACTGCCAGATGCGATTATCCATCGCCCCAAAAGTGGCATGATGGTGCCCGTTCAGCTTGGCTTCCGCGAACACTGGCAACGGCAAGCAAAGGCATTGTTGCTGAGTCGCAAAGCGGAGATCGCGCCTTACCTGAATCAAGCTCTGATTCGAGATTGGTTAAATTATCGAGGCGACACCTGGAATCGCTATGGTGTAAAGCTTTGGTTACTCGTCAGCCTGGAATACTGGCTGCAAAGTCATCGCAGCAATTGATCAATACTCTCATTAGGTCGGGAAGTGGTGCTGGTGCCAATGTTTGGCAATGTCAATCCGACGGCATAACCAAACGCGATCGTGATTCTGCACATAGTCTAAAAATCGTGCTAAGGCGGCGGCGCGTCCAGGTCTGCCCACAAGGCGGCAATGTAGTCCAACGCTCATCATTTTGGGAGCCGTTTCCCCTTCCGCATAAAGGACATCAAAGGCATCTCGCAGGTATGCAAAAAACTGATCGCCAGAGTTGAAACCTTGCGGAGTGGCGAAGCGCATATCGTTGTTGTCGAGGGTGTAGGGAATCACCAGATGAGGTTTACCGTAGCTCAAATCCCAGTAGGGCAGGTCATCGGCGTAACTGTCGGCATCGTAGAGAAAACCACCCTCCTCCACGACTAATTTGCGCGTGTGGGGGCTGTTGCGTCCGGTGTACCAACCCAGGGGACGGCTACCTGTGACGCGAGTGTGAATGGCGATCGCGGTCTCCAAATGTTCCCGTTCTGCCGCTTCGCTGAAATACTTGTAATCAATCCAGCGATAGCCGTGGCTGGCAATTTCCCAATCTGCCTCTTGCATGGCAGCAACCGCCTCCGGGTTGCGCTCCAGTGCCATTGCAATGCCGTAGATTGTGACGGGAATGGTTCTCTCAGTGAACAGCCGATGCAGCCGCCAAAATCCGGCTCGACTGCCGTATTCGTAGCAAGACTCCATACTCATGTGGCGCAAACCCATGAAGGGCGCAGCCCCTACAATTTCGGAGAGAAAGGCTTCCGAGGCTGAATCTCCATGCAGGATACAATTCTCGCCGCCTTCCTCGTAATTGATCACAAATTGCACCGCCACCCGTGCCTGGTTTTGCCATTTTGGATCAATGGGATAACGACCATACCCCACCATGTCCCGTGGATACCCTTCAGGCATAAAACTGTCCTTCCACTCATAACATCAACAGCTTACTACCCGATCGGGTCAGAGAGAATACTCCAGTTCGGTCATGCCCATTGAGGAAGGAAAGTCCGCAGCAACCGCCTATTCTAGAACTATAGACAAGTTGCTTTAAGTGCAATCTTGAATACCTGGCGGGGGGCTGCCAGGTATTTTTATTAAGACTCGCGCCCGGTTGCCCAAGTATCCCGCCACTTCACCGTGCCTTCGCTGGCAATCACCCACCGACGCGGCGTGAGGTTTTCCCGCAGGGGCGACTGTCCTTCTCGCAGCAAAGCGTATTTGTAACTAATCAGCTTGCCTGCGCTTTCCTCAAAAGGAATTTCCCCAAACCAGGTGTTGGTGTTGATATATTCCAGCGGGTAGGCTTTGGCAATATCCCAGTTCCCCAGTTCAGGACAATCGCCCATGACAACGATCGTTTCTCCCGGTTGGGTTTGCACTCCGTTGAGTTGGGCACGCACGATCGTTTGTCCCTTGACCCGATCGCCTACATGACTCAGAACAACCACGCCACGAGCATCTAAGGTTAGGTCGTGAATTTTGCCGTCTTTCACCTCGTATTTGTTGCGGGTCACAATGCAGGTATGCTCACCATCGGGTAAATCAGTATCCACTTCTGGCAGGGTGACTGCTTCACCCCGATTTAATACCACAAAGCAGCGAGAATCCCGGTAGCGGCGCACATAGCCATACACATCGGGCGTGATATATTTTTGCCACTGACTACCCATTGACACTGCAGGATTGAGCCGCCGCAAGCCAGATAATCGCCGAGTGATCAGGTAGATCTCGGTTTCGGTATCCCAACTTTGCATCATGGGGCGGTTATAAGGATCATTGCCGCCATCCGTATCATCGTGCAGATATTGTTCGGTGCCGTAGTAGATGCAGGGGATGCCGCGACAGGTCATGACTAGAGCAATCGCCACCCGCAGCATTGCCGGATCAGGGTTCAAGCTCTGGAACCGGGGCATATCGTGGTTGTCGATGAACGTGACCAGTTCCGTTGCGCTCTTGTAGTGGTGGTCGTGGTCAAAAATCTTCTGAATTTCATGGAAACCATCTTCTGCCCCTTGAGCCAGGGCGCTACGCAGGGCAACGCACAAGCCAAAATCCAGAATGGACATCCCAGACTCATTGGCAAACTCCACAGAGCGATCGTCAAAGGGCGTGCTGTAAATCCACTCGCCAAAAATGAACACATCCGGACGATGCAGGTAAATGTCGCCTGTGAATTCTTGCCAGAACCAGATGGGCATATGTTTCACTGTGTCTACCCGCAGGGCATCTACGCCGCGATCGAGCCATTGTTTAATCGCATCTTTGATGTACTGACGATAGTCGTTATTATTTTCGTTGAAGGTGGCAAGTCCAGCCAGTTCACAGTTTTGCACCTGCCATTCGTCTTCCCAGTTGGTGACTTCGCCGTAGTGGTGATACCAGTTATTTTTGTCGTCATTGAAGTCAGCAATTTTCACGCCATCATCGTACAACTCGCCTTTCTTGCCGCTGAAATCGGGGTTGCTGTGGTTGCACACAATATCCAAAATCAGCTTCATGTTGCGCTTGTGCAGTTCCGCAATCAGGCGATCGAAAGTGGTATTGCGGTTTTCCTGAGTTTGGTTTAAGGAGGGATTTTCTCCTGCTTTAATGAATCGTGGATTAATCCGTTTGAAGTCTTTGATCCAATACCCGTGGATGGCTGCTTGTTCCACAAACAGTGCTTCTACTTGTTCAAATAGTGGAGTGAGCCAAAGTGCAGTCACCCCCATATCTTTGAGGTAATCGAGTTTATCGATCACGCCTTGCAAATCGCCACCCCAATATTTCCCCCAGTCTTGCCCGTCTGGATCATACAGTTCGGGATTCGGTCCTTCGCTGTTGTTAGGGTCGCCGTCAAAGAAGCGATCGACCACAATGAAATAAATGGTTTCCTGCCGAAATTCAATATCGCGAGTGTATAGAAACTCCAGATCGATGTCTGTTTCAGATGGAGACGTTTCAACAATCTGGGCAACTTCAGCGGTTGGATCGGCAACTTTGTATTGCGCTTCAGATTTTTGAGAAGGGGGAGTTTGAACCATAGTTGACTAGCTTAATGATTTGAAGTTGATAAGAATGGCTTAACAAATGGAACTAGGACGACTCCAGGAGATTTCTAGCAAACAATCTACCTGCTAGCTTCGATTCCGCTCTACCAGTTTGCACCTGGAGCGAAGTCGAAAGGTCAACTCTTTTCTAGAAATCGCCTTAATCTGTCTACTCAGTTTGTCCTATCGTTAGAGATTATCTATAGATTTGTTCTGATTTTGAATCATCCATAAGGCTTGAGCAGCCTCAACCGTTAGGTAGATTTTTAGCTAGAGCGAAATAGTCAAGCGCCCAGGTTTGACAAACCGTAATTTTTTGGAAGCTTTGAAGCGGACGAAAACTCAGGTGATATGATGACCCATTAAAGCTAGGGGTGCCCCCACGATCGTGGATGGTGGGGGCTGAGATCAAACCCTTAGAACCTGAGACCGGATTATACCGGCGGAGGGAAGCTGTTTATCTGAGGAACCAAATATGCGTACAGAATGGGTCGCCCAGCGTCGCGGACAGGCAAACGTGACGCAGATGAACTATGCACGGCAAGGCATCACAACTGAGGAGATGCAATACGTTGCCCAGCGTGAAAAACTTCCGGTTGAACTGATTCGGGAGGAAGTGGCACGGGGACGGATGATCATCCCTGCGAACATCAACCACACGAACCTGGAGCCGATGGCGATCGGCATTGCCTCAAAATGTAAGGTGAATGCCAACATCGGCGCATCCCCCAATTCCTCCAACCTGCAAGAAGAAGTCGATAAGCTGAATCTGGCTGTCAAATACGGTGCTGATACCGTCATGGATCTATCGACGGGGGGCGGCAACCTGGACGAAATTCGTACTGCCATTATCAATGCCTCTCCAGTGCCGATCGGCACTGTGCCGATTTATCAGGCACTCGAAAGTGTGCATGGCAACATCGAGAACCTGACTCCTGAGGACTTTTTGCACATCATCGAAAAACACGCCCAGCAGGGGGTAGACTACATGACCATCCACGCTGGAATCCTGATTGAACACCTGCCCCTGGTGCGGAGTCGGATTACCGGAATCGTTTCGCGGGGTGGCGGCATCATCGCCCGCTGGATGCTGCATCATCACAAACAAAATCCGCTTTACACGCACTTCAATGACATCATCGAAATTTTCAAAAAATACGATGTCTCCTTCAGTTTTGGCGATTCTCTCCGTCCTGGTTGCCAGCACGATGCCTCTGATGCAGCCCAACTAGCAGAGTTGAAAACCCTGGGACAACTCACCCGTAAAGCCTGGGAACATAATGTGCAAGTGATGGTGGAAGGTCCCGGTCATGTACCGATGGATCAGATCGAGTTTAATGTGCGGAAGCAGATGGAAGAGTGTTCCGAAGCGCCGTTCTATGTACTGGGTCCCTTGGTGACAGACATCGCACCCGGATACGACCACATCACGAGCGCGATCGGGGCAGCAATGGCAGGTTGGTACGGCACTGCAATGCTCTGCTACGTCACTCCCAAAGAACACCTGGGCTTACCGAATGCAGAAGATGTGCGGAATGGTTTGATTGCTTACAAGATTGCTGCCCATGCTGCGGATATTGCCCGTCATCGTCCAGGAGCACGCGATCGAGATGATGAACTCTCCACAGCGCGATACAACTTTGATTGGAACCGCCAGTTTGAGCTATCTCTCGATCCAGAGCGAGCCAAAGAATACCACGACGAAACCCTGCCTGCCGACATCTACAAAACGGCTGAATTCTGCTCCATGTGCGGACCCAAGTTCTGCCCAATGCAGACGAAAGTTGATGCGGACGCATTGACCGAACTAGAGAAGTTCTTGGCGCAGGAGAAGAGTCCAGTTGGATAGATGGACATTTAGACTTCCGAGGTTTTGAAAACCTCGGAAGTCTGGAAGCATCCTAAAAATTAATCACGTCCAGACTCCGCCACAAGTACCAGGCGGCGATCGTCCGGTAGGGTTGCCAGGGGATGCCGTACTGGTCAACAGTTTTTTTGTTGGGTAATTCGGGCAGTTGGTACAAGTTACGAATTGCCGATCGAATGCCCAGATCATCATGCGGCAGAACATCCCAGCGATGCAGCCGAAAAATTAGCAGCATTTGCACCGTCCAGCGTCCGATCCCTTTGATGGGGATGAGGGTTTGAATGATGGCTTCATCATCCATCTGGTTTAACTCTTCCAGGGACGGCAACCCACTTTGAACGTGATACGCCAGATCCTTGAGGTACACAATTTTAGGTCGAGAAATCCCCACCGATCGCAGCACTTCATCCGGTGTATCCAGAATTTCCGCAGCCGTGGGAAAAGGCTGGTCTGGATAAAGTTCTAGAAATCGTCGATGAATTGCCGCTGCTGATTTTCCCGACAACTGTTGATAGAGGATTGCTTTAGATAGGGATGCCAGCAGATCACCTGTTTGCTGATTTTGGGCTAACTGACAAACACCAACTTGGTCGATCACCGCTGCCAAAATGGGGTCAGCCGTTTGCAGTGTCGCGATCGCCATTGAGTAATCCATCTAATCGAATTCTCCAAACTCAAGCACCGAGTAGTTAGTTGTCAGCGCATTCATATCACCCAACAAGTTCGCAAACACTAATTGACTCACTCGCTTACTGCGCCAGTACTGACTATGATCATTCATCAAGCCCAAAGCCATTGTCACATCGCCCAAACTTTTCTTCAGAAAATTGCGTTCTCCCAGGTAATGATCCCGCAAAAACAAGGAGGAATCCTGCAGGTTAAAATTTGCTGCCAAGGGATACGCAAAAACATCCGACGCATGAATCACGTTAACCCATCGAAGTTGAGGATGCAAATAACCACGGGCAAACTGTTTGAGTGGCAATTCTTCAACCTTCACGAGATCTTTGAAAATGAGTAAGGGACAACCCAACGTGGTGATGCTCCGGAGCGTGACTTTACGTCCTTGACTGGATGAACTCAACCCTTTGATTGCCCCTCGAATGTAAGTCGCTGGATCATTCGATTCGTAGTCTTGAGAAAATAAAATATCCCACAAAATCACGCTACTGAGGGAGTGCGCTACGATATGCAACTCTTCCTCAAACGGATTATCTGCTAAAAAGTTAAGAAACTGCACTGCGATCGTGCGTCGAATTGTTCGACCACTTTGCGTATTCAAGTACTTGAAAATGTCATTAAAAAATCCGCTAATCAGTTGTTCGCGACGCTGGCGATAGTGAAACACATCATCCACATCGACGGTCGAATGTTCCCACTTGAATGCTTCCAAGTCTTGCTGCACAAAATCCCAAATCTCACTGGTGCTGCCCAGGGCATCGCCCCAATAGCTGGAATAGAACTCTGGCAGGGTTTGATTCAGGCTAGTGAACGCCTCAATCAAGTGCGATCGCAACGGATCTGCGTATTCTGTCCGTCGCACCGAAGCCCCATGTAGAAACCACACCAGCATAGTAAGAAGAGAAAAAGAAACGAAGTGAACCACTCATTTAATCACTTTACTTCCAAGCAAGCAGGGTGAGTTAAATTTCGGGTTTGATTTCGTATTTGCTTCAACATTCGCTTGCCCACAAACTCCGTATCAGAGGAAATATTCAAAGTTTTGGGCAATGCCCCATAGCTAAATTCATCGATCATTTCAACCGGGCAATAGCGAGACTGTTGGTGACACCCAACTGGCTTTGCAGTTTGAGTTTTTTCCAGAGCTGAGTGCCGCTGATGCAACCTTGCAACAATTGTTGATATTGCTGAATTATTTGGCTTACTTCTGCGGGCGACTCATCGACAAACTCAATCCGAAACCGACGTTGCCCTAATTCCAGCAATCGTTTAACGAATTCTGCGCCAGTTTGGGCAGTGCCATTGAAGACGGTGTTGCGACATCCGGCATCGGCTTTGAGGATGTGTTCTGTCCCCACACGATCGCGCAGGCGCACTTCATGGTTTTCGCAGGGACGACCGCAGTTGGTGTAATCCGTTCCCTCCGACAGAAAGGCGCAGAACACACAATGTTCCATATGAAACATGGGCATATGCTGGTGAATCGTAACTTCTAACCAATTGCTGGGGCAATGCGTAAGTAAGTCTTCTAGTTGATAAATATTTAAGTCGTAGGAAGCGGTAAGTCGTTCCAGTCCAAATTCCTGCTGGAAGTAGCTAGCTGTAAGGGGATTCGCTACGTTTAATGAGAAATCTCCAATACAACGATCGGTTTTGAAGAACTGAAGCTGATCGTAGTTACGAATCAAATATCCATCGGCATTACAACTGCGAACCTGTTCCAAAATCCAGTTTTCTCCTGGTTTTGTAATTCGAGGAGGGGCGACAAAGATGGTAGTAGGTGGGTGGATGGGTGAGTAAGTAGGTGGGTGGGTGGGAAGATTCTTATCTTCTGCCTTTTGCCTTCTGCTTTCTGCCTTCATTTGCACTGCTTGTTTGTAAGCGCGAGGGTCTTCAAATTCGCAATAAAGGGTAGAAATGCCCGCTTGTAGGGCGGCTTGGAGTTGACCGAGATTGCGTATCAAAACGATTAATTCTGGTTCCGGGGACAACGTAGGGACGGGTTTGGCGGGTAACAACTCTTTCCAGGAAGCAGGCGATCGCAGTTGCCAACGTTTGGGTTGCGATCGCAATTCTTCCAGGCGAATCACAAGCTCCCGGCGCAGGCGGTTTAACTCACTCACCGGCAGAAGCACATCCCCGTGAAGTTGATTGCTAAAGTGTTCCAGCCGAAAAGGCGTGTTTCCGAGGCGGCTAAATTGTGCCTGAAGTCGTTCGGTTGTCAGCGGTTGTTTTTCCGCCTGCACCAGCGGCATTTCTGATTCCAGGTGCACCACATGACCCAACTCATCCCGCACGATCGCCACAAGCGTCTGTCCAACGTCGCCATGCACTTCAATCTGAATCGGACGCTGAAATTTGGGAGTGTCGCCGCTGTAACTCTGGCGGAGTTGCTTATCCAGTTCTGGATCACTTGTCTTCCAGACACGATCGCCCAGTTTCACCTTGCGCCAATCGATCGCTCCCCGCCCAAAGGACAAAATCGCCTCCTGACCCCGTAGCTCCACGGCATAAATGCGTCCGCCTTCCTCTTTGGCTTCCGGATGTCCATTGTCGAAAACGATGCCATCACCGGGTTTGAGGAGGGGAGGGTGGGAGGGTGAGTGAGTGGAGGGAAGACGAAGCGTGACTTTTTCGTGTTGGATGCGCGTCACTTCACCCAGATAAAATCCTCGTTTCTTGCCAAATCGGGCATGAACCAGTTCTTGATTGTTAATGCCTTCAAACCATCCGGTAAACAAGCCGCGCGAGAACGCCATTTCTAGCTGATAGCGATCGGTATCCTCCCTATTCCCTAGTCCCCATTCCCTACTCTCTGTTCCCTCTAACGCCTGTCGATATACCCGCGTCACAGTCGCCACATATTCTGGGCTTTTCAAGCGTCCTTCGATCTTGAGACAGGTTACGCCCGTTTTGATCAATTCCGGCAATATCTCCAGACCAGCCAGATCTTGAGGGCTAAGGAGATAGCGCCGATCGCCCAACTCCACTTGCTTCCCATCAGAAATCAGGTTATAGGGCATCCGGCACGCCTGAGCACACTCACCCCGATTGGCAGAACGTCCGCCGAGGGATTCGCTAGTGAGACATTGACCCGAATAAGCAACACACAATGCACCATGTACAAACACTTCTAAGGGTAAGACGAGATTGCGATCGTGCAATTGCCGCTGAATCTTATTTAGTTCTTTAATGGAACATTCCCGCGCTAAAACGACGAGTTGACAACCGAGGTTTTTGGCAAACTCTACCCCTGCTGCACTGGTAATCGTCATTTGAGTGGACGCATGGATGGGAAAATCCGGTGATAGGTGCCGAATCAATCGACAAATGCCTACATCTTGCACAATGACAGCATCTACTCCTGCGGCAATGATGGAGCGCAAGTATTGTTCGGCTTCCGGCAACTCTCCTGTAAATACCAGCGTGTTGACCGTGACATAGCCTTTCACACCTCGTCGATGTAGAAACGTCATCAGTTCCGGCAAATCGGCTTCCGTGAAATTCTCAGCCCGCATCCGAGCATTAAATCGTTCTAATCCAAAGTAAATTGCATCAGCACCATTTTCGACTGCTGCTCTGGCACATTCCCAATTCCCCGCTGGTGCCAGCAGTTCGGGCAGGTGAGGGGTTGATTTGGCTGCATTAGTTGGATAAGAGTTCATGTCGCTTCGTGCCATTCTGCTGCTTGCTGGTGGATGGTTTGGAGTTCCTCTGGAGTCATCTTATCCAGATTCTTCAGGATAAAGCTCATGCGTCCTTGAGATTGAAGTTTGTCCCGATGGCGATCGAGGAAGTCCCAGTAGAAAAAGTTAAAGGGGCAAGCTCCTTCCCCCGTGCGCTGTTTGGGATTGTAGACACATTTGCCACAGTAATCACTCATTTTGTTGACGTAATTGGCGGAGGAAGCGTAGGGTTTGGATGCTAGCATTCCCCCATCAGCAAACAGTCCCATCCCAATCACGTTAGTTTGCATCACCCAATCATAAGCATCAATAAAAGCAGTGTGGAACCAATTCTCGATTTTCTGAGGAGATAAACCTGCAATTAATGCGAAGTTACTCAAAATCATCAACCGTTGAATGTGGTGAGCATATCCCAGATGTTCTACTTGCCTCAGGGTTTGATGCAGACAGTTCATGTCCGTTTTGTTGGCATCCCAAAAGAATTCGGGTAAGGGTTGGGTGTGGTTGAACCAGTTGCGATCGAAATATTCCTCACTAACATAGTGATACAACCCACGCATATATTCTCGCCAGCCCGCCACTTGCCGAATAAACCCTTCCACACTATTCAAACTTAAATCGCCTTCTGCCAGAGCATTTTCCGCCGCTGCCACCACCTCTCCCGGTTGCAATAATCCCAGGTTGATATAAGGTGAAATTAAAGCGTGCCACATAGTTTCTTGTCCAGTCACCATTGCATCTTGATAAGGTCCAAAGGTGGGCAAGCGCGTTTGAATAAAATAATCGAGTACCTGAAGGGCTTGTTCGCGAGTAACCGCCCAGTTAAATGCAGTGAGGTTGCCGTAGGTGGAGATTTTCAGTTGGTTAACTTGTTTGATCAGCGATCGCGTGATGACATCCGGCTCAAACCACAAGGGCTTGGGCGGGTTAAGTTTACCTTTGGGCGGTTGACGGTTTTCTTTGTCAAAATTCCAGGTGCCACCGACGGGTTTGTCGCCTGCCATCAAAATGCCAAACCTGCGTCGCCCTTCCCGATAGAAGTCTTCCATCAACAGGCGCTTTCGGGACTTTGCCCAGTCTGCGAATTCCGCTGCACTCCACAAGAAATGGTTGTTGGGAATGAGGGTAATCTCGCAGGGTAAATCAAGCATTTGGATGAGTTTGGCAAAGGGGCGATCGTTGGGCTGCATCACTCGCAATTCCGTAATTTGATTGGCTGCAATCCAGTCTCGCAATGGCGTTTCAAAATCTGGTTGCTGCTCTCGATAGGTCACTTGCCATCCGGCTTCCTGCAATTCTTGGGCAAAATGCCGCATCGCCGACCACACCAGCACCAATTTCTGCTTGTGATAGGGACGCTCCTGAACGTGTCGCAACGACTCAATCAAAATCACAGGCGTATGCTGCCGTTGGGCGATCGCGCTTTGCAATGCCGCTTGCTGCTGCCAAAGTTGATCACCCAGAATCCAAAGACCAATTGTCATAGGGAAATGAAGAACCCATTGCGATCGTTCCTTCCCCAATTTTACTGGTTTCATCGTTGGAGGGCGATCGTGGCGCGGCGATCGCAGCAACAAACCAACAAGAGTTTTTGCAAGGTTTGCAATTCCAGACCTAGAGATATTTATTCAGCAGCAAGTCCAACCGCTCTTTTGCTTCCACAGAAACTTTATCCAGAGGAGTCAGAATGGCATATTTCAATGCTGAAAATGCTTCCGATTCGGGTGGATTGGCAGCCAAACGGCGTACCGTTTCCTGAATCACTTTTTGCGCGTTGACTGCATTGCGTTGCAGATTAGCAATCACCATATCAACCGTGACATTGTCATGATCAGGATGCCAACAGTCGTAATCCGTCACAAGTGCCAGGGTCGCATAGGCAATTTCGGCTTCGCGGGCGAGTTTGGCTTCGGGCAAATTCGTCATACCAATGATGGTCGCGCCCCAACTGCGGTACAGAGTGGACTCCGCCTTCGTCGAGAAAGCCGGTCCTTCCATGCAAACATAGGTGCCGCCTCGATGCAGGGTGACATCCATAAGATTGGCACTGGCAACCGCATCTGCCAAAACTTCTGCCAATTTGGGACAAACGGGATCGCCAAAGGCAATGTGAGCCACAATCCCTTCACCAAAGAAGGTGGAAATGCGGTTTTTAGTGCGATCGATAAATTGATCCGGCACTACCATGTCCAGAGGTTTCGCTGCTTCTTGCAAAGAACCCACCGCAGAAGCAGAAATGAGATACTTCACGCCCAGACTCTTCATGGCGTAAATATTGGCGCGGAAAGGCAACTCTGACGGCAATAAATGGTGATTCCGTCCATGCCGCGCTAAAAAAGCCACCGGCACGCCATCTAATGTGCCTAGAATCAATGAGTCGGAAGGTTGCCCAAAGGGAGTATCCACCCGGACTTCTTCGATATCTTTGAGCGCCTCCATCTGATACAGACCGCTCCCCCCAATAATCCCGATCGCCACCTCTGCCATGAATTCCTCAATTCCCATTCGCTCTGTGCCCTAGCATTCTACCTTCTACCTCGCCCAACCTCTACCTTGCGGGAGTAGACAAGAATTTTTTCCCTCTGTTTTGCTAGATAAACCCTGATTCTGTAAGCAAGCTGCCTCAAAATTATGCTGGATGCTTTGCAAGCTTTTTTTAGTGCTGGTTCCTTTATTCCCCACGGACACTGTTATCTTTGGCAACCCGGACTGGTCTGGCTACACGTACTGTCGGATGTGTTGATTGCGATCACTTATTATTCCATCCCCATCACCCTGCTGTATTTCGTGCGGCATCGTCGAGACTTACCCTTCGATACCATCTTCCTGATGTTTGGAGCCTTCATCGTATTTTGTGGCACCACTCACTTGATGGAAGTTTGGACGCTCTGGCACCCGGTTTACTGGCTATCTGGAGCCTTGAAAGGGGCAACGGCTGCGATTTCTGTTTACACAGCGATTCAACTTGTTCCGATCGTCCCCAAGGCTCTGGCACTGCCCAGTCCAGCCCAACTGCACCAGATGAACCAGGATCTCCAGGCACAGATCGCCGAGCGGGGCAGGGTGGAACGAGAACTGAAGCAGTATCAAGACCACCTGGAACAACTGGTGGCAGACCGCACCGCCCAGCTAGAGATTTCCAATCGGCGGATGGAAGAGTTGCTGACGAGCGAAAAAAGTTTACGCAAACAAAGTGAGGCAACGAAGGCAGAGTTGCAAACCTACGCCGATCGTCTGACGCTGGCGTTAGAAGCGGCCAAGATGGGCTGGTGGGATTGGGACGTGACCACCAACACGTTGTACTGGACACCCCAACACGAAACGATTTTTGGGTATGAGTCCGGTCAGCCAGAACGCCCTTACACAGATTGGGCAGATCGGGTACATCCCGACGATTTGCAGTGTGTAGAAACGCATTTGCAAGCAGCCCTGGTTCAGCATCAAGATTTTGACTCCGAGCATCGGTTGCAATTGCCGAATGGAGAAGTCCGCTGGGTGGATGTATTCGGGCGGGGTGAATACGATCGCACCGGAAAACCAGTTCGCATGGTGGGGGTGATTCAGGACATCACCAGTCGCAAACGTGCTGAAGTTGCTCTACGGGAAAACGAAGAAACTGCAAAACGCCAGCTAGCGGAGATTGAAGCCATTTATGCCTCAGCCCCGATCGGGATGTGTGTGCTGGATGACCAATTTCGCTTTATTCGGATTAACGACTTTCTGGCAAAAATTAATGGAGTGAGTGCTGCTGCCCATATTGGACGAACAGTGCGCGAAGTGTTGCCAGAGTTGGGAGAGGTGCAGGAGGGCTTTTTTCAGCAAGTTGTGGAATCGGGGCAACCCATTCTGAATCAGGAAGTACACGGCACCATTCCTGCCCAGCCGGATGTGGAGCGAGATTGGCTCGTGAGTTATTACCCGTTGCGCCAACAACACGATCGGGTGATTGGGATCAATGTCACGGCTCTGGAAATTACAGAGCGCAAACTGGCAGAGCAAGCCTTACAAGAACGAGCCACCGAATTGACTCGCTTAAACGCGATTTTGGCGCAGACCACGACCTTACTTCAGGAGCGCAACCGGGAACTCGATCAATTTGCTTACGTGGTTTCCCATGATTTGAAAGCGCCCCTGAGAGCGATCACCAATCTCGCGGTGTGGCTGGAAGAGGACTTGATGGAGCAAATTCCACCGGAAAATCAGCATCAATTGCAACTCATGCGATCGCGGGTGAGTCGGATGGAGGCGTTGATCAACGGGTTGCTAGAATTTTCTCGCGTGGGACGAGTCGAAGCCAGGATTGAACCGGTTCGAGTGGAGGAATTAGTTCAGGAAATTGTGGATTCCCTGGCTCCTCCCGACTCTTTTACGATCGAAATTGCGCCAAACCTACCCGTGTTGACGACAAGGCGGCTGCTGTTGGGACAAGTGTTTGCCAACTTGATCAGCAATGCCATCAAGCATCACGATCGCCCCAATGGCAACATTTCCATTTCTGGTCAAGACAAAGAGGCATTCTTTGAATTTGCTGTAACCGATGATGGTCCCGGAATTGCCCCTCAATTCCATGCCAAAGCTTTCACAATCTTCCAGACTTTGAACGCCCGTGATTCCCAGGAAAATACCGGGGTTGGACTTTCGATCTTCAAAAAGATCATCGAAACCGAAGGTGGCTCAATTCATCTCGATTCCGATGTTGGTCAAGGTACAACGTTCCGCTTCACCTGGTTGAAACAACCCAAAGCAACCGCAGTGCCAAACTGTTAACTCCAGGTTAAGCGTTGTTGTGCAGAAACTCCCGATTGGACGATCGGGAAGGATCATAGCCTTCGTTCCGAACTCGACGACGTAGATCGCCTGGGTCGGGAGAGGCTTTCACAGCTTCATCCGGGCTAATTTTACCTAGTAATACCAAATCACAAAGCACCTGGTTCATAATTTGCATGCCCTCGTTGGCTCCCGTTTCCATCAGTTGGAAAGCCTCAGAATCATTGCCCTTTAGCAAATAATCTGCCATTGCAGGCGTGTTGATCAGAATTTCGTGGGCAGCAGTACGGCGTCCATCCGTGGTTGGGATCAACAATTGAGCAATCACAGAAATCAGCGACTCGGTAATTTGTACCCGCATTGCTGGTTGCTCGTCTGGGTTGTAAATATTCAGCAAACGGTTGAGGGCATTAATGGCGTTGCGGGTGTGGAGCGTTCCCAGTACCAGGTGTCCGGTTTGGGCAGCTTTGAGGGCTGTGTCTACGGTAATTCGATCGCGCATCTCCCCAATCAGAATTACGTCTGGGTCTTCCCGTAGCACCGATCGAAGGGCGCTCTGGAACTCCAGAGTATGCAAACCCACCTCTCGCTGACTCACCAAACACTTTTGAGATGTGTGGACGTATTCAATCGGGTCTTCGATCGTGACGATGTGCCGATTGCTCATCTCATTCATGTGCCGGATCATGGCAGCGATCGTCGTGGATTTACCAGATCCAGTCGGACCTGTCACCAAAATTAAGCCCTGAGAATAGGTCGATAAATATTTCAACACCTCCGGCAAACCCAACCCTTCAATGGAGGGAACTTCCAGGGAGATTAATCGCAGCACGATCGCGCCACCATTGAGGGATTCAAAGCAGTTCACCCGACAACGCACTAAACCGGGATAGAAAATTGCCGTATCCAGTTCCTTGTTTTGGGCAAACAATTCTCGCTGGTGAGGAGTCAGAATCTCATGCAGATACTGCTCAAAAATTTGGGGAGTCACTTTGGGCTGTTCCCGTACCACAACCATTTGACCCTGGATGCGAAACCGGGGTGCTTCTCCCACCCGAATGTGAATGTCAGACGCTTGGCGAGCGAAGGCATCTCGAACCATCTGCTCGATCGTGCTTTTAGACTTAATGGTTGCCGGAGTTGGGGCTGGTGGTGGTGGTGGGACTGGAGATGCCCCTTCGTTGTGACGTGGTGTCATGGAACTTGTCATGAAAATCTCCCTAGTAGATCTCTCGTCGAGGGAAAAACATCAAGCTTCAATCAGTCAGGTCAATTAGATTAGAGCCTGGGTAAACTAGCTTGAAAGATTTGAATTGTGAACCGGAAGTAAACGGTTAAACGCATCCAGACAGTATATCTGCTGACATTGCGATTTTTAATACCTTATTGTATCGACAATCGCAATTGGAGACCGGATCTTTAGATTCTCGTCACGCCCTTATTTGAAACTCTTGGATTGATCCCATGCGCTTAAATCGCCGCTTTGCCGATTGGTTAGAATCCCGATGGGTTGCCCCTTCCTACAGTGGGTGGTTGTTGAGCGGGTTATCCATATTTTTCTTTGTTGCTGCCACTAATACCTTGGCGGGTTGGCTTTATGTCATGAGCGGCATTGGTTTAGCGTTGTTGGCGATCGCCGCTTTGCTGCCAGAGCGCACCCTCCGCAAGTTGAGCGTGGGGCGGGCACCCATTCATCCCGTGAGCGCAGGCGATCAGTTAACCATTGAGTTAATGATAGAAAATGGCAGCAAGCAACCTAAGACGCTGTTACAAATTCAAGATGATTTGCCTCCCAATCTAGGAAATCCCATCAAAAAATCGATCGAGCTAATCCCTGCTGCCCAAACCTATCACTGGATTTACTGCTATCCCACTCGCAAACGCGGCGTGTACCGTTGGCAAACTGTTCAATTCCGCACTGCGAACCCATTAGGACTATTTTGGTGTCGCCGATCGCGAGACGTAAAAGCGACCGCGATCGTCTATCCCACCGTTCTGCCCCTGACTCAATGCCCTTTAATTGACGAAATGGGGCGAGACATGAGTTTGCTGTTCAATAGCGATCGCCGTGCCCAGGCGGCAACGGAAGGTTTGACGCGATCGCTGCGCCCCTACCGTTGGGGCGATCCCACCCGCTTAGTCCATTGGCGCTCCAGTGCTAAGTATGGAGAATTGCGAGTTCGAGAACTGGAGGTTTTTACCGGCGGTCAAGAACTGATTATTTGCCTGGATAGTGGGTTTTCCTGGCGATCACTGCCCACCGATGACCCAAACCTGGACAGCTTTGAACAGGCAGTCATCGCCGCCGCCTCGCTCTATTTCTACGCCTGTCACCGTAATCTCAACGTCAAACTGTGGACAGCCGCCACTGGACTGATTCAGGGCAATCAAGTTGTGCTGGAAGCACTGGCAGCGACCCAAAATGCAGAAGCCGCCATTACTCCAAATTTGCCCTCTTTTCCTGTCGTTTGGCTGACTCAAAATCCGCAAAGTTTGAGTACGCTGCCTCGTGGAAGTCGCTGGATTCTCTGGGCAGATCCCTCCTCCACGCCCTTAATTCAAGATGGACTCCCGCAGCAGCGCCAACCGGGAATTCTAATTCAACCAGAACGATCGCTCCAGCAACATCTGCACAGCCAGCCCTCGATCGTCTAGAGAAAAACAGGAGGCACCTCCTATCCATCTACCCACCCACTCACCGACCAATTTCCCTAATCTCCATCCCCCATCCCCTATTTCTTACTCCCCTTCTCTCCTCCGCTCTGTTGCTGTTTGATCGCTTGCTGCACCATAGGGGCTAGTTTCTCTCGCCAAAATCGGATGTCTGGGTAGCCATTCACTTGATGCAAAACATCCTGCCATCGTCGATCGCGTAGCGCTTTTTGAGCCGTGTAGTAGTCTGATTCGGCTCGATTCCAATCTTTTTGCCATTGCAGGATAAAAAGTTGGGCAGCAGTATGGGCTGAACTTTCAGGTGAAATGGTTTTAATCAGGGAGACTGCCCCGCTGAGATTGCCTGATTGATATTGCTCGGTGGCGATCGCCAACAGTTTTGCTCCTTCATCGCTTCGAACTGCGGAACTGGGGACAGCGGCAGCGACGATCGTGTCCGTCGTGTTAACGCAGCTTGTGACGGTTAATTCTTTGTAGACCCAACCCTCAAGCGGACTGTTAATCCGTAGCCATCCTTCCCTCTCGTCCACCACGGACAGCGACGTGCCGTTGGGCAGGGTGGCAAGCTTGTTGTCGGGAGCAACAACTGGGCTGGAGCGGACATTTAAGGGAGGGTTGGGGTCAGCAATGATGGTTTGGCAGCTTAACTTTGATTTGTCCGTTGAATTGGCAGCAAGCTCTAACCGCAGGGCATGGCTCGACACAGCAAGCCGCTCGGTGAATACCGCGATTGCGATCGGAAACGAAAAACTTGCCAAGATCCAGAGCGTTGCTTGCCCAACCTGATTCATCTGCGCTGTCCTGTATTAATGCGCTTATTAGCAATTTTCTCAAACTTCTCTCAATCGCGATCGTTCTTGAGAAAGTGTTTGTAAATCAATGTTTCGATCCCCCTTAATCCCTCTTCAAAAAGCGGAATTCAGACTTAGGGCTTGGCTCCCTCCTTGTTAAGGAGGGTTAGGGAGGATCTCTTCAGGGCTTGCTTTTGAGCCACGTTTACATCTATTTACAAACAGCTTTTGGAGTTCTTGTCCAATGAAGTCAGGCAGCAAGAATCAAAAAAGGGCTGGTTTGCACCAACCCTGGAGATATGACCTTGTGCAGTCAAGGAGAGACTTGAGAAATGGTTAACTTAACTGAGCGCTTCCAGGTAATCGCGGACGCGGTTACGACGCTTCGGTTGGCGCAGTTTTTGCAGGGCTTTGGCTTCAATTTGGCGTACCCGTTCGCGAGAGAGATCCAGGGCACGACCAATTTCAGCAAGAGAGTAGGGCTGACCATCGCCCAAGCCAAACCGCATTTGAATTACATCCCGTTCGCGGCTGGTAAGGTCTGCCAGCAGTTGTTGCAGGTCGCGGCGAAGCGATTCCCGCATCAGGGTATCTTCCGGTGTGATGTCGTCGGTTTCGAGCAAATCGCCCAGTTCGGTGTCCTTCTCTTTCCCAACTTTGGTTTCCAGGGACACGGAGCGAGGCACCCGCAACAGCACTTCCCGCACCTGAGGAGCCGTCATTTCCAGTTCTTTGGCGATGTCCTCCATCGTGGCAGTGCGTCCTTTCTCCTGGGAAATCTTACGCTGTGCCTTTTTGATTTTGTTGAGCTTTTCGGTGATGTGGACTGGGAGACGGATCGTGCGGCTTTGGGTGGCGATCGCCCGTGTAATGCCTTGACGAATCCACCAGTACGCATAAGTGCTGAAGCGATAGCCTTTGGTGGGATCAAACTTTTCCACCGCCCGTTCCAGACCCAACGTACCTTCCTGAATCAGATCCAGGAGTTCCAATCCACGGTTTTGATATTTTTTGGCAACAGACACGACCAGGCGCAGGTTTGCCTTAATCATGTGCTCTTTGGCATGAATGCCTTCCATCTGGATTTTTTCCAGGTCTTCTACCTGAAGGTTTGCCGCTTTTGCCCACTCACGCTTGCCTGCTGCCATGATCGGCTTGAGATCGGCAGTCGTCACCCCGGCTTCGGATGCCCAGCGCTCTAAGGAGGGACGATGACCCAGGTGAGCCGTCAGGCGATCGTGGGCTTCAATTAATTTCACATAGGACTGGATTGCGCCTTCTTCCTGTTCAGCCGCTTTTTGACGCAATTCCAACAAGCTCATGTAACGCTGAACTCGTTGCGCTTCTGAAACTTCCTCATCTCGCCCCAGGAGGCGCACCCGTCCAATTTCTTGCAGGTAGAGGCGCACCAGATCCGTTGTACGGCGACTTGCGGCGCGGCGAAGATTGGCTGGATCGACAGAATCCATTTCCAGACTCATCAGGTCATCAACCGATGGATCACCCTCCTGGCGATCGGACTGAAAACTCTGAGAGAAGGCTTGCTCGTCGTAGTCTGCTTCAACGAAGAAAGATGTTGCTGGCATAGGGCTTAGTCTCGGTTGCTCCAGATAAGTGGGCTTCAGTCATGTTCTTAGTGTTCCCGTCATTCGGGACTGAAGAACAGTGCTTAGAGTTCCGTAACGTCACGGTTCTCGATTTGAGTTATCAGTTTGCAATATAAGAGTTATGCAAACTGCCTTGAAACCTGTGATACGCAGTAGTGGCACCCGAAACGCTTCAAAAGACAATACAGGCATTTGCCAAGAAGCCATGACATTTTTGGCAGTCTCCAGACAGTATAGAAACGTGCCGATGGGTTAGTAGTGACCTGAATCAGCCGTTAAGTTAACCTACATCACCCTTCCCCTAGTTTCCTGACTTTCGCGCAGGTTTCCGGCTTCTTCATTAAGGCTTTTTAATTGGGGGTTAGGGGTTGGGG
>JANRIN010000163.1:0-10277 GCA_033764965.1 Leptolyngbyaceae cyanobacterium bins.302 | reverse complement strand
CAACGCATTGCAGAACAACTACTCGATATTGTTCGCATTAGTTTTTCTCCCGTTCGATCATTTACCTTTGCACAGTTAAATGATCGTTTTGGTTTTGATAATGAACAGTATTGGATCAAGATAACTACTTTAGCACTCTCTGAATATGCTTATTATGATAATTGCGATGAAGGGTTTTGGCAGGGAATCTGCGATCGCCTGGACTTAAAAAATACGCAGGGCACTCAAAATACATTCAGGCAGATTCTTAATAAAGGCTTTCAGCTTTTAGGCTTGGTTACCACTCAGCAGGGTAATCGCTACGTTTCAACACTATGGCTCCAAAGTGGGATTCCCCGACAAAATCTAACGCATTTCGCTGACCTACTATCAGACATTTCTCAGGAGTATGGCTGGTGGGAGATCTCCCACGCTGAACCAGAAGACTTGTCTCATCTAATGTATGACTTTTGTGTGAGTCATCATCCGCAATGGGGCAAGCTAATTACCTTCTTGAAAAGTAGCTGTTCAGAAGAGGGGGTTATCACAGAACCAATCTCAGGGCAACTCCTTCAAGGTATTGCGATCGTGGCGCAGGAATTGGATCGTCGAGGACAATCCCCAACCATCTTGCAAGATAGCAATCAGCGAGAGCAGTTGCTGCACAGCTATGCTCTCCCCAACAGCTTTTTCCTTCGCAGTTGGGATAATTTGGTTCAGGTACTTACGCCTCAGCAGCGAAGCGACACAACACGGCGTAGTATCGTAGGTTTACGGAAGAAACCATTGGTGATGGCATTGGACAGTACCAACTCAATGGATATTCAGCTTTGTTTGCCAGGACAAAGGCTTTGTCTGCCAGGATGGAGGGATTTACGAGGAACTTACTGCCAGATTCAGGAGCATGGCTGGGAGGTAACACTACCAAATTCAGAGGGATTAGATATTCCGCCATTAACTCAATCTGTAACCTGTGTTCGTGAGAAATGGACATGGCAGTTACGATCGCACACTGGCGCATCCCTTACTGAATGGCACTGCGAGGGGATTTTCCAAAACTTTCCGGCCCTGATTTTTGATGCGTGGACGGGCGATCGCTTGCTATTTGGCAGCGAACTAAAGGGCAGCACTGAAATCATCTGCTTCTTTGCCAGCAGCACTCAGGTAGAATGCTCAGACGGCATTGAATTATTGGATGGTTTTGTACCCTGTAGCATTACAGGTTGGCGAGGGCAGCAGTTACTGCTGACAGTTCCACAAGCACAACTGACCTTTCACTTCTCCAATTCGTCTGTACAATCCCTAATATGGAATCAGCTTCAGACTGAATACCCCCAGCTACGGGGTTTGAAGGTGAAGGGCAAGCAGCTTATTTACCTAGAAGTCCCCGCTATCTGGTATCCACCCTTACCCCTGAGCCGATCTTTAAACATCCTGATTGAAGATTTGACCCAGCGAAAGATTTTGACTGAACCGGATGCAACAATACCCGTAAAGGCTCATTCAAGTTGGCAAGAGATATCCTTGTCTCAGTGGATTACCCAGTCCGGATCTTATGCTGTCCGGTTATGGGATCAAGGCGATCTCTGGTCTGAGCAATTTGAGATGCGGTCTGGGTTTGAACTAACCCAACCCCCTAGTATTAAATTCACAGAGGTGTGCGAACGCAATCAAACTCCAGTTACAACGCCAGTTCAAGTGAATTCCCTGGAAGAGTTCTGGCTCAGTAAACTCACCCTAAGCGAATTCTATCCACTGGAGGAAATCAGCTTCCTACTGACTAACGGGGAGGAAACCCAACGGTACCGACAGCAAGCCTCTACCTCTGGCACTTTATCCCTCAATCTCGCAGCATGGCGGGATGTCTTGCCAGAATCAAATTGGTATGCCCTGAGTTATCAGCGTCAGGGTGAAGTTGTCCGGGATCTAATAAAAATCATTGCTGAGAACTCAATTAGCCATACTTGGGCAAATCAAGCAATTCATTTGTCTGGGCTGCAATTGGGAAAATTGTATACCCTCATTTTCTGGAATCTGCTGACACCACAAAGTCCACCCTTACAACGGAGGGTGATGCTCTCTTCCGATCAAGATACTGTAACCATCCCTTTAGATGACCAATTCGGTGTTTTCTTTGTTTGGATTGAAAGCCCCCTGCAAACCTCTAAGAGTCTGGGCTGGTGGTGCGGTATTCAGCAAATAACAGATCTATCTTTACCAGATGAATTCAGTGGAGATGGGCTTGAATATTGCATGAATATTCTTAAGAATGGGCCTGTTGAAGCTTTTGTGGCCCAGGTTCGACAACTTAATTTCGACTTTGACCCTGTAACAGGGAAGCATGCGATCGCTGCCCTGGATCAATATCCCTGCTGTTTTCCAATTTGGTTAGATCAAGGACGATTGAAGCAAAAACTACAAGCGATTCTATACTCACCACCACCACCACCACCACCACCACCGCCGCCACCCCAGGAATTAATTTATTTGATCAAGTTACAAAGCAATACATCTGGAATGCGTCGAGCATTTAATCAGAAATTTGCGACAGAGTTAAGGAAAGCACGTTTAGAATCTTCTGTTGAATTAATCAAAGATGCCATCTTGCGCGATTTAATTCGAGTCAAGCTCAATCACCAAGAGCAATTACCAACGTTAAGAGACATTTTGCAGAACATTGAATCCCAAATTCATACGCCTATTACGTTAACAGAGTGGAGTCGTTGATGTATACCGATCGCATCATTAAGTTGTTGAGTAACCATCGACAAACCCATCGGGTAGAACTGCTGCAACCGCTGACACTACGGGCGATCTCCACCCTCATTCAGCAAAGCTTACCGCCTCAACAAGCAGATATATCCGTACAACTTGACGCTGACTTACGCGAACTTCAGGCACAGGGAGAAGTGCTGGCAGGCATGGGAAATCGGTTTTGTATGGCTCCGCCTGTGGTTTTGGCAGAAGATGAGACGAATCTCACAGGGATATTATTTCGAGGCGATCGCGCCTACCTGCGCTTGGCACATCAAGCACTGGACACCGGACAACCATTTATCAAACCAGTTCTTCGTCCGAGAATCCATGTCTTTCACCAGATCAACGAGCGGTTGCGAAGGGTGGGGATTCAGCTACTCACCGTTGCTAGCGGTGTAGAGCATCTGCCGCTGCCAGAGTTGCCACAACCTGTTAGGTTGCAAGGCTGTGAAAGTCCCAATCCTTTTGAAGCTGCCACTTGGACAGATTCCATTCGCCAGTATGTTCCCAGAGTCGGAATGCAACAAGTTGAGCGCTGGGTTCCCATCATGCAAGCAGCTTTATGCGATCGCACTTTACTCAAGCTGCCAACGGGCGAATGGCTTTGGTTTGAAGCCAATCAATTCTATGAACTCACTCCTGATACGGCACTGTTGGCAATGTTTCAGCTTGATCAAGGTGCAAACGTTCCCATTGCAATTCCCTGGGATGAAGCCCCCGGCAGATTGAATTTGCAGGGGATCAGTTTGCCAAGCAGATATGCTCAATTGCTCTGGCATCTGTCCAAACCTGATCCAGACATGCCTCGTACCCGCTTGTTTGTTCCAGCTAATCGCCCTACAGCCCGTGAAGCATTGCTTCGCTTGGGTTGCACTTTGGTTTAATTCTTTACACACTATGTCCCACTATCTCAACCCGATTGATGCAGCTACCCAACCTCGTGAAAATCTGATTCGCTATCTGCTGACTGCCTATCCCTTGCGCGATCCCCATCTGCGCTTTGGCTTCAAGCAGCTTTTAGAAACACCGGGTACGATCTCTCAACATCCCTACCTGGAAGGCGCACAGCCCTACCGACCCGCTAGTACCATTGGGCAATTGGTGGCAGAAGGGGTACTGCATCGAGAAATGGCGCGGCTGTTTAATCCGACTCGTGCCCTTTATCAACATCAAGAAGCCGCAATTCGAGCAGTGGTGCAAGAGCAAGGAAACATTGTCGTCGCGACGGGCACTGGTTCTGGAAAAACGGAGTGTTTTTTGATACCCATGCTGGATCACCTGCTGAAGCAACCGGGACATGGTATGCAAGCCCTGATTCTGTATCCCATGAACGCCCTAGTGAATGATCAGGTGAAACGGTTGCGGCAACTGCTTTGTCGGCAGGGTGAGAAACAGGCGTTGATTCGGTTTGGGTTTTATACCAGCCGGACGGTGACAGACCCGCAAGCGGCAGTAGAGGCATTAAGGAACGAACTGGAGGCAAGCGATCGCGATGAACTGTTGCAGCTCTTCACGGAGGAACAGCGGCGATCGCTCAATCTCAGTCGTCCAGAATATCTGGTGCGGGAATCACTACAACAGATTATGCGAGTGCAGGCAATTTCTCGGCAGGAGATTTGGAACAATCCTCCCCACATTCTAGTGACGAACTATTCCATGCTAGAGCATATGCTGATTCGCCCCAAGGAACGGGAGGCAATTTTTGAGTCTGCCCATGACTTTAAGTTGCTGGTGGTAGATGAAGCGCACTCCTACAACGGTTCGACTGGAACAGAAGTTGCCATGCTATTGAAGCGGTTGCGAACGGCAGTGGGCATTGAGGAGGTAGGGAATTTACGGGGGATTGCGACCAGTGCTACTTTAGGCGATCGCGACGATCCAAAGGTTTTAGAACAGGTGAAAGCCTTTGCAGGAGATTTGTTTAGTGAAACCTTTAATCGTGTCATTTGGGGCGATCGCGTCGCGGTAGCAGAACGTTTGGGCAATCCCTATGACCTACCAAGCGGGTTGGCAGAAGTCGATGTTTATGAGCAGTTCTGTGACCTAGAACTGCCTGCTCTGACCGATGCGATCGCGGCATGGCGACAACAACTTAGCTATCTCGTGCCTGATCCTATCCTCCAAACGGCGGCAGAAAGCGCGTCTGGGGATGTTCACCAGTTTCTCTGGTTGGCACTAAAGCAACATCCCACCGTGCATCGGTTGATTGCACTCTTGAGCCAGTCACCTCAGCCTTGGGATCAGATTGCGAGATCGCTCTCTCTTTGGGACATTCCCACTTCGCTCGACGGCAGTATTCTGCCCGAAGAAGAAGCCAAACTAGAAATCGCCCTTTCCCATCTGGTGCAATTAGGCACACTGGCACGGCAAAACCCAGACGATCTACCCCTGCTACCCGTGCGGTTACACTTGCTGTTTCGCAGCATCGAAGGGCTGTATGCCTGCGTCAATCCAAACTGTGCTGAAGCGTCCGTAGATCCCAATCATCCTGAACGCCCCAATCGCTACGGCAAACTCTACCTGAATAGCAAGACCTGTTGTGACTGCTGTGCAGCTCCGGTGATTGAACTATCAAGTTGCCGCAAATGTGGGCAGGCATATGGGTTGACCTACCTGGGCACTGGCGATGAACTGCAACTCTTGCCCCGCTCCCTGGAAGCTGTAGAAAACAACAGTTCTATTTATGTACTGACTGCTGGAAGCCTGGATAGCATCACCAATGATGAGGGGGATGATGACGAAATTGACGATCAACCTATTGCTGCCAATGTTGGGACGTTCACGATTCAAGCAGGAAGACAGACCAATGGCTGGATTGGCAGGCGATCGCCAACCCCACCTGTTTCCACTAGCAACACGGATCAATGGGTCTTACAGTGGCAGATGCCGCCCAATGCTAAAAACCTGCAAGGGGGTTACTTAACTCGCTGTCCAGCATGTGCCGCAGGAAGGGCGCAAACAGCGGCGATTGGACGATTTGTTTCCTACACCGATGCGCCACTGGAAGTCATGCTGGATAGCTTATTTGAGCTACTGCCAGAACCCGGACAGTCTTCTACCCAGGCAACCAAACGTAAACTCTTAGCTTTCTCCGATGGTCGTCAGGATGCCGCCTTCTTTGCCTCTGATTTTCAGCGCACCCATACCGAAACGCTCTATCGTCAGATCGTCTGGCAGGTATTTGCAGCAGTGCAACAGGATGGGGTTGCTTCAATTAATCAGATTGAAGAGAATTTAGTCGAACAGTTTCTCCACCTTTCCATTCCCCATCCCGATCGCGAAGCTGATAAGCACCACCGCAGCTATCTTGCCAACGATGAGAATGAAGAAATTAGCCTCAACTTGATCGATTGCAAAAAACGTGCTCAAGGTCGTGCAAAAGAGTTATTGTTGCGCGAATTTGGCTTGCCCTCTGCTCGTCGCTTTTCGATCGAAGCCCTGGGTTTACTTGCCTGTCATTTGGAATGGCATGATCCAATGTTGCGTCAGGTTGCAGAGCGATTTGGTTTAAATCATACCGAAGCCCTGATCTTTCTCACGGGATTAACAGACACCATTCGTTTGGTGGGTGCGGTTGATGTGCAAGGTGCGTCTCGGTATTTTCCAGAAACGGGCGGCATTGAAGGCGGACAACCACCTCGCTTGGACAACAAAGGGCGTTCGCAAGTCTATCTCAAATTGCGTCGCGATCCCACTGATCCTCAACAAGCGATCGCATTTCTCTGGCGTAAAAAGGCCAATGGTGAACCCACCGAGCGGCAAAACCAGATTGTGAGCTACTACCATAATTTTCTGGGCAATTTTCCCGCAGAGGATGACCTGCTATGGTTGTTTGATGAGTTACTGCGGCAGGGTTTTCTAGTGCGGTATCAGGATGGGCGACAACTCCATTGGGAACTGCTCAATCTCCGGCGAACCGAAACCGACTGGCATCAATGTAATACCTGTCAGCAGATTTTCCATCGTCCCGGTCTATCAGCAGTACGGGGGCAATCTCAATTTGGAGTCGATCGCTGCTTTGCACCCCGCTGCCAAGGAACATTGCAACCCTTTCAGCCAGAGCAATTAGCCGATCACCACTACCGTCATTTGATTCAGGAGCGATCGCTCTTACCGTTACGTGCACAAGAACACACTGCTCAGCTAGGTACTGACGAATTGGCAAGCCGCGAAAGTCGCTTTCGTCAAGGCAAAATCAACCTACTCAGTTGCTCAACCACCCTGGAAATGGGGGTAGATATTGGCGAATTGCAGGCGGTTGCCCTGCGAAACTTTCCGCCCCATGTCAGCAATTACCAGCAACGGGCAGGACGGGCAGGACGGCGCACCGATGGTGTGGCAGTTACGCTGATGTATGGGCAACGCCGCCCCCACGATCGCTACTATTTTGAACAACCTGCTAAATTGATCAATGGCAAAAATCAAGTGCCCAAACTCGATCCCACCAATTTTGAAATTCAAAAACGTCACATTCGTGCAGAGCTATTAGCCGACTTCCTCCGCACGGAACACCAGGTTGGCGCAGAGAAAGTGACGATCGCCCGCTTTTTAGGACTACTTGACACCTTTGTTGTCCTAGCTGAAATCCCCGCTGAAGGCATGATCCATCGCTTGCGGGAGTGGCTCCATAGCGAGCGGGCAAAAGACTTGACGCAACAATGGTTAGAACGGCTGCACAATCAACAATCCATTGCTTTTGTGGTGCAACAGTTTGAAGCAGATTTACAGAAGTTTCAAACCGAGCAGTTACAAGATTGGAATGGCTTGGCAACGGTATTGAAAGAACTGAAACAGGCAGTGCGAGAGGCAGAAGATGCCAATGAAACCAGAAAGCAAAGGGCATTGGAATATAAGCGCGATCGTGTGCGCGATGAATTAGACAAACTGAAGAAACAACAACTTCATGAGGAACTGGCAAAAGCTGGCATTCTACCCATTTATGGCTTTCCCATTGATGTTGTTCAACTGCTGACCAGAGAGAGCCGCCAATTTTTCCAGGGGCAAGGCAAGCATCGCCTTCAGCGCGATCGTCGGCTTGCCCTGGGAGAATATGCCCCTGGACAAGATGTTGTGGTAGACGATCGCGTCCATACTAGTGTTGGTGTGATGCGCCCTGATGACTTGCCCAGTCGTCACTATTGGGTTTGCCAGTCCTGCAATTTTTTCATGGCAGCCAGCACAGACACCGATCTTCTCACCCGGTTGGGTGTCGCCGAAGGCGATCCCAAATGCCCAATTTGTCGAACCGAACCATCTACCAGCGAGCAAAAGCCCCGCTCCTACAAAATTCCCAAAGCCTTTACCACCGATTGGAGTGAAATCCCCAAAGTTACGTCCTACAGCAAACCGATGCGCCAACCCACCTCCCAGGTGTTTCTGGCACAGGAAGGCAACAATTCGGAGCAGATCCAGTCCGACCTTTATCACTTGACGTTAAGTCAAGGCGGTAATTTTTTTCTATCCAACCAGGGACCGTTAGCGGATGGGCGTGGGTTTAAAAATAAAGGATTCGCTTTGTGCAAGAAATGCGGGCGAGATGTGAGTGATAACGTGCGTACTCAACTACGGAGCCGTACCCGACACAGACAAACCAGCAATTCTCGTCAAATTACCCATCTGCACCCGATTAAAGGAAATTCCTGTGACGGCTGGTATGAGCACATTCATTTAGGGCATGAATTTCGCAGTGATTTGCTCAAGCTGCGATTTACGCCAGCGATTAATCCCCCACCCTTATTTGATACAGTGTTACACCTAGATGCAGGGGGTGAAATTCACTCCGGTACTGATGGAGATGGCAGTCAAGCATCTGTTCCAGTAACAGGAGCAAGCTTTTGGCGATCGCTCACCTATGCCCTACTAGCGGCGGCGGCCCAAGTGATTGATGTGCCCCGCGCTGAATTAGATGGGCTATTTCGTCCGGTGGAAGAGAGTGATGTAGGGGCAGCCGAAATCATCCTTTACGATAACGTTCCCGGTGGCGCAGGCTACAGCAAACGTATTGCCGAATGTTTCCCCACAATCTTGCAACGTGCTTTCCAATTTGTTGAATCCTGTAGTTGCAGCAGCAGTTGTTATGACTGTTTACGCACCTATACCAATCAAATCTTCCATCACGAACTCGATCGCCAGGTTGTCGCTAACTTTTTGCGTCCGATCGTCGAGCGAGTCCAACCCGATGCTGCCCTTCAATCTTTTGCCCCCGATGCCAATCGTGTCAGTCTGGCACAGATGACGGTTGCATTGGAAAGCCATAGCACAATGGCAGGTGCCCTTAGCTTGCTCTACCTACCCAGCATCACCCCACCGTTTACGCTCAAACGGCTGACTCAAATGGTGGATGTACTTGATCGGACTACGCCGCTAGAACTGATTGTGACTCACCTGCCCGATCGCACCAATGATGACTCTATTCGAGTCCTGCGAAAGCGCTTGGCACAATGGATTGATCAAGGTTTGTTACAGCTCTACATCACCCCTATTAAACAATCTTCTATTAAGCAATTACCCACCCTTTGCCTCAGCAGTCAATTACCTCATCGCATCGCCCTTCAGCTTCGTCTAACAGAGAACGGAGAACCAGCCGAGTGGTTCCAGACCCGCAGCCAACGGGGTGTTGATCAAGTTTGGCAGGATTTACAGTCCCTGAAAGCACAAGCAAGTCTTGTATCAGCTCAAACACTAGAAGATCCCAATACATTCGTAATCTTCCCCACACCCCAATGGGGAAATTTGAGTTTGGCTGAGATGCAACAACAACTGGGAATCGCACCAGTCTTACAGGGGCATCAGGTAAAAAGACTAACCTATTGCGATCGCTATTTGGAACGATCGGGTGCAGAGCGACTGGCAGCCTTACTTCAAGGCAATTGGCTCAATGAGAATACCCGTAACGTGGTGCAAATCCAACAATTGAAGGATGAATACGACCATCGTAATACCCAGCGACGGATAGAGATAGAACGAATCGGGTCACAGTTCACTGGACGGCTCACCGTTGAAATGCGTCCCTATCCCCAACGCTTCCATCCACCCTTCCCCCACCGTCGAGAACTGACCATTGAGCTACACAATCATCCGACTTACCGCATCCTCTTTGACAAAGGCATTAATTTCTTGGAGGAAAATGCAGACGGCACTTATCGCATTACCGAGGCAACCTATATCGTTGTCACTAGTATATCTTGACTGTTCGCCAAGTTTGACCGCTATCGAAGAGTACACAAATGACCTGCACAGTGGGGAGGTGATTTGTGGAAAAAGCTAGCTAATCGGGTCGCCGGAGGGTTTTCCCCTCCAGCTCCCACACCACCCATCATACGGGTTCGCAATGGACGGCTCAGGGCAACGCGCAAACAGCCTTGATGGTCAGACGTATCCTCTGGCTTCGTGTCTTCAAGGCGATCGCCACCAGGCCCTTCAGCTAACGCTTTGGTGCGATTCGTTGGTAGCCGAATCACGGTAAACAGCCCGTACATAAGCTACCCAACCCGGCAGCAGATTACTGCCATCAAAGGTTGAACTCTTGGTTGTATGTGGGT
>JANRIN010000151.1:0-23403 GCA_033764965.1 Leptolyngbyaceae cyanobacterium bins.302 | reverse complement strand
GCGGTTTGCGAAATTGCCCACTTCGCTCAGTAGGCTTTGTACAATAGCTTCCATTGGGCTACCCATCCGGTGTGTTTGTTGATAATTGCACCTTAGTCGATGGGTAGCTTTCTCGTCAAAATTCAGTCCGGACTATTGCTCCTGACTACCCACCCATTAAAAGAATCAATGATCAATAACTGATGACCAATGCCTAACCTCTACGAGCATGGCAGGAGTCGAACCTGCGACACCCAGAACCGGAATCTGGTGCTCTATCCTCTGAGCTACATGCCCCTGCACAATTGTGCATTGCAAGTATAGCATTTCTAGGGAAAAGGGTTGGGGTTAGAGAAAGGCGATCGGATCAGTGGGTTCCCCATCCCGCCTGACCTCAAAGTGAAGGTGCGGACCGGTTGAAAGCCCTGTGGAGCCAACAGCCGCGATCGCTTGCCCTCGCTGAACAGACTGCCCCTCGACCACATACAATTCGCTGGTGTGGGCATACAGTGTCGTAATTCCCCCCCCATGATCAAGGATTACGGCATTGCCATAGCCCCCATACCAACCCGCAAAAATCACAATTCCCCGTTCCGCGGCTCGAATTCCCGCCCCGTAGTCTGCCCCAATATCCAGTCCGGCGTGAAACCGTTCATATCCCAAAACGGGGTGCATTCGCCAACCAAAGGGACTGGTGATTTCGCCCAACACGGGCAACAGCATTTGTCCACTACCCCGAAATGCCATTCGTTCGCCGCTGGCAATTCGTTGATTAATTAAGGAAATGAGTGCCTGAGAATCTTGCTCAAGCTGAGTTTCGGCAAGCTCCATTGCTCGGCGATCGGTCTTCAAACGGGCGATCGAGCTTTTTTGATCCACCGCTAGTTTCTCCAGTTCGCCTTTTTGTGCCAGTAATTGTTGGGTGATTAAGCTAATATTTGTTCTGGTTTGCTCCAGGGAATTGCGCTGCTGATCGAGGTTTGTTGCTTCTGCTTTAAGGCTCAGTAAGGTTTTTTGATCCGCTTCATGCACTCGCTTAAGTTGGTAGCGACGATCTAAAAAGTCATTCAAGCTTTGACTTTGCAACAGAACCGCCCATCCCTGATTCTGTCGCTGTCGCTGCAAAAATTGCAATCGGGCAATGGTGGACGATCGCTTCTGGGCATAGGCTTGCTCGGCAAGTGCCAGTTGAGTTTCCAGGCGCTTGAGGCGTTGAGTTTCTTTCTGTAGCTGAGACTCGTTGACTTGCAGGGTTTTGGTGGTTTTAGTAATGCCTCGCTGCAACCCCGTTAGGGTCTGACCAGCAGCTTCTTCCAAATTTTCCAGGCGATCGCGCTCTTCGGATACTTGAGACTTTTGGCGATCGAGGCGTTGTTGATACTGATGCAGATCGTCCAGGGACGTTTGGGCTAAGGGAAGAGAGATGGGTAACGCGATCGCTGGCACAGGCAGTCCAACCACGCTCACCAGGAGCAATCCGATCAAAATTGCCCCAACCCTTGCCCAAGCTCGCTTCAAGCCAATCATTGAACTCCCAGTCATCGAATCAGAATGAACCCTGGAATTGTACTCACGGATCATGAATTAGACACACTATTCGGATGCCATACTTCGCAACTATTTCGTTACATCAGCAGGCAATCTGTTCAATATTCTTAGCAGACGAAAGTGCCCATGCTGCCCCCATTGCAACCGCCAGAAGGATAGATTGGTTATATAAGCTACAAAGTTCCTTGCTGCATGGGGAAGAGGTGGGGAATGGTGATTCAAACTCAATACACACGGGCGATCGCGGTTCTGCCAAACCTGGACGCGATCGGTCAAGCCGTTGACCAACTGGTTCTGTCAGGATTTCCACTCGCGCAAATATTTCTGATTGGTAAAGATACCCGTTTTTCCCGTCAGCGGAATTCAGGGTATCCAGAGGCAGTTCCAGTCAAAGAGCTACTCCATGAAGCCAATCTGGAAACGGTCACAGGGGCAGTTCCCAGTCGAAAACGGGGCGCTCTCGTGGGAAATTTCACCGGTGGAGTAAGCGGATTGTTGATTGGACTGGGATTGCTGGCAGTTCCGGGAGTCGGAGAACTTGTCATGGGCACCATTTTGCTCTACCTGCTTTCAACCATTGGAGCCTGCACGTTAGCGGGCGGCGCTTTAGGAATGTTTGTGAGCCAAAGTATCACGGAACGCCTTGCCAAAAGCTATATGGCTCAGATTGCTCAGGGAAATTATCTGCTGGTGGTGAGTGGCAGTGAGGCAGAAATCTTTCGCGCCGAGCAAATTCTCTACGTGCGAGGAATGCGTCCTCAACAATGGATTTAAGAAATAAGCCCCCAACACACGCTGGAGGCTGTTCGTTAATAGGAGCGATGAAGTGTAATGGTAAAAATGTACTATTTTCTGGTCAGTCTGTCAAATTAATTGGCACCGTAGGTTACTGAATTTTGCCTTGCTTCTTTGCTGAAATTTCATACCCTATTCCAGTGATTTCACGCTTTTTCAATGTCTCAATGGGTATGGTTGAATCAGATTGGTTCGTTAAACCACTTGCAAGATTGCGGCAAAGGCTCCCATGACACGAATTTTATTGACTGGTGCAAACGGACAGGTTGGGGCAGAACTGCGACAAACACTGGCTCCGTTGGGGGAGGTGATTGCCCTCGATCGCACCCAGTGGGACTTATCGAATCCCGATTCTATTCGCCCCACCATCCAGGACAGCCAACCTGATTTGATTGTGAATGCGGCGGCTTATACGGCTGTGGACAAGGCAGAAAGTGAAGTCGAACTGGCTCATATCATCAATGGCAAAGCGCCCCAGGTGTTGGCGGAAGAAGCTGAAAAATCGTCAGCCCGATTGATTCACATCTCGACAGATTATGTGTTTGATGGCAAGAACAGCAGTCCTTATTTAGATGCAGATCTCACTCATCCCCTAGGCGTTTACGGACAGTCAAAACTTTTAGGGGAAGAAGCCGTTCGGGCAAATTGCCAAAACCACCTGATCCTGCGGACTGCCTGGGTGTATGGAGTGCAGGGTAAAGGGAATTTTGTCAAAACGATGCTGCGGGTGGGTGCCCAGCGTCCAGAGTTACGAGTAGTAACGGATCAAATTGGTGCGCCAACCTGGGCGAAAGATTTGGCAACCGTGATCGCCCAACTTGCCCCCCAACTCAACTCTGATACCGCAGGCACTTATCACTACACCAATAGCGGCGTGTGTAGCTGGTACGATTTTGCGATCGCCATTTTTGAGGAAGCAAAGGCATTGGGCTTTCCGCTGGAAGTGCAGCGGGTGGTGCCCATCACCACGGAAGATTATCCTACGCCTGCTCGTCGTCCTGCCTTCTCTGTGCTGTCGCTTCAGAAAACTACTGCCCTGCTGGGAGAACATCCTCCCTACTGGCGGGATAGCCTCCGCAAGATGTTAGCGGAACTGCGATCGACTTCGGTTTAACAGAGGGCAACCACGAGGAATTGCCCTACCCTGAGCGTTCTCGATAAATTTGTTCCACGGCTGCTCGTTGAAACATGGGCGTGTTGTAGCGACCCTTTAAGCGATAGGAAATCTGGGCATCCCTAAGCCAGATTTTTGCTTGGCGGTTGGGCACCTGTAAAATTTCTGCTGCAACCGTGAGCGGAATCCATTGATTGCCAAATCGTTCCAGCAACACGTCGTCAGACTCGGACTGAATTTCACCGAGCAAGTGCTCCAACAGCAACCAACAGGCTTGAGTGTCGGCTTCCGCCCGGTGCGATCGCCCCACATCAAAGCCAAAATGCTCCACCAGGTAAGGCAAGCTGCGAGAGGGCAAATCTGACAGCAGTAATCGCGCCAACTTCACCGTACACAGTTGCTCCTCTGGCAATCGCACGTAAGGCACATCCACAAAGTTGAACTCGGATTTGAGAAACCCGTAATCAAATGCCAGATTATGGGCAGTCAACACCCCTTCGGAGAGCAGCGGCAGGTATTCCCGCCAAACTTCAGCAGAGTAAGGCGCACTATCCACCATTGCCTGCGTGATGCCAGTAAAGCGTGTGATCCCAGCCGGAACTTTAACCTGGGGATTGATGAGGTGAGTTTGTTGCCGTTCGATCCCGCCTGCTAGTGTTGCCTGAAGTACAGAAACCTCGATTACCCGACTCAACGGGGGACGATGCCCCGTGGTTTCAACATCCACAACGGTGAACCGCGATCGACACAAATGACGGTAGTAAGCCAATAATTCTGTTGATAACATCGCGTTTCAACTCCCAGCGACTTGAGCACCATGACTGCGGGGATCGGTTTTGCTAGTTTTGGGAGTGACTGGAGATGAGAAGGAAGAGGTTTGTCCGGTGGCTTGGGCATAGGGTAAGGGCGCACCGTCTGCCAGGGCAACCAAGTTGGAAGCCAGGATGGAACGGGGTTGTTCGCCAATGGCTTGAGCGATCGTATTGCCCTGATTATCCAAAAATACAAAATGGGGGATGCCATCCACGCGGTAGCTCAAAATTTCTGGGAGCCATTTGCTGTTGTCTACATTCAGCATGACAAAGTTCACCCGATCGCGGTACTGCTGTTTCAGTTCCTCCAGATCGGATGCCATCGCCTGACAACTCGTACACCAATTGGCGTAAAACTCCATAAAGGTGGGTTTGCCATTGGTCAGAGCTTGTTCGTAGGGAACCGAGTCTTCTGCCATTGCGCTTAACAATCCGGGCGCGGTTTCTGTTTTCAAGCCCAAGAAAACGGCAGTACTCAGGACGATCGCCACCATCGCAATCAAAAAGTTGCGGAATCGGGTAGCTAAAACGGCATTGGCGGAATCGGAGGAAGGATCTGGTAAATTCCCGGTCATGGCTAGTTACAAAGGACTGCGATAAAGTTCAATTCTCTTCAGTCTACCGAAGCTTCGGGGCGAAGATAAGGAATCGTGCATTGTAGCTGGGTTGTTTCGGTGGAGTCATTCCCTGAGTTCAGGCTTAACTCCAGTTGTCCTTGCATCGACTGCATCAGCGATCGAGCAATGGCATACACAAAGCCGGGATGGGGAAAGGGTTGATTCGCCAGTTGCAGGACGGTGGCTCTGTCGAGTTGTTCCCCGGGTTGGGCATGCCCACAAGTAGAGGGTTGCGTCGCCCCATCCAACCATTGCGATGCTGCGACAGTGGTTTCAATCTGGATTTGGCAGCAGTCGGAGTCTGGCATACAGGAGGCTGCAACAACAATGGATCCTTCGTCCATCTGAGCGATCGCGCTATCGATTAAGGACACTAGCACCTGACGTAATCGTTGGGGATCAGCCAGCACATACCATTCTGGGTCAGGATCCGCGATCGTCAGGTGCAGGTTGCGATTTTGTGCCTGGAGGTGTGTTAGGGTGTGAACTTCTCGCAGAAGAATAGTCAGTTGAATCGGTTGTAGAGCCAGCAAATTTGTGCCATGCTCTACCTTTGCCGCATCAATCACCTCATCCAGCACCTTGATCATTTTGAGGGCAGAGGCATTTGCCTGGGCAATAAAGTCTCGTTCTTCTTCTGGGCTGTCGCTTAAGTCCGCCAAAATCAGTTGGTGCATCCCAATGATGCCGTTCATAGGCGATCGCAATTCATGGGATGTACGCGCCAGAAAGCTCCCTTTGAACTGGCTGATTTGGAGTGCCATCTGGTAAGCCATCTCGGTTTGGCGCAATTGTTCTTTTACTTGGGAAAGGTTGTCTGTTCCAACCACCGCCGCAAGCGACTGGGACGAGTTAGAGCGCCGCTGCAACCAGTGCCCAACCCAACCGATCGCAATACCCAAGCCAAGCCATAACGCATTCACACTATCCATGTATGTTCTCCAGGACAATTGCCCCTTGCCGTAAGAGTTCCCAGCCGTGTTGAGTCCAGCGCACAACCGTAGACGGCACCCCGGAAGCTTGCGCTAACAGTGCTGGATCTGCCCCAGCCAAGTCCGACCATTCAGATACCGCTAACGTCAGAACGTCGGGAAACTGTCGGTCAATCTCTGGCATGGTTTGTAAGGGCGGTTCACCCGAACGGTTGACGCTGGTTGTGGCAAGCGGTCCTGTTTTCCGCAAGATGGCTTGAGCGATCGCATGATTGGGCACCCGCACCCCAATGCTACTAGGATCCTTGGGATTCAGAGAGGCAGGAACGCGATCACTGGCAGGCAGCACCAGGGTTAACGCTCCCGGCAAATACCGTTGGGCAACTTGCTCCCAAACCTGGCGTTCCTGGGGAGTTCCGGTGACGTAATCCCATAGATCAGCCACCTCGCCCGCCATCAAAATCAGCGGTTTATCCAGGCTGCGCTGCTTCATCTCAAAGATTAAATGGGCGCGATCAGGACGAGTTGCCAGGGCTGGAACGGTATCCGTCGGGAAGCTGATCAGGCAATCGCCCTTCGTTGCTTCTGCAGCAAGGTTTTGTAAAGAAGTTTGAGGCATTACTCACGTAAATATGGAAAAGCAACAAACGACCCATGACGGTGTTTCTTTACCTTTCATTACAACACTACTTTTGCAAGAGAATTGGGAAAAATTGAGTAGTATCTCTAAAATTCCCTGGCTCAATTTGCGATTATTTTGCAGCTATAGTTTCAATTAAAAGAACTTTTTATCGCTTTTTAAGTCTTCATGACCAAATCGAATACAGTACATTCATTCGGGACGAACAACGCAGGGATTTAGTAAATTCACTCATCACCACTGCTGCAAGAACAGATCACAAAGTCAAGTGAAGCGGAAAGGGCTTTTCTAGGAAAATTATGAGCCTGGAACACTGTAGCAATTTGCACCAACAGAGTCGAGACGATGCTGCATCTCATTTGCAAGAGGCATTGCTCAAAATTGAGCATCAATATCGCCAACTTGAGCAGCAATTGGCGATCGCTCAACAACAAAACGCCAGCTACGCCCAGCAAAATGCGTTTCAGTTATCCCTGCTCGATCAGGTCTGCAATGCCATTATCGCGACAGATTTAACTGGCTCCATTTTGTACTGGAATCACTACGCTGAGAAAATGTATCAGTGGACAGCCACCGAGGTTTGCGGGGAAAACATTCTCTCAGTACTCAAGCCTGCGGATGGACAGCGGATTGCCAGACACATGGTGAGCCAGGGATTCAGGGCAGATTTATGGGAGGGAGATTTATTACTACACCGGAAAAATGGCTCTCCAGTGTGGGTAGAAGTGAAGCATACAGTCCTGAAAAATAGCGATCAAGAGCCGATCGGGTTTGTTGGCGTTTCGTTTGATATTACCGATCAAAAGCAAGCGCAGATTGTGCTAGAGCAACAAGCTGGACTGTTGAAAGCTCAAGCTGCCCTAATCAACCTCACCCACGACTCAATTCTGGTCTTTGATCTGGATGGCATTTTGACGGTGTGGAATCGGGGGGCAGAACAAACCTATGGCTGGAGTGAGGCTGAGGCTCTGGGACAAAATGTACATCAATTGCTCCAAGCTCAAGGAGTTCAGTCCCTTGACCAAATCAAAGCACAACTGTTACAAAATTTTCGCTGGGAAGGCGAGTTAAGCCACACTTGCCGGGATGGAAGCCAGGTCATTGTTTCCAGTCGTCAGGTCTTGAGATGCGATGCTCAGGGCAACCCGCTGGAAATTTTGGAAATTAATCATGACATCAGCGATCGCAAACAGGTAGAAGCAGCCTTGAAGCAGGCACACGACGACCTGGAACTGCGGGTAATGCAGCGAACTCAGGAACTTGCCCAAACGAACAAAGCGCTCCAGGCAGAAATTCGCGATCGTCGAGCCACTGAAATTGCCCTACGCTGCAGTGAAGATGCTTTAGCGCGACGGGAACGCTTCTTGACCACCTTGGTCAAGGTGCAAGCTCGGCTGCTAACCCACGTCCACGAAGACCGAGTTTATGAAAGAGTGTTGGAGCCGTTGGGGCGAGTGGCTGGAGCCGATCGTGCTTATCTCTTCGAGAATCATTGGGACGAGGCGGGTAGCTTGTTGATGAGTCAACGCTACGAGTGGTGCGCTGAGGCAGTGTATCCTCAAATTGATAATGCACTGCTGCAAAACCTCTCCTATGACGCATTTTGCCCGGTTTGGAGACTGATTTTGGAGCGGGGCGAAATTGTGAATTGTACCAGTGATTACTTTCCTGAAGCCGAACGAGAAGTGTTAGAGCCTCAAGGAATTCTGTCAATTTTGCTGATTCCGCTCCTGGTGAATCAAAAATTTTGGGGATTTGTCGGGTTTGATAACTGCCACGAAGCGTGTTCCTGGGATGGATTAGAAATCAATCTATTAGGCTCTGCCGCCTCTTCGATCTCCATGACGCTGGAGCATCAATTGACAAAGCAGCGGTTGCAAAATCAAGCTCGACGGGATCAACTGCTGGGAGCGATCGCCCTCCGGATTCGAGAATCCCTCGATTTAGAAGAAATTTTGCATCGGACCGTTGATGAAATTCGTCAATTCCTCCAAACCGATCGCGTCCTGATTTATCAGTTTGATGGTCCACATGGGGTGCTGGTTGCAGCTTCTGTTCTGCCTCAATGGGATGTTACGTCAGGCGTACCTTCCCATCAAATCTGGTATCGCGACTCCAATGCCCAGTATGAACGAGGGCAAACCTATGTGGTACACAACATCGAAACTCAGGGTTTGCCAACCGAATATTTGAACTTCATGCACCAGCTTCAGGTGAAAGCCAAGCTAGTAGTTCCAATTATTCAAAGTAACCCCTCTTCATTGCGAACAGAGTACAACGATGGTGCTGCCCCGGAGCAACCCACGCTCCAAACTGGCTTAAAGGAGGGAAGCTGTCTGTGGGGGGTGCTGGCTGTGCATCAGTGCGATGCCGCCCGTCAGTGGCGATCGTGGGAAATTGACCTGGTGCAGCAGTTAGCAGTTCAAGTTGCGATCGCAATTCAACAGGCACAACTATTCACTCAACTCCAGCAACAAGCACAGCGAGAACATCTACTGAGTCAACTCAGTCAGGCATTGAACTCCAGCCTGGATGCAGAAAATATCTTGCAAGAAATTGTTGATCGCACGGGAGAGGGTTTCGGGGTTGACCGAGCCGTTATCTTTCTGCTGAATGGAGAAATTAAAGCGATGCACGAGTGGCGGGACAATAAAGCCGTCCCTTCCATGCTGAGCTTTCAGTTCCCCATTGCAGCCTGGCCAGACTTGCTCGATCCAAACTCAGAGTTCAACCAGGGACGCGCCTTCTACAGCCTCGACTTGAGCCTGGAAGCAACCACCCCAGCCCAGAAAATTGAAGTGGAAGAGTGGCAATGTCGATCGGTTTTGAGTGTCCCGATTGTGATCCGCGATCGGATCTTCGGTGCCTTGAGCATTTTTACAACTGTTTACTACCGCACATTCACAGAGGAGGAAGTGCAGTTTTTGCATCGCATTGCGGGACACGCCGCGATCGCCCTCTGCAACGCCCAAAGCTACGCTTACCTGGAACAGCTTGTGAAACAGAGAACCCAAGAACTAGAGCAGGAAAAACTTCTTTCCGAAGCCGCCAACCGCGCCAAAAGTGAGTTTTTGGCAACGATGAGCCATGAACTGAGAACTCCGCTGAATGCGATTCTTGGCTTATCTCAAATCTTGCAAAGGGAAATTTTTGGCAGTCTCACCGCCAAGCAGTTGGAATACATCAATCACATCCATTGCAGCGGCGAACATCTTCTGATGTTGATTAATGACATTTTAGACCTGGCGAAAGTTGAGTCAGGACGAGAAACGATTAGCCCCAAAGAATTATCTGTTCCAGAACTCTGTACTTATTGTTTGGCGCTGGTGCGCGAACAGGCTCAAGAACGGGGTTTACAACTGGTGGAGTGTGTAGAACAAAATACCCAAACCTGCTACGCCGATGAGCGCCGACTCAAGCAAATGCTGCTGAATTTGTTATCTAATGCTGTCAAATTTACTCCCTCTGGCTCTGTTTGTTTAACTGTGAAAAAACACCTGCAGGGTGTTGCTTTCGTCGTCAAAGATACGGGAATTGGCATCGCCGCGGACAAACTGCCTCTACTATTTCAACCCTTTAGCCAGCTCGATAGCCAACTGAGCCGTCGTTATGCTGGTACGGGTTTAGGATTGGCGCTAACTCGTAAGCTGGCACGATTGCACGGCGGCGATGTCACTGTAGAGTCCTTGCCAGAGCAGGGCAGTACGTTTACCCTGTATCTTCCTAACGTCGATAGGAAAGCAAGTCATCTCCCAGAAGTTGCGTCATCCTTTGAAAAACTGCCGCCTATTCAGTTAGAGCGCAAGGGGCGAATTCTGATTCTGGAAGATGATGCGGTGAGTGCGATTTTGTTGCAGGATTACTTAGAAGCGAGTGGGTATCAGGTGCTGCACCGTGCTAATAACGATCGCTTTCTGGAGGTTGTTCAAGAGCACAACCCTGACTTGATTTTGTTGGATGTGCAGCTATCCAGTACTGTGACTGGTCTAGACCTGCTGCACATCCTCCGCCGTCAGCCAACCTTCCAGTCCTTACCAGTAGTTATCATTACGGCAATGGCAATGGCGGGCGATCGAGAAACGTTTCTACACGCTGGAGCCACTGCCTATTTGAGCAAGCCAATTAATATTGGTCAACTCGAATCCGTGCTGATGAACTGTTTACAGTCCTAAAGCTTAAAAACCTTGCCAGACTGAAGTAATGCGAAAAAAAGCTAACATTCCTGAACTTTTGGCTTGAGAAGATCTACAGTCCATCAAAGAGCCATGCCCAGGAGTAACCTATGGAAGACTTTCAAGACTTTTTAACCCACAAAATCGCCCATGTAACGATCGGCGAGTTCCAACTGGGCAAATTTGATGAAGCCCGCCAGATCTATCAGGAAGCCGTTGCCACTTACGGCAAAGGCTTCAAGGGTGCCTACCTTTTGCAAGAAACAGGCACCGAGCGGGGAATCGCCGTCATCCTTTGGGATAGTGAAGACAGCATGAAAGCCAACGAGGGATCAGAAGCCCATAAGCTAGTCTTGAAAAAGATGATGCCACTGTTTGCAGACACCCCCAGCACAACCTATTACGAAGTCGTGACAGAGATTCAACCCGCCGAGGTAAATTATCTTGAGGCAAGTTAAAGATTGCGCTGAAACTCCTCCAATAAATCCATCAAGTTGACTTGCGCCTGCATCGGAATCAAGTCAGACAGCGGTAACTCTCGCTTACCCCCGCCTAATTTCACAGAAATATTTTGCAAAATTTGCTGCACCTTATTCTCAGCAAGTTCGTTGCTTGCCAGAAGTGGATAAATTTGTTCAGCCAAAACTGTGTGCAGGTGAGCATCTGCCAGGTATAAGTGCCATTTTGCTACATCAATATAAATATTTTGACCAATTTCAGCCGCTAAGGATTCGACTGCGCGGCTGGAGCTTGTATTTGTCATCAAAGTGCCCTCAAATCTTCATTTACCGGCATTTGAACCAAATCCTGTACCTCCTTTGGGGGGAGAAGTGGTTGTTTCTGGATATTTAGCGATCGCGAAAATGAATAGCGCGTGGGCAACCAAAATTGTTGCCCAAACCGTTGTAATCCAGGGAGTAATCGGAAGACCGCCTGGTAAGCCTGTAGCAGAAGTTTTTTCACCCAGGACGCGAAAAAACCACAGCCCAGAGTTAATCGCAGCAAAAGCAGCAACATGGGTGGCAAAGGTCATGCGATCGTCTAAACGACGAAAGTCAGGATCGGCACGATCGGGCTTACGAGACCAACGGGGAGGCATAACAATCAGTCCAAATGAGTTCTCTTTCTAAGGTATCGGATAATTGAGCGTTGCTGAAAAGCAGTATGAATCGAAACGAAATGATGATGGAGAAACTGGTTTGATCTTTTGATTTCTGCTGTCCTGCGAATTGCCATTTGATTCATCTGGCTTCTCAACTGCATTGGGATTGTTAGTTGGTGCTGTGTGCTGCCGTCGCCACTCCACCAATCCCTCACGTGCTAGCTCACTTGATACGATCGCCAACACCATATGCTCTTGCTCATCCACAGAGGCGTTAATCTCCATTGGTCGTCTTTGAAGCCTGTGCCTTGACTCGTGGGTGCAGTCGTTACCTGAGAGCAAGAGTGTTGGTCAGCACGATAGAGGCGACAGATTGGGGGACACCGCAAGGGTCACCTCTATCGCCTTTATTGTCCAATATCCTGTTGGATGATCTCGATAAAGAGCTGGAAGCCAGAGGGCATCGTTTTGTCCGCTACATGGATGACTTGGTGATCCTGGTCAAAAGTAGACGCTCAGGGCGACGGGTGATGGCGAAGATGAGCCATTACCTAACCCAAAAGCTCAAACTCAAGGTCAATCGTGAGAAGAGTCGGGTGGTCAAGATCGAAGACCTCAAATCCCTGGGGTTTACTTTCCGGGGCATTCGGATTTTCGTATCCGACCCAGCCTTGGAAGACTTCAAACACCGACTCAAAGGGTTCACTTCTCGCAGTTGGGGAGTCAAGGGTGGCAGAACGCATCGAACGGTTGAACCGATACGTGCGAGGCTGGATGAACTACTTTGGCATTTCCCAACATTACTCCCCCATTGAGGAGTTAGACGGTTGGCTGAGGCGGCGGATGCGGATGTGGTACGGTCAACAGTGGCGTAGACCGAGAACGCGCATTGCCAACTTGCTCAAACTGGGGATAACCAAGCGGCAAGCGATTTTGACAGGCATTAGTCGTAAAGGCTATTGGCGCTTGTCAAAGACGTTAGCAACGCACACGGGGATGACGAATGAGTGGTTAGAGCAACAGGGATTGCTATCAATTCGGACTCTTTGGATGAACGTTCAAGGATATGCTTAAGACCTTCAGTGTTGTCGGCGCGTCTTCATGAACCGCCCTGTGCGGACCCGCATGCAGGGTGGTGTGAGAGGGGAAGGTTAAACGCCTTCCTCGACCCGATTAGATGGAGCTTAACTGCCAGGGGAGCGCAAACTCTTTTGTCCAGCCACAATCAAGCAGCACGCCTCCCTCTAGAGCAATGACCTCAGCAGCCAGACTATGAGCAAAACTACCTGCATCCACTTGAGTTCGTTCAAATACCTCATTGGCGATGAAGTGTAGTTCTGATCCCCACTTCATCCAATAACTGCTCCCACCTCTTTGGGTAATTTCTTTTTCATCAAGATTCACGATCGTTGGTGGAAATGATCCTCGATAAAACGAGTGTGTCAGGAAGGGGTAGGGTTCAGAATTTCGCGTTGAAAACAACAACTCTGCAATCTCAACGCTTTGTCGATGATTAAGGAGATGAATAAAGACTTGCTCGAATGCTGAATACCCTCCATCCCAACTTATCCTGGACTTAACTGTTGAGACCAAATGATCTTCAGTTCGAGGTGTCAGTGCAACAAACACTTTATGTTGGTGAAGTGTTACAAGATCCCAATAACTTTTTCGAGAGGTTGGCATACTGACCGGAGTAAACCCTCCAGCAGCGAGACCATAGCGAAGAATCTCAGCCGCAGTTTCAGATGCAGTATTGTGAAACCAAGCTTCAACTACAAATTCCATTGAGGCTTATCAGAGAAGTTGCTCCATCTAACGATCGCCATCAGCGGCAACCCGCACCTTTGCATCCACACCAACAACCGTTGCCTGTCCGTTGCATGGCGCTTGTTATACAGTAACAGTTCATGAAATAGCATTAACGATTCCAAAGCCTTGAGCAGCAGCAGTTTGATAAAAAGCTTGCACGGCTTTGCAATATTCCAACAGCACAGAGTAAGACTCTTCTTCCCATCTATATCGATAAACTAGGGTCTGTTCTTGTAATGCTCTCTCAAATCGTTGCCTAATTTCCCACTCATCAATCTTTTTCAAAGATTGTGCCATCTCCAGAACTTCGTCAACTTCTTGGTAGCGCATAGGAAAAAACTTATCAACTGGATCAATTTGCTTTCCAGCAAATATATTAATTCTGTGGCAATTATTAACTCTACTGACAAAAGTAGATGGTTCCATTGACGTTCCATACAGGAACAAGCTACTAACATGGCTCCATGCACGGTTTAAGTCTAAATATGAACAATCTTTCTCGTCTGACACAATCAGATAAAGTTCCGGTTTGAGACGAGCATAAATTTCTGGAAAAATGCTCTTCAAATCCTCCAAAACTTCAACATCGTAGATTGACCACCGATTTAGTACTAAATCTATTTCAGACGTAATCTCCTTTAGTACATCAATTTGGGCAGATGTCAGCTCAGAGAGGCTGGAGATTAAAGGCGCATCGCTACCAGCAGGCGAAAGATCCATGATTACTTGCTCAAACACCTCTGGATCTTTCTTTGTCCTCTGTAATCCCTTAGCGGAAATATGTTGGAGCCAAGCTGTAACTGACATGATTTTGAAAACTTCTTTACCTACCAATGGTTACCGTATAACAACTTGTTAGACTGAATATTTCGGGTTAATCATCCCAGTTGGCACATTATCCGGAAATTTTCTAGATAAAAGCTGATTTGGGATAATAGACCGAAATTGTCTTGATAATACCTGTTTAAGGTAAATAACCCGCAATTTCCCGTATTTTTTCTAGAGTAGAATACTCGTCATGGTGGTATGTGATATTTAATACATCAGTGTTGGTGTGTCACTAATTATGGCTTCCTAACCCAAGCGATTTGATCAAGCTCGAGAGGTTTTACGGCGTAATCATCACTCCCACAAGGTGAATACAACTAAGACTTCAGAGTTTCAGTAGGAAAAACTCCGAAGTCTGAATTGATCCCTTATTAGGCAGTTGCTCTCTCCGCTAAACGGGTAAGTACCTGGTTGGAGCGATCGATGAACGCTTTCATACCATCCGCATCAAAGCCCTTTTGTGCCATGAGTGCCAGATCATAGACATGATGACAGATCAGGTCGGCGAGTTCGCCCGAAGGAGATTGTCCGCCTGTTTGCACAACAGCACCTTTGCTGATGTTGGCTAAGTTTTGAATCAGGGGATGGGCAGTATTCACCAGCAAAACGTGTTCATCGGGAAACTCCACCGATTGCTGTTGCATCAGCGCCATCATTTCCCGCATCCGGCGCAGATTTTCGGGTAAAAGCACAACGGCTGGAGGCGCATCATCGCTGGCTTTGAGTGCTTCTGTCCGAATGGTCACTTTAGGTTTATTCAGTGATTTCTCGAACAGTTCTTTAATGGTTTCACTGCGAGTCTTGTTGGTTGTCGGATCAACAATCTCTGCTTCTTTTTCCTTATCAATTAAGGTTTCATCCAAATCCGCATCGACGCGGGAAAACTTGACCTCTGAAAACTCACGTTCCAGGAAGCTAATGAAGTGTGTATCGATGAAGGAATCCATAAACAACACTTCCAATCCCTGTTGCTTATGTAGTTCTACATACGTTGCTTGGGTAACTTCATCGGTGCAGTAATACACCCGATTTTCGTGCCGAGTTTTGTTACGTTCCAGGTATTCTTTGAGGGTGGTGTAGGCGGGGTTGGGCGTTGGGGATTGGGGGTTGGGGGTTGGGGAAGAGGGGGAGGAAACGTCCTGCCAGACATCACCTTCGGCAGATTGCACTTCCACTTTCGGCGTTTCGCCTTCTGCCTTCTGCCCTCTGCCTTCCGCCTTTTCTTCCCCTACATTAGTGGTGCGATAGATCAAAATATCTTCGACTTGCTTCTTGAACTTGTCGTCGTTCATGGAGCCGAATTTGACAAAGGTGCCCAGGTCTTGCCAACTGCGGATGTATTGATCCCGATCGTCCCGGTAAAGCTCCTTTAATCGATCGCCCACTTTCTTGGCAATGTAGTCGGCAATGCGGCGCACGGTGCGATCGTTCTGCAAGAAACTGCGGGAGACGTTCAGCGGAATGTCGGCACTGTCGATTACACCACGCAGCGGCAGCAGGAATTTGGGAATGACTTCCTCGCAGTTGTCGCTAACAAACACCTGATTACAAAAGAGTTTGATCTGTCCCTTGGTGACATCTACATCGGGTTTGAGCTTGGGGAAGTAGAGAATGCCATTTACCACGAAAGGATAGTCCGTGTTCAAATGCACCCATAGCAACGGTTCTTCCTGGAAGGGATAGAGGTAACGGTAGAACTCTAAGTAATCTTCTTTGCTGAGGGAACTGGGTGCCTCTTTCCAGGGTGCTTTCTGGCGGTTGATTTGTTCCGGTGCTTTTACTTCAGGTGCTGTTTCAGTTTCGCCTTCCTGGGGTTCTGCTTCCTGGGGTGCCTCCTTCACGTCCAGCTTGATCGGGAAGGGCATGAAGTCGCAGTATTTGGTGATCAGAGATCGCACCCGATAGGGTTCCAGGTATTCCTTTTCCTCATCCATCAAGTGCAGGGTGATGGTGGTCCCGCGAGTCGTGCGATCGGAATCGCTCAACTCAAATTCAGTCGAGCCATCGCAGGACCAGTGAACTGCTGGATTGCCAACCTGGTAGGATAACGTATCAATTTCAACGCGCTTTGCCACCATGAAGGAGGAGTAGAAACCCAAGCCGAAATGCCCAATAATTTGCTGATCGCTACTGGCTTTGTACTTTTCAACAAATTCTTCCGCACTGGAGAATGCCACCTGGTTGATGTACTTCTTCACTTCATCGGCAGTCATCCCGATGCCTGTATCGGATATAGCGAGGGTTCCGGCTTCTTTGTCGAGCGTGATCACAATTTCAGGTTCGCCCAAATCTCCGGCGTATTCTCCAGAGTGGGACACCATTTTCAGCTTCTGGATTGCGTCAACCGCGTTAGATACTAATTCTCGTAGAAAAATCTCGTGGTCGGAGTACAACCACTTCTTGATAATCGGGAAAATATTTTCGGTATGGATGCTAATGTTGCCCTTTTCCAGCACAGTCGTCATAGTCGGTTGCTCCAGGGTTGTCACAAGGTTTGATGCAGTTTGCTTTTATCTAGTTTCGGCAAGTGCTTTCCATTGTAGTAAGAGAATTGTCCACACCTCAGCAATTCGGATTTCCCTACCAGGATTGCGAATGTCTGAACAATTCGGTTGCTGTTTCAGCACGCCCATCCCTGAAATTAACGCGAAATGCAGGTCGGCAAGGGAAGACCTGGAGCATGAACGGAATTCACGTTGGTGTGAGCCGTCAGGAAAACGGTGCCATCTTTTCCGGTTGTCCATCCTTGCGCTTCGACGATCGCCCCCTGGCTCTCATCCGCTGCATCTATTGGTGATTCTGGAAGCGAACGTGCTTGATCGGTATTGGATGGCACAACAGAAACCAAATCGACTAAGGGACGATCTCCCGTTTGGGCAGCGTCTGGGCTGACAGGAAGTCCGCCGCGCCCGACGACTACAAAACTATTTTTGCGGGCAATTGCTGTACTGCTGGGAGTACAAGCTTCCCGAATTTGGCGCGAGGTATCGGTGAGGTTGGTGGGCAGGGCAACCAATCCCCGATTGGGATCCACATTCAGGGTGTTGATTGCAATACTGCCGCTCAAGCCAAACTGGGAACTGGCGGTAATGTCGCTGAAGGGCGTGAGTTGAGGCTGAGATCGCAACCCAAAAATGGCATTGGTAGTGATGGTGATGTTGCCGCCCCGTCCAGTGAAAGCATTGGCTGTAATATCGCTGTTTTCGCCTAACACACCGATGATGAAGGCAGATCGAATATTGATGTTGCCGCCATCGCCCCCGGCTTGCGCTGTGCCGGCAGTGGCAGAAATCAGGCTATTGCGCCGCAGCAAGATTAAACCCTGCACATTCAGGGTAATGTTACCCCCTTGAGCACTGGCAGTTTCGGCAGTAATCAAGCCACGATCGCGCAATTCTAACCGTCCTGCCCGAAGTGAAATGCTACCACCCGTGCCACTACCCTGACTATCGACGGCGATCGCGGCTCCATTCTCAATTTGGACCAATCGCGGATCAATGATGATGTTGCCGCCACTGCCTGTAGAACCGGGGGTGGTGCTGGCAAACAAGCCCGTGCCTGGAGCGGTGAGTAACAGGCGATCGCTGACGTTGATGATTAAGTCTCCTGCCTGTCCACTGCCAGAGGTGTTCGTCAAAATTCTTGCCCCACCAGCGATCGTCAAATCGTCGGCATTAATTTGCACTTCCCCCGCTGTGCCTGCACCAAAGGTCGATGCAGACAGTTCTACGCCATTGCTTAAGCTAAGTTGCGAGGTGGTGATGGTCATATTCCCGGCATCGCCAGTGCTGCTGGTTTCAACGGCGAGTTTTCCAGGACCAGCAATAGTAATCGATCGGGGTGCAAACACCAGCAAATCGCCCCCATTACCACTACCAGACGTGGAAGCAGAAATTTGGGAATTCGGCGTGAGGGCAATTTGTAAATCTGCCTGATTGCTGTAAGGGTTGAGATTAAGGGTGCCAGCGGGAGCCTGTCCTTGGGTTTCGGCAAACACGCCTACAATGCCTGCCAGGTTCAAGCTGGAAGCATTGAGGGTAATGCTACCGCCCCCTTCGCGACTGGTGGAAGATTGGGTCGCGGTGGCAGTGATTTCCGCTGCATCGGACAGTGTCAGCACAGGCGTATTGATGGTAATATCGCCTGCTTTGCCTGCGCCGCTAGTTTTCACAGAGATCACTGGATTCCCATCAGCGGTGCGAGTCAGCGCGACTGCGGTGGGGGCATTAATCGTAATGCTGCCGCCTCTGCCACTGCTAGTCTCTGTCGTTTGAGCCTGAATTTGAGATTGGGCTGTCAGGTTCACAACGGGAGCGTTAATGCTAATGTCTCCAGCTTTGCCACTGCCAGAAGTGTTGCTGCTGAACTGGCTATTGTTAAAACTGATCACTCCAGGGCTAGTAATCGTGATATTGCCAGCCGGATTGCCGCTACGAGTGTCGCTCTGGATGACGCTATTGCGGAAGGTGAGATCCCCGCTGCTGTCAATTCTCACATCGCCAGCCTGCCCTCTGTTCCCTAAATTGATAATGGTTGGTGGGGTAGAGTCAGAACAGGGAGGGCGGAAACAAACTGCAACCTGTTGAGCAGTCAGAATGTTGATTTGGTCGATCGCCAGGTTGCCATTGCCATTAATCTGCACATCCCCAGATTTGCCATCCGACGCGATCGTGTTAACTGTTAACCCAGATATTCTACTATTTGCCTCCAGCGTCACCTTGCCTCCATTCCCTGATATTCCCTCACTAGGAGTAGAATATTCAACTTCAACATCGTTTAGTACGGAAACCGCAAACGAATTCAGGACGGAAAGCCCTCCGGAGATGATCCCTTCTCTCGCGCTTAAGCTGATCGCTCCCCCGTTGCCCGCAGTGCCCGAACTCCAACGCACAGACGAGGATGAGTCCAATACAGAGTTGGTTAAATAGATATTACCAGAATTGGAGTGCAAGGAAATTGCCCCTCCGTTGCCTGCATAACCCGAAAACGAACTCGCAGACGATTGTAAGCGGGAGTCTTTCAGGCTCAGATTGCCGGAGTTGGAGTAGAAGGAAATTGCCCCTCCGTTGCCCCCCTTAGCTGAATTTGAGTCGCTTATGGTCTGAAACTCTGAGGATGTGACAGAGATTGTGCCAGATTGTGTGTTAAAGGAAACCGCTCCCCCGTTGCCTGAGTCATAACCGTCAATCGCTGAGATTGAAGAGGATAGTAACTCCACGCCTTCGAGGTTGATATTGCCAGATTGTGTGTTGAAGGAAATTGGCCCTCCGTTACCTGCACTGTCAGTGAATGAGAACGAATATGTGACCAAGGATAAGTTTGTGAGGGTGATATCGCCAGATTGCGTGTTAAAGGAAATCCCCCCTCCCGTGTTGGGATTGTCTGCGAAATCCTTTGAATCCGAGTATGAGTATGAATACGAAATCGCGCCCTCACCCTCGAGCCGAATATTACCCTCCATTGAAGTCACGGCGATGCTTCCCCCATTTCCCCCGTTTCCACCATACGAATAGGAGAATGAACCCAGTGCCCCTACAAATCCAACAGCTGGATCGATAAAGAAGCCAGTATTGTGAATATCCCCTTTTGCCGTCAGTTCAATGTTTCCACCAGTGCCCCCGGTTCTGCTGGAGGCATCAATACTGTAGAAGGTAATGCCACCATTATCCGCGGTGAGTTTAACCGTACCGCCAAGGGCATTCGGCACTACCCGCACCGGACTGTCTAACGTAATCCTAGGGGGAACCGCATCATTGTCGAAGTCAGGGGGATTTTGATTGTTGCCGCCATATCGTAACGCGGTTTGCCCGGAACGAATGATCAAGCCGGGTTGAGTGCTGAGGATGGCATCATCGCCGATAAAGGTCGAAACGATATCGGGTGCATCGATGAAGACATCTCCCTGGATTCGCACACTGCCTTGCGACTCAATCAGCAAAGAGGCTCCAGTGTATCCGGCGGCAATATCGACATTTCCCGCGCTGCTGATAATGGGGTCATACAGGCTGGTCAAGGTTGCTAACTTACCAGAAACACTGCGAACTCGAAACTCACCACCGCTGGAGAAATGAGCATCGCCCGAAATGATGCCATCGCTGATTAGACTTAGGTTTCTGCCACTCTGGAAAGCAACCTCCCCTTCCCCTCCTAAAACCCTTTGGGTATGCGCCTTCGGTGTAAGGGAAGGAGGGGATTGAGGGGTGGTGTTCAGCGCCAGAATATCAACCCCTTGATTCCCTTGAACGGTTAAATCTCTGCCCGATCTAGCCAGAAAGGGAGTGGTAGCAGTATCCCGAATTTGCACCGTGTCTCGTGCTTTCAATGTTAAGTCTCGACCTGCAATCAGTTGACCTTGCACATCTAGGCGATCGCCCTCCAAAATCAAATCCTGTCCTGCTACCAGATTGCCGCGATTGGTAATGGCGGAACCAGGAGAAATTGTTCCCGCCTGGAGTCCCGGTGTAATGTTAACCGTCAACAATGGTTGAACCAGTGAGTTGTTAGCGCCGAATTCGCTCCCGTCCGAAAACCTGAAACTGTTGGCAGTACTGGCAACAAAAGAACCATTAATTTGCAAGCGGGCATTGGGACCAAAAAAGATGCCGTTGGGGTTGAGGAGAAATAGGTTGGCACTGCCCAACACGCCTAGAGTGCCAAGAATATCAGAAGGGTCACGCCCCGTGACGCGGGTGAGGATGTTTTGCACTCCCGTCGGATTCTGGAAGTAAACACCTCGATTTTCCCGGATGTTGAACTCCTGGAAACTATGAAACAGGTTTTGCCCATTGGTCGATCGCGTTCCCCCCGTAATCACATCGCCGTTGGGCAAAGCATTTTGCAGAACTTGAGTACTCAGGGAGCGATCGGGCGCAGTGTCTGGAATCAGTTCGAGTTGTGCCTTAGCTGGGAGTGCAGTCAGGGCGATCGCAGCCCAACCAGCCATAATAGACAGTCGGAAAGACTCAGGCAGCAGCATAAGGGGAGCAAAGACAGAACGCAGATATTTTATCAGGAGAGAAGAAATTAAACCGTTTATCGACCCGGTTTTCACAAAATTTCATCTAGAAACCGAATATTACTTCCCAGCCACAACTCGTACTTGCGGTTTACTCATCCGGTAATTGCTGCCTGCTTTAGTTCAAGAATCGTTAGTTTTCCTGGCTTTCAGGGATGAATTACATAGAATAGTGAAATGGGGTCCTGTAGGCAGGGTGTTATGGAATTGGATGCAGAGCAAGGTTTAGAGGCATTAGATAACGTAGATCAGCCAGAGGTTGCTAGTAACGAGTTAACGAATTCGATCGTCACGGTTAGTTTGTTGCAAGTTGCCTTGCGGGCAGAGGCTCGTCGGATGCAAGTACTGCTCAACGAATTAGCAGAAACCACAGACACTACAACGTCTGATGGTTTGTTTGAATTGCTTCAGCAAACTTCTCGTCTGCTGTTGGACTATTCCCGCTACTGGACGCACGTCCTTGCCCGATCGCAAACTGTGAACACGATCGATGAGGCGGAAGTCATTTACAACCAACTGCTATTACGAGAGCAAAGTAAATACAGTGTCGAAACTCTCTCGAACGTGAATGGGCAAGTTCAACGACAACCTGCGATCGGCTCGAATGGCGAAAACTCGGCTTACATCGTAGTCACTCTACTGATGGGTACGGCTGACGATCGCCCCTTGTTTGACGAAATTTACTCAGCTTCCATGCTGCGGGACACCCTGGAAGACATTCGCTATATGCAGCCCCGCTATTTGCTGGTGCTGAACACCCTATGGACTCCCCAAAATCCTTACGACAGCCTGACCGAAGAAGACTTAGCAACCGATTACAGCGAGATGTGTGGCATCGCTTGAAGGGGATTGGGGAATAGGGGCTAGGGAATGGGGGTTGGGGCACTTTCTGCCTTTTATAATCAGGAAGTTCATCGTAAAGGTTGATTCCTCATGGCTTCCATTCGCATTGGCAACGGGTATGACATTCATCGCTTAGTGCTCGATCGCCCTCTGATTTTGGGCGGGATCAAAATTGAGCATTCCCTGGGTTTGTTGGGGCACAGCGATGCCGATGTGTTGACTCACGCCATTATGGATGCGATGTTGGGCGCTTTAAGCCTGGGGGATATTGGGCATTACTTTCCACCAACTGATCCGAAGTGGGAAGGAGCGGATAGCTTGCAACTGCTGGAACAAGTCGATCGCCTGATTCAGAACAAAGGCTGGCAGATCAGCAACATTGATTCCGTCATCGTGGCAGAGCGTCCCAAACTCAAGCCCCACATTTCCGCCATGCGCGATCGGCTGGCGAAAGTTTTGAACCTGCAACCGGATCAGGTCGGCGTAAAAGCCACCACCAACGAGAAACTGGATGCCACCGGACGCGAAGAAGGCATTGCTGCCTATGCTGTGGTGTTACTCGAACAAAGTTAAACTCGCTAAAATCAGGTCACACCCATACCGCTATCGCACAAGCCACCATGACGATCGCCACCAAACGCCTCACCTTTGCCGAGTATCTCGCCTACAACGACGGCACCGACACTCGTTATGAATTGCTAGACGGAGAACTGATTGACATGGGTGTAGGGACGGGATTGCATGGAGCAATTCTCAAGCTTTTGGAAAAAATATTTGATGCAGAGATTGCCCGTTTAGGTCTGTTATGGGTGAGCTTGGCAGCCGTTGTGAGTGTGCGATCGCCCCGTTCGGGTCGGTGGGATACCTCTCGTATTCCTGATGTCATCGTGCTGTTGCAAGACCAGTGGCAGGGGATGCGGAATCGGGAAGCTGTGGTTGAATTAAACGATCCAGCCCCTTTACTGGTGGTGGAAGTGGTGAGCGAATCGACTAAAACAACGGACTACCGATCGAAACAGTCAGAATACGCCGTGCGAGACATCCCGGAGTATTGGGTTGTTGGTGCGACGTGAAAGCTGCGCCTTCTGACTGAGAGGAGTGCCTCTCTGGGGACATCCTTCTCCCCATCGTCACGTAACCGGGTCAAGTACCCCGCCTACGCTGGTAGTAAGTAATGAATCCAGTGGAATGCAAGGC
>JANRIN010000149.1:0-81821 GCA_033764965.1 Leptolyngbyaceae cyanobacterium bins.302 | reverse complement strand
TCATGGAAACCGCTTGCGGATTACATAACTTCCGGCTCACTCATCGTCAACTTAAGGTGCAAAAGAAAGCAGCTTAATCAACCAATTCTTAGAGGAAGCTATTCATTTTCTAGTACATTCTTATTTCCAATAAAGTCTATTTACTTCCTTAAGAAAGGTTAAGTAGATTGAGGTGATTCGTTAAGGTTTTCGTAGATTAGTTAAATTTCAATCTCAGTTTGCAGCCTCGCTGCATCTTTTGTATGGCATCCGAACAACAGATCAGACAATATCTTGCTTACTGGTTTCAACTGGGCAAGGGCATTGTGATTCCAGACAAGCAAAAACCTCTCCTGCCTCGTCCTGTGATTCAGGGAAATCATTACAGTTCTGAATTTGAAGCAGTTTGGCGAGAGATTATGATGAACCAGGATTGCTATCTGGAAGGAACACACCAGTCGATCGCTCAGTTGCTTTCGCCATTGTGGGAAATTAATCCCTGTGCCAGATGCTCGATGCCGGTGCCTTTTCGCAGTCCAGGCTTGCCCCCTGCTTTGGAGTGTCCCTGCTCTGACTTGCCGGATTGGCCCAACACAGAAATACCCCAACCACGGGAACCTGTGGATAACGCGATCCAACTCACCCAAATTCGCGATCGCCTGCGTCAATCTTTAGCCAGACAGGAGCGGTAAGGCTCTATGCCTGGGTTGAGTGAGTGAGTGCCGTTTCCACTTGCCGAGCAATTTCAACCGTCATAAAATCCTGGGCAATTTCTGTGTTGGGAAAAATGGCGCGGGCTTCTAGCAGCAAGTCTTTGATCTCAAGGGGATTGCCGGGAGCGTAGCGCGGGCTAAAGTGGGTCAAAATGAGTTGTTTTGCTTGAGCACCTAGCGCCACCTGGGCTGCCATTGTAGATGTGGAGTGCAACCGTTGATAGGCAAGTTCTGCGTCTTGATGGGCAAAGGTGGATTCGTGAATCAGCACGTCTGCCTCCTGAGCTAATTCCACCGCAGACTCACAGTAAACAGTGTCAGTGCAGTAGGCAAACTTCCGTCCAATTTGGGTCGGACCACAAAATTCGCTACCTCGAATGTGTCTGCCATCGGGTAGGACGATCGTTTCACCCCGTTTTAACTTGCCATAGAGGGGACCAGATGGAATTCCCAGGGCGATCGCTTTCTCGACATTAAAGTGTCCAGGACGATCTTTCTCAGCAACCCGATAGCCAAAAGCAGGCACTCGATGTTTGAGCGACTGACAACTCACTATAAACTCGTCGTCTTCAAACACAACTCCTGGACGCGCCGTATGAACCTTGACTGGGTAAGAAAAATGGGTTTGAGAATAACGACGGCACGCCTTTAAGTACTCATCCAGGTCAGGCGGACCGTAAATATCAATTCGGTTGGGGTTTCCTGCTAGCCCACAACTTGCCAACAACCCCATCAGCCCGAAGATGTGGTCTCCGTGCATGTGGGTGATAAAAATCCGGGTGAGTTGGCTAACTCGCAACTCGCTGCGAAGAAATTGGTGCTGAGTTCCTTCTCCACAATCAAATAGCCAAACTTCGGCTCTTTGAGGCAATCTTAAAGCCACTCCAGAAACATTGCGCGATCGTGTGGGTACGCCAGAACTTGTTCCTAAAAATGTGATTTGCAAACTGTTGCAACCTGAACTCAACGGTGTCTGAGACTATAGTGACACAGGCGCAGGAAGAAGAGCGGAATGGCAGGAGAGAAGCCCTTAGTAATTGATGAAGTCCAGCATTCAGGGGGACGATCGCGGCTGAGAGTTGGTCGATTTCCAGGAAAGGCTCGTTCCAATGGCACCATTGGGTTAAGAAATTGAATTCAGAAAAATTTACAAAGAATCTTTGACGCTAGATATGAACATTTGCCCTGAAGTTTCGCTGTACGTTCAGTAGATGTAGGGAAAAGAACAAAATAGCTCCACTGGTCAGATTTACTCTGTCCAGGTCGAGAAGATGCTCGACTCTTAGAAAATTGAGTTACATTAAGCAACGTTGCAACACCGCATCGAATTCTGTCTTAAGCAATTGGGGACACGTTGCGATTGACACCGTTTGGCTTGGCACTGTTTAGAGGAGTGAGGAGATGAAACCTTTCCAGGAGCTTCTGCTGTCTCGCATGGCAGTATTGGTTCGTGAAACTCAGAAAAATTGGTGGCTCTCTGCTTTGCTCTGGTTGGCGATCGCGATTCCAGCGAAAGCTTCGGTAGACTTACGAGTGGCGATCGAAGAAGGCGTGAGCCAGGTGACAGTCGGCAGTTCAACCCGTGCGCTGGTGCGAGACAGTTCCGGTAAAGAGGTGGGCGAAATTGCTGCCATGAATGCCTTTGTTGCCCAACCTGAAGCGGGTAAGGTGAAACTCGATCGCTGGCAGGGACAAAACTTTTGGATTGAGCCAACCAACGGCGGATATGTGTTCATTGGCGATCGGTGGTATCGCGGACGCACCCAGGTTGTGCCCACCGCAAAAGGGTTGACGGCTGTGAATTACGTCAATTTAGAACACTACCTTTACAGTGTGTTAGGCGGGGAGATGGTGCCGTCCTGGCCCCTGGAAGCCCTCAAAGCTCAGGCTGTGGCGGCTCGTTCCTATGCTCTGTACCAGCGAGAAAATGCGGCGAATAGCGTGTTTGACTTAGGAGACACAGCCGCATGGCAAGTGTATCGCGGCATCAGCGACGAAACTGCCTCCACCCAATCCGCCGTGAATGCCACCGCAAGCCAGGTTCTCATCAATCAAGGACGAATTATTGAAGCCGTTTTTCACTCTGCCTCCGGTGGTCACACTGAAAACGTAGAGCATATCTGGGTACAACGCTTGCCCTACCTGCGGGGTGTGCCCGACTTCGATCAAGGCACCCCAGTTTATGAGTGGACAAAAACGTTTTCGCGGGCTGACCTCAGTGCCCTCATTGCTGGCGTGGGCAATGTGATTGCAATGGAGCCAGAGCAAACCACTCCTCAGGGGCGAGTCATCTCTATGCGAGTGGTGGGGGATGCTGGAAGTCGCAGCATTAAAGGGGAAACCTTGCGTTCCATCCTGGACTTAAGGAGTACCAAGTTCAAAGTTGTACCGGAGTTTGCCTCGACTCCTGCAAAGCAAAAGGCACAATCCGCCCCGATCGCGTTTCAAATTCAAGGCAAGGGGTTTGGGCATGGTTTGGGGTTGAGCCAGTGGGGTGCTTATAACCTGGCGCGGCAGGGCAGAGACTATCGCCAGATCGTCTTGCACTATTACAAAAACACAATCCTCGCTAAAATCCAGGTCAAGTAAGTTATTTGGGTTTTTGGAGTGAATCTGCAATCTGATCAACTAGCCGTCATCGTACAGGAGGTGGCAGAAGCCGTCCTAGCTTCCACTGATACGGTCGATCGCTTGTCACAACGAATGGATGCCCTGGTCGAGCAAGTCCAGCAGCAGGGGTATCAAATCTTTGCTTTAAGTGATGCGGTGCAAGCGATCGCTGAAGTTCAAGAAACCTCATTGAAGCGATTAGATCGATTGACCGAGGCATTAGAACGCTTGGTCAATATCATCGAGCAGCCGCCTGGAGAACCGCCCGCTTCTTGAGCACAATCCTCACCAACGGCGATAGGATTTCCAGTAAGGTTGCCCTTTCAGGAAAATGCCCAGCACAATGCCGATTAATTGAGGGTAATCGATTCCCACCAGTCCCACAGGAAACAAGCCGAGTGACTGCTCAATCAACAACACGATCGCCAGGCAGGCAACCAGTCCCCACAAGCTTGCAGTGTTGATGGCAATCCGCTTCATGCGTTCTAGAATCAGGACTGCCAGTGCGCCAACCCCTAAAGCAACAACGAAAAGCGTAATAAACTCGATCGCAGGAGAGCCAAGGACTTGCAGAACTTGTCTCACGACTGAAATTTGTGTACTAAAAAATAACAAGTACTCCAGCACCAGGAGCACGATCGTCGTTAGCAAAGCGGTTTGAAGCAGGACTAACCACGGTAACTGTTTTAATCGTTCCCAGGGGCTTCTCATAGCGGTTCAATCTCATGCAATACAATCATCTGAACCCTATCGTAAGCAGCTTTTTGGAAAATCACACCGATCGGCGTTAGCGAATTGGAATATGGATAATAAACTCCACTCCCTGATCAGGCGCGGAACGGCATTCTAAAGTGCCATTGTGCTTTTCGGTGATGATTTGGTAGCTGATGTAGAGTCCCAGCCCAGTTCCTTGTCCGACGGGTTTTGTGGTGAAAAAGGGGTCAAACAAGCGCGTGATTGTCACGGGGTCGATGCTGGGTCCATTGTTGCGAATGGAAACGCATAGCCGATCGCTGCCGACTAATTCTGTTTGGATCCAAATGGTTGGCTCTAAATCAACGAGATCGCCCTTCTCACCGCTCCGCAGATGGTGTAAAGCATCGATCGCATTGCTCAAGATATTCATAAAAACCTGGTTCAACTGTCCGGCATAGCACTCGACCAGAGGCAAATCTCCGTACTGCTGAATAACGTGAATTTCTCGCAGATTTGGCTTGCTTTTGAGCTGGCTTTGCAAAATTAACAGCGTATTGTCAATGCCATCGTGAACGTTGACGGGTTTCATTTCCGCTTCATCCAGGCGAGAGAAATTCCGGAGAGAAGAGACGATCTGGCGAATCCGGTCTGCTCCCAACTCTAGGGATTTCAGCAATCTCGGCAAATCTTGTTCAATAAAATCGAGATCAACTGCCTCCAGTTCTGCCTCTAGGGCTGGCGTTGGATCGGGAAAATGCCGCTGGTAAGAATGCAACACCCTCAGTAAATCATCAATGCAATCTTTCGCCGGATTGATGTTGCCGTAGATAAAGTTGACTGGATTGTTGATTTCGTGGGCGATGCCAGCCACCAATTGACCCAAACTCGACATTTTCTCAGTGTGGATTAGTTGTGCTTGAGTTCGGCGTAGCTCAATGAGAGTTTGCTGCAATTTCTGGGCTTGTTCTCTGGCTTGGGCTTCGGATTCTCGCAGAGCCAGTTCCGTTTGTTTGCTGTGGGTAATGTCATGGAAGACGGCAACGGCTCCTTCTAAAGTGCCCTGTTCGTCTTTGAACGATCGCGCAGTGACACTGAGCCAGTGCTGTTGCTGCTGCTGGTCGAGACGATAAATTTCTAAATTGTCTACGGATTCTCCTGCCATCGCTCGATTGATCGGAAAATCGCTGGCGAGTAAGGGAGCTTGAGTAGTCCCGTGATAAAACGGCTGAACAGTTGGGCTATCATTCAGCGAAATTAATTGCTCTGTCGAGTAGCCCAGGTTTTCGGCAGCATTGTTACTGAAAACTAAAGTGCCACTGAGATCGACCACAATCACCGCATCTCCCATACTCTCCAGAATAGATTTGAGGATTTGCAGGGCATCCTTGGCATGAACCAGTTCTTTCAGTGCCTTTTCCAGCCGATGCGATTTTTCCAGAGTTTCCTGTTCATACACCTCCAGCAACTCTTCCAAGGCGGTTATGTGCGCCCGTAATTCGGCAATTTCTTCATTTTCGGCAACATCTTTCACGCCTAACACTCTCCGTAGCACGTTGCATGATTGAAAGGAAGGGAACTTTGATAGCGAAATACAGCTTTGGTCAGAAAGCTGACGACAAAGCCCATCGCTCAAACACCGATTCCAGGTAGGCTTTCTGACTCGTCGTTGCCACGTTTCCCAAAGCAACGGCTATACTTGGGCATCTGTTTGCAAGGATGGACTAAACCTGAAGCGGCTGGTTAAATACTCGATTGCGATCGAAGGGCAACATCGCCATCTTGATATTTAACGCCAGCGTTTTGAATAGGTCAGCGGTTTCGTGGGAAATGGGGCATTTAGAAAATAACACCAATGCAATCAAGTTGCCTGAGGGGAGCATCCCACCAAAACCCAGCACAGAACGAATGCCGCAGGGAATTACAAATTCCGCCTGAGCGGGAACGTAGGGGCTGGCGATCGCATCCGCAACCAGAAAAACATTAAACGTGCGCTGCTCCAAATCCATGATCAGGTCAGGACTGGGTTCTAGCACGGCTCCGATTTCCAGCCCCATTTGGCGAATCAGTTGAGAGATCATGGGAGATTGGGCAACCAGTTGCTCACTCACCAGGGGAATTGCCTGATGTCCCTGAGAAGCCTGCCGAGTTTGCCATTCTGGGCGATCGCCGATCGTTGCCAGCAAGGTTAAGCATTTCATGCTGGGAGATTCCCCGTGATTGCCCAGCATCATCTTGGCAAACGCATGAAGGTCTGGACTCAATTCTCCATAGGGATGGGTTTTGAAGCAGCGCACCAGGGCAAAAGGGCTTTGTCCAGTTTGGTCGTCTTGAAATTGCTCATACAAATACTGCACGACGCAATCGGCAACTTCTTCCATGCTGTGGGCACCTGCTCCCAATTTACGCAAAGCTGCCCCGCACTCTGTCATATCACTCAAGCTAAACAGTTTCAGGTCGTACATCTTGCAGTCACTCTTGATGATGAAAGATTTGGAACAACGGATGGCAACCCTGATGAGTGAGAGTTGGGCATAAAACGCCGCTTTCAGGCATTCTGCCTCGCCCATTTGCTTTATTTTTCCCTATTAATTTGCAGAATCTCCATTCTGAAAAAAGGTCTTGTATTGTGCCCCTGCTGAGATACCTGATTCACTATAAAAACCTGACATAAAAAATTTGGTATAAAAAAAGACTTGCAAGCCCAAGCCATCTAGCTTACAAGTCATACGATCCCTCTGAGTGAGAGAAGCAAAATTTTGCTCCGCGCCCTTAGGGTAAAGGGTGCGCTAATAAATCTGGGAAGAAATAATTGAAAAATGCCCACAAAGAGAGAGCAACGGAAGTTGCCACAACTGCTAATACGGGAGCCAAAGAGAGATAGCGCACCAAGTAATTGGGTTGATTAGTCGCTTTTTGAACCATGACGAAACTCAATAATGAATACCAACACTCCTACGGTAATGATTGGTGCTGTTTTGGACTGCCAACCAGAGAAAGAAGTGGGATTAAATCCTGGTGTTGCCTTGAATACGTCTTCCTTAATTTCTTGTGCTTTCTCTTGCTGCCTTAGAATGAGTGAGATGACAGCCAATTGTGCAATCAGCAAAGGAGTAGGAATGGTTGATCCTCAAATCATGCGAGAACAAATTAACCAAATTGCCAGTAAGCGCGAATTTTTGCTGCGCCTGCTGGAACAACCCAACTTAGGGACATTGCGAATTGATGTGAATCAAGCGATCGAGGAAATGGATGACTTATTGGATGAGTTCAAAGCGACATTTCCCGATGCAGTTGATGGAACTATTTAGCGCATCCAGTCTTTAAGCAATGCCTGACGGCGTGGGTGCCGTAACTTCCGCATTGCTTTGGCTTGAATTTGGCGGACTCGCTCACGGGATAGATGATAGAGTTCGCCAATTTCAGATAGGGTATAGTGCTGCCCATCCGTTAGCCCAAACCGCAGTTTGATAATGTCTCGTTCTCGATCGCTGAGATGTTCTAAAACAGAATTGAGCCGATCGCACAATAATTTGTGGTCGAGGCACTCATTTGGGGCAACCGTGTCGGAGTCTTCGATCAATTGCATCAGTTCGGTGTCTTCTTCTCGCCCTACCCAGGCATGGAGAGAGAGCGTTCCCTGACTCACATCCAGGACGTGTTCCAGCTTATCTTCATCGAGTTCTAACTCAGCCGCAATTTCTTGTTTTGTAGGTTTTCGTCCTAATTTTTGCGATAGCATTTGCCGTGCTTTTCGCACTTGATTCAGTTTTTCTACCATGTGGACAGGTAGCCGCACTGTGCGAGATTGAGACGCGATCGCCCGTGTAATTCCCTGGCGAATCCACCAATACGCATAAGTGGAAAACTTATAACCCCGCTCATAATCAAACTTTTCGGCAGCTCGCATCAACCCCATTGCACCTTCCTGGATTAAATCCAGAAACGGCACCCCTCGATTGAGATATTTCTTGGCAATTGAAACGACTAATCGCAGGTTCGATCGCACGAGCTTTCGTTTCGCCAATTCAGCTTGCGGTCCGCCTTTAGCAATTTCCCGTGCCAGTTCAACTTCTTGCGCCTGAGTTAATAGGGGATAGCGAGCCATCTCGCGCAAAAACAACCCAACTGAATCATCGGTTAAACCTAACCGTTCTGCTTTCGTAAATTTAACTGGAGGTTTTCTCGGCTCAAATTCGGACGCATCGATATCTTTATCCAACTCATCCAGCATTTCTTCATCAATGTCGATATCGACATCAAAATCTTGTTCGATTAGATCAGCTTCGATCGAGTTTATTTGACCAGGGTTAGGAGACATTTCAGCACTCATACTTACTCACATAATCGCTGGAGAGACGCTCTATTAAAATTGCCTCTAACCTTAGCAGAGAAGTTGAAAAGTGAACCCCTTTATTTTTAAAGAAGTCTAAACTTTTGTTTCAAACTCGGTTTTCCACAGTTATTTACTGTTTTTCCACAGCTATTCCACAGGTTTTCAACTGTTAGTTGATTGTGGATAAACCCTAGATCAAGAAATGTAATTTGGAATGAGATCTTTTGAGAGTAGAAAACGGGCTAAGGTCGGGGAAGCCAAGGTAGGATTTTTGAGAGAGAAGATGCTCATCCGTTGAACAGGTTTAGCTAGATCTGAGGAGTGATCAGTAACACCTGGCAAAGACATGAGTGGTGCGTTACGGCGTTGCCCAACACACCCTACGCAAGCTGGCTTTTTCGCAAATCTCCTAGCTTATCTTTTTAGCCTCTAGCCAGGTCTAGCAACATCTTCTGCGAACTTTGCTCAGGACTGTCAGCCGTGGGGTGGCGTTGGATGTAGTGTCCGTCGGGCTGCAAATCCCAGGCTTGGCGATTGTCGGCAAGCAGAATGCCCAGGATTTCCTGGAGGTCGATCGCGATCATTGGATCCTCGATCGGCACCACTGCCTCCACGCGGCGATCCAGGTTCCGCTGCATCCAATCAGCACTGCCGATGAAAATTTCCTCCTCTCCAGCATTGTGAAAGTAGAAAATCCGGGAATGCTCTAGAAATCGCCCAACAATGCTGATTACGCGAATATTTTCGCTGACCCCCTCCACACCGGGACGCAGGCAACACATTCCACGCACGATTAAATCAACCTGTACGCCTGCCTGAGAAGCGCGATATAGCTCCGCAATGATGGATGGGTCGATCAGGGAATTCATCTTAGCAACGATGCGGGCATGAGCCCCAGAGCGGGCATGATCTGCCTCTCGCTGAATCAACGCCGTCATGTGACTCCGCAAACTCACAGGCGCAACCAGCAACTTACGATATTCTTTTTGTCGAGAGTAGCCTGTCAGATAATTAAACAAATCCGTCAGGTCTGCGCCCAGATCATCCCGACAACTCAGCAAGCCGAGATCGGTATACAACCGAGCCGTTTTGGGGTTGTAGTTACCCGTGCCAACATGGACATAGCGACGGATGCGTCCTTCCTCCCGCCGCACCACCAGCACCACTTTGGTGTGAGTCTTTAAGCCCACCAAACCATACACCACATGCACGCCAGCACTTTCTAAGCGTCGTGCCCAAATGATGTTATTTTCCTCATCAAACCGAGCTTTGATTTCCATCAAGACTGCGACCTGTTTGCCATTTTCGGCAGCAGCGATTAGGGCATTCAGGATGGGAGAATCGCCTGACGTGCGATACATCGTCATTTTGATCGCGAGTACGTCTGGATCAGCGGCGGCTTCAGTGATAAACCGTTGCACGGTGCGGGAAAAGGAATGGTACGGATGGTGTACCATAACATCTTGCTTACGGATTAATGAAAATAAGTCTCCTTCCAAATCCCCACCGTCAGCGCTGGAGTCACCACGGCGTAAGGCGCTGGGAACAGAGGATGAATAGGGGGGGTCTTTCAAATCGGGAAGAGAGAGCGCCATAAAGCTCATTAAGTCGCGCAAACAGAGCAATCCTGTGGCTTCATAGACATCATTCTCGGTGAGATCCATCTCTTCTAAAAGCATGGCACGCAGGTTTTCTGGCATGGAAGCATGAACTTCTAGCCGCACGATCGAACCGCCAACTCGCCGCTTTCGCAGTTCTTGCTCGATCGCCAGCAGCAAATCTTCTGCTTCGTCTTCCTCCAACGTTAAGTCGTTATCTCGTGTAACTCGAAAGGGATGATATTCCTGAATGTTCAACCCCGGAAATAGGGCTGCCAGGTTGTGAGCAATTACTTGTTCCAGGGGCACGCCCGTCCAAACGGCTGTTACGCCCTTCTCCTGTCGCCGCAAATCATCCGGCAGGGGCAAGAATCTTGGCAAACTGTTGGGCACTTTCACCCTAGCGAACAAGTCCTTCTCTGCCTCTTCGTCGCGGATTACCACTGCCAGGTTGAGACTGAGGTTGGAAATGTAGGGGAAGGGGTGGCTGGGGTCGATCGCCAGGGGAGTGAGGACTGGAAAAATTTGCTCTTTAAAGTACTGTTGCAGGTAGGTGCGCTGTTCCTGGTTCAAGTCCATATAGTCCAGCAAGTAAATACCTTGGGCTGCGAGTTGGGGGCGTAACGCCTGCTCAAAGTGCTGGTGGAGTTGCACCACCATTGGACGCAACCGCTGACTGATCAAATCAAGTTGCTCTTTTGCTGTGCGTCCATCCGCAGAGAGCTTAGTGACTTGGGCTTCCACCTGCTGCTTCAGGGCGGCAACTCGCACCATAAAGTATTCATCCAGGTTGGAGTTGAAGATCGCCAAAAACTTGAGCCGTTCTAGCAGTGGGGTGCGCGGGTCAAAGGCTTCGTGCAATACGCGATTGTTAAATTCCAGCCAACTGAGTTCTCGGTTGAAATAATACTGCGGGTCAGTGAGATCAATTTCTGTCGCCACGGTTTTACGTCTGGGCATATTAACCAAACACCTCGTCTTCTATACCTTTCCACCATTCACCCAGATTCATCGTGTCCTGGTGAATGTCAGCGATCGCGGCTTCGTATTCCTCTGGCGACAGTTGATCTCGCTGCTCCTGCAACTTTTTTAAGCGAAGCTGCACCAGCAACCAGGGTTTGGAAATTCCGTCTGTTGCTTCAATAAAATTGGCAAGTTCGTCGCTGTCCATTTTGTCCACGATCTGAAATCCCCCTCTATAATGCCCCTTAACCCATAAGGTAATGGTAACGGGTAATCGAGGGCGGAAGTTAGGGAAGTGTGATGACCATTTGTGACTAATGACCAGTGACCAACGACCAATGACCACTCATAACACTCTAGAACTGGCAAAACAGGGTGATCCGTCGGCGATCGCGGTGATTTTGACGTATCACCTTTCACAGCGGTTTAACACCAGTGCCAGTGCCATTCGACTCGGTAATTACTTGTCTGTTTTGATTGATACCAGTTTGATTGACACTAGCTCTACTACAGAACGGGAAAAGCTCGTGAATCTGGTGCTGAGTATTTTGCGAGATTTGAAGATTGAGGGCGTTACAGTCCTTGAAATTGGGGTCAGACAAATTGGCGATCGCAAAGTGCAGTGGAGTCAGACAATAGAACTGGAAGACTCTCCCATACCGACTGATATGACTGAGACTGTTATGACTGAATCGATGAACCCAGGCGCGATCGAGCAAGCTCCTGCGCTCGAATCTTCCCCGCCTCAGCCCGCTGCCCCCGCCACCTCAGACCCGGAGTGGGAAGCCACCCTTAAAACGCTCGTTCAGCGTCCCGAAATGGTTGCTTTAGTTGCCTTTGCCTTGATTTTAGTGCTGTGGGACACTTACCTGGAGTGGATGGAAGCCCTCGATCCCACAGAACCTTTGACGGGAGTGAGGTTGGCGCGGCGGTTGGGCATCAGTGCCAGTACCCTGAGCCGCTTTAAGGAACGGGCAAACTTTAGCCAGTGGAGCCAGGATCTAGATCCCGACGGCATCGCCTGGAGTTATGAAAACAAAGTTTTTGTTCCCCGGTTGAACTAGGAATTTACCAAACCTTTACATAAAGTCAGTAAACCGTAAATTTTCTTCCATGCCTATGCAGAACCGAGTCCCTGTGGCTAGCCTTTGTTAAGACCTAGTGTTAAGTCCTAACCACAGTTACCTGGTGATGTAGATGAAAGTGATTCAATTGAGTGTACTACTGGCATCATCTCTGGTGGCAACCGCCCCGCTCCCTGCGATCGCGCAGCCCGTTCAGTTTCAGTGCAATGAAGGCGGCGCGTTTGAAGCTCGGATTGAGAAAGACGAAGCCAAAGTGAAGCTTGCCTCTGGTGAGAGTAGAACTTTGCTGCCGCTGGATACTCACGTCGGCAGAAAATTTTCGGATGGACGGGTATTACTTTTCGTCAACGAAACAGAAGCCTACCTGGAAGTGAACTACACCAGGGTTTACACCAACTGTTTGGCACAACAAGCTGCATCCAACCTTTCCAGCACAAAGTAACCGGATGCTTGGCGATCGCTTGAGTATAATGTGAGAATCATTATCACTCCGGGGATTGAGATGGTTACTGCACAAACAAATCAGGCTGTTCCAGTCACGGTGTTAACTGGGTACTTAGGGGCAGGTAAAACAACCTTATTGAACCGTATCCTAACCCACGAACACGGAAAGAAAGTTGCCGTGATTGTGAATGAGTTTGGAGAAGTGGGCATCGATAACCAGCTTGTTATTGATGCCGATGAAGAAATTTTTGAGATGAATAACGGCTGCATCTGTTGCACAGTGCGAGGGGATCTGATTCGGATTATTAGCAACTTGATGAAGCGGCGCGATCAGTTCGACCATCTAGTGATTGAAACCACAGGATTGGCAGATCCAGCTCCCGTGATTCAAACGTTTTTCATGGATGAAGATGTGCAGTCGCAAACGAGTCTGGATGCCGTGGTGACTGTCGTTGATGCCAAGCACATCTGGCAGCATTGGGAGTCGGATGAAGCCCAGGAACAAATTGCTTTCGCTGATGTGATTCTGCTTAACAAAACGGATCTGGTATCTGCATCTGAACTGGACGAACTGGAGCAGCGGATACGGGGAATGAATGCCCTGGCAAAAATCTATCGCACCCGCAATGCCCAGGTTGAAATGGACACGATTTTGGGTGTGCAGGCGTTTGATTTGAGCCAGGCTCTGGCAATTGATCCAGAATTCCTGAATGAACTGGCGCACGAACACGATGAAAGCGTTTATTCCATTGCCCTGGTTGAGCCAGGAGCGCTAGACGGCGAAAAACTAAACGAGTGGTTGGGCGAACTCTTACGCACCCAGGGAACGGATATTTTTCGGATGAAGGGAATTCTTAACATTGCCGGAGAAGATAATCGCTTTGTATTCCAGGGAGTGCATATGTTGTTTGAAGGGACGCGCGATCGCCCCTGGAAATCCGATGCAGAACGCAAAAATGAATTAGTTTTCATTGGACGCAACCTGAATGAAGCCCAACTGCGGCAAGATTTTCGAGCTTGTTTGGTGTAGACAGTGGGGCAGGGAAAATGGTCGCGACTGGAAAGCCACAGGAATTTCAGCAAATTTGGCAGGAGCGCTTTGCAGACTACATTACCGCGATCGCGTGGCTACCAGAGGGTCAAGCTTTAGCGATTAGTTCGGCGGCGGGAGAAGTTGCCCTGATCTCGCTCGCTTCGGGAGCAATCCAATCTCTGCAAACTGCGACTGGATCCTCTGTGGATTGTCTTGCCGTTTCCCAGGACGGACAATTTTTAGCCACTGGTGGGCAGAATGGTCAGGTCAAAATTTGGCGACTCAACGCCTCCCCGCCTGAACTGCTGACTACATTGGAAAACCCATCTGTTTGGGTCGATCGCTTGGCATGGAGTCCCACCACAAACCAGCTCGCGTTTGGTTTAGGTCGCTATGCTCAAGTGTGGGATGCAGAAGCAGATGCGATCGTCACCACATTGAACTTTGAATCATCCTCGGTGTTAGGAATAGATTGGCATCCCAGTGGAAGTTTTTTGGCACTCTGCGGTCACAAAGGCGCTAGGGTCTGGAATGCCAATGACTGGGACGAAGACCCCCAGGTGCTGGAGATTCCGTCTGCCAGTGTGGCGATCGCCTGGTCGCCGAATGGAACTTACCTCGCAGATGGCAATTTGGACAACACGCTTACGGTTGTCGAATGGACACGACCTCACAATCCTTGGGTAATGCAAGGGTTTCCGGGTAAAGTGCGGCATCTCGCCTGGTCTCAAAGGCTGACTCCAACGGGTGCTCCCCTGCTGGCAACTTCTAGCTCAGAGACGATCGTGATCTGGGAACGAGATGCGGATGAATCGGTGGGGTGGGCAAATCAGGTGTTAAACGACCATGAGGGCATCGTTCAGGCGATCGCTTTCCAACCCAATAGCTTTCTCCTGGCATCCGCGGCTGACGATGGGTTTGTGGTTTTGTGGCAAGCCGCTCAACAACCTGTGCAAGTGCTGGAAGGTGCTTCTGGTTTTTCGTGCCTGTCCTGGGAGTCCGGAGGCAATTTTTTGGCAGCAGGGGGACGGGAAGGGGACATAGTAATCTGGCAACAAAGATAGAGGCTTGAAGATTAGCTAAATCAATCTCTGATGGGCACTTTTTAAGGATTGTTTATAGAACTTTACACTTTATGTAAAAAGTCGGCTTAAATTGCCTCAAAAATTAGTACCTTCACGATTGAAGCGGGAATACTAGAAATTGTCGGTTGAATACCCTCATGACAATCTATGGCAACGCTGCTATTCCTCGGATCCGGTTCCGCTTACACCCTGGGAACCAACAATTTTCAATCCAATATGCTGCTGACTAGCGATCGTGGTGAGACGTTGTTGGTTGACTGCGGTACGGATATTCGGTTCTCCCTGCACGCAGCGGACTTGTCCTATCAAGATATTTCCAGCATTTACGTTAGTCATCTCCACTCAGACCATGCAGGTGGGCTGGAATATATTGGGTTTAGCCGGAAATTTGACCCTGATTGCGATCGCCCAACGATTTACACCAGCGCTGACATTGCCGTTGATTTGTGGGATCGAACACTCTCCGGTGGAATGCGATCGTTGCATCAAGAACTTGCCACCCTGGAGACGTTCTTTCAGCCAGAGGCGATCGAGGTCGGCGGCGCATTTACCTGGGAAGGTATTCACTTTCAACTGGTTGCAGTTGATCATGTGCATAATGGCATCTTCCAAATGCCTGCTTATGGATTGTTCTTTGAACTCAACAACATTCGCATCTTCATCTCCTCCGACTGCCAGGTAAGTTGGGAACAGAATCGCTACTACTACGAAATGGCGGATGTCATTTTCCATGACTGCGAAACCACCCCCTTTTCAACGCCCGTTCATGCTCATTACAGTGACTTGAGCCTGCTACCAGAAGCAGTTCGCCGCAAAATGTGGCTCTATGGCTACCAACCCGGCAGATTACCTGACGCAACTCTGGACGGTTTCCGAGGCTTCGTGCAGCAAGGACAACAGTTTGAATTCTCTGCTAATCTAATTTCTTCCTCAGAATCCCTCGTGCTAGTTGCCTAACGTCTCGTTACTCAGAGCACACTCCATTGCTATGCAATTTTAATCGCTTCTCAGATTCCAGGAAATAGCTCCTCATCATCCCAGTTGATCAATTGCTCTTCTTCGGTTCCTTCACCAAAAATCACGAGAAAGAGAGGTTTCACTTGCTCTTGCAAAAGATCTGACTAGGCAGTGCTTTAAAGACCTTTTGATCCTCCCTAGCCCTCTTACAAAGAAGGGAACCGAACCACTCAAAGTCCCCCTCTTTAAAGAAGATTTAGGGGGATCAAAAGGTTAAAATCCCCCATCTTAGGGCGTGTTTTAAAACCCTTTGATCCTCCCCAACCCTCCTTAAAAAGGAGGGAGCCGAACCGTTCAAAGTCCCCTTTTGAAGGGGGATTTAGGGGGATCTCCACTCAGCACTGAGATGACTAGAAGGTTTTAAAACACACCCTAGGCTTTTAAAGCACGCCCTAAGGATCGAGGATTAATTAACCTGGAATTTCTCGGTACGGGCGCACGGCTGTGCGCCCCCTACAGCAGATCTAACTTTTATAGATTATTTCGTTCAAGATCCTAAGCTGTTACTGCCGAAGTCGTTTCCAGGCTGGAATGCTGGGGATTCACTCGGTCTTCGGTTTGCTGCAAAGCTGCGTATAGACGATTGAGCGCATTGATGTATGCCTGGGCAGAGGCAACAATGATATCCGTGTTGGCAGCGTGTCCGGCAAAGATGCGATCGTCATGGCGCAGCCGAATTGTGACCTCACCGATCGCGTCAATGCCAGCCGTCACCGATTGCACCGAGTACTCAATCAACTCATTGGGCACATTCACCACACGATTGATTGCCTTATAAACCGCATCCACTGGACCAGTGCCAATGGCAGCATCCATGAGTTCTTGCCCATCAGGGGTTTGCAGCTTCACAGTTGCCGTGGGGCTGGCATGATCCCCGCAAGAAACCTGCACCAGTTCTAGCTTGAATAACTCAGGCGATTGCCGAATCTCATCGTTGACGATCGCCTCCAAATCGCGATCGCTGATTTCTTTCTTCTTGTCTGCCAGTTCCTTAAACCGGATAAAGGCTTTGTTGAGTTCCTGTTCGGTCAGGTCGAAGCCTAATTCCTTCAAGCGAGAACGGAAAGCATTACGTCCAGAGAGTTTGCCCAGCACAATCTGATTGTCGGTTAACCCAATCAGTTGGGCATCCATAATTTCGTAGGTAAGTTTATTTTTCAAAACCCCATCCTGATGGATTCCAGATTCATGGGCAAAGGCATTTGCTCCCACGATCGCTTTATTAGGCTGCACCAACATTCCCGTCAAGTTCGACACCAAGCGGGACGTTTTGTAGAGTTGCCGCGTGTCGATGTTCGTCAAGGGTGCTTCCGAATCCGCCGCACGACCCAAAAAGGTGTTGTAATACTGGCGGCGGACGTGCAGTGCCATCACCAACTCTTCCAGAGCTGCATTCCCCGCCCGTTCACCAATGCCATTGATGGTGCATTCCAGTTGCCGCGCCCCATTTTTGACCGCTTCCAGGAAGTTCGCCACTGCCAAGCCCAGGTCGTTGTGTCCGTGCACTGAAATCACTGCCTGGTCAATGTTGGGTACGTTTTCCTTGATGCCTCGAATCAGGTCGCCAAACTCAGATGGGGTGAGATAGCCGACGGTATCGGGAATGTTGATGGTTTTTGCACCTGCTGCGATCGCCCGTTCCAACACCTGATAGAGAAATTCGGGATCGCTACGCCCAGCATCTTCTGGAGAAAACTCAATGTCATCCATAAAAGATTTGGCATAAGCCACCATTTCCTCCGCAATCGCCAGCACCTCTTCCCGACTCTTACGGAGCTTGTACTTGAGGTGAATATCCGAAGTGGCGATAAAGGTGTGAATCCGGGAATGGACAGCAGGTTTGAGCGCTTCTGCCGCAGTTTGAATATCTTGCCGAGTTGCCCGCGCCAAGCCGCAAATAGTTGGACCTGTTTCCGTTCCGACTGCGTCAGCGATTTTTTGTACCGCATCAAAATCTCCCGGACTGGAGTAGGGAAAACCTGCCTCAATCACGTCTACCCCCAGGCGTGCCAGTTGCCGTGCGATCGTCAGTTTCTCCTCCACATTCAGCGTTGCGCCGGGAGATTGTTCGCCATCCCGCAGTGTGGTATCGAAGATGATGATTCGGTCTGGTTGCGATGTGTTCATTGGGGTATTTCAAAAAGCTCTATTTAATAGCCTACCGCTTCTCCAGAAGGAGATTGCATCCCCCGGTCAGGTTTGTTCAGTCAAAGCTTAGGGCGAGGCTCAAAAGTCTGCTTTCTCAATTTCCTGGCGAATGTCGTTGAGATCAATGTAGCGATCGGTGGCGTTGCGGAGTTCACGGGCAATCATGCCTTCCGTCGAAACTACGGTGATGTGAGTGTTTTTGCCGCGTAGGAGTTCGATCGCCCGTTCAAAATCCCCATCACCGCTAAATAAAATCACTCGATCGTATTGATCAACGGTGTTAAACATATCCACCACAATTTCAATATCTAAGTTCGCTTTTTGAGAGTAGCGTCCAGAATTATCGTCATAGTACTCCTTCAGGATCTTGGTGCGAACGGTGTAACCCAGGCTAATTAAGGCATCTCGAAAACCCCGTTGATCCTGGAGATCCTTCAATCCGGTATACCAAAATGCATTGGTTAAAACCGTATTTGCATCACGAGTAAAATATTCCAAGACCCGCTTTGGATCAAAAAACCAACCGTTTTTCTGTTGTGCATAGAACATATTATTGCCGTCTACAAAAATAGAGAGACGGTCAGATAATTTCTGCATAGAAGTTAATGCCTATAAAAGAAAATAATTTGGATAGTTAATTGTAGCAAGCAGATCTCAAAGGACTTCTGCCATTGAAAAAGTCTAGCTCTTTAAGGATTACTTGATGCGTCCAATCATTTTGTTCTTGCTCATAATCATGCATGACTTGTTGACTTAATATAAGTTGCTTTTTGTAGAAATCTAGAAGCAATCTTCGAGCGTTGCCTGCTCTTCGAAAGACATCTTACGCCCCCATTATTGCAAAAAACTCAATTTTGGCGGCGTTTGGCTAAATTCTGAGCGCCGTGATTATTCAGGCAGGGCTGCAATTGGATAGTTTCGTTGGAAAGGTGCTGTAATAGTAGACGGTAATTCAGGGTGCTGTATGGGTAAAAACTTTCGTGGGCGATCGCAATGTCAAGAGACCTGTTACCCCCAACAGAAACCTTAGAACCAAAATTGACAGCATCTCAGCGGCGGTTTTGGAGGCTAAGAATGGCATCCAAGAGTTTCAGGCAAAACCTTTCCCGGTTCTCTAAGCGAGTTCAATCCTCAAAAGGGGGATATATTCTCGTGAGCGCCATTGCTCTCGCTGCCGCGATCGTAACGACTAAAAATCCTACCCTGGTACAGCTTTGGGAGCGGAACCTGCAAACGTTTTTCTTTGATGTGCGAGGACCGCTAGAATCTCCCAACGCCGGAGCCAGTTCATTGGAGCAGCCAGGAATCATCATCCTGGCGATGGATGGCGAAACGATGACCCAGGGAACTCAAATTTACCCCTCCGATCCCAAGCAGTACGCTTATTTTGCGACTATTCAGCAATGGCCCTGGCAGCGCACAGCATACGCGATCGTCATCGATCGCCTGATGCAAGCTGGAGCACGAGCGGTTGTCTTAGATGTGGTATTGGATGCTCCTGGCAGCTACGGTTCTGAGGATGATGAGCAACTGCGCCAGATTCTAGAAAAGTATCCTGGGCGGGTCACTCTGGCAGAGAAGTACCTGGATGAAGAAAATCGAGCAGGCTCCCAACTCACCCTCTTGGCACCCAACTCAGTTTTTCAATCAGCTTCGCCTAATACCGGATTTATCAACTTTTTGATTAGCCCTAATGGTCGGATTCATGAGTTAGGCAGCGAATATCTGCGCCGCATCGAACAAACAAATGACTTAGGACTGCCAATTCCCAAGTCTATCTCCCTGGCAGAATCGGCTTTAAAGTCAGCACAGGTGGCTTATTCTCCCCCGACAGGACAAGACATTTTCTTTTACGGTCCCAGCCAAACCTTTGAGCAGGTTCCCTTCTGGCACGTGCTAGACCCGCAAAACTGGAATACTTTGCATCTGAAAAACCAAACGTTTAAGAACAAAATTGTGTTGATTGGTCCCACAGGCGGAGGAGAAACGTTCCAAGATTTTCACCTCGCACCCTTTTCTGGAACATTGCGGTATCCCGAAAAAATGGCGGGGGTTGAAATTCAGGCAAATGCGATCGCCACTTTGATGCAAGGGACAGCCATCGCACCTGTTTTTTCCGATCTACTGCTGAAAGGGATCTTTGTTGGTTTTTTGGTATTGGGGGCTGGGTACGTCCAGAGTCGCTCTCGGCGATCGCTCCGCCGCTTCTGGTATGGACTGGCGATCGCGGGTGGTTGGTGCATCATCAGTTATGCCGTGTTTGTTGGCAGCAGAGTGACTCTACCAACAGCGGTGCCTGTGGTGGCAATCATCTCGTGCAGCCTCTTTTACCTGGTGGTAGGCATCATTCGGGCAGGCAAAGATTTTAGAGTGTTAGCCAGTTCTTCAGAAGTTCAAAGTGCTGCCAGCGAATTTGAAAGCCCTGAACTGCTGGGAGCGATCGAAAATAAGCAAAGAGAGTTTATTGGTAGAACCTTAGACGGACGCTACAACATCCTGGAGCGGATTGGAGTGGGCGGATTTGGCGAAACGTACAAAGCCAAGGATTTGAAACGTCCAGGAACTCCATTCTGCGTCGTCAAACGGCTACGTCCTACCAATAAAAGCCCAAAGATTATTCGGTTGGCGAACAACTTGTTTAACCGGGAGGCGACTGTATTGGAGCAATTGGGTAACCACGATCGCATTCCCCAACTGCTGGCATATTTTCCTGAGAATGACGAGTTTTATCTAGCGCAAGAGTATATTGATGGAGCTTCCCTTGCGGATGAACTGAAGTTACGCAAGCTATTGCGTCCCCTCAGCGAACAAGCCGTTGTGATGATTCTGTATGAACTTCTTCAGATTTTAGATTTCGTTCATCAGCAAGGCGTAATTCACCGAGACATCAAGCCCGCCAACATAATTCTTCGACGATCGGACAAAAAACTGGTTTTGATCGATTTTGGAGCCGTCAAACAGGTGAGTGCTCTGGAGGAAAAAGCCGATGGGACTGTTCTGACTGTGGCGATCGGCACTCAGGGCTACATGGCTCCCGAACAAGCTCTGGGGATGCCCTGTTCTGCCAGCGACATTTACTCCGTGGGGATGACTGGTATTCGTGCCTTAACTGGCATTGAACCGCGTGAGCTAGATAGCAAACCGGATCAATCCGTGATCAATTCCAATTGGAAAGAGGGCATCCAAATTAGCCATACCCTGGCAGAGATTCTGGACAAAATGGTGAAATTTGATGCCACCGATCGCTACCAATCCGCTCAAGCTGTTATGGCAGATTTGCAGCCGTTGGTGGAGTTCGCCCAAAAATCTGGTTTCACGCCAGAATTCTTTGAACTTCCCCCTTCACCAGTTAGCCCCGATGAAACTTCAACCGATGATGAGGATACGGGGGAAACCAGACGCTGGTTCTCTGACTTACCAGACGCTAACCTGCCTGTGACCGATCCTGACCATTCCAAAACCGCCGATTCTGATTTGGGAGAAACCACCCCTTGGACTCAGGACAATACCGAATTACCTCCAACCGATTCAGAGAGCCCCGAACCCGATCATCCTGCAAATGACAATGATGAGTAACTCACTGTAAAGTATCTTCGCTATCGCTCCAGAGCAGTTCAATGGAAGAAGGTTCTGGCGGATCTTCAGGTTGGCTGTCGGGCGATCGCCGAATCACAAACGGCAAAAAAGCCCCTTTAAGTCCACGAATCACCCGGTCTGGGGTGCCTTCAAACACCACAAACAGCGGATAAACACTATCTGCACCCTCACTCAAAATGTGACGATGGCGCAGGGGCATATCCCACTCATAGCCCCGACTCAAGAACACCTGCGTTTGCCGCCACCGACTCAGCAAGTCAGAGAAATCTTCGTGGGGACGGTGAATAAAGATCAAAATCTCTACACCCGTTTTGATTTTCCATTCGGGATCACACATCAAAATCGCCAAATCACAGGCAAGGCTAACCGTTTCATTGCCTGAATGGCTGGCATTACCCATTGTTCCATTTCCCCGTAGCTTTGCGATTGGTAGGGGAATCGAAATCACACTTTCATCTGGTCGTCGCATACTGGGGATCATTTCCAGGTAAGGACGATATTGGCGCAGTAGGGCGATCGCATCCAGCGAGTTGCTACACTCTGCCAGAACTTCCTCGTATTGAGCTTTCTGAGTTGACATAAACCAGTTGAAATTAGCCGAGTTGCTCGAACACAGCAAACATCGGTAGGTACATTGACAACAGGATCGCTCCAACCATGCCGCCCAGCAACACAATCATGACGGGTTCAAGGACGCTGGTGAGCGCTTTAACGGCTTGCTCTACCTCATCCTCATAAAAATCCGCCACCTTTGCCAGCATCTTGTCCAGTTCTCCGGTTTCTTCCCCGATGCTAATCATCTGAATTGCCATCAACGGGAATACTTGCTCTTTCTGAAGTGCGATGCTGATCATGCCGCCGGTTTGAATTTCCTTGCGGGCCTCATCCACAGCGTTAGCAATGATTTGGTTCCCAGCCGTGTCTCGCACAATTTCCAAACAGGTCAGAATGGGGACACCAGATCGGGTCAAAGCACCAAACGTCCGGCAAAACCGAGCCGTTGCCGTTTTTTGGATTAAATCACCAAAGAGTGGCATTTTCAGCATCAGGCGATCGACGGTTTCGCGTCCCACCCGAGTTTTGTAATACTGCTTGAAAGCAAACACTCCCACGCCCACTACAACCAGCAAAAATGCCACATTTTTGAAATCCTGCACAAAATAACTGATGTTCATCATCATCTGGGTGAACGCAGGCAGTTCAACTCCAATTTCTTTGAAAATATTGGCAAAAATGGGTAGCAGAAATCGCACCATACCAAAAAAGATCAAAATCGCCAGCGTACCCACGGTGACGGGGTAGGACATGGCTGCTTTGATCTGGTTTTGCAGGCGGGCGACGTCTTCCAGCAATTTTGCCAGTCGGTTGAGGACTTCATCCAACACGCCTCCAACCTCGCCAGCCTGGATCATGCTGACGTACAACCCATCAAAACATTCTGGATGCTTTCGCATGGCATCAGATAGGTTGACCCCCTGTTGCACATCGGAACTAATGTTGAGCAGGGCTTTCTTCAACTTAGGATTTTGACACTGTTCTGCCAGCACCCCTAAGCCTCGCACCATCGCTACCCCAGCATTCACCAGAGCGGCAAATTGGCGGGAGAAAACGGCTTTATCTTTTACCGTGACTTTGGCAAACGAGTCGCTCAGATTTTTAGGGTCAAAGTTGAGCGAAAGTCCCTGGTCTTGCTTCAGTTCCTGCACATATAAGCCACGACTGCTCAGACTAGCACGGGCTTCTCGCAAGTTATCTGCAACAATTTTTTCTTTACGACTGCCTCTCGCATCTTGAACACGGGCAACGAAGGTTGGCATAGGACGATACCTGTGGAACGAGGATGAATGGGTGGTGGATTGGAGTCAGAGGCGCGATCGCGGATCTTTCTCCAATCGCAATGAACGTTTAGCGTCTTGCGGCTCCAGCGGCAGCGGCTCCGGCGGCGGGGGCACTACCAATCAAGCGTTGCAATTCATCGGGTCGAGAAGTCTTGGACATGGCAGCTTCAAATGAAATCAAGCCAGCTTTATACTGATCTGCCAGCACTTTCTCCAGGGTTTGCATCCCCAATTTACCTCCAGTTTGAATAGCTGAATAAATTTGGGCTGTTTTTCCTTCCCGAATCATGTTGGAAATCGCTGGAGTTACAATCATAATTTCTTGCGACATAATCCGCCCATATTCGCCCGGTTTGGGATTTTTTTTAGGCACCAGGGTTTGGCTAAATACCGCAACTAAAGAGTTAGACAACTGCACCCGAACCTGGGTTTGTTTATCGGCAGGAAACACGTCAATAATCCGGTCAACGGTTTGAGCCGCAGAACTGGTGTGCAGCGTGCCGAATACGAGGTGACCAGTTTCAGCCGCAGAGATGGCAAGGGCGATCGTTTCCAAATCTCGCATCTCACCCACCAGAATAATATCTGGGTCTTCCCGTAGAGCCGCTTTCAGCGCATTGGCAAAGCTCTTGGTGTCCTCTCCCAGTTGGCGTTGGTGGATCAAACTTTTGATCGGTTCGTAAACAAATTCGATCGGGTCTTCAACCGTGAGAATGTGTTCCGCTTTAGTGCGATTGATCAGGTCGATCATGGCAGCCAGGGTAGTGGTTTTGCCGGAACCCGTTGGTCCCGTGACCAGGATCAACCCTCTGGGCTTGTCTGCCATTTCGCGCACCACATCCGGTAAGCCAAGCTTTTCAAAGTTGGGGATTTTAGAACTCAGTGCTCGCAGACAGGCGGCATAAGTGCCCCGGTCTTTGTAGACATTGACCCGAAAGCGAGCTAACCCCCTCACGCCATAGGAGCAGTCCAGTTCCCAGTTTTGCTCCAGGTTTTTCCGCTGAGTGTTGTTCAACATACTGAAGATGAGCCGTTGACACTCTTCCGCAGTTAAAGCCTGGTCACCAATGGGTTGCAGTTTGCCGCTAATCCGAAAATAAGGAGGGAGTCCAGCAGTCAGGTGCAGGTCTGAGCCTCCCATTTCGATGAGTTGTTCCATCAAGTCTTCAATCATTAGCTCCATTGGGCTTGCTCCTTGCGCGGGGTGTTTGAGGATAAATTCTTTCGAGGATAAATTATAGAGAAACTATCAAGTTGTTGCGGTTCAACCGGACTGGTTTCAGTGAGAGTTTACCCACAGCGGGTTGAATGCTTTCAGCGATCGCCGGATTTTGCTGAGTAGCAATGACTAGCAGGGTTATTCCTGGAAACGCGGGGTGAGGCAGTAGGGACAATCGAGCCATTCTTGCTTCAAGTCAGCGCTACAGGTGCGGCAGGTGAGGGATGATTTCCGTTTGGCTTTCAGTTCAGCTTCCAAGCCAGAATCTGTGAAGGTAACACGCTCCACTTCTTCTAGAGTGGTTTGACCCTCCTGAACCAGATTTAGACTGTAAGCCAGCAGGGTTTTCATTCCTTCTTCAACAGCGGCTTCCTTAATCGTGTCCGTGGGTGCGCCCTGGTTGATTAAGGTTTGCAGCCGTTCTGTCACCCGCATCACTTCGTACACACCACAGCGTCCCTTGTAGCCAACTCCTTTACACTTTTGACACAGTTGGTTGCGATTACTCGCTTCCTGGATTTCCTGCGGCTGGAGTGTATTTGCCCGATAGATGGTTAGCTCTCCATCTCGCACGGTAGAAAGTCCAAACCGAGCCAGTTCTTCGCGGCTGGGAGTATAAGGAATACGGCATTCGTCACAAACTCGTCTAACCAGACGTTGTGCCACCACTCCCAGCAGTGCGCCTGAGACCATGAAAGGTTCTACGCCCATTTCGTCTAAGCGAGCGATCGCGCCTGCTGCATCGTTGGTGTGTAGGGTCGTCAATACCAGGTGTCCCGTCAAAGCAGCCTCGATCGCCGTTTTAGCCGTCTCCCGGTCCCGAGTCTCACCCACCAGAATCACGTCCGGGTCTTGCCGCAGAAATGCCCGCAGAATCATAGCGAAGTCCATGCCTTTCTCACGAATGACTTGAACCTGAGTTAGCCCTGCCAAAGTATATTCGATTGGATCTTCGGCGGTGCTGATGTTGACTCCGGGATCATTTCGCTCTGCCAGAGCGGAGTACAGGGTTGTAGTTTTACCGGATCCGGTGGGTCCCGTGACCAGGATCAACCCAAAGGGACGAGAGATCATGTCATGCACAATCTTCAGCGTCTCCGGATCGCCAATCAGCTTGTCTAGTCCCAATTGCGTGGCAGAGTTGTCCAAAATCCGCAGCACAACCTTTTCCCCATGCTTACTGGGAAGGGTACTCACCCGGAAGTCGATATTGCGGTTGTCGTAGCGGCGGCGAATCCGCCCATCCTGGGGCATCCGGCGCTCGGCGATGTCCAACTGTGACATGATTTTGAAGCGAGCCGTGACTGCTGGAATAATTTTTTTAGGAAAGGGTTCAAATGCTTCTCGCAGTACACCATCTTTACGGAATCGTACCCGCAAAAATTCTTCTTGCGGCTCAATATGAATATCAGACACCCCTTCTTGCAGGGCTTTAATCATAATTTTGTTGGCTAAGGCGATGACTGGCGCGGCTTCCGCATCCGCCACATCCAAATCCGCATCGGACTCTTCGGGCGCATCTTGCAAGTCCATGTAGCCTAACCCTTCCAGGTCAGCTTGGATGTCTACCTTGGCTTGCTGTTCAATTTCTTTCTGTTTTTCAACCTGCTCATCTAAATATTTGGAAATCAGCCGCTGATAGTCTTCATTGGTGATCACCATGCGCTGGAGCGACAAGCCTTTTGTTCGCAAAATCCGGTTCAAATCATCCTGCGCCCTCAAGTCATCCGGGTTGACCATTGCCACCAAGACGGACACCGGTTCATTTTCCGATCGCGATAGAGGCACCAGTTTGTGATTTCGGCACAGGTCGATCGAGATCAGACTATCAATGAGTTCCCCAACTTGATCGGTTGGGATCTGGCTCACCTCCGGATCAAGTGACTCTACTCCATAGAGAATTTTGAGTTCAAATAGCTGTTGCTTCTTGTATTGCCGAATCAGTTCCGGAGGGAGTTGCTGACCCGTAAGAGATTCCAAAACGTCGAGTAATCGTCTACCGGATTTGCGGCTTTCAGCTAGGGCTTGATGCATCTGATCGGTATTGACATACCCAGCCTGAACCAATTTGTTCGCAAACGGAGAGAGGTCGTTTTTAACGACGAGGGCTTTACGCTGAGATGAGGAGCTGGTCATAAGGGATAGAAGATGAACTCCTTATAAAGTATTCCCAAAAATTCACAACTTAGAACTTCTTAGATTTGCTAAGGGTAGTAGATTAAATAACCTGCGTAGGTTGGGTTGAAGGATGAAACCTGACACCCTCATAGATGTTGGGTTTCGCAAACTCAACCCAACCTACAAAAGCTGATGTTATTTAATTTTCATTCCTAAGGGAAACCCGAACACACGTTTTGTTTAAGACTGAAGTCTAGTTCTAAATATCCCAGATGATAGCGCTTACCCAGAGGTTCGTCAGGGTAAACCAATTATTTACTGATCTGAAACCAGATGTAATTTTTTAATCAATAAATCCAGTGTTTTTACGGTCATGTAGAAAGATGAGGTAATTTATTGTCGTCAATTCTGATGGGAAGCCAGCTTTGTTTCTTAAAACACCTTGCGCCGTAAACAGACAGTAAAAGATTCTTTCCGCTTCAGGTTGGAGTCGTCAATACTTAGTCTTGCATGTATTAAATAACTCTTTGTGCTTGGTGAGATGGATAGATTTTATTACCTCTAAGTCAGATATTTTGTGCGTTGCTTGTTACAAAAATTCAATTTTGTCGGCTACCTCGAAACGTGTTCCAGCGCAGAAGAGAGGACGCGGAGCAACATAATCTCAAGAAAATTTTGATTAAATGAATTCAGGTTGTCTTAACTGGGGCAGACTTGATAGAGAGGCTGTCTAATGGCTGTTCAATCCCTATAGAGACTAGGATTAAGTTTAGTGATTCTTAGGGGACACAGTCCTCACATTTGGGAACCCACAATGATTGACGAAGAACATCAGGTAGAGGGAATGCAAGGTTCATCTGTAGACGCGAATGCAGCAGAGATGCCCCAAAATACGGGGCTTCAGGAGGGGGATGGTTCTGATGCTTCAACCGAGGGCACGGAAGCGGCTCCTGACCTATCGCTGGGAGCGATCGAGTTTCCCGACATAGAAGAGGATGCAACTTCGAGTCAGGTCAGTCCTGTAGACCATGCCAAGCTTGCAGATTTGGAAGGGGAAATTCAATCGCTGAAAACCCAGTTGGAGGAGCGTACAGGGCAATATGTTCGCCTTGTGGCTGACTTTGACAACTACCGGAAGCGTACCCAGCGAGAAAAGGAAGAGTTTGAGCAGCAAGTCAAATGTTCGACGATTAACGAGTTGTTGCCAGTCGTTGATAACTTTGAGCGGGCACGATCGCAACTCAAACCCCAAACCGATCAGGAAACCACCATCCACAAGAGCTACCAGAGCGTATATAAACAGTTGGTGGATTGTCTGAAACGGGTGGGAGTATCCCCCATGCGATCAGAAGGGAAGGAATTTGATCCAGCGTTGCATGAAGCGGTGATGCGGCAACCTTCAGCAGATCATCCTGAGGGCACCGTGATGGAAGAATTACAGCGGGGATATATGCTGGGCGATCGCGTTTTGCGCCACGCCCTAGTAAAAGTTGCCGCTCCCCCCGAACCAGAGTTATCTTCTGAGGAAAGTGATCAAAACACCTCAGAAGCTTAAAGTCTCAAGCGCTGACTGCAAAATAGGTTTCTAGGATGCGGTTAGCGCCACGCCAAATCGCTAGACGGTAACGCTTCTACGGAGATGCAGATCACCAGCTAGTTTTTCCAACAACGTCTATACTCCACCTGCCATTAGTCATGGGAAAAGTCATCGGGATCGACCTGGGTACAACCAACAGTTGCGTTGCCATTCTAGAAGGTGGTCAACCGCTCGTCATTGCCAACTCGGAAGGGGGAAGAACAACTCCCAGTATGGTCGGCTTTGGCAAGGCGGGCGATCGCCTAGTGGGGCAACTCGCCAAACGTCAAGCCGTCACGAATGCGGAGAACACAGTCTTCAGCATTAAGCGGTTCATTGGGCGGCGCTGGGATGATACCGAAACGGAGCGATCGCGAGTCCCCTATAACTGTGTGCGCGGGAAAGACGACACGGTAGACGTGCAAATTCGCGGCAAAAACTTCACCCCCCAGGAAATTTCTGCCATGATCCTGCAAAAACTGAAGCAGGATGCAGAAAGCTACCTGGGTGAAGCCGTAACTCAAGTCGTGATTACGGTTCCGGCTTACTTCAGCGATGCCCAGCGCCAAGCCACGAAAGATGCCGGCACGATCGCAGGCTTGGAAGTATTGCGAATTATCAACGAGCCAACCGCTGCCGCCTTGGCGTATGGCATGGACAAGCAAGATCAGGATCAATGCGTTCTGGTGTTTGACCTGGGGGGTGGAACGTTTGATGTTTCTATCCTGCAATTGGGCGATGGCGTGTTTGAAGTAAAAGCCACCTCTGGAAACAACCATTTGGGCGGCGACGACTTCGATGATGTAATTGTGCGCTGGATGATTGAAGCGTTCATGGCGCAGGAAGGCATCGATCTGTCGATCGACAAAATGGCACTCCAACGTCTGCGAGAAGCGGCAGAACGCGCCAAAATTGAGCTATCCAGCACCCTCACAACGCCCATCAATCTGCCCTTCATCACAGCCGATGAAACGGGACCAAAGCATTTGGAGATGGAACTGTCCCGCGCCAAATTTGAAGAACTTGCCAGCCATTTAATTGAGGGAACGATCGAACCCACGGCTCAGGCGATCAAAGATTCTGATCTAACAGTGGAAGACATCGATCGCATTCTCCTGGTTGGCGGTTCTACTCGGATTCCCGCCGTGCAAGATGCGATTCGTAAATACTTCAACGGCAAACCCCCCGATCGATCAGTCAACCCCGATGAAGCAGTGGCGTTGGGGGCGGCAATTCAAGCTGGCGTGTTGGGTGGAGAAGTAAAGGACTTGCTGCTCCTGGATGTCACTCCCCTCTCTCTGGGGATCGAAACGCTCGGTGAGGTCTTTACCAAGATCATCGAACGCAATACTACCATTCCCACCAGCAAAACCCAGGTCTTTTCCACTGCGACAGATGGACAAACTTCGGTGGAAATCCATGCCCTTCAGGGTGAACGGGCAATGGCAAAAGACAACAAGAGCCTGGGTAAATTCCAGCTCAATGGCATTCCTCCCGCTCCCCGTGGCGTTCCCCAAATCGAAGTTTCCTTTGATATCGATGCTAACGGAATTCTCAAGGTCTCAGCGCGGGACAAAGGCACCGGACGGGAGCAAAGCATCTCCATTACTAACACGGGCGGTTTGAGTGCAACTGAGATCGAACGGATGCGCCAAGAAGCCGACGTTTTCGCTGAGGAAGACCAGAACCGCAAGCAGGTCGTGGAACTGAAGAATCAGGCGGAAACGCTGCTCTACAGTTACGAAACCACCCTGCGAGATAATGGCGAGTTGATCGGCGATGATCTCAAAGAGCGCGGCAACCAACTGGCTCAAGACCTGCGAGCGGCGATTGCCAATCCAAATATTTCAGTCGCAGAGCTAAAACAAAAGCTGGATGCGCTGCAACAAATCTTGCTGGATATTGGCTCGTCTGTTTATGAGCGATCGTCCGGTAGCAATGGCAGTGAATCAGAAGACGGTCTGGGCGAAACCATGCACTACTCCTACAATCAAGATGATGATGATCTACTAGGATCAGGAGTGCCAGCTTCCCCTTCTGAGCCGAACCCGGATGATTTTGACTTTGATGCCGATGCCACGATCACGGCGGATTATGAAGCGGTTGATTAAACCCATTCTTGATTCATGATCTAATCAACAAATCGTTACGCTAGAGTTGGAATAACACGCTTGCAGGCAGCAAATTCGCTATGGCTGATTACTACGAAACTCTTGGTGTTTCTCGCGACGCAGACAAGGAGGACATTAAGCAGGCTTACCGACGGTTAGCCCGCAAATATCACCCGGATGTTAACAAAGAACCGGGGGCAGAGGAGCGCTTTAAAGAAATCAACCGTGCCTACGAAGTATTATCAGAACCAGAAATGCGTGCCCGGTACGATCGCTTCGGCGAGGCAGGCGTGAGTGGTGCAGCAGCAGGGGCAGGGGGCTTTCAGCAAGACTTTGGTGACTTTGGTGGATTTGCCGCAGATATTTTTGAAAGCTTCTTTAGCGGGTTTGGCGGCGGCATGGGCACCCAAACCGCATCTCGTAAACGTGGTCCCGCCCGGGGTGACGATCTCCGGTTAGACCTGAAGCTGGAATTCCGGGAAGCCGTTTTTGGTGGTGAAAAAGAAATTCGCATCAGCCATCTGGAAACTTGCAATACCTGTGAAGGCTCCGGTGCTAAGCCCGGAACCCGTCCCCGCACCTGCACTACCTGTAATGGGCAAGGACAGGTAAGACGTGCAGCCCGAACTCCCTTTGGCAGTTTTACTCAAGTCTCCGTGTGCCCAACTTGTAACGGCACTGGACAGATGATTGAAGAAAAATGCGAAACCTGCGGCGGACGCGGACAACGGCAGGAAACAAAGAAGCTGAAAATTACGATTCCAGCCGGAGTGGATAATGGGACGCGGCTACGAGTCACGGGAGAAGGCGACTCCGGACAGCGCAACGGTCCCGCTGGTGATTTGTATGTTTATCTGTATGTAAACGAGGATGCAGAGTTTCATCGCGAAGGCATCAACATTCTCTCAACTTTAAAAGTCAGCTACATTCAAGCGCTGTTAGGTTCGCGCATTGAGATCAACACCGTCGATGATCAGCCCGAAGAATTGTTGGTGCCGCCTGGAACTCAACCTGGAACTGTGTTGACTTTAGAAGGGAAGGGTGTGCCTAAGCTGGGGAATCCCGTGGCACGAGGGGATCATCTCATCACCATTAAGGTGGATATTCCAACCAAACTGGGTACAGAAGAGCGAGAGTTGTTAGAGAAAATTGCCAAGCTTCGCGGCGATCGCACCGAGAAAGGTGGCATCGAAGGCTTCATCGGCAAAATGTTTGGTGGGTGATTCAGCATGGCTTTTCACCCTCCCGATGCCCAACTAGATTTGCGCGGAACCCCCTGCCCGATTAACTTTGTGAAGACAAAGCTGCGTTTAGAGCAAATGTCTCCGGGTGAACTGCTGGAAGTTTGGCTGGATCCCGGCGAACCGATGGAACAAGTCCCCGACAGCTTGACGATGGAAGGATACACGATCGAGCAAGTGGAAGACCGCACAAACTTTTTTGCGCTCCAGGTACGCTGTCCAGGGCTGCAACGTGCTGAGTGCTAAGTTATGAGTGCTGCTGCCGATGATGGGCAAATCGGACATGGTGCGGCTGAAAACTGGTTGGGCACTGTCCTGGCAGTCCAGGCAAATTTTTATCTGGTCAAGCTGGATGCTGCCAACCCCCTTCCTCGCCCCACCCTCCTGTGTACACGCCGATCGCGCCTAAAGAAGCTGGGGCAACGGGTGATGGTGGGCGATCGCGTTCAAATTGAAGAACCTGATTGGCAGGGCGATCGGGGGGCGATCGCCGCTATTTTGCCTCGCCATTCTGAACTCGATCGTCCACCCGTTGCTAACGCCAATCAAATTCTGCTGGTCTTTGCGCTAGCAGAACCTGCACTCGACACTCATCAACTCAGCCGCTTTCTTGTTAAAGCAGAGTCAACTGAGCTATCGGTGAGTTTGTGTCTCAGTAAGGGTGATCTTGTCTCTAAGCAGGAGCAAGCCCAGTGGCAAGATCGTTTGCAGCGTTGGGGCTATCAGCCCTTGTTCCTCAGTGTGTATGAGTCAGCAGGATTAGCAGCGTTATTTGCTCAACTGATCGATCGCATGACGATCGTTTCCGGTCCTTCGGGCGTAGGAAAATCTAGCCTGATCAACACCCTGATTCCTCAAGCTAATTTACGAGTCGGGGAAGTATCTGGCAAATTGGCGCGAGGACGGCACACAACTCGCCATGTGGAACTGTTTGAACTGCCTGCGGGTGGCTTACTGGCAGATACTCCCGGCTTCAATCAACCCGAACTCGATTGCGCTCCAGAAGAGTTAGCCCACTATTTCCCCGAAGCCCGCCAACGGCTAGCCGTTGCAGCTTGCCAGTTTAGTGATTGCCTGCATCGGAATGAGCCAGGTTGCGTGGTGCGGGGGGATTGGGAACGCTACGAGATTTACCTGCTGTTGCTGGAAGAGGCGATCGCGCGTCAGGAAAGTCTCGATCGGTCTCGCGATCAGGAAACCACCCTCAAACTCAAATCCCGTCGGGATGGTCGCGAAGTTTATGAACCCAAACTAGAACTCAAAAAATATCGCCGCCAATCGCGTCGCAGTCAACAACAAGAACTGCTGACTTTGCAAAACGAGGAAGAACCCTGACTAAAACCTCAGAGTTTTCAGTTCCTATCCTGGTTTTTATCTTAGTTTTGATAAACAACTCCGAGGTTTGCACAAACCCTGGTAGTTATACCAATTTAAACAGTGATAAGGGCACATTCCTTGCACCGATCCCCCTCAATCCCCCTTATCAAGGGGGATGCCGCAGGCAGGGGGATCCTAATCCGCAGCGTGTCGAAAGCAAATTGGTATTACTTATGAACCGTTCCATCTGGCATGATCGCTCCTTGAAATTTGGTTCCGCGCATCTTTCCTTTGTCCGGCAGTTTTGCTCCCTTTAAGTTTGCTTTGCTTAAATCTGCTCCTGTCAATTCGACTCCTCTCAAATTTGTGCCCCTTAAATCTGTCCAGGATAAAACAGTTTTTCTCAAATTTGCCCCTTCTAAATTTGCTTTGGAGAGATTGGCTCTATACAAACTTGCACCTTCTAAATTTGCGTCTCTTAAATCAGCTTCAATTAAGTTAGAACCAGCCAGTTGTGCTTCTCTTAAATTCGTCCGGCGCAGGTTAGCCCGTAGCAACTTTGTGTCGAATAAACTCGCCTCGCTCAAATTTGATCCTTCCAGTTGAGCTTCATTCAAATATGAATGACTTAGATATGAATGACTTAAATTTGCATTGCGAAGCAACGTCCCATTCATGTTGGTGTATCCTAAACCTGCGGCTGTTAGGTTTGCGCCACTCAAGTTAGCACCTGTTAAATTAGAGCCGAACTCTACTGTTGGACAAGAGCCAGGACCGTCCTGTTTCCTAAGAAAATTAAAGAGTGCCCATCGCAGATCTGCGCCTCGAAGGTCTGCCCCCTGAAGTTGAACACCCATTAATCTTGCCTGTCTTAAATCTGCTCCTGCAAGCGATGCTCCTGCAAGATCTGCATTGTTCAGCTCACATTTACTGCAATTTTTGGTTGATAACAAGCGTTGTACATGATCAGAGTTAAGTGGGAGACTCACCTCACAGTTCTCGACACATCCATAGGAGACAATAAGCAGTAAACAACCTGCGAAGAATAATAGTCTCATCAGCTTTCTAAGGTTAGAGGATCCAATCGCTTCTACACATTAGATTTCCCAATTCCAATAACCCAGCGATAGACGATCGGCGATTTCAACTCTCTACACTTCTTCCCCTAATTGCCGTAACCGTTCTGCTAGTTGTTCGGCTCTTTGGCGTTCGGCTTCCGCTCGTTGGTGTTCGGCTTCAGCTCATTGGTGTTCGGCTTCTGCCCGTTGGCGTTCTGTTTCGGCTTCAGTCAAGTAGCGATCGCCTTGCTCGTCGTACCAAGTCAAAATCTCTTGCGGCAAACCGCCGACTTGTCCCTGGTAGCGTCCAATCCCCAAGCCTACTTCTGGCATCCATTAGGGTTCCCCAATTTGCAATTGATAGGTTTCATCTTGCAAATGGTAAAGCTCAAACGGCTGGCGACGATCGCGCTGCCAGGACTCTGGATTGTAAACCAGATAGTACAGTACACCTAACTGGGCATAAATTTCGAGCTTCTCATCGTATTCTCCGCCTGGACGATGAGACACCATTTCCAGAACAAAAATGGGAACGACATCGTTTTCTTCCCAGGTGGCATAGCTACGGCGCGATTTGCCTCCCTTTCTGCGATCGACACTCAACTCTGCTATCTCCTGTTCAATCTTCTGATTGCCGTGCCGGAATTTGGATCACAAATTCTGTGCCTTTTCCGGGGGTGGAGTGGCAGGATAGTTTGCCATTGTGCTTGTCCACCACAATTTGATAACTGATGTAAAGCCCCAACCCTGTCCCTTTGCCTACCGGTTTCGTGGTGAAGAACGGATCAAAGAGGTGAGTGCGTATAGTTTCATTCATGCCAGAGCCGTTGTCGGCAATGCGGATCGTAACCCAGCGGTGATCGTTCATCTCTGTTCGAATTGTGATAGTAGGAACTGCCAGTTGTCCTTGGTGATTGGCTTTTGGCAGATTACCTGTTCCAGATGACCAAGAACCAGGAACCCATGATTCTTCCACGGCATCGATCGCATTCGCCAGGAGATTCATGAATACTTGATTCAACTGTCCGCTGTAGCATTCTACTAATGGGATTTGTCCATAGTGCCTGACGAGTTGAATTTCCGGGCGATTCGATCGAGCATTTAGACGATGTTGTAAGATCAGCAACGTACTATCAAGACCACTATGCAAGTTTGCAACTTTGTACTCCGCTTCGTCCAATCGAGAAAAAATTCGCAGTGACGAGACAATCCCCTGAATGCGCTCTGTTCCTACCCGCATTGACTTCAGCACTTTCTCTAAATCAGTTACCAAAAACTCCAGATCAAGTCTTGCTAACTCATCCTGCATTACCTGGGGGGGGTTAGGAAAATGGGTTTGATACAAGCGCAGCAAATGAATCAGATCTTGAGCATATTCATAGGCATAGTCCAGGTTGCCATGCACAAAATTGACTGGATTATTAATTTCGTGGGCGACTCCTGCGACAAGTTGCCCCAAACTCGACATCTTTTCGGTGTGAACAAGTTGGGCTTCGGCAGCTTTTTGTTCCAGTAGTAACTGTTTTACCCGTTGAATCAACTCATTCAAGGAAATGGTCAAGGCTCCAATTTCATCTTGAGTGGTCACGGGAGCTTGCAAATCGAAGTTGTCTGCCTGGGTGACTTGCTGGGCGATGCGAGTAGTGAGTTGAATCGGGCGCGAAATTGCTTGGCTAATCAAAAATGCCAGCAACGCCGCAACGCCGATCGACCCAATCGTGCTGAGTCCAATGATATTTAACCGCACGATATTTGCTGCGTCTTCCTGCTGTCCTGCTGCCTTGACTTCTCGATAGGCAGCATCCACCAAAACATTTAACTCATCGGTCACTCCTTGCAGACGCAGGGCGATCGGGCTATTGGCGAACTCCGCCAACCGTAACTTAGCCCGGTCAATGTCTTTAGCGGATTGACTATGGGACTGATCGATGATCAGCATAATGTCTTCCAACTGATCAAAGTATTCTTGCAATACCCCTGTAGAAACTTTGATGAAATCAGAGAACTTATCTCCATAGGTGTGATCAGAATGGTTGAAGTGGGGTTCGGATGCTTCAAATTCCATCCAAAACTGCTTGAATTCGTTCGTGCGACGCATCAATTGGGCGTGTTTTGCCCGAAATAGACTGGGTCGTTTTACAAATGGGTAAAGTTGCTGCTGCTGTGCCTGAAGTTGCACCATTTGGTTCTGTAACGTTTGAAAGTATCTGACTTCATGTAGCGCATGTTTTCCAGCTTCGCTGGCTTGGTGATAGAATCGATCGCCCGCTACAATGCCCGCCCCCGTTCCCACAATGGCAATCCCTAGTGCTGCAAAATACCCTAAGGTGATCTTCTGGCTAATCTTTAACCCACCCAACTTCAATGGAAAATCTGAATTAGGGCAATTGGACTGATGCCCTGGCACAGAGCCAGAAAGAGAGCTAAAGCAAGTTGTAGGGTGACGAATTTCCATCTTGAGGGCGTAACCTTGGCAGCCTTGGTGTTATTTAAGATGTCCAGCCTAACTTAAAATTTTTAGAAAAAAATAATACAGATGACTGAAAAGATTACGTTGTTTTAGCATCGACGTGATTGGGCTGATGTAATGAAGGTATACCGTTCAACTGTGAGCCGCCAATGTCCAACCAGGGAGATACGATCGCCGCGATCGCCACTGCCATCGTGCCAGAGCAAGGCAGCGTAGGAATTGTGCGGGTTTCCGGCGCAAAAGCAGTCGCGATCGCTCAACACATTTTCCATTCACCCGGACGACCGCAATGGGAAAGCCACCGCATTCTTTATGGGCACATTCGCCACCCAGAAACGCAGCAAGTCGTAGACGAGGGCTTGTTGCTGTTGATGCTGGCTCCCCGTTCCTACACACGGGAAGACGTAGTGGAATTTCACTGTCACGGCGGCATTATGGCAGTGCAACAAGTGTTGCAACTTTGCATCCATGCTGGAGCAAGGTTGGCTGAACCGGGAGAGTTTACCCTGAGAGCCTTTTTGAACGGTCGTCTGGATTTGACTCAAGCAGAGAGCATTGCCGATTTAGTTGGCGCACGATCGCCGCAGGCGGCTCAGTTTGCGTTAGCCGGGTTGCAAGGCAAACTGGCTCATCCCATTCGTCAATTGCGTTCAACGTGCATCGACCTGTTGGCAGAAATTGAAGCCCGGATTGATTTTGAAGAAGATTTGCCTCCCCTGGATGAAGTTGTTGTTGCCCAGCAAGTGCAACACGTATTGGCGGAAGTAGAGCAAATTTTGGCAACGGCTGATCGAGGTGAATTGATCCGAACGGGACTGAAGGTGGCGATCGTCGGTCGTCCTAATGTGGGTAAGTCTAGCTTGCTGAATGCCTGGAGCCGCAGTGATCGGGCAATTGTCACGGATCTTCCCGGCACTACTCGTGATGTGGTCGAGTCGCAATTGGTGGTCGGGGGGATTCCCATTCAAGTCTTAGATACGGCAGGAATTCGTGACACAGACGATCAGGTAGAGAAGATTGGCGTGGAGCGATCGCGCATCGCCGCCCAACACGCGGATCTCATTCTGTTGGCGATCGATGCGTCCGTTGGCTGGACGGATGCCGATCAAGAAATTTATCAGCAAGTAGGCGATCGTCCCCTGATCATCGTTGCCAACAAAATAGATTTGGTCGCAGCAACCTCTGAGTTACTCCGACCAAATCTGCAATATTCCGCTTGGGTAAAAACTGCCGCTGCTTTAAATCAGGGCGTTGATGCACTGGAAGATGCAATCCTGAAAATTGTTCATGCGGGCAACCTGCAAGCTGCCAATCTAGATCTCGCGATTAATCAGCGACAAGCCACAGCGCTGACTCAGGCGAAAAATGCCTTAGAGCAAGTGCGAAACACGATCGCCAACCAGTTCCCCTTAGACTTTTGGACGATCGATTTGCGGAATGCCATTCATGCCCTTGGGCAAGTTCTTGGCGAAGAAGTCACCGAATCCGTCTTGGATCAAATCTTCAACCGATTTTGCATTGGGAAGTGAAAGGTAGAAGGCGAACATCAGAAGGGAAGGAACTAGCTTCCAGGTTCTAGGTGTAAAGCTAACTCCTAGTCCTTAACATCTACTCATCCACCCACTCACGTCACTTTCCCTAAGTCCTAATTCCCCTCAAGCCGTCTTATTCAGGAAAGGCTCTAACCAGGGTTGAAACTGATCGCGACGAAAGACTTGTGCCCGCTGGCGATAATCGAACCGGACGAGGCTAGGTAAACCATGTTTGCGAACGCAATCTCGTAGCCAGGATGCAATCCCTTGGTTATTCCCTGAAGCCATTTCTGCCTGAAACGGACCATACATCAAAACGAGAGAACTATTGGTTTTGAGCGGCGCATCTTGTTCTATCAAGCTGGCTAACCAGGTGTGGCTTGAGTTAGCGGTATCTTGAGTACGAAGCTCAGTCCAGGTAAGGTTACGTCGATCGCGGAAGTTTTTTTCGGATGGGTGTCGTACACTTGAGGGCTGGCGGTCTGACCGAGAATCTGAAGGCGATCGCCGACGAACGCGCTTTTGAGTCATAAAACTCCTAAAGAAAGGACAAATAAGCCAATCAACTCCCCCCTTGCTTGTTTGCAGGTAAAAGGAGAGAGTCGTTGGCTAAAAAAACTGACAAGTAGAATCCTTAACTGAAAGTGATGGAAACTTGCTAGCTAAATAGTAACCATATTTCACAGTCTGCGACAATTGTTTTCCAAACAATGCAGTGAAAATTCCAATAATTTAACTTAGATGTCTATCATAAGGATTACGTCAGTATCCAAAACTACGACTGGGCGTTACATTCCTGTATTTTGTAACAACAATTGCAGGACTTGACCGGACGAGAGGATACAGTCAGTTTCGAACAGTTAGCTTAATTTGATATTCTTCCCAGAGCGATCGGTAAAACCATGACAGTTTGTGAATATCGGGCAGGGCTAGAAGGCATTCCTGCAACTCAATCCAGCATTAGCTTCGTGGATGGACAGCGCGGCATCCTGGAGTATCGCGGCTTCTCGATTGAAGAGTTAGCAGAGCGGAGTAATTTTATTGAAACTGCCTATTTATTGATCTGGGGAGAACTCCCGAACAAAGACGAGTTGGAACACTTCGAGCACGAGATTCGCCACCATCGACGGCTCAAATATCGCATTCGTGACATGATGAAGTGCTTTCCCGAAGGGGGACACCCAATGGATGCCTTACAAGCCTGTGCTGCCGCCTTAGGCTTGTTCTACTCCCGCCGCGCTCTGGATGACCCCGCTTACATTCGGGCAGCAGTGGTGCGGTTACTGGCAAAAATTCCCACGATGGTTGCCGCCTTTCAACTGATGCGAAAAGGCAACGATCCTGTACAGCCACGAGATGACTTGGGCTACTCCGCCAACTTCTTATATATGTTGACGGAGGAAGAACCGGATCCCCTAGCGGCTCAAATTTTTGATGTTTGCCTGACACTTCATGCCGAGCATACAATCAACGCTTCAACCTTCTCTGCCCTGGTGACAGCCTCCACGCTGACGGATCCCTACGCTGTTGTTGCATCCGCCGTAGGCACTCTGGCAGGTCCCTTACACGGTGGGGCAAACGAAGAAGTGATTTTCATGTTGGAAGAAATTGGCTCCGTTGAAAATGTTCGCCCCTACATTGAACATTGCATTGAGAAGAAGCATAAGATTATGGGCTTTGGGCATCGGGTTTATAAGGTCAAAGACCCCCGCGCCACCATTTTGCAAGAGTTAGCAGAAAAGCTATTTGTGAAATACGGTGAGGACACGTTTTACGAAATTGCGGTTGAGATGGAAAGGGTTGTCCACGAGTTACTTGGACATAAAGGAATTTATCCCAATGTAGATTTTTACTCTGGATTGGTTTATCGCAAGCTAGGGATTCCAACCGATTTGTTTACGCCTGTATTTGCAATTTCTCGCACCGCTGGCTGGCTGGCTCATTGGAAAGAGCAATTGGGAGAAAATAGGATTTTCCGACCCACCCAAATTTATACCGGAACTCACTCTAATCCTTATGTTCCAATCCACGATCGATAGATTCCGTCGAGTATGTGAATTAATTCGTCAGCCAAGTAATTAGGGTGATGGGTCACAACCCTCTTGCAGAATCGCGATCGGCTTGCCACACTTACCTACAGTGACGATTTTCAGGAACTCCAACCCTCAGGCAGATTGCTCTGGGGGTTTCTTTATGTCAAAAACTTTTTTATTGTCTTTTATCTATCTTCAGGCTGAAATCATCGAGTTGCTTCTATGTGATTACCATCTGATTCGAATCTTTAAGGATTTTTGCGACAGTGTATACTAAGGACGCAAGCGCCAAGCGAGAACTATGGAAGGAATTGATTTACAGCAAACTTTTATCCGTTCTTTGATTGAGCTAGGGGTGCCCGGAGGTGCTGCTAAAGCAATCTGGATGCCCTTACCCATGTTAATGATGATCATCGGGGCAACGGTGGGCGTGTTGGTCACAGTCTGGTTGGAGCGAAAAATCTCTGCTGCCGCTCAACAACGCATTGGTCCTGAATATATCGGTCCTCTAGGTGTTTTAGCCCCTGTCGCCGATGGCTTGAAGCTTATCTTCAAAGAGGACACTGTTCCAGCCAAAGCCGATCCATTGTTGTTTACCTTGGGTCCTGTGATTGTCGTCATTCCAGTGTTTCTGTCTTATCTGATTGTGCCGTTCGGGCAAAACCTGGTGATTACCGATGTCAGCATGGGGGTGTTTTTGTGGATTGCGCTGTCCAGCGTTGTGCCGATCGGCTTGCTGATGTCTGGTTATGCCTCCAACAATAAATACTCTTTGCTGGGAGGGTTGCGAGCTGCTGCCCAATCGATTAGCTACGAGATTCCTTTGGCGTTAGCGGTGCTTGCGGTCGTCATGATGTCTAACTCCCTGAGCACGGTTGATATTGTGGAGCAGCAATCGGGCTACGGCATTTTAGGCTGGAACATTTGGCGGCAACCCGTCGGTTTCTTAATCTTCTGGATTTCTGCTTTGGCAGAGTGTGAGCGGATTCCCTTCGACTTACCAGAGGCGGAGGAAGAGTTGGTGGCTGGCTATCAAACGGAATATTCCGGGATGAAATTCGCCCTGTTTTACCTGGGTTCTTACGTGAATCTGGTGCTCTCGGCGTTGCTGGTCTCGGTGTTGTATCTCGGTGGTTGGGAGAGTCCGATTCCCACCTCGTTGATTGCTAATCTTGCCGGTGTCAGCGAAACCAGCGCCTGGTTAGAGATCATTGATGCAGCCTTGGGAATCACGATGACGTTATTAAAAGCGTACTTCCTGGTCTTCATTGCTGTTCTCTTGCGCTGGACCGTGCCACGAGTTCGGATCGATCAGTTGTTAGACTTGGGATGGAAGTTTTTACTTCCCGTCTCACTGGTGAATTTGCTCCTCACCGCAGCGTTGAAAATTGCCTTTCCTGTTGCTTTTGGCGGCTGATGAAGTGCAGAAAGGTCAGGCGACGAAGGGAGTTGTAGATTCCTTTCTAGTTTGAAGTTTTTTCCTATAACCCTTAATCCGCAAACCTATGCTGAAGTTTCTTAAGCAAGTTGGTGATTACGCGAAGGAAACCGTTCAAGCGGCAAAATACATTGGTCAAGGGCTTTCAGTAACGTTTGACCATATGCAGCGCCGTCCAGTAACGGTTCAATATCCCTACGAAAAACTGATTCCGTCAGAACGCTTCCGTGGACGAATTCACTTTGAGTTTGACAAGTGTATTTCCTGTGAAGTGTGTGTTCGAGTTTGTCCCATCAATTTGCCTGTGGTGGATTGGGAGATGAACAAAGCTACGAAGAAGAAGCAACTCAAACACTACAGTATTGATTTTGGGGTTTGTATTTTTTGTGGCAATTGTGTGGAGTATTGCCCCACCAACTGTCTTTCCATGACGGAAGAGTACGAGCTTTCCACCTACGATCGCCACGAACTGAACTACGATAATGTGGCTCTAGGTCGCTTGCCTTATAAGGTGACGAACGATCCGATGGTGACTCCACTGCGCGAACTTGCCTATCTACCCAAGGGAGTGACGGAACCGCACGATTTACCAGTTAATGCGCCACGGGCGGGATTACGTCCAGAGCAAATTTTAGAACAGGAACAAGCTAAGAATTGAGCCTGATTTGTTTTCTGAGAGCACCAACTGAGGGGAGAAATGCTGTGAATTTAGCGGAAGGAGTTCAACTGGTATCGCTGGGGTTGCTATCGTTCATGATGATCGGAGCGGCTTTGGGGGTTGTTTTGTTAACCAACGTAGTCTACTCAGCCTTTTTGCTGGGAGGCACTTTCATCAGCGCGGCAGGCATTTATTTGTTGCTGAATGCAGATTTCGTAGCGACAGCTCAAATTTTGATTTATGTCGGTGCGGTCAACGTGCTGATCATCTTTGCCATCATGCTGGTGAACAAGCGTGAGGATTTTACTCCCATGCCCAAATCCTGGATTCGTAAGGCAGCAACCGCAGTGGTTTGCTTAGGGTTGTTTGCGTTGTTATCAACAATGGTGTTGACGACTCCCTGGGCAATTTCAGCAGAAGATGGCATTGGTAACGGGGCGATCGTGACGATCGGTCAGCATTTCTTCACGGATTACCTGCTGCCGTTTGAACTCGCTTCTGTGCTGCTGTTGATGGCACTGGTGGGCGCGGTTATCCTGGCTCGGCGCGAGTTTTTGCCAGAGGAGACGGCGATCGAGCCTCAGCAAACGGTTTTGACGTTGCCAGAGCGTCCTCGTGAATTGGCGGGGGCAGTTCCCAGCAGTCGCGATCGCACCATCACTTCCACTCCTTCTGATCAGAACAAATAGGACTTTCGGGTTATGCAACTTCAGTACTTTTTGATCCTCGCAGCCGCATTGTTTTGTGTTGGCATCTATGGCTTAATCAATAGCCGTAATGCGGTGCGAGTGTTGATGTCGGTTGAATTAATGCTGAACGCGGTCAACCTCAATTTGATGGCATTCTCTAACTATCTCGATCCAGTTGCCGTGAAAGGTCAGGTCTTTACTGTCTTTGTGATTGCGATCGCGGCGGCAGAAGCAGCGGTAGGGTTGGCGATCGTCCTGGCAATCTACCGTAACCGCGACACCGTGGATATGGAACAGTTCAATTTGTTGAAATGGTGAGTTTTTGATTTCCGAAATGCAGGATTTTTTTGAAGGTGTTGGATGCTTGTTGTCGGTAAACTAGCCTCTAGCACCTTTTGTTTGGACATAAGAAGCGCGTGCAACTGAAGCAAGTCATCATTGCCCACAAAGCAGGAGACATCGCCAGCCAACGATGTGCAGAGCAGTGCGCTCGAGAGCTTGAAGCACGAGGTTGCCAGGTGTTGATGGGTCCTAGTGGTCCGAAAGACAATCCCTATCCTGTGTTTCTAGCATCGGTTAATCATTCCATCGATCTGGCGATCGTGTTGGGGGGAGATGGCTCTGCTTTGACGGCGGCTCGTCACCTGGCGAGTTCTCACATTCCCATTCTGGCAGTCAACGTGGGTGGGCACCTGGGATTCCTGACCGAACCGCTCGAATCCTTTGCGCCTTCTGAAAAAAGCTGGGATCGGTTGTTGAACGATCGCTATGCTGTGGAACGCCGCATGATGCTGCAAGCCACGGTGTTTGAAGGACACCGCACCAACCTGGAACCGATGAGCGATCGCTACCTGGCGTTGAACGAGATGTGTGTGAAACCCGCCTCCGCCGATCGCATGATCACCTCCATCCTGGAAATGGAAATCGATGGCGAGGTGGTCGATCAGTATCAAGGAGATGGCTTACTGGTTGCCACGCCGACAGGATCAACGTGCTACACTGTCGCCGCTAGTGGACCCATTGTGCATCCCGGCATGGATGCGATCGTGGTGACTCCCATTTGTCCACTGAGTCTCTCCAGTCGCCCGATCGTGATTCCACCCGGTTGCATCGTCAGCATTTGGCCCCTCGCCGATCGGGAACTGACCACAAAACTCTGGATGGATGGCGTGCTGGCAACTTCCATCTGGCCCGGTCAACGGGTAGATATTCGCATGGCAGAGTGTCAGGCGAAATTTATTATCTTGCGAGAAAACTACTCCTACTACCAAACGCTGCAAGAAAAACTGCAATGGGCAGGAGCCAGAATCCGCTATAGCAATAGCCACCGGAACTAGGAGATGGGGATTAGGGGTTAGGGGTTGGACTTGGCAATTCGTTCTGCAATGCGGAGCTTTGCCGATCGTGCTCTCACGTTTTCTTGCACTTCGTCCTTGGTGGCGATGATCGGCTTTTTGGTGATCACCTGCAACCCTTCGGATTCCTTCAAACGATGTTTCACAATCCGGTCTTCTAAGCTGTGGAAGCTAATGATTACCAGCCTGCCTCCTGGCTTCAACCAGTCAGGCACTTTTTGCAGAAAAATTTCCAGCACCTCTAACTCTCGATTGACGGCAATTCGCAATGCCTGAAAAGTGCGGGTTGCGGGGTGAATTCTGCCGTAACGGTAAGACTTGGGCACGGAGTAAAAAATTGTTTCTGCCAGTTCAGTGGTTGTGCTGAGCGGGCGTTTCTCCACAATGCGACGGGCAATCTGCCGCGACAACCGCTCTTCGCCATAGGTGTAAATTAAATTTGCCAGCTTCACTTCTTCCCAATGGTTAACAATCTCAGCCGCTGAGAGAGTTTGCTGCTGGTTCATTCGCATATCTAGCGGAGCTGCTTGCCGAAAGCTAAAGCCCCGATCGCCCTGATCCACCTGAGCCGAACTTACGCCCAAATCTGCCAAAATCCCATCAAATCTGGCATCCCCTGGATCAAAATCAGCAAAATTCGTCTGATGCAACTGCACTCGATCGCCGTACTCTGCCATCGCACTTCGGGCAGCCGCGATCGCCATTTCATCCTGATCAATCGCTGTCACCCTCACATCTGGATCTGCTTCTAAAATTAAGCGACTGTGCCCACCACCGCCCACGGTCGCATCCAGATAATGCCCCCCTGCACGCACCGCCAACCCTGATACCACTTCGCTCGGCAATACCGGGACATGAAAAAAGGCGATCGGGTTTTCCTCTAAAAAATCATCCATTGAATCTTGCTTATGTCAGCCCTTTTTAGCAGCAATCGTGGCGATCAGTCCAAACGTCTTTTCTTTCCACCAACGATCCCTATAATTAAAGGAGTGTAACGGAACCAGTGCTTCTCTGGGTTGACCTCAAAGGCGAAAAGTTAGAGAAGTTAAAGACTTGCTGATTCTTTGTGCCGCATCTGACCAGCGTTAGCCTACCGATTCTCAAGGGGAACTGATTGTCTATGGCAATGATTGAGACCAAAACCGAGCCCATGATTCTCAACATGGGTCCTCATCACCCCTCTATGCACGGGGTTTTGAGGTTAATCGTCACCCTGGATGGAGAGAATGTCATCGACTGTGAACCCGTCATTGGCTATCTGCATCGAGGCATGGAGAAGATCGCCGAGAACCGCACAAACATCATGTATGTTCCCTACGTGAGCCGTTGGGACTACGCAGCCGGGATGTTTAACGAAGCAATTACGGTGAATGCTCCCGAAAAATTAGCCGGGATCCCAGTTCCCAAGCGAGCAAGCTACATCCGAGTCATCATGCTGGAACTGAACCGGATTGCTAATCACTTGCTGTGGTTTGGTCCGTTTCTGGCAGATGTCGGCGCTCAAACGCCGTTTTTCTACCAATTCCGTGAGCGTGAGTTAATCTACGACCTGTGGGAAGCGGCAACAGGCTACCGTATGGTAAACAACAACTATTGGCGCATTGGGGGTGTGGCGGCTGATTTACCCTACGGCTGGGTGGATAAATGTCTCGATTTCTGTGATTATTTCATTCCCAAAGTGGACGAGTATGAGCGGTTGGTGACAGACAATCCCATCTTCCGCCGACGGATTGAAGGGATTGGCACTATTAGCCGGGAAGACGCGATCAATTGGGGTTTGTCTGGTCCAATGCTGCGCGGATCTGGTGTGAAGTGGGACTTACGCAAAGTTGACCATTACGAGTGTTACGACGATTTTGACTGGGACGTGCAGTGGGAAACGGAAGGGGATGCTTTTGCTCGCTATGTGGTGCGGATGCGAGAAATGCGCGAGTCCGTCAAGATTATTCGTCAGGCTTGCAAGGGGCTACCGGGCGGACCTTACGAAAATCTGGAAGCTAAACGGATGGCGGCAGGACCGAAATCTGAATGGAATGAGTTTGACTATCAATTTATTGGTAAAAAACTAGCTCCCACCTGGAAGATTCCCGCAGGCGAACACTATGTGCGCTTGGAAAGTGGAAAGGGTGAGTTGGGCGTTTTCATCATGGGGAATGATAATGTCTTTCCCTGGCGGTTCAAAGTGCGCCCAGCCGACTTTAATAATTTGCAAATTCTGCCTCACCTATTGCGGGGCATGAAGGTGGCAGACATTGTGGCAATTCTGGGTAGCATCGATGTGATCATGGGATCGGTCGATCGCTAGTTTGCAGTCAATTTGATCTACACAACAAAATCGTGAGAGGGGCATCTTCTGCCCCTTTTTATTTGGATTTAGGGATGCCATTTGTCGCTTTGGTCAGAACCGCAAGGAATTGCCAGATCTCAAATTATCCTGACGGTTGATCCAAAACTCCGTATCAAGAATCAGAAGCACTGATACGGAATTTCCTCATGCACTTATTTACCTCTGTTTTACTGACAACCTTACTGCTTGGCTTATCAGTTTTGTTCCCTGAAGCAGTTGCTTACAAATCATCTCAAGACGTTCTTACTTGGGAAACTCATCTTGTTCAAAAGCGAAGACAACCCAAACACCGGGGCAGTGGGCGGCGCGATCTGGTTCACCTTGCGGATGCGACGATCGGTTAGGATGCTTTGCCTGGTAGGAGACGTTTCGATAATTGCCAGGTTCGGTATAGATCTTGTAGGAAAGTGGCAAAGTTAGGGAATAATACAGTAGTTAGTAGCCTTGCACCTGATAATACAAAGTATAGTCAGCAGTAAGGCATCTCCGTCCTACTACCGAGTACTCAGGTTCCGATTGACGGAAGAAAACTGTTGATTATGATTATCTGGTGCAGTTGCTATCACCAAGCTACTTCTCTTTTGTTTGCGTTTCAGTAGGCTAGCCACTTCAAAATGACCAATGATCTCGATCTGATTAAGCGCCTTAGCCCCAGTGCAATGGATCAGATCATGCTGTATTTAGCTTTTAGTGCCATGCGAACCAGTGGGCATCGGCATGGAGCTTTTCTGGATGCTGCAGCAACGGCGGCGAAGTGCGCCATTTACATGACTTATCTGGAGCAGGATAATAACCTCCGCATGACGGGGCACCTGCACCACATCGAACCCAAGCGGGTGAAAGCGATCGTCGAAGAAGTCAAGGAAGCTTTGACGAAAGGGAAATTGCTCAAAATGCTGGGGTCACAAGAACCCCGTTACTTGATTCAGTTGCCCTACGTTTGGATGGAACAATTTCCCTGGCAGCCTGGACGATCGCGCATCGCGAGCACCAACTATACTTCTGAAGAAAAGCGGCAAATTGAGCAAAAGCTGCCGAAGGAAAATTTGCCCGATGCCCAGGTGATCAACGCTTTCCAGTTTCTCGACTTGGTGGAATTTCTGCACACTCGATCGCAGGAAGATCTGCCCAGCGATCGCCGGATGCCGTTGAGTGAAGCCCTGGCTGAACATATTAAACGTCGCTTACTTTACTCAGGCACCGTTACTCGCGTTGATTCTCCCTGGGGAATGCCCTTCTATGCCCTAACTCGTGCGTCCTACTCGCCCGCCGCAGAAGAAGAACGCACCTACATCATGGTGGAAGATACTGCCCGCTATTTCCGCTTGATGACTGACTGGGCAAACCGCCAACCCAAGGTCATGCGTGTTTTGGAGGAATTAGATATTCCCCCAGGGCGCATTGACCAGGCAATGGAAGAGTTGGACGAAATTATTCGTGCCTGGGCAGATAAATATCACCAGGTGGGGGGAATGCCGTTTGTGCTGCAAATGGCGATGGGTATTCGGGAAGAGTGAAATGTTGAGAGTTTTAACAAGTTGACGGAAACTCATTAGTACTGGCGGAAGAAATTACAAACCGTAACAGATCGCGTTCAGCCATCTTGAACGGGAACACTAAGCCAAGAGTTTGAGAAGATGCAACATGGGATTACTTATCTTCATCATCATGCTGATATTGATTGTCGGTGTGATCATCATGAACGCCTACAACAGTCTGGTGACATTACGAAATCGTTATAAAAATGCCTATAGCCAGATTGATGTGCAGTTGCAACGACGCTATGACCTCATTCCAAATTTGGTTGAAACTGCCAAGGGCTACATGAAGCACGAGCGGGAAACATTGGAGGCAGTGATCGCCGCTCGCAATACTGCAATTACAGCCAATAGTCGTGCTGCTCGTAATCCTGGTGATCCGCAAACTATGCAGCAACTAGAATCGGCAGAAGTGACATTATCTAGTGCCCTAGGTCGGTTGATGGTGGTCTCAGAGGCGTATCCCGATCTGAAAGCCGATCGCAATATGGCGCAACTGATGGAAGAACTTACCTCCACCGAGAATAAAGTTGCCTTTGCCCGCCAAGCGTTTAACGATGCCGTGACGGTTTACAACACGAAGCGCGAAATGTTTCCCAGTAACCTGATTGCAACCCAGTTTAATTTCACTGAAGCAGAATTGTTGGCAGAACCTCCAGCCGAAGTGAAGCAAGCGCCACGAGTGTCGTTTTAGCGATCGCATCTGAGAAAGAGTGAGATAACCTTATGACCTTTTTTCAGCATCAAGATCGGGCGCGGCACAATACTCAGAAATTAGTTGGGCTATACCTACTGTCCATCGTTTGCATTATTCTGTCGATTTATATTGCGCTACTGTTCACCTTCAAGGGAATTGCCGCCAAAACTGCTCGTTATCAAACGAAGATTGATAGCCCTCCCACAGTTGAATCCACTTTACCTCCATCTCGGCAAGCAGTAGTCGAATCGCGGAGGCGCAATGCAGAGCAAGAAGCACAAGTTCCACCCTCATCTTGGAGGGAGGCAAGAGAGCAAGATCTCAATACAGGTCTCGTAGTGGAAGAGCCGTTACAAGACCAAACCCAACCTCAAGAAGACAAACTGGTAGAAAGTTCAAAGGCATCAAGTTGGTGGCAACCTCACTTATTCTGGTTAGCAACAATTCCGACCATTTTGGTGATTGGGTTAACTACTTTGATCAGACTGCACGCACTCAAGCAGGGGGGCGCGGTCGTTGCTCAAGAGTTGGGTGGACGGTTGTTGTTGCCCGAAATGGCAGTTAGCCCTCAAGAAAAGCAGTTAATTAATGTGGTTGAGGAGATGGCGATCGCTGCAAGTATTCCACCTCCTTTTGTCTATATTCTGGATTCGGAAGCAGGGATTAATGCGTTTGCAGCAGGCTCCAACCCCAAAAATGCAGTTATTGGCGTGACACGAGGTTGCTTAGAGCAACTGAATCGAGATGAGTTGCAGGGCGTGATTGGGCATGAGTTCAGCCACATCCTGAATGGCGATATGAAATTGAATATGCAACTGATTGGCGTGTTGCATGGCATCTTATTCATTTACATCTTTGGGCGATTGCTGACTTATGTTCGCAGTCGTGACTCTAACGCAGTGATGTACTTGGGCTTTGCACTGATGTTAATTGGTGGGATTGGGCACTTTTTCGGTCGCTTGATTCAAAGCGCCGTGTCTCGCCAACGGGAGTTTTTGGCAGACGCATCAGCCGTTCAGTTCACCCGTAATCCAGAAGGCATTGCTGGGGCACTCGCCAAAATTGAAGGTACTGCTTATCGTTCTTATGTTGATGCGCCTTACGCGGAGGAAATGAGCCACCTCTTTTTTGGCACTGCATTTAACTCCAATTGGTTTGCAGATTGGTTTGCCACCCATCCTCCCATCCGACAGCGGATTAAGAGGGTAGAGGCGTATTGGCAACGCAATGCCGCTCGTTTGCCTGCATCTAAACTAACTTCTGAGCGATCGCAGCCCCGAAGTGTTGAATCTGGAGTGGCAATGGGTTTTGCGGGTGCTGTAATCATGCCTGAAGCGGTTGAATTTCCCGTGGAAGCGTCTCCCCTTCAAGCTTCTAAAGTTTCATCTTCCGTTCCAGCTTGGCTATCTTTGGTGCCAGAACAGTTTCGTTACATCGAAAACGAAGAAACGGCTGTCGCGTTAATCTACGCCCTACTGTTAGAACCTCAAAATTCTATAGTTCGCACGATTCAAGAGAATGGCTTGCGGAAGGTAGAAGCATCTTTGGCAAATACGGTCTTTCAAATCAGTTCTGATGTGGAATCTGTAGAACCTCGACTCAGAATGCCGCTTATCGATTCTGTACTGCCAATTCTGCAACAATGTCCTGCTGCCCGCTGCCAACATATTCTTAAAACAGTACAAGCTTTAGCGAAAGCGGATGGACAGTGGTCTTTGTTTGAATTTGCTGTATATATTCTCTTGCGAGAGAGATTGCAAGTCGTGCTGCCCACCGAAACGCAAACAGCAGCAGTTTCGCCAGACCAACTTTGGTCAGATTGTTTAATGATTGTGAGTGCGATCGCCCATGCTGGAGCAACCAAATCAGACATTGTGGCGTATGCGTTCCGGTCGGGTGCCTATCAATTACAGGAGGCGAAGCAACGGACAATGCCTGATACTCCTGTTTCATTTCAGATTGGTGATTTGAAGCAAAGCCTCGATCGCATCAAAAATGCTGACTCAAAGCTCAAGCAGAGCTTGATGAGTGCCTGTTCTTCCACAGTTATACTAGACAGTACCGTAACTCAATCTGAAATTGAGTTGTTGTGGGCGATCGCCATCACATTGGACTGTCCCTTACCGCCCTTCCTCAACGTCAACAAATCGTTTTCAAAAGGAATGAAAAAACCTAACTCTGCAAGAATTTAGAATTCCAAGTTTAGGCTTCAAGAATCCTCAAAATCTTTAGGAATCTGTTCAACTACCACGGCTCGCCATCTCCAATGATGAAGTCGAAGTTGCCCTCGCCGACAGTTTCCCGCAGAATTTTGAGGATTTTCATAGGGTCGTCGTAAGGACCATTCATATAAAGAGGTTTGCCATTCTTGCCAAAATTGAGTACCGGCTCACCACCCCAAGTGCCCAGGTGCGATCGCACGGCTTCAAAGTCGCGGTGGGGTTGCAACCCCAGCTTAGCAGCATAATCAATACTCCCCAGGACGATCGCCTGCGCCATTTCCAGGGAAATTTGCTCTGTTCCGTCAGGAAACTCCTGGTAGGCAAAATCAACAAAATCTTTGTAGGTTGTGGGATCAACTTTGCGGAGTCCTGACACATCTTTGACCCCCAAACACCAGATGTCCACCAGGTAGGTACAAACTTCCAGGCGATTGAAGCCCGCTGACCGAGCCACCGTAACGATCGCAAATCCCGATCCTTCAATATCTAGCTCTGCCTCATCTAACTCTGCCTCATCTGCCACGTCAGCCTTTAGCTGTGACTCAACTCCGGTTAAGGCGGGCAAACAGTTTTTATTTACCAAACACTCAAAAATCGGATTCAACTCGCCCGCTGCCAAACGGTTTGCGGTTGCCGCTTCTGCCTGCACCTTGAGAAAAGCGCTCACCTCAGCAGGACGCAAACCCAACTGTCTCGCAATTTGCTTGGGGGCAACCTGGCGAGAACGCAAATCCACGATCACTTGCTCTTGCTCTGGAGTCATCACAACACCCTTTCAACTCGGCATTCTGTGTCGGACTGGCTGAATTTTGTCAGCGGCAACCCGTACACTGGAGGGATGAATTCTACCATTCTTCCACCCGCAGCGGCTCAACTTACCGAGCCAAACTCGATCGCCCTGGCACAGAACATTCAATCTCAGCCCATTGCCACCCCGTTGAGTGCTAACACGATCGCCACAGTTTTTGTCCAGCAGGGGAGTGGAGCCCCCTTGTTGCTGCTGCATGGGTTTGACAGCTCTGTGTTTGAGTTTCGCCGCCTGCAACCGTTGTTGGCAGAACATTTCACGACCTGGAATGTGGATTTGTTGGGGTTTGGCTTTACCGATCGCCCCCTGGATGTGCCCTTCACGCCGGATGCGATCAAAACGCACCTGTACTACACCTGGAAAACCTTGATTGGTAAACCTGTGATTTTGGTGGGAGCATCGATGGGAGGCGCAGTGGCGATCGACTTTGCCCTCACTTACCCCGATGCCGTGCGGCAACTGGTTTTAATTGACAGTGCCGGATTTGCTAAAGGACCGGACATCAGCAAATTCATGCTACCGGGATTAGGCTACCTGGCAACGGAGTTTTTGCGTCGTCCCAGCGTTCGCCGCAGTGTGAGCCTCAAAGCCTACGCCGATTCCAGCTTTGTCACGCCTGATGCCGAGTTGTGTGCCGCTCTGCATCTCCACCATCCCCGCTGGCAAAATGCCCTCATCACCTTCACCAAAAGCGGCGGCTACAATTTTTTATCCAACAAAATCGCTCATATTACTCAACCCACCTTAATTCTCTGGGGTGAGTCGGACAACATCCTGGGCACTGCCGATGCAGAAAAATTCCAGCAAGCCATTCCCCACAGCCACCTTGTCTGGATTCCCAACTGCGGACACATTCCCCACTTGGAAAAACCTCAAGCAACGGCTGAAGCCATCCATGCCAACTCGAAAACCTGATATTGGATTTATTCCTACGCCGCCGCAAGTGGTCGATGTTATTTTGCAGTTGGCAGAACTGACTCCAAACGATGTGGTGTATGACTTGGGCAGTGGAGACGGGCGCATTTTGATTGCGGCATCTCAACGCTATGGAGTCCGGGGAGTCGGGATTGATATTGATGGCGATCGCATCCAGAAAGCCACTCAACAAGCAATCCTGGCGGGTGTGAATCATCTCATCGAATTTCGGCAGCAAGATTTGTATGAAAGTAACTTTCGTGACGCTACCGTGGTGATGCTCTACCTGTTACCGCACCTGAATCTGAAACTACGTCCCACGTTATTGGAACAACTGCAACCCGGTAGCCGCATCCTTTCCCATGATTTCGATCTGGGAGATTGGCAGCCAGATGCGGCTGTGCAAGTGGCGATCGAGGCAGGAGAAGTCGCGACTGTATACCGTTGGCTGATTGAGGCTGCTCTATAAGTTGAGCTCTAATTTGAGTCCTATCGCCTCTGGTTTAAGGATTCCGTGTAGAGATGGGACGCATTAGAAAAACGATCGCCAGCAAGATAGCATCCCGCAGCGATCGTTTTTTGGGGTCAGTTCTGTTGAACTGAGGTTGAGTTGATTTGGGGTTGTCTATAGAACGTTGGAAATCAGATCAACAACCACGTAGCGAACCTGATCCACCAGTACCAGGTCAGAGCCAATGACTAGCAGATCGTACTGAGAAGGTAAGTTCACGTAGGTATTCACTTGCTTCGGCAACTTCACAAATTTCTTGGCGATGCCAGGAGGTAGCCCCTTACCCCGCAGTAGTTGCTTCTGAATGCCAGGGGGCAGCGATCGTTGGCTGAAAATTTGGCTGCGGATCGTGTCACTCAACAAGTAATTGCACTCGCAGTTGCCAGTCAACAAACTCGTGAGTACGGTGCGCTGGCTGGAGGTGAAACTCACCAGTTGCGTTTGCTGAACATTGCGGATGGCGCCGTTGTATGCCACCACCACCCTGGGACTGTTCTTGTAGACGGTTACGACACTCTCGATCGTTTTCGTTGATACACCAGGTCGTCCACCCAAGAAGGTAAATGTCCAGGAGTCCCCGTTATCCACATAAGGACAGTTTGCGGCTGGTCCGTGCATCGAGTCTTCAGCCCGATACACTCGAATTCCACCATTGGCAGCTTCTGCGGCTTGCCGAGCCAGATTTTTTGCCCGGTTTAAGTCAACGCTGACATACTGAACATTCTGGCGAACTTCGTATTTCCGCCCCTTCTTATCGTCCTTGTCCCAGCCTTTTTTGTCATCCTTATCGGCAACCAGCCAGCTTTTTTGTAAACCAGCGCTGGAATCAGCCGCATTCGACTGGCTGGAGAACTCATTCAAGGTTCTGGAAAAGGATGATACAGTTGCAGCATTTGCCAGCAGGGGGGCAGTCGTAGTTACGGCTAGAGCGCTGACGAGTAAGCCTTTTAGAGCCAGAGATACAGATGAATGTGACGACATAATTCCTCTCTACAATACTTGTGCCGGGTCTATGCCCAATTAGCACTAAAGAAAACAGTGATGGGTTTAAAGTTCCCCTGCATGGGAGAGGTTTACCAGTCCTTCACAATGATGGTGAGTGAGCGGGTAGGTGAACGGGTGGGTGGCAATATTGGCATTTGGTAGAAATATTCATCGTTCGGATAACTGGGGGAGCAGTAAAGTTGGAGAATGCGTTGCGTAATAGAGAATCTATGCGGTTTCAAGGGTTAAGACGATCGCGCTTTTTCTTGCTTTCGGTTGTGTGTGCCGTGGCGATCGGGCTGGCGAATTGTGCCCCCAATCAACCTCAAGCTCCAACTACGGGCGGGACGGCTTCCTCGCCTGCTCCGGCGGGGGCGCTGGTGTTTGGGTCTGGGGGGCAACCTGTGAACCTGGAACCAGGCAACATCACCGATGGCAACTCGATTTACGTGCAACAGCAAATTTATAACCGCTTGATGGAGTCGAAGCCAGGAACGAGTGAGTTAGAACCAGCTTTGGCGACGGAGTGGAAAGCCTCTGCCGATGGCAAAACCTGGACGTTCAAACTGCGGCAGGGGGTGAAGTTTCACGATGGCACCGACTTTAACGCAGAAGCGGTGAAATTTAATGTGGAGCGCTGGTGGGATAAAAACCATCCCAACGGCGATCGAGATGCGGGCAAGCAATACGAAATCTGGCAACAGATTTTTGGCGGGTTTAGAGATGAGCCTGCATCCCTGTTGCAATCGATGACAGTGGTTGATCCCTACACCATTCAGTTTGGCTTGAAACAACCCTTTGCCGCATTTCCTAGCGCGATCGCCTCAGGATTTTTTGGCATTGCCAGCCCAACCGCCATCCAAAAAGCTGGCGCGAAGTATGGTACACCTGGATCGTTAGCGGTGGGGACGGGGGCGTATACGTTTAAAGAATGGCGGACAGGCGATCGGGTGGTGCTGGAAAAGAATCCCACCCATTGGCAAACTGGATTGCCCAAGCTGAATCAAGTCGTGATTCGCTTCATTCAAGATCCAGCAGCAAGGTTGGCGCAAGTGCGGGCGGGACAGGTCGATTTCACCGTTGACCTGGCACCGGATCAGAAAAAGGAACTGGATAGCGATGCCAATCTCCAAGCCGTTGCCCGACCGTCTTTCAACGTGGGCTACCTGGCGCTGAATCCGGCTTACAAGCCTCTGGCAGATGTCCGAGTGCGGCAAGCGATCGCTCACGCTATCAATCGTCCTGCTATTGTGAAAGCCTTTTGGGGCGAGTTGGGGCAACACAGCCCTCATCTTTTGCCCGATGCCCTCAGTTGGGCGAATTCCGCCAATTTGCAGCCCTACCCCTTTGATCCGCAAAAAGCAAAGCAGTTACTTGCCGAAGCCGGATACGCCAACGGGTTTGATCTGGAACTGATGTATATGCCCGTGTCCCGTCCCTACTTCCCGACACCGAAGCCGATCGCCGAAGCCTTTGCCGCCGACTTGAGCGCTGTTGGGATTCGCGTCAAGCTGAACACGAAGGATTGGGCGGCTTATCTTGCCGATCGCCGCAAGCAACCCGGTTATCAAGCCTTTATGTTGGGCTGGACGGGAGATTACGGTGATCCAGACAGCTTCTACTATCCTCACTACGGTCCTGGTTCTACAGATGACATCGGCAACTGGAAAAACGATCGCGTCTTTCAATTACTCGATCAAGGACGGGCAACTCCAGATCCAGCCAGTCGCGGCAAGATCTACGCTGAGGTAGACGAGATTTTATACCAGGAAGTGTTGCGGATGCCGATCGTCCATTCTCAGCCGTTACTGGCACAACGCAGAGCGATCTCAGGTTGGACTCCCAGCCCGCTTGGGTCTGAACCCTTTGAGGCAATCACGAAGTAGGGGGTTGGGGGTTGGGGAATGGATGATTTGTTTTTGGTGAAGTATGGGTCGGAGATTGTGCAGCGGACGGGTGAGCATTTGCTGCTAGTGGGCATTGCGATTGCGATCGCCATTGTGATTAGCATTCCCCTGGGAATTGTGATCACCCGCCAAAAGTCCTTACGCCAGCCGATTCTTGCCCTTGCTAACATCTTGCAAACGATTCCCAGTTTGGCAATGTTTGGGTTGTTGATTCCGATTGTCGGTATCGGAGCCGTGCCTGCGGTGATTGCGCTAACGTTGTATTCCTTCTTGCCGATCATCCGCAACACCTACACGGGCATTATGAACGTGGATCCGGCAGTACGGGAAGCGGGGCGGGGGATGGGCATGACCGATTGGCAGTTACTTACCCGAGTGGAATTGCCGCTTGCCGCTGGGGTGATTCTTGCAGGTGTGCGCGTGGCAGCGGTGATTGCGGTGGGAATCGCGACGATCGCTGCGGCTATTGGGGCAGGAGGTTTGGGAGTCTTCATCTTTCGCGGCATTGCGGTGGTCAACAATGATTTAATTTTGGCGGGTGCAGTTCCGGCGGCGGCGATCGCCCTGCTGGCAGACTACGGCATCGGTTGGCTCGAAAAACACTTCAGCGTCAAACGCTAAGGAATCGCCTCTGCCAAGTTACACATGGCAGAGGTACTTGCTGTATGCTCGAAGCTTCGTGTCGATTCATGCTGCTTTTCAGCCATGCGAAAAGGGACGCTAGGAATAACGTCCCTGGAAAATAGGAATTTGAAATCCTCTGCTTATTCGGCAATGTCAGATTCAGCGATCGCAAAAGACTTTTCGAATGCCATGCGTTGTTCAGCGTTGCGAAGAAAGTAACCGCTCATCATGGCAGAAGCCAGCAAACGCCCCAGATCTTCGCGGCTAGTGGTTAACATCACGTTAAAACTTTCAGAGGGTAAAGCACCTAACAAACCAACAATATTTCGCTCCATAACTTGTAGTACTTCTGGAGAGGTTGGCTTAGAGAGTTGAGTCACCATTTCAGGACTCATGGACTGCACATAGTGGAACAACGAGTCGCCACCCTCGGCTCCGCCTGTGATGAATTCTGGCAATTTTTCCTGGTTGTTCACAATGGAAACCTCAATCAATACAGTTGAATTGTTTCTTGAATCCAATTTAGCAACCTGCTGGCTCCTACTCCAGTGGGCACAACCGAACCAGGTAGGGGGGATGTCTTCATTTCCCCAGCCATTTGTATGCCTGAATTTCTAACCCAGAGATGACAAGGGGCAAGGATTCCCAAACGTTTTCATCAGGTTGAAGTTGGCGATACGCTGCTTCGGTTAACAAGATTTCGCCTTGACGGGCAAGGTCTTCCCCCAGTTTGCTTGCCAGGTTCATCTCATTGCCAAACAAATCCTCCTCTCCCACAATCAGCGTAGTTCCGTATCCAATGCCGATGCCCGCATACAGATCTTGATCATTAGTTAAATCGACATTGACCGCCGCAAACGCTTGAAAAATTTCGATCGCAGCCGCAACCGCCCAATCCACCTGGGCAAAAGTGGCGAACAGGTTATCTGCCTCCTGCTTTACTACTCGTCCTTGATGCTGCTGAACAATCGGCGTAGCGATCGCGCTCATGCGATAAATCATTGCCAGAAAATGCACAATGCCGTAGCGAATTGTCAAGCGAGAAAAACCAGACAAATCCAGCACTAAAATGGCGCAATCCTGGTTGAATGTCGCGTGAATTTGGCGGTCGATTTCGTTACTTTTCTCTGGATGATCGAGCCGTTCCTGCAATAGTCGGTAAAGTTCCACTTGTGTGTTTCGCATCATTCCTCACAAAAATTCCATAGTTGTTGATGCGATGCAACCTGGAGTCACAGGTAGTTTAAACCGGAGCGGTTTCCAGTGTCGATAACCGTCCATCTTCCATATAAATAATGCGATCGGCGACATCCAGAATACGATTATCATGCGTCACCAGCAAAATCGCAGATCCTTGCTGTTTCGCAAGCCGTTGCATGATATCCACCACATCCCGCCCAGATTGCTTATCCAGAGCAGAGGTTGGCTCATCCGCCAGCACAATTTTGGGATGACTGGCAAGGGCACGGGCGATCGCAACGCGCTGTTTTTGTCCCCCCGAAAGGTCATGGGGATAATAGGCGATATGGTCACTCATCCCCACCGCATCCAACATTTCCTCGGCTCGTTGGCGGCGCTGTCCTTGGGACAAATCCTGGGAGTGCAGTTCCAACGACATTTGAACATTTTGGGACGCGGTTAAAGAGTTCAATAAATTATGTGCCTGAAAAATATAGCCAATGTTGCGCCGCAACTTCACCAGTTGAGCACTGGAAGCATTTCTCAATTCCTGCCCCAACACCCTCATGCTGCCCTCTTGAGTCGATCGCAAAGCTCCAATTAAAGTCAGCAGAGTTGTCTTGCCTGAGCCAGACGGCCCCATCATGATGACAATTTCTCCGGGCTGGATCGTTGTCGTCACTTCAAACAAAATTTGCTTTCGTAGGCGGCCGGAGCCAAAGTAATGGTTAACTTTATCGACCGCAATGACAGCTTCTTGAGACATGAATTAGGTCAGGAAAGAACAGAATAATCGTATCGTAAGGGATAGTTGTTGCGAATGTAGCCCGGTTGAAGTAATTCAAGTCGAACATTGAACTGTTGATTATGCTCACTTTCAGGGTGATTTAGATCACATCCAGGGCTGCATGAGATCGCACCATTCAGTTGCTTGAAACCCTATCTTTATTACAGGGGAGCATTGTACCCATTTTCCTACTTGCTGTGTCTCAAAGTTGACATCATCTTGAGTGCGATCGTTATGCATCAATCCTCACTTTTGATTGCTCAGATTACTGATACTCATCTGTTTGCAACACCTGAAAAGTGTTTACTAGGGTTGCAAACCCAAGAATCTCTGCAAGTTGTGCTGCAACAGATCAAAGCGTTGGCAGATCGACCAGACTTGCTCCTGCTGACGGGTGATTTGTCTCAAGATGGATCAGCTCAATCCTACGCCACGTTGCAGCAGATGATTCGTCCATTAAACATTCCAGCCTACTGGGTGCCAGGAAATCACGATGACCCAGCGGTGATGGCACAGGTACTAACGCGATCGCCCATTTCCCCTCAAAAATCATTTCATGCCGGTGGATGGCACTTTTTGTTGCTGGACACTTCTGTTCCTGGCTGCGTGCATGGGCAACTGTCTCAAGCCAACCTGGATTGGTTAGATCGGGAATTGAGCCAATCCGACGATGAACCTGCCCTAATTGCATTTCACCATCCGCCATTTCTGGTGGGGTCCGATTGGATGAACGACATCGGCTTACGCAATGCGAATGATTTGTTTGCGGTGTGCGATCGCCATCCTCATGTCAAGCTCGTGCTGTTTGGGCATATTCACCAGGAATTTTCTCGCCATCGACATGGAGTTGATTACTTAGGCACCCCATCCACCTGCATTCAATTCAAACCTAACAGCGCTAATTTTGCCTTAGACGAGGAGCAACCCGGTTTACGCCTGACCAGACTATTCCCCGATGGAACCTGGGAGTCCAGCATCCATCGAACGGTTTACGCTTCCCAACTAGATTTAGCTGCCGCTGGGTATTAAGGTTCACAGTTCGATTCCAAACCAGCGCAAAAAAGCTTGGCTGAGAGCCGTTTGAATTTGTTGAGCAACCTGATCTTCAGACTGGTTGGCATCAATTTGAACAATTCGCTCAGGATATTGTTGGGCAAGGTGGGCAAACCCGTGGTGGACTCGCTGGTGAAAGGCTAAATCCGCTTTTTCGATGCGATCGCGAGTTCCCCGTTGTCCTGTTCTCGCCAGTCCAATCTCAGGATCCAGATCAAGCCAGAGAGTTAGGTCACTTTGTAAGCCATTAGTGGCAAGCTGATTCAGGTGATCAATTAAGCTCAGGTCTAGCCCGCGTCCGTAGCCTTGGTAAGCGATGGTGGAGTCGGTGAAGCGATCGCACAAAACTAAAGCGCGTTGTGCCAGGTGAGGGCGCAGAAACCCTTCAACGTGTTGAGCACGATCCGCTGCATAAAGGAGCAGTTCCGTCCGGTTCTCTAGAAGTTCCTGCGAAGAATGATCTAGCAGAAGTTGGCGAATGTTGCGTCCAATTTCGGTTCCTCCCGGTTCGCGAGTCGTCACAACTTGATGAACGTACCCCTTAGTTTGAAGCAGATTGAACCACCCACTATCCACAAGCCATTGGCGCGATCGTTGAAGCTGAGTCGTTTTTCCACCGCCCTCTCCTCCCTCAAACACAATCAAGCGACCATCCATCTTGTATAACCTCATCTATTTGATTAGAATCTCTCGTAAAGTCCTTGCAAGCAATATTTCGATATGCCCTGATCCGTAGTGTGTAAGCAAGTTCTCCCTATCTCTCAATACCAAGACTGAGCATATGTATTAAACGTTCTTTTAGGATGAACGTTATCATGGCGAAGTCGTGATAAAAACATCAGGATTCATCATGGCTCGATACACAGGTTTATTTAAAATCTCAACGTCTGTCAGCAGTCTCCAGACCTTGCTGGGAGAAATTTTAGAATCCTGTAACTTTAATATTGTTTATCAGACTGGAGACTACCTGATGGCGAAAGAATGCCCTGGTCAAGTTGCCTATCATCAATTAGTCACTGTGGAAATTTTGGTTGATAGAACCACAGCAACAGACGAGGGCGTTCAAATGCACATGGTGATCAAGAATGAAGAGCTACCTTTGCAGGTCAATAACCATTGCCGCACGATATACCATCAGGTGAACCAGGCGATTATAGATACCCACCATTGGAAACTGATTGAGGCAGTGGCTGGATAAACCTTCAGACCAGTCTTACAGCCAATTTTTGTTATGCCCTAATCATCTTCTGGATCCCCAATCATGTTTGGGCTGATCAGGGTAATATCAAACTCGTCAGGCGGAACCGTTACAACTGCATCCCGACGAAGTAAGTAATAGATGGCTCGAACTTTCGGTCCAAAAACAATCTCATCTTCATTGCGTAAATCGTGGGCTTGCAACTTACGACCGTTAATCAAAAGCCCGTTGGCACTCATCCGCCCTTTGGCGTTGCCGTCCACAATTCGGTAATAAAAACCACCATCATCGTTGGTGAGCTGAACTAAGGTGGCATGACGACGAGAAACAAATTGCGAGATTAGCCGAATATCACACTTCGGGTCTCGCCCGATGGAATAAAGCGGACCATCTAGAAGGAACTCACGACGACCCTTGTCATCTTCGATAATCAGTAAATGATTTTGCTGCGATTCTGATGGCATTGAGTGCGAGGGGGAGCGACGATAACAAACAGTAAAAGTGTTAACAAAGCTCATACAAAGAAGACGAAAACAAGATGCTTTCGTTTACCGAGCCGTAGATCCATAGAGTAGATTTATCAAAATCAAACTTCGTGTAGGCGAACCACTCTAGGCACGATGAGCTAACGGATGTCTGCTAAACATAGAGTAACGAAGCGAGATCTTATGCAACAGGGAACTCAACGCTTGCCGTTATTGATCAAAAAAAGCAAATCAATCTAAGCAAGTAAGGATAGCTCATGTATTTGACAAGAATCCACGAGGCTAGAGGAATTGACCGATTGAACCGTGTATATCTTACACTGACTGACAGTCGATCGCGTATTAATAATTTACCCCTCCGGCTCCCCAATCATGTTGGGACCAATAAGGGTAATATCAAACTCATCAAGGGGGGCAGTTTGGACTTCGTCTCGCTTCAACAGGAGATAGGTTGCACTCACCTTCGGTCCAAAGACTACCCGATCTTCGTGTTGCAGGTCATGAGCACGCAGTTTACGACCATTAATCAACAATCCATTAGAGCTGGGTTTGCCCGCCGGAATGCCATCTACAATCCGGTAGGAGTAGGTGCCGTCATCATTGGGAAGTTGCACGAGGGTTGCATGACGACGGGAGACAAATTGGGACACTAAGCGGATGTCACAGTTTGGATCTCGTCCGATCGTGTATTTAGGACTTTCAAGGGAAATTTCGTGTCGCCCCTTGTCGTCCTGAATGATGAGTAAGTGACTCTGATGGGGTGCAATAGGCATTTCTAGTTTTCAGATGATGATTTCAAGGGTAGGGAGAAAAATTACAGACTGTTAGAAACACAGTTAACGATAATGGTGTAGATGCAGTTAGATGAAACCTGGGATTCATCGAAGACCGCAAACCCTGAAGGCTCCTAATATCTAAATTACCCTGTTTAATTGTGGTACTTTACACAGACAGCAGCAATACCCCAGATTGGGGCAATTTGGAATTCGTCATAATTCCTCTAACGTGCTTTTGAGGAAGAAATCTGGGATGTTTGCGGAAATGTGATGTAAAGCAGCAACGAATTGACAACCACACTAACCGAGCTAAACGCCATCATGGCTCCGGCTGCGGCTGGATTAAGCAAGATACCAAAACTTGGAAGCAAGACTCCAGCGGCGAGAGGAATGCCCAGGACGTTGTAGGCAAATGCCCAGAACAGATTTTGACGAATTTTGTTGAAGGTTGCTCGACTGAGGCGAATGGCTTGCACGACATCCGTTAAGCGATCGCGCATCAAAATGATTCCAGCCGTTTCAGTGGCGACATCGGTGCCCGAATGCAGAGCAATTCCAACCTCTGCTTGAGCCAGGGCTGGAGCGTCATTGATTCCATCTCCCACCATCCCAACTCGTTGCTCCTGTGCCTGAAGTTGGGCGATCGCTGCGGCTTTCTCTGCGGGGCGCACGTTTGCTAACACATCTTCGGCATTCAGTTCCAGACTATTTGCAATTGCAGTTGCAGTTTCCTGGCGATCGCCCGTTAGCATGACAATCCTCAGCCCCATCTGCCGCAGTTGCTTTACGACATCGATCGCGTCTGGACGGAGCGTATCAGCCACGGCGATCGCTCCAGCAATAACGCCATTCACTGCCACGTAAATTACTGATTTGCCTGACTGTGCCAGGGAGTTGACTGTATCTCGAAAATCTTTTTCTAAGGAAATCTCATGCTCCTGGAGCCAGCTTTCAGTTCCTAGCAGAACTTTTTGGGGCGAATGAGACGGATCGTTGCTGAACAGTACTGTAGCAGCCACTCCCTGTCCGGGGGCTGTCAAAAAATCTTGAGCAGGCAGTAAAGACAAGTTCTGCGCCTGAGCAGCCTGTTGGATGGCGATCGCCAGAGGATGGCGAGTCCCACTCTCCACGGTTGCTGCCAGTTGGATCAAGTCTGATGATGAAAAAGCGCTGTCGGGCGTTGGAACACAGTCTGTGACGGCAGGCTTGCCGCTGGTTAAGGTGCCTGTTTTATCCAACACCAGCGTTGTCAATTGATGCACTTGTTCTAGAACGTCACTTCCACGGATTAATAAGCCTCGCTCTGCCCCAATTCCAGACCCAACCAAGATAGCAGTGGGAGTTGCGAGTCCTAAGGCACAGGGGCAAGCAACCACTAGAACCGCGATCGCAAGTTTAAGGCTGAGGAGTAGGGGTGATGGGGTGACAGGGTGATGGGTAAAGAGGGAATGGGTCATTAAATGATGAGTTGCCATTCCTGGATGCCCCAGCACATCTGACCATACACGAGTTCCGATGAAGTACCAGAACAAGAAAGTTAAGGTCGCGATCGCCATCACGCCATAGGTGAAGTAACCCGCTACAAGATCTGCCAACTTTTGAATCGGGGCTTTACGACTTTGAGCCGCTTCCACAAGGGTGATGATTTGCGAGATCGTGGTGTTGCTGCCGGTCCGGGTTGCCCGAATCGTGATCGCCCCCGATTGATTCAATGTTCCAGCGCTGACAAAATCGCCAAACTGCTTTAACACCGGTAGAGGTTCCCCGGTCAGCATGGATTCATCAATGGTGGTTTGTCCGGCAATTATTTCGCCATCGACAGGCACGCGATCGCCGGGAAGAACCTGAAGCCATTCCCCAATCCGAACGGCTGCTGCGGGAATTTCGATCGAGGTGAGGGGCTGGGAGTTGGGAGCTAGGGGTTGGGGGGTGGAGGGTGGAGATGGGGTGGGAATCAGGCGGGCAATTTTGGGTTGAAGCGCGAGTAAGGCTTGAAAAGCGGTTGATGCTCGGTTACGAGCTTGTTGCTCTAGGGTGCGTCCTAGCAGGATGAAACCTACCAGCATCACCGGCTCATCAAAAAAACATTCCCAACCGAGTTGGGGGAATAATAATGCGATCAGGCTGGTTAAGTAGGCGGTGAGGGTGCCCAGGCTGACTAGGGTATTCATGTTGGGGGCGTTGCGTCGTAGTCCACGCCATCCATCGAGGATCATACCTCGCCCTGGAAACAGCAGAGCCAGGGTTGCCAGTCCGCAGTGAAACCAAATGTTGCCCAAAATTGGAATTGTGATCCCAGCCAGCAGTTCCAGGTGCCCGATCGCCGACAGCAACAGTAAGAGAGTCGCGATCGCCAATCGCCAGAGTTGCTTTCGAGTTTCTAGCCGTCTTTGGGTGTAAATATTGGGGAGAGCGGCATCTGAAGTTCCCTCGCCGGGGAGAATTCGAGGTTGGGAGGGAAAGCCCGCTGCTGTCAGACTTTTCGCTAGATCAATTGGTGTAACGGCTTCTGCCTGGTACTGGACGGTTGCGACTTCCGTTGCCAGGTTGACCATTGCAGAGATGACTCCTGGCTGTTGCTGAAGCTCCTGTTCAACCGCACGCACGCAACCAGCACACTTCATTCCTGTCACATCCAGGGCAATGGTACGAGTTGCCTGCTCTGATGCAGCAGCCTCAGTATTTTTTGACGGGTTGGAAACAGTTTGTGACACGCGACTTCAAACAATCAAGAGGACTTCTTTGAGAGTACTCGGAAAATCGACCGATCGTGCATCAAACCCATCACTGAATTAGCCACTCTCGCGATGAGTCAGTGGACAAAAATAAACGTTAACTGTGACCGCCACTGGTTGTTGGTCACTCGTCCTTTGCCAATAACCAATAACCAATGATGAATGACACTTCCAATGTGTTCAGTTTAATTATGGGCACCTGCTTAGGAATGAGAATTTAATAACTCCGAAATTTTCCTGTACGGGCGAAGGGCCGTTCGCCCCAACTCACTAACAACTCTTCGATCTTATTTAATCCACGATCCTTACTAGAGATTAATCGTCGATCGCTTCTCCACCCACAACCACATTACGAATCCGTAAGCTGGGTCCACCACAGCCAACGGGCAAGCCCCCCTGTCCGCCTTTACCGCACCCGCCGGATTCATCCCAGAAGAAATCATTCCCGATCGCTTCAATGTCTGCCAGCGTTTTGAAGGCATTTCCGGATAGGGTGACATCGCGCACAGGTTCAGCAATCTTGCCGTTCCGAATCATCCAGGCTTCGCCTGCTGTAAAGGTGAACATTTCGCCATTCGTCATCCCGCCCAACCAGTTACGGGCGTAAACTCCTTCACGAATTCCGTTAAACAAATCGGCAACAGGCGTAGTTCCCCGTTCAATCCAGGTATTCGTCATGCGGACGATCGGCGGAAAGTGGTAGTTGAGGCAGCGGGCGTTTCCGGTGGGTGTTTCCTCCAGTTTGCCTGCCGTTTCGCGGGAATGAAGCCGACCCACCAAAACCCCGTCTTTAATCAGTTGCGTAGTGGTTGCGGGTGTGCCCTCATCATCATAGAAGTAACTGCCTCGATGTCCCTCAGGCGCGGCTCCGTCAAAGATTTGCAATCCTTCCGGACCAAACCTCCGCCCCAAACTCATCGTTTCCATCAAATCTGGATTTTCGTAAGCCATGTCTGCTTCGGAAAGATGCCCAAATGCTTCATGCACAAACAGTCCAGTCAGGATGGGATCAATGACGATCGTATAAGTGTTTCCTTTCACCGGAGGCAATACCAGAGACTCCACTGCCCGTTGAGCCGCGCTCTGAACCTGATCATCCAATCCCAGCAAGTCTTCATAGGCTTTACGAGATCCGGTTGTTTCTCGCCCTGTTTGTACGGTTTCTCCATTGCGGGCAGTCGCCGCAAACCGCATTTCCATATCCACCCAGGATTGCTCCAGCAGCGTTCCTTCGGAGGTTGCCAGGATTACTCGCTGGGCACTGTCGCCATAACGCACGGAAACCGTGGCGATTTTAGAACTGAAGGTGCGGAGAATATCACCGTAGTGGTGACAGAGTTCTTTCTTTTGAGAAAGGGAAATGTTGCGTGGATCGGAACCAATGAGCGGCAACGTGCAGATATCCTGGATGATGGGTACAGGAGAAAGGGTTGTTTCTTCATCTCCCACCAATCGTGCGGCGGCGATCGCTTCTTCAATTCGGTCTTTAAGTGTTGAAAGCTGATTAAAGCTGGCAAACCCCCATCCGCCTTTGTGGCAAGCGCGAACGTGTCCACCAATGGAAATTCCCTCGCTTAGGGTTTCAATTTTAGTCCCTCGCAGCAGAATATCAGTGCCCTCTGCGGCTTCCAATCGAACTGCAAGATAATCCACCTGGGAACGATAACGGGTCATCAAATCCGTCAACAGATCCTTAGTATTGGCGGGTAGGGTAGCCATAGATTTTCCCAGTCAGCAACAACCTGCCTTTATTTTGCAGTCAAGCGGCACAATTGCCAATCTAGAGGATGGGAGGTTAGGGGTTGGGAAATGTCGCCCGTCGCATCATTAAGTCCCTCTTCACGGGTCATTGGTGCATGACAGTTCACGCAAGACAAGGACTGCTGAGTGTCTCACCCTCAAGAGATTATTGATGTTCACCTACTCACTTCAAAATCGGCAACTGGATGCTGTCTCTAGCCTCCCGCTGAATATGCCCTTTCTGCAAGGCTTCGTACAAGACTTCCAGCGCATCGATGTCGTTTTTGGCACAACTTCGGAGGGCAATCATTTGCCGAATTAACCCTTCGGATTCAACGCTTAAGTAACCCGTTTGCAAAGCAGATTTGACCAGAGTAGGAATCATGAGGGCTTGTTCCGTTCAGGTGGATTGACGTACTACTACTATTCGTAATCTGCCAAAGATTCGGATTGATAGGGATCAGTAGACGATGTGATGTTGTTCAAGCCAAGGCGTGACTCAGATCACCGATCGCTCAACACTTTTGATCTCATTTGAAAACTGACATCTGCCTGCGATATGGCAAGGGCAACGAATCATTCAGGAAGAAGCCTTAAAGCCGCTTTGCTCTATCAAGTACTCATTCCCCTGCGATCGCCTCTTCCTGAGCATCAGTTTCAGCAACAGATTTTGGCTCCTCTGGCACCGATTTTTTAGCAGGTTCAGGATCAAGTTCTACCTTGGCAGCTTCAGGATCGGCTGGAATGGCTTCATCGTCTTCCACTGCGCCTACAGTTGCAGCTTCCTCGGTTGATTCTGGTTGTTCAACCGGAATCGATACAGACTTCTCGTTAGAATTAGCCATTGGCACCTCCAATTCTTCAATATCCTCAATATCTTCAGTGGGGTCAGAAATGTTGGAGTCAGGCACGATCGCATCCACCCCATCTGGCTCTGGTTGCACTACGGGTTGCGACACTGCAACGGGTTCAGTCGTGGGTGCAGCCGTAACAGGAGCACTGGCAGACTGGACTGAAGCCGTAGTTGCCGAAGCCGCAGGAATGGTTGGGACGTTCTTTTGCGATCGCAGTTGCCGAATAACACCCCCATCCAAATGCTGTTTATTTTGTGCTTGCGACAACTCCACAATCTGCTGACCCAAACTCTCTCCAAACTGGAATGCGGCTTGAACATCTGGAAACGATTGAATGGAAAGATGGGTTGCCCAATGGTTCAATTCCTTGTTGCCACTTTGGGTTGGAGGAATTAATCCACTTTTTGCAATGACTTTCTTCGCTCCCTTGACGATCGCCTTTTCGATATTTTTCCTGGGGATAGGCTGAGACATGGGGTACGGCTCCTGTAAGAGAATTCCCCTTACGCTACCGTACCCGTTGAGCTTAACCGTGCTGTCTCAAATACATGACCGTTCTAAACACAGGAAAACCCAATTAGCGAACCAGATGCAGCACATCACGCACCACACTGTAGCCAGCCATATCCCAGAACAGGTAAGCCACAAACCCAATCATGGCGAGACGACCATTCCAAATTTCCTGTTGGGGATTGATGCCCACCAACCAGGCATTGCGATCGGCTCCGTTGTACTCTTTGGATTCGGTGGGAACATTTGAAATCTTATCGTTTGGGTTATCCATAACCTTCACCCCTGCTTGCATTACGTTTGTTTAAAGCAATGCTACTGACTGAGCTACAGATTTTTGTCTGCCTGGAGGTGCAACCTGAAGAGACGGTAGTTATCTCCAAAGACGGGCATAGCTTTGCATTCTTAGCCAATAGCTCACAGCCAACAGCCGATGCAGTGATTTCTTAGGGATGACAATTAATTAATGATGACAATTAACTAATATCGGCGAAGTTGTCATTCTGAGCGGTTAGCGAAGAATCGCAGAGATGCTTCACTTCGCTCCGCCTGTTCAGTATGACTAACTCCGGATGTTATTTGCGTCACGCCCCTTAGCGCTGCCTGATGCGTTTTGACTAAAGCTATAAAATGTCAAGCATAATTTGTTCGTTTCGTTCAGCAATTCATGGTGTCAATGGTGACTGCGATCGCAACTCAGCTAACCCAGGCTCAACAGCATTTTCAAAGTGGAAATTTGTCTGATGCAGAAACACTGTATCACCAGGTCGTCGCCCGTGATCCCAACCATCTGGAAGCCTGGTTCTGGTTAGCCCTGATTGCGGATCAATTGGGTCGAACGGTGGAGAGCGTGGCACGGTACGAAAAAGTCTTGCAACTCCAGCCCAATTCGCCAGAGGCACACGGCAATTTGGGATCGGTACTGCTGAAGTTACGCCGCTTTGAGGACGCGATCGCCCATCATCGCCAATCCGTCGCACTCATTCCTCAAAATGCAAAGGCTCACTACAATCTGGCGATCGCGCTGTACGAAAACAATCAGGTTGATGAGGCGATTGCGTCCTACCAACGCGCTGTGGAATTGATGCCCAACTATGCCAACGCTCACCACAACCTGGGCATGGCACTCTATCGCCAGGGTAAAGCCGACGAAGCCATCGTGCACTACGAAAAAGCAGTTGAATTGGAACCATCCCATGCCAGCGCCAGAAACAGTCTGGGAGTGGCGTTGTATCAAAAAGGAAAACTTGATGCAGCGATCGAGCAGTATCGACAAGCAATTGCCACCCTGCCCAACTACGTCAGCGCCCACGACAATCTCGGCATTGCCTTGAAGCAACAGCGCAAACTAGAGGAAGCGGCTCACCATTTTCAGACAGCAATTTCCGTTAATCCGCACTACACTAATGCCTACATTAACCTGGGCAACACCATGCGGGAGTTGGGTGATTACGACCAGGCGATCGCCTACTGCCAGGAATCCATTCGGCTCCAGCCCAACAACGCCGATGCCCACAATACCTACGGTTGCGTTTTAGTCGATTTGGGACGGATGGAAGATGCGATCGCCTGCTACGAAGCTGCGATCCAACATCGTCCTGATTTTGCAGACGCTCACTTAAACCTGGGGATTATTTTGCTGCAAGTGGGCGACTTTCAACGCGGATTCGCCGAATACCACTGGCGCTGGAATACCAAACAATGTCCCGATTTGCGCTATACCCACGCCCTCTGGAAAGGCGAAGATTTAACCGGAAAAATTATTTTGCTCACGGCAGAGCAAGGCTTTGGAGATACTATTCAGTTTGCCCGCTACGCCCCTCTCGTTGCCCAACGCGGCGGGCAGGTGGTGATTGCGTGCCAGAAACCGCTGTTGCGTTTGTTGGCAACCATTCCGGGAGTTTACCAGTGTGCCGATCGCGATAAAGATAATGTGGAAACCCATCTCCATGCCCCTCTGATGGAATTGCCCTACATCCTGGGCACGACGCTAGAAACCATTCCCGCAACGGTGCCCTACGTTTTTCCGCCAACGGACTCCGTCATCCAACTCCATACGCCAGCCAACACCCGCTTAAAGGTTGGGTTTGTGTGGGCGACCAATCCCAGCAATTCCACCTTTGGCAAGCGATCGTGCTCTGTGGATTATTTTCTCCGCCTCCTGGAAATCCCCCACATTGCCCTCTATAGCTTGCAAAAAGATGTTACGGAAGCAGATCAACCCGCCCTACAAGGACACGATCGCCTCCAGGATTTACAGCATCAACTCACTGATTTTGCCGACACTGCAGCGGCGATCGCCCAACTTGATCTTGTCATTACCGTGGATACCGCCGTTGCCCATTTAGCAGGTGCTTTAGGAAAAACCACCTGGATTGTGCTGGCCCATGTTCCCGATTGGCGCTGGCTGCTGAACCGGGACGATAATCCCTGGTATCCCACCGTGCGCCTTTTTCGCCAGCATCAACCCGGTGTTTGGGACGACGTATTCGATCGAGTCAAAGCGGCACTGCAAGAAAAATTAGCCCAACCAACGAACCAACCCCTCTTCCCTCCCTCCCCTGTCTCCTCCTCTCCCAGCCCCATTCGACTGAGCGCTCACGTCGAAGCCCAACCCCCAACCCCCCAACCCCAACCCCTCTCCCCTCCCCTTCCAACCCCCAACCCCCCAACCCTAACCCTCACAGGCTTCAACCGGATTAAACAATGTCGGCATGGCTTTTTCCTGCACAACGTAAATGACTTGACTGTGGGGCGATCGCTGGATCTGTACGGTGAGTGGAGTGAGGGCGAAATTAATTTATTCAAGACTTTGATTCAGCTTGGCAACACGGTGGTTGACGTAGGTGCCAATATTGGCGCACATACAGTATTTTTGGCAAAAACCGTAGGTTTGCAGGGCAGGGTGTTTGCGATCGAGCCACAGCGTATGAACTTTCAGATGTTGTGTGCCAATCTGGCGCTCAATAGCATCACCAATACCTACAGCTACCAAGTTGCCCTGAGTGAAGCGATTGGATTTATTCCCCTGTCGTCTTTGACCGGCAGTTCTAGTAGCCTGAGCCAACCGGGAGAACAAGTTCAAACTGCCACCCTCGATAGTTTCGGAATTCCCAATTGTCGGTTAATTAAAATAGACGTGGGTGAGATGCTGGCATCGGTTTTGCAAGGAGCCAGCCAAACGTTGCAACGGTGCCAGCCGATCGTCTATGTGGTCAGCGATCGACGAGTTCCTGTTGAAGTTGCCTCTAGCCTGATTGCCTTGGGCTATGACCTGTATATTTATCGTCCCCGTTTATACGACCCTAATAATTACTTGCAAAATTCGCGCAATGTGTTCGGTTCAATGGCTTTCGATAATCTACTGGGATTTCATCGTAGCCACAACATGACTGTCAACGGATTAGAGAAGTACGTCATGGGGTAGAACCATGTTTGCTCGGCTCAAGGTACAAGCAAGATCAGGGAGCCAACTTAGTCTCATCAGGTGGGACTTATACGACAAATACAAGGGTTATCCACACCAGAATTCTTATCAGGAATTTGACACGATTAAGAGTGTAATTGGAGGGCAATTAGCCATGAAATTTTCAGTTGAGTCACTGTATAACTGGTATCGCGAAACCATTCGCAATCCTAAGTACCGTTGGTGGATCGTTGGTGGGTCGCTACTATATCTTCTGAGTCCAATTGACATCTCCCCAGATATATTCCCCATCATTGGCTGGATTGATGACGGTGTGATTGCAACGTTGCTTGTTGCAGAAGTTTCTTCCATCTTATTGGATAGGCTCAAAGCAAGTAAAAGTGACGCGTCTGGGACAACTTCTACTCAACCTAATTCAACTAATGCGGCTGTGGTTGATGATGTGGTTGAAGTTGATGCAGTTTCTGTGAAGTAGTGTATTTGAAATCTTGCACCCGCCGCGAAAAGAGCCTTGAAACAAATTTCAGGACCAAAGTTGAAACTCGTTCAAACGGGTTACGAACCTTTTCCAGTAAGTTTTCCAGTCAGTTAAAACTGACTTAGGTTTTGATCCAGTACTTTAGTTCAGGGCGACTGTTGAGAAGGGTGCAGGATGTAAGTTAATGCAACTGTCAGTTGCGCGATTGTAGAATGGCTTGGATTTGGCTCAACAATTGGTCGAAATCGATCGGCTTGTAAATAAACCCGTTGAACTCGGAACTATTAGTCAAGTCTGGCTCACCATAGCCGGTCACTAATAGAATCGGGATAGAGGGGAAGGCTGTATTTTGCCGAATTGCCTGAGCCACTTCAAAACCGTCCATATCTGGCATCATCACATCTAGCAAGACTAAATCGGGTGGATTGGCAGCAACTTTCTCCAGTGCCACCTTGCCGTTGTCGGCAGTTTCAACCTGATACCCTTCACTTTCTAGAATTGTTTGTAACAAAACGTAGTTGTCGGGAATATCATCGACAACCAGGATGCGGAAGGTTGTAGAAGCAGTTTCAGAAGACGGGCGATTCATTCGTTTGTCACTGCCCTGACTTGTGCATGAAGCGGGTCGCAAAATTTTGCGATCGAGTGGGAGAGAGCGATCGGGCTTTCAAAATCGCAGCTCCTAGAAAAGCATAGGAAACTCCCCCAATCAAGGTCAAGAAGACGGGATTCAACATACCCGCTGCATTCCAGAGCGTGTGCAGAATCGCAGCAGTGAGCAACCCCACCAGGAGAATCAACTTGCGCTGACGACGGCGCAGCATACTCAGCCCAATGAAGTAGCCGAAGTAGCCACTGTATGCCATGTGTCCGGCGACTAAACCCAGCACTCGTGGAATCAAAAGCTGTAAGCCAGCCAGTTGAGCCGCCTCTTGTCCAACTTGTGTTAGGGCAGACTTGTAGGTAGCGGGAATGTAAACGCCTAGAGTTTCCATCAAACTAAATCCAACTGCTGCCGCTGCACCTAATAGAATGCCATCTAACGGTTCCCAAACGCCTACTTTTTGCCGCAATGGAGACCTTAAACGAGTGCCAACCCAGGCTGCCAGGAGGACTGGCATTGCCTTGAGCACTTCTTCCATCAGCCCTGCCCCAAAAAACATTTTGATCAGCAAAATGAAGGGGTTAGTTTGGGCGGTTGTGTTGGCAAGGTTTCCAGGCAACACGCGATGGAAGATAAACACAAACAGTTCCAAAGCTGGACTCATGATTAGCAAGGCAGTGGTTGCCATCATGGCGGCAACAATCCACCAGGGTTTGCGCTTACCACAAAGCTGATAAATAAAGTAGTAGGCGGCTCCTGCCAGGTAAGATGCCAGGAGAAAGTTAAAGGCGATCGAATTGCCGATCGAGAGGAATAACAGCACCACACACAGAATCGTGATGCCAGCGGGTAGAAGATAGGCTTTGCGTGCCAACTCTCGCCCTGTGGAGAGGATGGGGAAAAGTTGGGTCATGCTGACTGATTCCGGCGATCGAGGAACCATTGGACGGCTGGGAGGTGGAGCCGTGGGGTATAGATCTGGTATGGAAAGCGGAGCCGGACTACTCCGAAACGTGATTTCAGGTGTTGAGTTGGGCTGATACTCAAACACAAATTCTGGTCCGTTTTGTCCTAACGCGATGCGATCGCCCATGCTCAGAACTTTACAACCCTGCAACCGCTCTCCATTCACAAAAGTCCCGTTGCGGCTATTTAGGTCACAAACCTGCCAAACCGGCAATCCATCCGGAGTCAAAATTCCAGACAATGAACTAATTTCGATATGTCGCCGTGACACCGAGCGGTAGAGCGTCGGATCTAGCACGATTTGACAACGGAAGTCTCGCCCCAACACAGCAGAACTCCCACTTGATAGGGGATATATTTTCTGTTTGGGGGCAGCTTGTGCCTGATTTTGCACCAACCGAAGCTGGGCAATGGACTGTTCCGTTTCCGGCATTGTTGGGGAATTTAAATGATGAGAGGGGGATTATTGATTTGCTCTTGCATCCCGAACCGCTGCCACAAACATCAAAATGCCAAGGGGAATGCTGGCTGCCAAAATTGCTCCAGTTGCAACATTTCCCAGATCCGGTTGACCAGAGGACAACTCAAAGACACACCCTACGGCGGCGATCGCGGCAATACAAGAACCTGCGAGTAAGACACCACTTTTTGGAGTCACTTATACCCTACTCCTAACTCAATTGACAATCAAAAAAAAGAGAAAAGTTCAATAAAAACTTCAAACAGCCTCAGGCAGACTGCCCGTTTGAGCAGCCATCGCTTTATCTACAGTTTATCTACGATCAAGCGTTAACTGCTTTGACAGCGCTGGAAGAAAATCCATGCTTCCTTAACTCTTGCTCCAGCAGCAACCCATTTTCCACGCGATCGACGAACAGCACCCCATTCAAATGATCGATCTCGTGTTGAATGCAGCAGGCGAGTAACTCCCTGGCAACAAACCGTTGCGGACGACCATTCTCATCTTTGTAGGACACTTCCACTTCTGCTGGACGCTTCACATCCAGGTAAACTCCTGGGATGCTCAAGCACCCCTCCTGGGTCACGGATACATCTCGACTGCTTTTGATCACCGTTGGGTTAATCAGAATCAGGGGAGGAGTTGCCGCTTCATCCGGATTGACATCCACCACAATAATTTGTTTGTGGATTGCCACCTGTGGCGCTGCCAGCCCAATACCATCGGAACTATACATGGTCTGCAACATTTCCCGAATCACCTGCTTAATTTCTGCATCCACTTTGGCAACCCGTTTGGCGGGCTGGCGCAGAACCCGATCGCCCAGGTGATGAATTTCTAGAGGTGGCTTGGCTAACTTCTTTTTCTCAACTACAACCGCAGCAGTCATGGACGTGGCACTCGCTGTAATGTGAATACAAAACTTTGGCGATTTTGGGTTAGAGAATCTCTAATCCCGGAATCATTCCGCCTTATTTCATCTTAGCGTTAACTGAGAGGTTACAACAGCCAGTCACGTTCTATCTGCGATCAATCCACGATCCATCAGCGTTGGATTTCCTGATCACTGCCCTCTTCGGGCGGTGCCTGAGCCGATTCAAACACAGGACAGAATCCCTCTGGAGTAACCCTGAATTCAAATAAAGGAGAGGCAGGATTACGGCAGCGTTGCCCCCGGTAGTGACGGCAGTTGTTGCAGCAGTTGCGGAGGGGAGAATTGGCATCCATCCAATCCATTAACATTTCCCCACCCTGGCGCAGTAATTCCCGCTGGGGCAGTCCACGCAGCACCAGTTCGTCCCCCTGCCAACGGGCTTCAATTAACCCAGTGTCGGCGAGTAAACGCCAACGCGGATCGGCAGCGATCGCATTGGGTAGCGTAATCGTGACAACCGTTTCCAGTTCAGTCAGTTCGCCTTCATAGCTGGTATCCGGTGCTTCAGGTTGAATAAACGTTTCGCCAACGGGTAGCTCCACTCGGCTTCCGGGGGATGGGGTGTGCAGATGATAGCGATTATGCAGCTCATCTAGCCCAGCCAGATCCGACAGATAGGTGGGGGAGCCGTGAACGAAGACAACGTGTTGAGGACGCAAATTGTGGATTAGTTGAGTTGTGCCTGGTCCATCTCCGTGCTGTGCCAGGAGGTAGGTTTCGATCGCCGGAGATAGGACAGTTGCCTGCTTTGGATCGAGGGAGGCAAGATCGGCACCGATTCTGTGGGGTTCTTGAGGCAGCAGAATCAACCAGTCGCGAGGATTCGCGCTGTAGTACTGAGATAAGTCAGCCGTTTCATCCGTCAGCACGATGCAGGGCGATCGTCCCACATCAGAATGATAGTCCGGTACTAATCGCCGTACCCGTGGACGCACTCGTTCATCCCAAAACAGGGCTTGATGGCGAGCAAAGTTTTGGACTGAAGTGGGCAGATGGGGCAGAATGTCGAGATACACGTCACAAGCTGTTGCAACTTGCCCATCTACCCAGATGTTAATATCCCGCCCGGTAAAAAAGTGATGGCTCCGGAGCAACATTAACAATTCCTGCCCTAAGCCCAGGGAGGCGGGAAGCAGAATGGATTGTTGCAGCGCGATCGCTTGATTAATGCGTTCTGCCAGTTGATTTTCCTGGTTGCGGCGATGGGGATGGCGCGAAGTCCCGTAACTTCCCTCCACAATCAGCACATCAGGCTGCAAACCCCGCAACTCATCCAGGGGCAATCCTTCCACTAAACGAGTGTTGGAAAGGAAAAAATCCCCTGTATAAAGCACCGAGTAGGAACGGGCAGAAGTCGAGGCTGGAGGCGTATAAGTCAGCAAAATAGCCGTTGCACCTGGCAAATGTCCCGCTGGATAAAGTGCTGCTGTAAGTCCATCCAAAAACTCAACTGGAGTTCGTAGGGGTAAAGCTTGACAGAATAGTGGGAGATCCTTTGGGTCTGCCCAGTTCAATGGCAGCAGTTGGGTTGTCACTTCGCTGGCATAGATGGGCAGTTGGGGAAAGGCTCGATGCAATGCCAAAAGACCTTGGGCATGATCGGCATGAGCATGACTACAAATCACCAAGTCCGCTGGGAAACCTCGTTTCTTGGTGTTGTTGACGATCGGTGATAGGTCGGTCAATCCGCAATCTAACAAAACCCGGTAGGGTCCGATCCGAAGCAACAAACATACCCCTTCGTCTGCATGACCTACCCCATATGCCAGACATTCCAACTCAGTCACGTCTATGCAATTTCCTCCTGTTGGCGATCGCTATCAACCCAAATACACACTTAGTGTGCCGAACCGTTTCCGTGATAATTATCGGAGTCGTAAAACCCGTTGCGGGTGCCAAAAAACAAACAGGCGACAGTGAAGAGCACCGTCAAAACAACCACAATTAATTTGACATCCATAATGAATTGCTCTTGATCGAGTTAAAACAACGTGGTGATAAACCTAATCTATCAATACCGACCTGACAATCCGCAACTGCTAGAGGTGGTATTAACTTGCTGGCATTGTAAAACGGATTTTGTCATAACCCCAACAACTCAAGGTTTTTACAATAAATCCTGTGAATAATCCTGCTGAACCTACTGCGATTCCCCCTAACTGGTTTGCCCGACCCGCGATCGAAGTCGCTCCAGCCTGCATCGGCTGTACGCTGGTCCGCCAATTCCCCGATGGACAGATCTTCAAAGGGTTGATTGTGGAAACCGAAGCCTATGAGCCTGGAGATCCTGCCTGCCACGCCTACCGCCGCAAAACTCAACGAAACGCAGTCATGTTTGGCGTGCCTGGAAGAACCTACGTTTACCGAATTTACGGCATTTACCACTGCCTGAATTTAGTCACCGATTTGGATGGTATCCCCAGTGCCGTATTAATTCGGGCACTGGAGCTAAAAACCCTACCTTCCTGGCTCGAACTGCCAACTGACTCAAAACTTGATCGGGCTGCGGCTGGACCTGGAAAGCTTTGTATCGCATTTCAAATCGATCAACGCTTAAATGAGCAACCTCTGCAACCCGGCTCCCCGCTCTGGCTAGAACCGCGCACTCCAGAATTTCAACAGCAACTTGAAGCAGGCAACCTGCACCTGACTCAAACCACGCGCATTGGTTTAACTCAGGGGGTCGATTTACCCTGGCGCTGGTATTTGACGAGTTCTCCTGCGGTCTCGAAACGGTAACGCTCCAGCCGAGCTACTCACTCTTTGCGGCAACTAGAGCCGACTGCAAGCGATCGCGATCCCACCCACGCTGATTCAACAGGAGCCAGGATTGGATCAGGTCAGGACCTTTGGTTTCTCCCGTCAGGGCAACCCGCAAAATGGGCTTGAGTTGTCCTTCCTTGCGACCGAGATCTTTGGCAACTTGTTTAATCAAGTCCTGGGAACTGGTTTCTGTCAAAGGAGTGGCAGTGGTTAGGGCTGTCGCGATCGCCTCCACGATGGTTGCCGAGCCGTCTTGCTTGAGTTTCTTCAAGGCATCTTCCGAGCAGCCGACCTCAGAAACGAACAAATAGCGCGTCATGGGTACAGCGTCATCCAACCGGGTCAGGCTGGGGGCAATCAGGGACGTAACTTGCTCCAACCAGGGGCGATCGCCCGTCCAGTCAAACTCGTAGCCTGCTGCTTGCCAGTAGGGAATCAACAAGTCAGTAAGTTCAGCGGTCGGTAGGTGATGTAAGTACTGGCTATTGAGCCAGGTGAGCTTATCCCAGTCGAATTTAGCTCCAGCTTTATTCACCCGTTCAAAGCTAAACTGCTGGGCGGCTTCCGGCAGGGTGAAAATTTCCTGAGTGGCATCGGGCGGAGTCCAACCCAGGAGGCTCATGTAATTAGCAAGGGCGGGCGCAACATACCCCATCTTCTGAAAATCGGAGATGGACGTAACACCGTCCCGTTTGGAGAGTTTGGCTCCCTGCTGGTTGAGAATTAGGGGCGTATGTCCAAATTCGGGTACTTTTGCCCCCAACGCTTCGTAGAGCAAGATTTGCTTGGGGGTGTTGCCGATGTGGTCTTCCCCCCGAATGACGTGGGTAATCGCCATGTCAATGTCGTCCACTACCACTACGAAGTTGTAGAGGGGTTGACCGATATCATTTTTAGAGGCGGCGCGGGCAATCACCATGTCTCCACCCAGATCGCGACCTTTCCAGGTAATGGCACCCCGGACAAGATCCGTCCAGACAATTTCGCGATCGTCCTCAATTTTGAAGCGAATCACTGCCGTTCGCCCTTCGGCTTCGTAAGCGGCTTGTTGTTCTGGCGTGAGGTGGCGATGTCCGTTGTTGTAGCGGGGGGCTTCATTTCTGGCTTTTTGCGCTTCTCGCATGGCATCCAGTTCTTCTGGAGTTTCGTAAGCCCGATACGCCAAACCCTTATCCAGCAATTCCTGAATTTTGGGGCGGTACAGGTCAAGCCGATCGCTCTGAAACACTGGACCTTCATCCCAATTCAAGCCCAACCACTGCAGCCCATCGAGAATGTTCTGGGTGAACTCAGGGCGCGATCGCTCCAGGTCTGTATCCTCAATTCGCAAAATGAATGTCCCGCCATGATGACGGGCAAATAACCAGTTGAAGACACCCGTTCTGGCTGTCCCAATGTGGAGATTGCCAGTTGGACTTGGGGCGAGACGAACACGAACAGACATAAGGTAAAAAAGATTTTTTGTGCAGTCCTTATTCTAAGAGAGATGGGAGGCGGAGGAATGGGTGAATGGGTGAGTGAGTGAGTGGGGATGTAAATTAGAGAGTAAGTCGCTTGAGATATGGGACATGGGACGATTTTCTAAGCAGCGTCTGGCGATCGCCAGTTTGCTTTCACCGCTGATGCTGATTCACGCCAGTACGGTGCTGGCAGCGCCCCCTTTAGAAGAACTGCCTGTGGAAGAGGTGCCGGAGGAGATTTTGCGGACTCAAATTATTTTGGATGCCCGATCGCCGATCGATGGCAAACCGATGACTCCGGCTGAATACGCAGAATTACAGGCAAAAGAGCAAGCCCCCTTCCAACCTCCTGCGGTCTCTCAAGAAGTGAAAGATGTGGTCGGAGCTTTGAGAGTTCGCCGGTTCATCAAGAAATTCCTCCCCTTCATCCCCATCAAGTAACCCAACCGAGGACTACTTCGCCCTCACCCATCCCCCATCTCCCTGTAAGGGCGCTTCGCGCAACCTCCCTCTCTCATCCACCTAACCCCTTTACCCATCAGTTGAAGACCGTCCACCAGGCAAGGGCATAGGGTTGAGAGGGTTCATTGACGCGATCGCGAAAATACACGCGAATCTTGTAGCGTCCAGTTGCGGGAATTTTGTAGAAAAGATGTTCTACGCTATCCACGGCGCTGATTGAAGCGGAAATGCTGTTGGCTGGGTTATCGTCTTCCAGGCGCATCAAGTACAGGTCAAGGTTATTTAATCCCCGATCGCGAAACTCTTCATCCAGGTCGTACTGCCCATTCTGGTTACGGTCTACCAGATCAACAACTCGATTCCAGGTCAGTGTTGCAGCCATAAAGCTGCCCCGTTTCAAAGGTTTTTCCAATACATACTCCTGGTAAGCAGCCGTTTCCACGGTGCGATAGTCCCAACCGATCGCGGGGACAGGTTGTTGTGGACTCCATTGTCCCGGACTGAACTGTTGATAAGCACGAAAGGTGTTCAGTTGTCCCGCTCCCATTTGGATATTGAGTGGGATTTGCGGATCGCGATAGGCTTCAGACTCCAACCAGGTTCGATTTGCCTTGTCAACAATGGTGCGACTCATTCCCAGATTTAGCCCGTTTCCGGTGTCGGCAATTTTGTCAGTAGAGTTCAGCAAGACTGCTTTCATCACTTCAGCTTGACGGGCATTCAAGGTCCAGGGCAGGGCGCAGCCTGCCTTTTTGCAGCGAGTCCGGAGCTGGCGATCGCCATACTCCTGCAACAGCGCCACCGTTCCCACTACATGGGGAGCCGCAAAACTGGAACCACTGGAAAGGGCGATCGTTCCGTTGGGATTGACCGTCGCCACTTCATTGCCGGGGGCGACCAGAGAAATCGCTCGTCTTGCCCCCACGTTGCTTTCCAGTCCTTCAATTGAGCCAGATTCAGGATCACCCAAATTGGCAAAATCCACTCTGGCAAAAATGTTTTGAACCCGGTTGGTGAACGCCACATTCATCCCGTTGTAATTATCTGTTGGGATGGAAATGCCGCCCCTGCCCTGATTCCCGGCAACCACATAGAGCACGTTATGCAATCGGGCTGACCAATCCATACATTGAGTCAACAAGGCATTGCCGTCTAGCAGGGCTTTGGTACGGGGGTCATGGCGCAACGACTCGCCGAAACTGATGTTGATCGCTCGCAAATCGCCGCCATTCTGCAAGGCAATGTGTTGAGCCGATAAGCATTCTTCGGGTTGCCCATAGCGACGAGGTGTTCCGGCGGCAGAGGAAAACAATCGAGCTTGCGGGGCGACTCCGCGCATTTGCTTGGAGTTCCCAATCATGATACTGGCGACATTTTGGGCATGGATGTCGATATTTGTGTTTATTCGGGGACGATCGTCGCGATAAAACACCTGCGCTAGAGCCATAAACCGATTTTGCGCCACCACTTTGTCGATCCCAAATTGCCCTGGACGACCAATCTCCACCTGCCCGATCGCAATTTTTCTGCCCGTCAGGTTGTAGGGTGCTTGATGTAAGCGCAGCGCGTCAATTCCAGTCGCACCAATTGAACTAGGGGGAAGCGGCTTGAGGGATGCTTTGCCGCCGCCTGAGCGTTGGAATGGATTCGCAACCTGGGCTAAACCTGGTGAAACTGCACCCAGGAAGTTGATTCCACTCAGGGCGATCGTACTTAGAGCGAGCGTATTCAGGGCGATCATGCCCACACCAGCCTCAAAAACTAAACCTTTTTTCCCTACTCTCATTTCCCCTCTTCCCTCTCTTCAGCCCTCAACCAACACAAACCCTACCACCTTTCTTTTTCTCCCCTTTCTCCCCATCCCCTATTCCCCATTCCCTATTCCCCATTCCCTTCCCACAATAACTTTGCAACATTCATGCCCGTTGTCTAATAGACTGCTTGTAGATGGAACTCAATCTAGACTGAAAGACATATTTTGGGCATGATATGGCCCGCCGATCGCAAATTGCTACCTCATGGGAGTGAGGGGTTTGTTGCGGCTTGTTAAATTGTTACAATAACTACCACTAGCAGTTAGGAGACACCGATCCCATGAATCAGCCCTTGTCGAAGAAGCCTATTGTTGTTGCTCCTTCCATTTTGTCAGCCGATTTTAGCCGCCTTGGAGAAGAAATCCGTGCCGTTGACGCGGCTGGGGCCGATTGGATTCACGTTGATGTCATGGATGGTCGGTTTGTCCCCAATATTACGATCGGTCCATTGATTGTGGAAGCAGTGCGACCTGTGACTCAAAAGCCATTGGATGTCCACTTGATGATCGTGGAACCGGAAAAGTATGTGGAAGGCTTTGCAAAGGCAGGCGCTGATATTATTTCCGTTCATGCAGAGCATAATGCGTCTCCTCACCTGCACCGCACTCTTTGCCAAATTAAGGAACTGG
>JANRIN010000136.1:0-3090 GCA_033764965.1 Leptolyngbyaceae cyanobacterium bins.302 | reverse complement strand
GAACTGACGATCGTGATCGAAATGCCTGTGACACCCGGTACAAAAAACCAGCTACTGATTAAGCCAGGGTTGTACAGGAAAGTGTGTCGGGGGCGCACCAGAGGAAGCGATGAGTTAGGCAGTAGTTGAGTGCCATAATCCTGAAGAATTCGCAGCAAATAGCCACTGGCGATCCCAGCAGTATTGGCATCCACTCCATCCACCAGGATCTGAAGGTCTGCGGGTTTATTTTGGTTCAGTTGCCGCTGAAACTCCGGTGGAATCACGAGACCTACTGTGATTTTTCCTTCACGCACCTGTTGACCCAGAGCTTCCTGGCTGGGCTGGTATTGAGTCATCTTAAACACCCGATTCTCAGTCAGTGCCGCAACGAGTTCCCGACTTTCAGCGACGTTGGCGTAATCTGTAATCCCCAACTTAATTTGAGTAATGTCAGGATTGAGAGCAAAGCCATACAACATAATTTGGATAATGGGGGCGATCGTCAACAAAACAATGATTTCTTTGTTACCGAGAATCTGGTGAATCTCTTTGACAACGAGTGCGAGGAATGAAGCTGGGATCAAACGTTTGAAAGTTTTGGCGAACATAGTTGACAGTCCTTCCTAATCCGATAGTTGCATTTTGCGTAGTTCCCAGCGGGCAAAGGAAAAGAGTGCCAGTCCCAGCAGCCCAATCATTAACATCGAAAGCCCAATACCAAGCCAGCCAGTGCCCCGCACAAAGGCATCACGAGTGATCTGGATGAAATAACGGGCAGGGACAATATCTGCCAGATGAATCAGGGGAAAGGGAATATTGCTGACCGGATAAATGAAGCCTGATAACAATAGGGCAGTCATGAAACCTGTCAGGGATACTGCTTGAATGGTAGCGACCAGATCCTTCGATCGCACTCCGATGAGCAGACCAAACATCACACTGGTTGCCAGATATAGGGGAGTGCCAATTAAAAGCGGAATGGGATCGCCTGCAAACGTTAGTCCAAATAGCAGGGAACCAATCCCCATCAGCACGATCGCTTCTCCTAGCCCAATAAATAAATAAGCCAATCCCTTTCCTAGCAAGAGTTCAGCCGCCGTCATGTTAGAGGCATACACCTGAACGATATTGCCTTTCTCTTTTTCCCGTACCATAGCCATTGCTGGCAATAAGGATGGAAACACCCACAGGAGAAACCCAAACACACCGGGAACGATGTAGAGTGATTCTTTGCGTCCCGGATTGAACCAGATGCGGAGGTGAGGTGCAAGGGGATTGGGCTGATTTTGTAACCCAACGCTGGCTAAAAAGGCGGTGGTGGTTGCATGGATGCCATTTTGTATCACTCTGGCATTGTTGGTATCGGTGCCATCCACAAGAATTTGCACATCGCTGCCCCGCCCCGATTTAATGTCGCGGCTGAAATCCGGTGGAATGATGACAACCGCTTTGGCAAATCCATGATCCAGTGCGTGAATGGCTGGATCACCACCGGGCCAGGACGTTGCTTGAAATTGATTCGTGGCAAACAATCGCTCAATATAACTCCGGCTTAGAGGCGTGTTGCTTAAATCCTGTACAACCAGGGGAACATTTTTAACCTCCAGGCGAATAGCGAAACTCAAAATTAATAGCGATATCAGTGGCAGCAAAAACGCCAATCCAACCGTGAGGCGATCGCGTCGAAACTGCGCTAGCTCTTTGAGACATTGATTCCAGATGCGTTTCATCGGTTTTCCTTACGGTTGTGACCCAGATGCGACTTTAGATCGGTAAGTAGATAGTGGACTGAGATGACTCCGGTCTCTGCTCCCATTCAGCAATTAATCTTTCAATTTGAGTCTGCAAAAACTGCAACTGATCGATCCGTCGATCAATTGACTGAATCATGCTTTCTACTTTCTGTCTGACCGCTTCACAGGGGCATTCGCGTTGTTCACAAATTTGCAGCAACTCTTTAATTTCCTGAAGGTTCAAGCCCAGATTTTGAGCGCCCTTAATCAGGGTCAGCCGGTCAAATACTTCGGCGGAAAAGAGCCGAAAACCACCTGTGCTACGGGCAGGCGAGCGCAACAATCCGAGTTCATCGTAGTAGCGCAGTGTTTTAATCGGTATTCCACTTTGCAGAGCGACTTGACCAATCCGCAGTAAATTTGTTTTTCTTGAAGGCATAGAATCCTCCGAATTATGATGGAGTTTGAAAAATAGATTGCTTAATGAGTCATTAACTGATCTCTCAACGGTGTCACTAGCCACTTGCCTCTTTGGTTCTGCAAATCATCAACTCGAACAGCCAAATTTATTGTTTGATCATTTCGCTGCATAGTCACTTGTGATGCCTGACCTACTTGAAGTTGACTGATTTCCTGTTGTAATTCGCTAGGCGTAGTAATAGGTTTTTGATTAATGGCAATAATCACATCGCCTGGTCGCATTCCTGCCTCGGCTGCTGGAGTATATGGGAATACTTGTAAAACCCGAATTCCACTGATCTCCGGTAACGGTTTAGAAGCCTTAGTGCTACGGTTAATTTCTCTTGCCAGTTCTGGAGTGAGCGTGGCTACATGAATACCAAGAAATGGATGGGTAACTTGTTTCCCAGTGGCAAGTTTTTGTGCAATTGCAGTTGCAGTATCGATGGGGATTGCGAATCCGATACCGGGTTTAACCGAACGGATTGAGGTATTGATTCCAATAACCTCTCCTGCTTGGTTCAATAGAGGTCCACCAGAATAATCAGGATCGACCGCAGTATAGGTTTGAATTACATCCAACCGCGTGTCAGGAATTCCTGCTTTGGTGTTGAGGCGATTAAAGTTACTGACAATGCCTAAATTGACATTACTATCAAGATCTCCGACTGCTGTCACCGAGTCATCGTTTTTGATCTGATTCACATTGCCTACACGAGCAACAGGTAGTTTCTGCTGACCGGGATCAACCTTGACAACTGCTAAATCGGTTAATGTATCCACTCCTTTGACTTCTCCCGAAAACCTACGTCCATCTGTCAGGACTACAGTTACTTTTTTAGTTCTTCCAACTAGATGGGCATTGGTCAAAATTAAGCCTTTGGGGTCAATAATGAAGCCTGTACCTACGCTCCAC
>JANRIN010000118.1:0-11181 GCA_033764965.1 Leptolyngbyaceae cyanobacterium bins.302 | reverse complement strand
ATCCGGCAATTTGTACCCAAGACGAAAGAAACCCTGGTGAAACTGTTGCATCTGGGTAGCCTATTGTCTTCCTCCGAGACGTTGAGGAACTACTTTGCTCACTGCTGTTACTGTGTTAGATAGTTATGCAAACCGCTGTATTGCGGCTAAAACTTTTTTAGGGAGCATTCTTTAGTGCGTAAAAGTAGGGCATCAAACTTGTAGATATCCATGCCATCAATAGTGTGAGCCGGAGCAGCATCAAACACCCAGGAATCAGATGGAAGATGACCTTTAGGTGCTTGCAGGCTGAAGTTGAGGGTATAAGGAGGAACACCACTCCATCCTACTTGCTCTCTGAGCTTGTCCTGTTTGGCAAGAATTATTTCGTCGGTTTCTTGTAATTTGGGCTGTAAAATCGCCTCCTGTACGCTTAATCCAAAGCGGTTCTTACTATACTTCAACCACAGCTTATCTATAGCGAGTAAGTCTTTACAGGGAAATTCTGTGAATTTAGAGTAACCGACTCCATCGCTTAAGATTCCATTAAGATCTCCTCCTGAGGCTTTGACTAGAATGAGTTTAGCGGTGATTCGATCCGCTTCTTTCCAGCGACCTGCTGCGAGGGATGCTTCTAACTGCTGGTAGGTAACAGATCTAGCAGACAGCCACTTTGAGTAAGTGAACAAAGCTAGGATTGATAGCAATAGCGCGATCGCAATAAAAATTACAGGTAGTATTCGTTGTCGCATCATCGTTTAGTGTCTTAAGAATTATTTATTAGGAGTTCAATTTTGGTACAGTTTGCCCTCCCCCAACTCGAAAGTTCGCAAGAATGGAACCTCTCTGATTTGTATCAGAGTTTTGATGACCCCAACCTGAATCAAGACCTGGAAAGCCTGCAACAGCGAGCCGCATCTTTTCGGGAACAATATCGTGGCAAGGTGCAAGACCTGACTCCAGCGCAAGTTGCCGCTTGCTTGCAAGAATTGGAATCGATTTCCCAAACGGCTGGATTTCTCTACGCCTTTCCTGCCCTCACCTTTTCCGCCGATACGCGCAACACCGCAGCCAAGCAGATGCAAGACAAACTGCTGGAGCAAATTACCGGGATTGAAAACCAACTTTTGTTTTTTGACCTGGAACTGAAAGCGTTAGACGATGCCAAGTTTGCCGAACTGGAAGCTGCCAGCGCCTTGCAAACGTATCAACATTATTTCTACAACATCGCCAAGTTCCGTTCCCACACCCTTTCTGAAGAAGTAGAGCAGACTCGTAACCAGGATGGTTTGACCGGACGGCAGGCATTTATCAATCTGCGATCGGTGCATTTGGGTGAACAAGAATATGAACCCGTCACCACTCCTGATGGCAAATCCGCCAGTACCGAAGCTGAACTGGGCGCACTCCTCTTTCATCCCGATGCCGATGTGCGCTACAACGCTTATGCTTCTGTGCGCCAGGTGATGCAGCAGCATAACTCCCTCTATGCTTACATCCTCAACACCATTGCTCAAGATCACAAGCTCGAAAACCAGATGCGGGGCTACGACTCAACCCTGCATAAGCAACTCCTTGCCGATGAAGTTTCGGAACCTGTGTTTCGTGCCATTATGGACGGCACTCAGGAGCGGTTTGATCTCTGGCAACGATATTACACGTTGAAGGGGCAAGCTTTGGGACAAAAAATCCGCACTTGTGATGTGTATGCACCCTGGGCGAGTGAGCCTGTGGCACCCTTACCCTATCAGGCAGGCGTGGAAACCTTATTAGCCGCGATCGCCGAATTTGATGTGAACTACGCCCGTCGGGCAGAAGAATTTTTTATCAACAATTGGGTGGATGCCAAAGTGCGTCCGGGTAAGCGCGGGGGAGCCTTTTGCTGGTATGCTCACGGCAAACATAGCTACCTGCTGCTGTCCTACACCGAAGATTACAACTCCCTGTTCACCCTGGCGCACGAGATGGGACACGGTTTGCACTTTGCCTGGATTGGCGATCGGCAAACCTACTTCAACAGCAATCCGCCGATGGTTCTGGCAGAAATTGCTTCCACCTTTAATGAACTGTTGCTGCTGGATTACCTGCTGAAGCAAGCCGGAGACAATCCTGCCTTGAAGAAAAGCCTGATTACCCGTCAATTAGAGGATCAACTGAATCTCCTCTTCCGTCAGAGCACGATCAGTCGGTTGGAATTGGCGATTCACGATCGCGCCACTCAGGGCAGCTTCGATCAGTCCTTTGTGAATCAGCAATGGCAGTCGTTGTATCAAACGCTGTGTGGCGATGCGGTGGAAGTGTTGCCAGAACATCAATACGACTGGGCACGGATCGGACACATCTATTTCAAGCCCTACTACTGCTACCAGTACACCGCTTCCAACATCGTTAGCCTTGCCTGCTACCAGAAATATCGCGAAGTTGGCAAAGACTTTATTCCGGGCTATCTGGAACTCCTCTCGGCAGGCGGCAGCCTGGATCAGGTGCAGGCATTGCGGCAATACATCGATGTCGATCTGGAAAATCCTGCCACGATCGCCGCTGCGCTCAAGTACGTGGAAGACTTGCTAGATCAATTGCAATCAACCCTATAGGGCGATCGCTCCCAGCTAGTCTTTGTTGGGTTGAAGCATGAAACCCAACCTACAGAGCGATCGCTGATCTTGTAGGTTGGGTTGACCTTCAGGAAACCCAACATCCCCCGGCTCTTCAAGCTCTACCGTTCATTTCGACCTTGACACTGCCCATCCTAACTCTATTGGATTGAGGGTCAAGCTATGCAATATCGTCGCGCTAAAACACTGGGAGCCACCTATTTTTTCACCCTTGTTACCTATCAACGACAACCCATCTTCAATCATCCCAACGCAATTGAGGTGTTGCGTCAAGCTTTTCGCACTGTTAAACAAAACCATCCCTTCACCATTGATGCGATCGTGGTTCTACCCGATCATCTCCACTGCATCTGGACATTGCCACGCAACGATGCCGATTTCTCTGAGCGCTGGCGGCTGATCAAAAGCGACTTCACCCGGCATTGCCCTGACCAATTTCGTCAGCAATGCTCAACTGCGCGGCAACACAAGGGAGAACAAGCGGTCTGGCAACGGCGGTTTTGGGAGCATCAACTGCGAGATGAAGCGGATTTTGTGCGGCATGTGGAGTACGTTCACTACAATCCGGTGAGTCATGGGTTGGTGAAAGCGCCGAAGGATTGGGCATATTCAAGCTTTCATCGGGCAGTGCGGTGGGGAATATATCCGGAAGATTGGGGAGCAGAGGGGAGGATTGAGGGGTTAGATGGGGTGGGTAAGGAGTGATGAGTGTTGGGTTTCATCCTTCAACCCAACCTACAAGATCGGCGATCGTACTACAAGATCGGAGATCGCTAACAGAACTCAAAACGATCAAGTATCAACAGGAATACCTGAAGGCTTCAACTATCAAACTGCCATCGGGCATAGTGGTGTTTTTGAAGAAACTCAGATTCATTTCGGAGGCTTGAAACAAGCTGGAATCTCTGAGATTAGCGTTTTCAAAGTTGACCCCTATGAGAATGGAAGCAGTCAAGTCACAGCCAGTCAAATTGCAGCCAGTCAAGTCAGCTCCGCCAATATTAGCCCCATGCAAATTAGCATTGGACAAATTGGCTCCTCGCAAGTTAGCTACGCCAAAAACTCCGTTGGACAAATTGGTTCCACTCAAATTGGCATCGCTCAGATTGGCATAGAGCATTTCAACTTGGCTCAAATTAGCTCCAGTAAGGTTAATGCTACTGAGGTTGGCTTGCTCCATGAATTTGATACCACTCAAATTAACTCCACTAAAATCCCTTCCTCCAGCAGCATAACGCTCCAACAATTCCTCAGCAGTCATAGCGCAGTCTCCAAAACACAACCGCCTCCGCTTGGACAGAGTTTCTCCAGGGATAAACTCCATTGAATCTCAAATTAGTTAATAGGTTGGTGTTGAGTATCGCGAAACCTGGCTTGGTTAGTGCGATCTCTGATCTTGTAGGTTGGGTTGAGAACCATTAAGCGGTTTGATCATCAACATCAGGTCAAGCGAAACCCAACATTTGAGCTACGTTAAAGCTGATGGGTGTTTGGGTTTCATGCTTCAACCCAACCTACGAGGAGATCGCACTACAAGATCAGCGATCGCACTGCCGTTAGTCTAAACTCCAGTTGAGAGTGATCTGTTGGGAAGCATAGGGATAGATTTGTCGCTGGAGCAGTAACTATGTGGGCAACGTGTATCAACGAGCTTTCACCATTTGCGTATGAGTTAAGACCAGAAGTTCCGAAGTTTCTCAAGAAGTCAGGTGATGAGGCAGAGAGATTACCTGACAATGATGATGAGTCAATCCTTCCAATTCGCCCAGTTGCCCTTTTGGGAACGTGTCGTACAGACACATATTCTGACTGTCCCAATATGCCAGAGCATCACATTGAGAATTCTCAGTGGAGCGAACGGTATCTCCGTAACGTGGGTGGATACTGCTGGTTTGATTTTGATGTTGTTGGGATGAGCGGTCAGGTCACTCAATGTCGGATGGTTTTTAATGAAGGGGATGGCGACTGTAATGATGGAATGTGGGGAGCAGTTTGGGAGCGTAATACTGAAGAATTGATTGTGAATATCTTGAGTACTGGTGATAGCGAGGCGACAATACAAGCGGTGTCAGAGAAGCATATTAAGATGTACGAGAATGAGTCGATCCAGTTTCCATCTTCTTTTGAAGAAAGAGACGATGATCCAATACCTTGTATGACAATGGAATATGCCAATGATGCTGTACTTGAGAAGTTTGTGGGTCTAGCCATCAGATTCTGTTGTGTCTATCGAGATGAGTGGACTTACAAGACCTACGGTTATGCGCTATCGTAGTCTTACAGTGCGATCGCTGATCTGGTAGGTTGGGTTGAACACCATTAAGCGGTTTGATCCTCAACATCAGGTCAAGCGAAACTCAACATTTGAGCTACCCTAAAGCTGATGGATGTTGGGTTTCATGCTTCAACCCAACCTACGAAGTGCGATCGCACTGGCTTTATTCAATACTGCATTGAGCGTGGTGGGTGGATCGCTCGTTTGGGAGCGGTTATAGCAGAGCGCCATAATTTCAAAACAAAAGGGCACACCATACAGGCGTTGGTTTTCTGCCCGCAGGCAGATTAACGCTTTGCCATAGAAATTGGATGTATCTAGCTCATAGGGTTCTAAATCCTCAATTAACCCTTGCTCAATCATTGAGGGCAATACAGGCTCAGGTGCGATCGCCATATCTGGTCCTAGCCCCTGAGCCATCCGCTCTTTTAAGAAGGAGAAATAATTAATCAATCCGTGAGTGGTATGAATAACATCCACATTGGGGTGAACGGCTTGATAGTTTTTAATCAAGATCTCCACATCTGGATTAGCGTAAGGCGACCAGATTGTGAGCGTTTGCCGTCCAACCATTGCCACTCCTGCGCTGCAAGCAGACAGCAGCAAGGTCAAGGCAACGAGCAAAAGGGCTAAACCAGTTCTAACAAAGAAATAGCCACAGATTGCTTTAATCACACAAGTTTTTTTGAAGAGGCATACAGACGTGAGGATTATTAAACGGACTGATTCAGCTAAAACGCCTCAGTGTTATATAAAAGAACCTTTTCTGTCTGATATCAGTAGCGAGACAGCCAGCATGAAATCATGCTTAAAAATTTTAGGCAGGGTAATGGAGTGGTTTAGAAATCAAAGTAGATGTAGGGTAGTGCGCCTTGGGGAGCCAGAAGCCAGACGGCAAACAGGCAGGCGGGCACCAGCATCAGCTTCACATTCCAATTCAGTTGCAGCTTGAGGATGCGTTCAAAGCTGTAGGCAAGCGCCATGATGCCAACCAGGAGCCACAGCAGGAGCCAAATTTGCAGCGGTTGCAGCCCGATCGCTTCCACATACACCTTCTGGGAAAACTGAGCATCGGCGGGATGTCCGAATAGTCGCGTCACCACCAACCAGGAATCCTTCAAGTTGGGAAGACGGAAAAAGATCCAGGCGGTGAACACCATGAGTTGAGTCAAAAACCAGGCAGACAAAACTCCAACGGGCTTCTGCCAAAACTGTTTTAACCCTGTAACGTGTTTGGAAATGCTGTCGGTAAGGCGATGCACCACGAGCGCTAGACCATGCAGAGCGCCCCAGACCACAAAGCCCCATGCCGCCCCATGCCAAATTCCCGCGATCGCCATCACAATCAGCAAATTCAGGCAGGTGCGGAACAATCCTTGACGAGAACCACCCAACGGGAAGTAAAGATAATTTCGCAGCCAATCTCCCAGGGTCATGTGCCAACGTCGCCAAAAATCGGCAATGCTGGTCGTGAGGTAAGGAAAGTTGAAGTTTTCGGGTAGATGGAAACCCAGCAGCACCGCAACGCCCCGTGCCATATCCACATAGCCGCTGAAATCCAGGTAAAGCTGGAGACCATAGGCAAAAGTTGCCAGCCACAAATCGCCACTGCCCGCCCGCTGCATATTCTGGAAACTCAAATCCACCAAAATCCCGATGTTATCTGCCAGCAAGCCTTTTTTGATGGCACCGCAGGCAATCAGCCATAGTCCCTCCGCAATGCGATCGATAGTGGGGCGCTGTTGCTGTTGCATTTGGGCAGCCATTGAGTGATAGCGGGTAATGGGGCCGGATAGCAATTTGGCAAAGAACAATTTATAAGCAGAAAACTTCAGGAATTGGGGAGAGGCGGGTGCCCCCCGATATACATCCACCAGGTAAGCAATGCACTCGAAGCTGAAGAAACTAATACCGATCGGCGGAATTAAGTTGTCACTGGTCCACTGAGCGATCGTGCTTGCCTCAGTCCACCCCGAAAATTGAGCAATGGAATTCAATGTAAACGGCACATACTTGAACCCAAACAGCAGCAGCACATTTAAGCCAATACCGAGCCACAAAAGCCGGAGCCTGCGGCGATTCCAATCATCCTGAGCAAATTGCCAATCATCAATGCGCCAGTCAGGCGGAACGGAGAGTGCTCGCCCAATGTGGTAGTTAATCCACGTTCCTGCCAGCAACAGGGGAATGTATTGCACTTGAAAGGAGGCGTAGAATACCAGACTGGCAACGAGCAACAGCCAGAGTTTACTGCGTAAGTCATTGACTGACCAGTAAACAACGATAACGCTTAACAGGAAAAGGGCAAAGGTGATGGAAATAAAATTCATGGGATGATGCGAATCTCCAACAGATCGAGGCAAAATTAAGGATATGAATCGCGACGATTATAGTGAACCTCAGCGGATCGATCGCGCTTTTCTCCAACTTTATTGCAACATTCTGTAAATCAGCGGATCGAAATTGCGGTCAGGAAAATGGTGAAAGCTTTACAAGGGCATGGGCAAACCGAGAAATCAATACCGGAATGGCAACACCTGAACAGAAAGAACGATTGCGATCGCACCTGCAACAGTTGGTACGAGAACGAGATCCGTACATGGCAACGGCAGGGCATTTCTATGTGCAGCAATACATTCAGGCACAGTTGAGTCAATGGGGCACCGTTGAAATTCATGAATTCTCCCAGCAGCAACACACTCATGCCAACCTGATTCTCAACCTGCCTGGAAAAAAGCCATCTAGCCCACCAATTCTCATCGGTGCCCATTACGATGCAGTTCCTGGCACGCCTGGAGCCGATGACAACGCCACTGGAGTTGCGGCACTGCTGGAGTTAGCCCAAACATTCTCCAGCCAGCCAGCCAACTATCCTTTGCGCCTGATCGCGTTTGACCTGGAAGAATACGGCATGGTGGGCAGCGCCCACTACGCTGAACTGCTGCACCAACAAGGGCAAAAACTCAGATTAATGCTGTCCCTGGAAATGCTGGGGTATTGCACTCAAGCACCCAACTCTCAGCAGTACCCGATAGAGGCGATGAAAGCGATGTATCCCAGCACGGGTAACTTCATCGGACTGATTGGCAACCTTCCCACCACACCCGATCTCCTCCACTTCAACCACCACATCTTCAAGGCTGGAGTGCCCAGTCAATGGTTGCCTGCTGGAATGCGAGGGGAAATGATTCGGGCAACCCGGTTAAGTGATCATTCACCCTTCTGGGATCGGGGCTACCGGGCAATGATGGTGACAGATACGGCGTTTATGCGAAACCCGCATTACCACCAACCCAGCGATCGCCTCGAAACCCTAGACCTGGACTTTCTTGCAGGCATTTGCCAGGGGTTGATTCAGGCAATTCAAACATTAAAATGAATCATCCTGATTCAGAAAATCCCATGACCGAATTAAACGGTGTCATGCTGCAAGCTTTTCACTGGCACCTTCCAGCGGACGGCACGCACTGGAAAACCGTTCAAACTCAAGCCCCACTCCTTGCCAAAGCAGGCTTCACTGCCCTTTGGCTACCGCCTGCCTTCAAAGGGAATGGTGGTGTCAATGACGTAGGGTATGCTGCCTACGATTTGTACGATCTGGGCGAGTTTGACCAGAAAGGCAGCATTCGCACCAAGTACGGCACCCATGAAGCGTATTTAGCCGCTATTCAAGCCATCCAGGTCGCAGGATTGCAAGTCTATGCGGATGTGGTGTTGACCCATAAAACGGGAGGCGATGCACTAGAAGAATTTGACGCGATCGCCATTGCTCCCGATAACCGCAGTTGCTTTCTCTCTGGAGTTGAAACAATCCAGGCAAACACTCACTTCACCTTTCCTGGACGCAACAGCAAGCACTCAGAGTTTCAGTGGCATTGGCATCACTTTGATGGCGTGAACCATAATTTGTGGAATGGGGGCGATCGTCCCACCTTTTACCACCTCAAAGACAAATCCTTTGAAACTGAAATCAATCCCTACTACTGGGACAGTGCCTTCCACAACTCTTGCGACATTGATACCAGTTATCCCACTGCCCAGGTCGAACTAAACCATTGGGGCGAGTGGTTTTTAGATACAACCAGTGTAGATGGCTTTCGCCTGGATGCCGTCAAGCACGCTCGCCCAACTTTTTTTAATGAATGGCTGGCTCATATTCGTCGTTACGCTAAAAATCGCTTGTTTGCCGTCGGCGATTATTGGGCGGATGATGTGGAGTCTTTACATAGCTTCATCAGCCGCACAGGGGGACAACTGTCTTTGTTTGACGTACCCCTTCACTACAACTTTCATCGTGCCAGTCGGGCAGGTGGACATTTTGATATGCGACGGATTCTGTTTGGCACTTTGATGCGGGAGCAACCCACGCTGGCTGTCACCTTTGTCGAAAATCACGCCTCTCAACCCTTGCAGCTAATGGAGTCGGTGGTAGAGCCCTGGTTCAAACCCTTAGCCTATGCCTTGATTTTGCTGAGACGGGAAGGCTATCCCTGCGTCTTTTATGGTGATTACTATGGAGGGCACTACTGGGGCAAGGGGCAGGATGGTCAAATTCATGAAGTTTGGCTGGATAATCACCAATGGCTGATTGATCAGTTTCTCTACGCCCGCCAGCACTACGCGCATGGAGAACAATACGACTACTTCACGCATCCAGACTGCATCGGTTGGACTCGGCTTGGCAATGGGGAGTTTCCAGCAGCAATGGCAGTCATCATGAGTGGGGCAGATCCTGGAAGTAAGTGGATGGAAGTAGGCAAACCCCACACAACCTTTTACGACCTCACGGAGCACGTCAAGGAGCCGATCCAAACGAATGAATTGGGTTGGGGGGATTTTTCCTGCAATGGCGGCTCGGTGTCAGTCTGGGTTCCGTTATAGAAAATTCTCAACCCGCCTCAAGTGCGATCTCGACCAGTTGCAACAGCGCTGATCCAAAGAAATCGCAAAATTTTTTCGGATTTGCCATTTCAAGAGTAGTATTTAGGCTCTAAACTGATGACCAATTTCAATCATCTGCCTGCAAAGGCTTGGGCGCTATGAATAGACTCTTAAAGCGGCAACTTTCAAACCTGGTGAGCGTGGCGATTGTGGGGAGTACCCTGCCTGTGCTGATGACACCGATCGCAACTGTGGGTCAAGAAAATGTGGCTCAAAAAAATTCGGTTCGAGTCGCCCAAAATACTGCCCAACCCGCAGAAGCAGCCGTTAACCAGGGATTGCAATCCATTCAGCAGGGCAAGCTGAATGAGGCGATCGCGGCTTTCAAACGAGCCGCTCAACTCGACCCTAAAATGGCTGCGGCTCACTACAATTTGGGATTGGCACTCCGGCAACAAGGACAACTTCAGCCTGCTGCCAGCGCGTTTTATCAAGCAACCCAGGCAAATCCCCAGTTTGCTCTTGCATTCGCCAACTTAGGAGCAGCTTTACTTGAAGGCAACAACATCGCTCAAGCGCGAGACTACCTGAGACGAGCGATCGAGCTTGACCCAAAACTGGGGTTAGCTCACTATAACCTGGGGTTAGCCCTGGAACAACAGCGTGCTTACGACCAGGCGATCGTTGCCTTCAAAAAAGCCTCAGAACTTAGTCCAAGTGCCCCCGAACCTGCGTACCACCTCGGTTTGGTGTATCTGCAACAAGGGAAAGATGCCGAAGCATCCAGTGCTTTTCAGCAAGCCATTCGGATCAATCCCAGGTATGCCGAAGCTCTCTACAATCTTGGCTCTATCCAGTTCAAGCAGGGCAAGTTAGAAGACGCACTGAATTCTTTCCGTAAGTCTGCCGAAGCGAATTCTAACTACGCCAACGCCTATTATGCTGCTGGACTTGTTTTTATCAAGCAAGGCAAGTTTAAGGACGCTCAAGTGGTTCTCAAATACGCTCAGGATTTATTTACTAAGCAGGGCAATCAGCAATGGGCAACTAGAGCTGCTCAAAACTTGCAAAAGGCGACAACGGGTCAACCCTAGCCTGAACAATTCGTCAGTATCGAGCAAACGGTGAAACAGTTTCTTTACAACGACCAAGGGTGGTGATGCAAATAACGTCCGGAGTTGGTCATGCTTCACTTCGTTCTGCTTGTTCAGCATCTCTACGATTCTTCGCTAACCGCTCAGAATGCAATTTCTCAATATTAATTGTTACCTCTAAACGTGAAACTTTCACATCAAAAAGCCCCCTCCGCAGTGGAGAGGGCTTTCGCCTCATGAGCTAGAAATCACAAGGGAGAACAACTAACCATTGATGGCAGGTGCAGTCAGCGCCACAGGAGTCGCTTCACCCGCTGCCAAATCCAAGGGGAAGTTG
>JANRIN010000106.1:0-1545 GCA_033764965.1 Leptolyngbyaceae cyanobacterium bins.302 | reverse complement strand
AAACTTTGCTGCCCTCGATTGTTTGGTTTCAACTACTCAAACAACTTGAAATCAGTGCAGATATTGCCGCTCAATACCGCTTTGAAATTGTGCTTAAATCATTGCCTGACCCGGCTTATTGGGAAAGGTGCAAGATCTGAGTTGAACAATACATTGAGGAGTATTTACGGAATTTGCCCGGTGCCCTGCTCGAACCAGAGGAAATCCAACTGGAGAGTGAAGCGATGCTCAAAGCGATCGAGGCACAACATGGCATTTTGATTGAACGGGCACGAGGAATTTTCTCCTTCTCCTATCTTGCCTTTCAAGAATACTTTACGGCTCGTAAAATTGTCGCCAGTCACAATCTCCGGGCCTTAGAGCAAGCGCTTGAAGGATTAGTTAGCCACATTACCGACCCTCACTGGCGGGAAGTTTTTCTGTTAACGGTAGCGATGTTACGTAGTGCCGATTCCCTCGTGCAGGTCATGAAGCAGGAGATTGATGCCCTGGTTGCTCACGATCCCTATCTGCAAGAGTTTTTAATGTGGGCAAATCAAAAATCTCAAACAATTTCAGCCCAACCGAAATTTGCCACGACGCGGGCGTTTTACATGGCTCTTGCCCAACCTTCCCCGACTGCTGCTCACTTTGCCTTAGCCAGTACCCTTGATCAGGGAATCGTTTTAGATGCTGCTTTGGAAAACTTGCTGTTAGAGTTTGCCACTGACCACAGCCAGGATTTTGCCTATGTCGATGCCTGTAGTGAGGCACTCAACAATATTTTGATCACGGTTCTGGATGCTGGGTTTTACAAGTCTCTGCAACAATTGAGAAATCAATTACCCCCGTCTAGCCAAAGTCAGAAACGGCTGCAAGACTGGTGGGAAGAAAATTATGCTGCCTGGGTAGAACAGGTCAGAGCGACGATCGCCCGTTACCGCAATATTCATCATCCCTGGCAATTTACACCTGAGCAACAGCAAGTGTTACAGCGCTATTATGATGCCAACCAACTCCTGATTGACTGTTTGAATAGTAATTGCGAAGTGACAGCCGCTATTCGGGAAGAAATTGAAGCCACGCTGCTGCTACCGCAGAAAGAATTAGAGGAGCGGGAATGGCAAGGTGATTAGCCAGAAAGAATTGGAGTGTGGACTTTATATTTCAGTTCAAAGGGTTTTGTCACATTTTGTAAATTTTTGTAACGTAATCAACCCATTCATCCAATTAATCTAACAGCGATCACTCAAAGTAATTGTGAGTTGAAATAGCTATCAAGCGATGCCAGTCCGGAAAGGATGCTCAAGAGAAACCTCTTAGGAGACTCATGGGTGAATGTTCAGGCAGAGTTGACTCTCCGTGTCCTCTGATAGGGACAGAAAATTGTGAGCAGGAAGATTATGAGCGCAATTACTTCAATGATGTTTTATTCCGATTGAAAAACTATCTCCCTGAGGAATGGATGATGTTTCTAACACAGGATATTGTCTTTAATCCGTCCATGTTGAACGATATAAGAATTCTTGTGGTTGATAACCATCGGGATACTGGAGACTTATATGC
>JANRIN010000104.1:0-40090 GCA_033764965.1 Leptolyngbyaceae cyanobacterium bins.302 | reverse complement strand
GGTGCTTCCGAAGTCACGATCTGACCAGATTCTCCTTCTTGGCGAGGTTTGATATGCTTTGTTCGCATATTTACACCCTTCACTACAACCTTGCTTTCTTTAGGCAGGGTTAGTAGAATCTCGCCAACTTTGCCTTTGTCTTTACCAGCGATAACCTGCACAGTGTCGCCTTTCTTGACGTGCATTTTGTGGCGAGTTGCAGTTTGAGTTTTTGCCATTACAGTACCTCCGGAGCGAGGGAAACAATCTTGGTGAATTCCTTGTCTCTCAGTTCACGAGCAACTGGACCAAATACACGGGTGCCACGAGGATTTTTGTCCTTGTTGATGATCACGGCTGCATTGTCATCAAAACGAATGCTCATGCCACTTTCACGGCGTAGGGTTTTCCGAGTGCGGACGACAACTGCGGTGACAACGTCAGATTTCTTCACACCCATGTTAGGAATGGCATCTTTCACAACTGCCACAATGATGTCACCAATGCCAGCGTAGCGACGGTTGCCACCTCCCAACACACGGATACACATCAGTTTCCGTGCGCCACTGTTGTCTGCCACATTGAGATAGGTTTGTGCCTGAATCATGGTTATCGTCCTCTACGCCTTGGTGGTCAAAATATCAATCACTTGCCAACGCTTGGTACGGCTCAGAGGGCGGGTTTCCTGAATTCGAACCCGATCGCCAATCTTGCACTTGTTCTCTTCGTCGTGAACCTTGTATTTCTTGGTGCTGGCGACAATTTTGCCGTACTTCGGATGGGCGGCTCGGCTTTCCACCGACACCACAACTGTCTTGTCCATTTTGTCGCTGACGACCAAACCAACTCTTTCTTTTACTGCCATCTCGTCTACTCCGACCGGAATAAGGATGAAGGATAAATGTTTATTTAGCTTTGAGGCGTTTAGCCTTCAGCCTGCTTTTGCAGTTGCCGCTGCCGTTCAATCGTCATCAATTGAGCCAATCGATGACGATTATGCTTAAACTGATGGGACTTTTCTAAACGCCGGGTTCCTTTTTGGAAGCGCAACTCAAATAGTTGCTTCTTCACTTCAACAATCTGCTCTTCGATTTCCTGATCACTCAGGTCGCGAACTTCATCGATTTTGGGTAATGCCATATCAGGATTCCTCCGTCGTTTCGCGCGTAATGAACTTTGTCTTAATCGGCAACTTATACTGCGCTAGTCGCATGGCTTCCCGTGCCGTTGCTTCTGGTACACCCGCAATTTCAAACATGATGCGACCTGGTTTCACAACGGCGACCCAAAATTCAGGCGCACCTTTACCGGATCCCATTCGGGTTTCCGCAGGGCGCATGGTGACGGGCTTGTCGGGGAAGATGCGAATCCAAATTTTTCCACCCCGACGGATGTAGCGAGTCATCGCACGACGACTGGCTTCGATCTGGCGAGACGTAATCCAGGTTGGCTCTAGTGCCTGCAACCCAAACTCACCAAAGTTGAGTTCGTTACCACGGGTCGCCAGTCCTTTCATGCGTCCCCGCTGTTGTTTACGAAATTTTGTTCTTCTTGGGCTTAACATGGCTCAATACATAGAGAAGGCAAAGGGCAGAAGGTAGAAGGCACAGGGGGTAAATCCTTGAATGCTTTATCCTTCGTTGGAACGATCTTCAAACTGTTGGCGACGACGTTGCTGACGACGACGAGGTTGCTGATTTGTGGGAGCAGGACGTTCTTCCTGTCCTGGAATAATTTCTCCTTTGAAGACCCAAACTTTGATCCCCAAGGTTCCGTAAATGGTGCTGGCGGTACAGTATGCGTAGTCGATATCAGCTCGGAGTGTATGCAGTGGAACACGACCTTCGCGAGTCCATTCCGGGCGGGCAATTTCTGCCCCGTTCAAGCGTCCACTCACCTGAATTTTGATGCCCTCGATTCCGGCTTTTTGGGCGCGTTGAATCGCTTGACGTACCACCCGACGGAACGAAACTCGACGCTCTAACTGTTGGGCAATATACTCACCAATCAGGGCTGCATCCGCATCGACTCGTGCGACTTCAACCACATTGATCCGGATCTGGCGATCGCCACCCCCTAAGATCTTGAGCAGTCCGGTTCGCAGCTCCTCGATCCCTTGACCTCCCCGACCAACCACCACACCAGGGCGGGCGGTATGAACTTCGAGATCAATTTGATCCGCCTTCCGCTCAATCCGAATTTGAGAGATACCTGGACTTTCCAAGCCCTTCAACTTCAGAGGGTTTTTTTGAAAGAAATGACGAATTTTGTAGTCTTCTTGCAGCAACTCACCATAGCGGTTTTCGTCGGCAAACCAGCGCGACCGATGCTCTTGGGTGATGCCTAAGCGCAGACCAGTTGGATGAATCTTCTGTCCCACAGGATTACGTCCTTGTACAAGCTCAGTACAGTTAAAAGTGAACTACTCGGCTTCCGCTCCGGGAGCCACAGCGATGGTGATATGACACGTTGGCTTACGAATTTGGTAAGCTCGTCCTTGAGCACGGGGACGAAACCGCTTCAGAGTTGGACCCTGATCCGCGAAAGCAGTGCTCACGACTAGATCCGCGCGATCGTATCCCTGATTATGTTCCGCATTTGCTGCCGCAGAGCGCAACACCTTCAAAATCGGGTCGCAGGCGCGATAGGGCATGAACTCAAGAATGATCAACGCCTCACGGTAGGACCGCCCTCGAATTTGGTCGAGCACCCGACGTGCCTTGTGGGGCGACATCCGAATGTACTTGGCGATCGCTTTTACTTCAGTTGCAGTGTTTACAGCCATTTTTCTACGTCCTCAGATAGCTCGCGATGCCTTATCGACGCGCCTTTTTATCAGTACCCGCATGTCCTCGGAAGGTGCGAGTGGGGGCAAATTCCCCCAGTTTATGTCCCACCATTTGCTCAGTTACATAGACGGGAACATGGGTTTTACCGTTGTGAACTGCGATCGTGAGCCCAATCATTTGAGGCAGGATGGTGGATGACCGAGACCATGTTTTGATGACCTGGTTTTCCCCCTTTGCTCGCATGGCTTCCACCTTTTTCATCAAGTGGTCTGCGACAAACGGACCCTTTTTCAGTGAACGAGACATTTTTCTCTACTCTCCCTATCGACCTACGAATCCCGACCACCACGACCGCGCTTGGAAGACTTACGGCGGCGCCGAACGATGAAAGCATCGCTCAACTTACGCTTTTTACGGGTCTTCCGTCCCAATGCGGGTTTGCCCCAAGGAGTGACAGGACCGGAACGTCCGATCGGTGCCCGTCCTTCTCCACCGCCATGAGGGTGATCCACCGGGTTCATCACGCTACCCCGCACTTCCGGACGGCGGCCTAAATGACGCTTCCGTCCCGCTTTACCCAGGCTGGCATTGCGAATATCAGCGTTGCCAACTTGACCGATCGTGGCGTAACACTCACGTCGAATCAACCGGACTTCGCTGGAAGGTAGCTTGAGCGTGACAAAGTTACCTTCCTTGGCAGCAACCTGGGCACTGGTGCCCGCCGCTCGCACAATTTGACCACCCTTACCAGGTACTAACTCAACGTTGTGAACCACAGTTCCCAATGGGATGTTCGATAAAGGCAGCGCATTGCCAACTTCGATCGGGGCATCCACTCCCGCCATCACTGTTGCACCAATAGCCAACCCAGCGGGGTGAAGAATGTAGCGCTTCTCGCCATCCTGGTAGTACAACAGCGCAATGCGAGCGTTACGGTTGGGATCGTATTCGATCGATGCCACTTTTGCCGGAATATTCCGCTTATCCCGTTTGAAATCAATCATGCGATAAAGTCGCTTGTGCCCACCGCCGCGATGACGACAAGTAATGACACCCCGGTTATTCCGACCTTTAGGACGGTGCCGAGATTGAGTTAATGACTTCTCCGGTTCGCTGCGGGTAATCTCCGAAAAGTCTGAGATGCTGCGCTCACGAGTACCAGGGGTATAGGGACGATAAATACGAATGCCCATAACTTACTCTCTTAACGATCTTACCAATGGAAGCTAAACCTCTGGGAAGAGGGTGATGGAATCGCCAGGTGCCAGCGTGACGATCGCTCTTTTGTAAAGCGGACGATGCCCTGCAAACTTACCCACTCGTCGTTGTTTGCGAGGGGGATTTAGGGTACTCACGCCAACAACTTTGACATCAAATAACGTCTCGATCGCTGCCTTAATTTCTGGCTTCGTTGCTTTTGGGGCAACCTCAAAGGTGTACTGGTTCTTCTCCAGCAGTAGAGTCGCCTTTTCAGTAATAATGGGACGGCGTACTAAGTCCATCAATTCGCGGGGATTAAAGTTAGGCACCGTAAACCTCCTGAATTTTTTCAATAGCAGAAGTCGTTACTACGATTTGATCCGCCGCTAGTAAATCAAATACATTGAGATTGGTTGCTGTAATCAACCGCAGCTTTTCAACGTTACGAGCAGAAAGGTAAATTGTTTCGTCTTGCTCTGGCAGAATCAACAACACCTTTGCATCCGAATCTACTCCCCAGCCTTTCAGGGCATTGACCAACTCTTTTGTCTTGGGACGGGATAGTTTTTCTGCAAAATCCTGAACCACAATCAAATCTTCGACTCGACTTTGAAGGGCAGTCCGCAGAGCCAGACGGCGTTCCTTCCGATTCATCTTCAGTGAATAGTCTCTCGGCTTGGGACCGAAGATGACACCGCCACCGCGCCACAAGGGCGATCGATTAGAACCAGCTCGGGCACGTCCAGTTCCCTTTTGTCGCCAGGGCTTGCGTCCACCCCCTCTCACTTCTGCGCGAGTTTTGGTCGAAACCGTACCTTGACGAGCATTCGCCATCTGCCGCACGAGAGCGCGATGAACAATGTGAGCAGCACTTGCTTCACTTGCAACTCTCAGGTCAAGCGATGCACTACCGACCTCTTGCCCTTCCCAATCTTTAACCGCACAATCAACCATACTCGTTAACCCGTTTTACTTCTGAAGGTTACTGAGGCGAAGCACAGAACACCAAAACGCCTCTCGTACTCTGCCAACCCGTCCTTACTTACGACCCACAATGGTTGCAGGCAGAATGTTGACCAGCGCACCAGGTTTTCCTGGAACCGCGCCCTTAATTAGCAGCAAGTTGCGATCGGCATCGACTCTCACAACAGTCAGCTTCCGTACGGTCACTTGACTATTCCCCAACTGCCCTGCCATCCGCTTTCCTGGATAAACACGACCCGGAGTAGTTCCTGCACCTGTAGAACCTGGCAAGCGATGGTTCTTGGAACCGTGTGCCATCGGTCCACGCTTAAAGTTGTGCCGCTTCTGGTAGCCTGCAAAGCCGCGACCAATGCTGGTGCCTGCGACATCGACGATTTGACCTGCTGAGAATCGCTCAACCGTGATTTGCTGGCCCAACTCAAATTCGTCAGGATTCTCCAAACGATATTCGTGCAGGTGGCGGACTGGTGCAGAATTTGACTTTGCCAAATGCCCCAACTCGGGCTTATTCAAAGCCTTTTCAGCAACTTCTTTAAAGCCAACCTGAATAGCAGCATAACCATCGGTTGCTTTGGTTTTTACTTGAGTGACGGTGCAAGGTCCTGCCTGGATGACAGTGACCGGGATGGCTCTCCCTGCCTCGTCAAATACTTGGGTCATCCCAAGCTTTGTGCCGAGAATACCGACTGACACGGTGACTAGACTCCCTCTTGTTACACACTCCAAAAAGGCAGACACAACTCGATGGTTGGCGGTCTACCTTGGCTAACCTGTTTGCTCAATCGCTCAATCAGAGCGAAGTCGTGCTGCGATCGCTCACAGCACAATCACCTGATTCTTCTAGACACTACCCAGCAGATTCACTGAGACTTATCTACAGATAAAAAGGCGCAAATCTAACGGTTTTGTGCCAGTTGTAAGGACTTGAGCAGCAAACTACCCAGTATCCCCGCCGCTTCAATAACCTGAAAACTCAGTGTAGAAAGCGCTTCTCTAAGAGAGCAACTTACGGCGAACTTTTAGGCAACAGCTTCTTACTATAAACGAATCTTTCCGGGTTTGTCTACCTGTTTTGTAAAAGTTTCCGTAGACGTTGCATCAAACTCTGAAAAGCAGTTCTGCACACTTTAATCTGCAAGAACATAAATACGCTTCAACGGGATTAGACTCTTCACACCTTCATCTAGCTTCTCGTAGTAGTCAACTAAAAGTTTTCGTAAGTCAACCAGTCCGAGTAGAGTAATTGCAACGTTTGAACGATCTGCCTCATACCTCGCTTCTCTCGTAAATCCACCTGTGCTGACATATAGGCACTTGTCACCAGAGCTTCTTCCACCCAGAAAAGACCGAATATCTTGAGAACCCATACTGGAGGTATAGCGATGCTTCACCTCAACAAAAATGCGTGGTTCCTCCAGTCCTAAGCCATTTGGTGAGGCAAAAATGTCTACCCCTCGATCAGCACCTCTTGCTGCAATGGTTGTTCGGTAGCCCATTGCCTGTAGGAGACCTGCAACCAGTTCTTGAACCTGTTCCCAGTCCAGTTGAACAATCCGGTCTTCGATCGCCTGTTCTGACTTTTCTAATAATTCTGCGCGAATCGTACTTTCAGCATTAAATTGATCTGGATCAGCAGGTAATTGAGTTGGAATTAGCAGATTTATATCAGTTGCCCCTTGCTGTAAGCCGATCGCCGCTGAATTAATCTCTGTCGCAACTCTGCCTTTTACTAGAAATAGGGTTTGAATTGCGCCGAGCGTATTTTTGGCATCAGTACTCAAAACGCTTCTGGGAATCTGGAATTTCCATTCAACTGCCCGCACTCTCGGCAACTCAGGAACTAGAGAGGGTTCCCACTTAGCATCTGAAGTAACAGTTCCCAAATAGTACATTTGCTTGCTGCGATCGTGCGTCATGACCTGATCGCCGACTTGAACATTTTTGAGAAAGCGAAGAATCTGGCTAACGCACACCAGTTGCGTACCGCCGGAATGACTGGGATAAACTTTTTGGTAAAGCAGATTTAGTTGTTCCTTTGAGACCGTGGGGTTAAGCTCCCCAATCTCCTCCCATCCAATCGCAACGATTTGCTTTTGAATGAAATCTTCTGCATAAATGCTGTCTTTACCTGCTCTTACAAACCAGATGTCGCCCATTTCACGTCACCCTTTCGATGTGGTACCGTTTAGCTTTCCCATTTTTGATCGACTGTGATTGATGTAGGTGAAATTTCTTCTTCACTGTGGGTTAGCGATGTTTCTCGACTTCCACTTGTTGACACATCTCCAACAGTGGGCAGGTAGAGCAGTGGGGTAAAGTTCCGGTACAGACGTGTTTACCAAATGGAACCAAAAGTCGATTAATCTCAATCCAATAGATTTGGGGTAGTTTGGCTTCTAGCGCAACAGTTGTTTTTTCTGGTGTCTTTGTCTGGACGTATCCCCATCGATTGGTCACGCGATGAACGTGAGTGTCAACGCTGATGTAAGACTGGTTGCAAGCCACTCCCAAAGCGAGATGAGCGCACTTCGGTCCAACTCCATTAAATGAGAGTAGAACATTGACATCATTGGGCAAGTTGCCGTTGTGCTGCTCCATAATTTGGTGGGCGATCGCGTGAATTTGGGCGGCTTTGCGATCGGCATAGGTACTGCTCTGAATCAATTCCTCGATCTCACCGATTGTTAAGCGTCTGACTGCCTCTGGAGTCTTAGCACGAGCAAACAAGCGACGAGAGACGGGTAAACTCACCTCGTCATAAGTGCGAATCGAAATGACACAAGAAATTAGCTGCTCAAAAAGAGAATTAAACCCTTCATCCGCCAGGGCAAACATGGCTGCCTTGGGAAAAGGTTCCACTGCTTTCCGAAGTAGGGCGATCGCCGTGTCAATGTCAAAAAAGTCTTGCATCTGTTCTATCAAAGCAATAACAAACAACAATCATCCTCATCTTGGAGTAGCTCTCCAGAGTATGCGAAACTATCTGGGTGCGGAGACTGACTCAATCAGCGTTTTTTTCAGTAATATTTAGACAGATTGACAGGCAGAAGGGGACCTTATGGCACTGCTCACCACTGGTAAAAAGTTAATCCGAGACCTGGAAACTCATGGGGCTTTGGGTGCCTACGTGCCACTTGAAGGTGGATTTGAGGGACGTTACCGTCGTCGGATTCGGGCAGCAGGCTATGAATCACTCTCAATCACAGCCCGAGGCTTGGGAGATGTTGCCGCCTATCTTACGGGCGTACACGGTGTTCGACCGCCTCACTTGGGTAAAAAGAGCACAAGCAATGGAGCAGCCGTTGGCTATCGTTACTATGTCCCTCCCATCGTGACCTATAACTTGGAACAGTTGCCAACCCAGGCTAAGGGTTTGCTGCTGTGGATTATTGAAGGTCACATATTGTCTAGCCAGGAAATTGAGTATTTGACTACGCTTCCAGAAATTGAATCGCGAGTGAAGCTAGTTGTAGAGATGGGTGGAGAACGCTATTTTCGTTGGGAACCACTCAAGCAAGCATTAGTAACTGCTTAGAAATGGGAATTAAATAAAATCGGGTTTCTTGGGTTGGGGCATAGCAGTGCTATGCCTTTACAGTCAGAACGTCTAACTGAGAATGCCGCAGGAGTCTGAGTCACTCACGATTCTAAAATTTAAAAATTAATTTTGGCTTCAGTTGCCTAAATATTGCCGTTGCACATTAGCATGAAAGGGTGACTGAACAATACACTCCTTTGCAATCCCTGAGGCAAGGACACTGGTTCAAGTTAATTTGCGGAGCTAGTTTCCAACACCTTCCTGCGATCCGAAACCTGACATTGGCGTATACTCTGGCTGGAGCTGATTGTATTGATGTGGCTGCTGAACCAGCAGTGATTCTGGCGACTAAGGAAGCGCTGGATGCTGCAACTAGCATTAGCGAGCGGGGTCAGCTTCAAAATGGGTTACCTTTCCATCCTCCACTATTGATGGTGAGTTTGAATGATGGCGAGGATCCACACTTTCGCAAAGCTGAGTTTCCCATCGCAGGGTGTCCTGAGGATTGCTCTCGTCCTTGTGAAAAAGTTTGTCCGGCTAACGCGATCGACCTTTCCGGTGTCATTGCCGATCGCTGCTACGGTTGTGGTCGTTGTTTGCCTGTTTGCCCAGTTCAAAATATTTCAACTCGTTCCTACGTTGCTACGGCACAGGCGATCGCACCCCTGATCTTAGAAGCGGGTGTAGATGCAATTGAAATCCATACCCAACCGGGACGACTCGCTGACTTCCAACGTCTGTGGGCTGTAATTAAACCGTGGATACATGAACTTAAGCTGCTGGCAATCAGTTGTCCTGGAGGAGAGGGATTAATTGATTACTTGCAAGCGCTCTATGAAACCATTTCTCCTCTACCCTGCCCTCTCATTTGGCAGACTGATGGACGACCGATGAGTGGAGATATTGGCATCGGTACGACGAAAGCGGCTATTCAACTTGGGCAACAGGTGTTAGCTGCCCAGCTTCCGGGATATGTGCAATTAGCGGGTGGAACCAATGATTACACGGTGCCCAAATTGCGATCTCTCAACTTGCTACGCCCTCCGGATGCAATGTCCAGCAGAACAGCGAACTCCGCACAATCCGAGCCTTCCCGCTATGTTGCAGGAATTGCTTACGGGAGCTATGCGCGTGTTTTGTTGTCGCCTGCCTTAGAGCAATTAGAGGCGATCGCTGGATCTCAATTCGCCAAAACTTCTGTTGGATATTCGCCGGAGCAACCACTGCCCCTTTTTCCTCCACGCCTGGAAACGGCACCCGACTTATTAGAAAAAGCCGTAAATCTTGCCTACTCTCTTGTTTCTCAACTCAAACCTTTCCATCAAATCATGCTGCCCATTCCCTAATTCCTAGTTTGCTTTTTGTCCATTTACTCAACAACCTGCCTGGTGCATTGATCAACATGGTCAACCCAAACATCTCCAACTCTGCCAATTTCCAACCGAATGATGCCCTAGAGCGATCGCTACGGCAGCAAGAGGCTTCATTTTCAAGTTCCCAGATTTCTTCTGACGCGGGAGCTGAAGCACCCGAATTTACCTCCACTGATATGCAAATTACAGACGATTTGACTAAATTGCTTGATATTTTGCCAACTTCCATTCGGCAGCGACTCCAACAGCATCCCGATCGAGACGTGTTGGTGGAAGTTGTGCTGGATTTAGGTCGCCGTCCCGAAGCGCGCTTTCCCGGCAAGGCGGAGTATCTTTCGGAAACCCCGGTGAGTTTGGGCGACATTAACGAATGTATTGCCAGTGTGGGCGATTTTGGCGGAGATAACCGAGCAGGCATTGAGCGCACCTTGCATCGGATTAGTGCCATTCGCAATCGACGTGGGGAAGTCATTGGCTTAACCTGTCGGGTGGGGCGGGCAGTTTTCGGCACGATCGGCATGATTCGCGATCTGGTGGAAAGTGGCAAATCAATCCTGATGCTGGGTCGTCCAGGTGTAGGTAAGACGACTGCTCTCCGAGAAATTGCCCGAGTGCTGGCAGACGAACTCGATAAACGAGTCGTGATTATTGACACGTCCAACGAAATTGCAGGCGATGGGGATGTTCCGCATCCAGCGATCGGTCGGGCAAGACGAATGCAGGTGGCACGCCCTGAATTGCAACACCAGGTGATGATCGAAGCCGTAGAAAACCATATGCCAGAAGTCATCGTAATTGATGAAATTGGAACTGAGTTGGAAGCTTTAGCGGCTCGCACGATCGCAGAGCGAGGCGTGCAATTGGTTGGCACCGCCCACGGCAATCGCCTGGAGAATTTAATTAAAAACCCCACCCTGTCTGATTTGGTGGGAGGCATTCAATCCGTCACCTTGGGCGATGAAGAAGCCCGTCGCCGAGGGAGCCAAAAGAGTGTGCTGGAACGCAAAGCCCCCCCAACGTTTGATATTGCCGTCGAAATGCTGGAACGGCAGCGCTGGGTGGTACACGAACACGTTGCCGACACGGTTGATGTTTTGCTGCGGGGACGGCAACCCAACCCTCAAGTACGCACCCTCAATGACGCTGGAAAAACCGTCATTACCCATGAGCTATCGAGTGAAGAATTTTCTGCGGCACAAGGGCGATCGCGTTCCACAATGGCAGACTTTGGACATCGAGATGCGTTCTTGATCGACAACACCCCTCTGGGACGCTCCGACTACAACCGCGGAAAAGGCTGGCGTTCTTCTGGGCATATGCGTCCTGTGAACTCCATAGAAGCCGTACCCAAACGACCCGAAGAGCAGGAATTTGAGCATCTGTTGGATGCTTCTTTCAACCCTGCCCTCGTTCCCGCAGAATCTCCTCAGGAATTTACGCCGCGCTTGGTGGGTGAAGGGGAACTGGGAGTTGACAAGGATGCCCGTCAACTGGGACCGAATGGCGAGGATATGCTCTACATTTACCCCTACGGAGTCAGTCGTCACCAACTCGATCAAGTCGTTCGCACCTTGAACTTGCGCGTCATTCTGACCAAAGATATTGACAATGCAGATGCCGTTTTAGCGCTGCGATCGCACGTCAAAAACCACTCCAAACTGCGTCAAATCGCCAAATCCCGCCAAATTCCCATTCACACCATCAAAGCCAGCAGCATTCCTCAGATTGCCCGTGGTTTGCGGCGAATGTTAGACATGGATGATCCGGGAAATCCTGAAGCTGCTAACCTGGATTTGTTTCTGCGTGGAGCAGATGATGGCGATGACGAGATTGAAGCTTTAGAGGAAGCCCGTCTTGCCGTTGAGCAAATTGTCATCCCGAAAGGGCAACCCGTGGAACTATTGCCTCGCTCAGCCAGTGTCCGCAAAATGCAGCACGAATTGGTTGAGCACTATCACCTCAAATCTCGTAGTTTTGGAGAAGAACCGAATCGGCGGTTAAGAATTTATCCGGCTTAAAGAACACTCACACTATGCTTCCTTTTATTCGCTCTGATTTGGCTCAACTCACTGCCTACACTCCCCACACGCAGGAGTCGTTCACTAACGGGCAAGTGGCAAAGCCGATCAGCCTAGATCAATTGGACACGAACGAAAGCCCCTATGACTTACCGGAGGATCTCAAACAAAAACTTGCCTGGACATTGCAAACCCTGATTGGGTCAAACCGCTATCCTGATGGCGGGCATGGACAACTGAAGCAGGCGATCGCGAACTATGTGAATGAATCTGCCCATCTTGCTGATGAGTCCTTCACTGCAGGTCACATTTCAGTGGGCAATGGGTCAGATGAATTGATTCGTTCCATCCTGATCGCCACTTGCCTAAGTGGAGCAGGCTCAATTCTGGTGGCAGATCCGACTTTCTCAATGTACGCAATTCTGGCACAGACTTTGGGTATTCCAGTTGTTCGAGTCGATCGCTCTAATCAGTTTGAAATCGATCTCAATGCTGCCCAAACTGCGATCGCCCAACTGACTCAACCACCGATTCGAGTCGTGTTTGTGGTGCATCCCAACTCACCCACCGGAAACGCACTCACACCCGCAGAAATTACGTGGCTCAAGTCGTTACCTGACCAAATTTTGGTAGTAATCGACGAGGCTTATTTTGAATTTAGTCAAACAACCTTAGTTCAAGAAATTCTGCATCAACCCAACTGGATTGTGTTGCGGACATTTTCCAAAGCGTTTCGGCTCGCGGCTCATCGGGTCGGCTACGCGATCGCACCTCCCAACCTGATTGAAGTTTTAGAAAAAGTTCGGCTTCCCTACAACCTACCCAGTCTGACTCAGGTCGCAGCCCATCTTGCCCTAACTCATCGCCAGCAACTCCTCGAAACAATTCCCCAACTCCTGCAAGAACGGGACAAACTCACATCCGCCCTCAGGCAGAATTCCCGTCTTCAGGTTTGGCAAAGTCAGGCAAACTTCATTTACGTGACTTTGAAGGATGAGAAAACGGCACTAGCAACCATTCACCAGACCCTTAGCCAACAGGGCACCTTAATTCGGCAAATTGCTGGAGGCTTCAGAATCACGATCGGCACTCCTGAAGAAAATGCCAGAACTCTAGAACACTTGATCACATCCTTAACCTCTCAGTAGCTTTAATTTAAGTGAGCAACCAATGCTCAAACAGCCAAGCAATCAAGAAGTCATCGAACACATTCGTCGTCGTCCGGGAATGTATTTTGGAAATGCAGGGGTTTCAGGCGTTGAACAGTTTGTTTATGAGCTTGTTTCTAACGTTATTGATACATACTTGGCAAATCAAGCAACGCTTGTAAGTGTAAAGCTAACTGATGCAAGCATTAAAGTTACAGACGATGGTACTGGACTGCCATTTGATGAATCCAGTGATATAGATGGCATAAGTCTTGCCACAAAGGTTTTAACTCACGTTCATTGGACACGTTCTTGGGATGAACATGCTCCTCATATCCATATCAGTCGGTTAGGTCTTGGTCTTGCTCCCCTAACGGCTGCAAGTGCTGAACTAACTGTAACAAGTTGGCGATCGGGGAAGCTTTGGGAGCAAAAATTTTCCAAAGGCTTTGCGCAGACAACTGCAACAATTGTTAGGACTGGCTCTGGTCGTGGAACAAGCATTGAGGTTACGCCCGATCCGGAGCTTTTTGGGCAAGCACGACCTAGACCAGGAGTTATTCGCAGAGCATTGTTTGAAGCGGCTCATTTATTCAGTAAGTTTGCAATTGAATTTCAGGAGGAGCGATTTTGGGTGCCCAACGGACTTCAAGATCTTGCATTTATACTTTGTGATTCACATTGCATAGAAGAGGCTTTGAATCCTGAACCTTTTCATATCACGTTCCAAGCTGAAAATATACTTGTTGAAGCAGCAGCTTTTGGCAGCAGGCGGTCGCGACTATTCAGCCTCATAGGAAGCCAGGTGATCACAGGTTATATTTCGAGCAGAACTAAACGAACTCAAACCCGTGTCTTTTCTTGGGTGAATGGTGCTAGAACCCCAGATGGCGGAAGTCATGTAGAAGGGTTTTTACAAGCTTTGAGTCAGGTTGGTTGGAAACCAGCACTTATCCTTATTCATGTCGTAATGTACGAACCAGAATACGCAGGACCGATACGTACTAAGTTAAACGTGCCCCATATACGAGAATTTGTTTGTCGTACTTTACTGGAGCCACTGCATCAGTATCAAAACAAGATCATTTAAGCAAAGAAGTCCAATTCCAATATTTAGTTTTCTATATCGAATTCTGATTTTAATTTCTCCCATTCAGATTCGCGAGGTTATGGCGCAAGGTTTGAACGGTTTGCGGTAATACCCCAACTAGAAGTGCAAATGCTTCGTCTGGAATCTGTTCAATGGTTTCAGAACCAAAATAATTTTCAAACTGGTTCAGAATCATCTGTGCTCTCTGTAATGGCACAGGGTTGTCAGTTAATTCGTGAGTCAGCCGAATCCACTGCCGTCGAATTAAATAGGCTTTTTGCCGCTCTTCTTGATCCACAGGATGTAGGAGAGATAGCTCACCAACGGGAATAATTTTTTTGCAATCAACATCAAAAAAACCTCCAACTGCTGCCCCAGGGCCGGCAAACTCAGCGTAAAATTGTTTGCAAATAATTAAACCGTTGCGGCGGCGGCTGTTGACTACCAGCAACTCTTCTCCTGCCAAGCGCTCCAGAATCTCATCAGCATTCATCTCATCAGCATTTTGTAGCTCAAGGATTTTTTGAGGATTTCCCAAGGTTTCTTCCGTCATACTTCATTGAAAATTTGCTGGAAAAAATGGCAGGCGAGAAGTGACGAAATCCATAAAACTGCACATAAAAACTAAAGGGCTGAAACTACACTGTTTTCACTGATGAAAGTTTTCTGAGTATCTCAACCAATACAGAAACGCCCAAGCTAATCTTTGGGGAAGAATGACTTCTGATCCAAAGATACTTGGACGAAACAATTACAGCACAACTTTGAATTCTTTGAAAAAGATACCTTAACTGAAATTGAATTTATTTACCAATTCGGGGGGGTTCACGAAACGCGATCGCAAAAAACAAGACCCCGATCGCCAGCGTTAAAATCAAGATGTAAGCCACGCTCTCCATGTCAAAAATCTCCCAGGTACATCCACTAAAACAGTTTATCAAGAACAAGAGAGAGGTTTAACAGCATCCATGAAATTAGCTCACGGTAGGCTAAACCTCTCTCCCACTCGCTAATGATGCTCTACACCGCTTCTTTACGACGAGTAGACTTATCACCGACCTTGGCATAGAAGCCCCACTCCACTTGTTCCTCAGCCAGATCTGGATCAACACCGGCGAAGACATCACGGAACAGCGTCCGAGTCCCATGCCAGATGTGTCCAAAGAAGAATAAGAGTGCGAATACAGCGTGCCCGAAAGTAAACCAACCACGAGGGCTAGTGCGGAACACTCCATCCGAGTTTAGAGTTTCGCGATCGAACTCAAACGCCTCACCCAACTGGGAAGCACGGGCGAACTTCTTCACCGTAGCAGGATCAGAAAAAGTTTGACCGTCCAATTTGCCACCGTAGAAGCTAGCGGTTACACCCGCTTGTTCAAAGCTGTACTTAGACTCAGCTCGGCGGAAAGGAATATCCGCTCGAACTACACCATCCTTATCGGTCAGAATCACGGGGAAGTTCTCAAAGAAGTTGGGCAGGCGGCGTACAGAAAGTTCGCGCCCTTCCCCATCCTTGAATACGACGTGACCCAGCCACGACTGTGCGATTCCATCCCCTTTATCCATCGCTCCAGTTCGGAACAAGCCACCCTTCGCAGGGCTGTTACCAACGTAGTCATAGAAGGCAAGCTTTTCAGGAATCGCTGACCAAGCTTCATTCAAGCTAGCACCAGCAGCCAAATCAGATTGAACACGCTTTTCAATCTCCTGTTTAAAGTAGCCACTGTCCCACTGGTAACGGGTTGGACCAAACAGTTCGATCGGGGTAGCTGCATTGCCGTACCACATGGTTCCAGCAACAACGAAAGCAGCGAAAAACACTGCCGCAATACTGCTCGACAAAACGGTTTCAATGTTCCCCATGCGAAGCGCCTTGTAAAGACGCTCTGGCGGGCGAACGCTGAGGTGAAACAGTCCTGCAATCACACCCACTACTCCGGCAGCAATGTGGTGAGCCACAATACCACCAGGGTTGTAGGGATTAAAGCCAGCAGGACCCCACTCCGGAGCAACAGGTTGAACACTTCCCGTTACACCGAAAGGATCCGAAACCCACATACCAGGTCCAAACAGACCTGTGAGATGGAATGCTCCAAAGCTGAAGCAAAGCAGTCCGGACAGGAACAGATGAATCCCAAACATCTTAGGCAGATCGAGTGCAGGCTCACCGGTTCTGGGGTCTCTAAATAGCTCTAAGTCCCAGTAAACCCAGTGCCAGCAGGCTGCTAAGAACAGCAAACCTGACAAAACGATGTGCGCTGCAGCAACTCCTTCAAATGACCAAAAACCGGGGTCAACTCCGGTTTCGCCAGTAATGCTCCAGCCGCCCCAAGATCCGGTTACGCCCAAACGGGTCATGAAGGGTAAAACAAACATCCCTTGCCGCCACATGGGATTGAGAATAGGATCGCTTGGATCAAAAATTGCTAACTCGTACAAAGCCATAGATCCTGCCCACCCAGCCACCAGGGCGGTATGCATCAGGTGTGCAGCAATCAATCGCCCTGGATCATTGATCAGGACGGTATGTACACGGTACCAGGGTAGTCCCATCGACTACGCTCCTCCTTAAATAAGTTGCTCAGTTGCGATGCTTCTTTCCGCATTTTATTAAAGCGCCAAGCAGGTAAAATTGCCTCGCTAAGCCTTTAATTCAATTATGTATCTTGCTGACGCAGCCTAATTTGAACAATTTGAACAGATCAGGCTACGAATCAGGAAAGGATTGGTAAAAATGAAAGTGTATGTAGAAGTGTAACCAGTGACCGAGGCTATTGCAAGCAATCTAACGCTTTTCGAAGTTTTGAAAAGTTCACTCTTCAAGTTTCGTATTGCTGATTCTTGGGTTCGCCATTCCCCCTTGTATGCTAGTTCTGGTTTGAAAGTTTCGCCTTTTGATGTCTTATCTCGGTAAGTGTAACGATGACTGTTATTAAGTTTGTCAAGGAAAATCGTGAAGTAATTGCGGCACAAGGTGCAAATCTGAGGTTCAAAGCTTTGGAGAATGGCATCGACATCTACACCTTGATGGGCAAGATGATGAATTGTGGTGGGTACGGACAATGTGGCACTTGCGTGGTGGAAGTTGTGGAGGGAATGGAAAACCTTTCACCTAAAACCGATGTGGAGAAACGAAAGCTCAGGAAGAAGCCAGATTCTTATCGATTGGCGTGCCAGACACTGGTTAATGGTTCGGTCAGTGTCGTCACCAAGCCTTGATGGAAATCTTCTCGATGTCATTAAATAAGCTGTAATGAGGCAAAAATACACTGCGGAAGAAATGGTTTAGATGCAGTGGTATTCTGGTGTCAGTACCGTTGTCAACAGAGTTTTGAGAAGGGTTGGGCTATATGCAGGTTAATGATTTAGGTTTTATCGCAACCATTCTGTTCGTTTTGGTTCCTACAGTTTTTCTGCTAATTCTTTATATCCAGACAGCTAGCCAAGCGGATAAAGGTTCTTAGGTTCTCATCTTGGGTAGCTAGTTGTGTGGCTACCCTCTCTCCGTTTATTGGGACGATTGCGATCGTTCATTCGGTAACAGTTTATCCAGGTCATCCTGGGTCAACTGACGTAATAGTTCGCTAAGTTTGGCGCGGTAGATGTAGGGCCATCCACCGTTCGCTTCAATGTCTTTTAACAACACATAGAGCGCTTGACGATTACCTGGCAGAGATTCTTGAAACAGGGTATCCCTGATTTCCTGGTGTAAGCCCTCCAGCCTCCTGAGGATCCCTAGAAGTTTTATAGGGTCGTGCTGGGACTCTTGAGCGCTACTCCAGAGAGTTTCGAGAGATTTTTCAATCACACTTTCCATTGATCCGATTTCTGAGCTTTGATGATTATTGGTCATCCAGGTCAAGTCCTTCAACTCTTAAATCAAAAAATTGAACATGCAAAAAGGATAGAGGATGTAGGGGCGTGGAAGGTATCCACTGCCATGTAAAATGCTGTAAGTAGAACGGCTGAAGATTTTGGCGATCGCTCGTCTCAGAGGCACGTCTCTGTTTTCTACACGACATCCGGTACCCAACCAAGATATCCGGTTTGTTGTTAGTAGTGTTTGAGAATACTGTTTGCCTGGCACTTTCATCTATTACTAGCCCGTTCAGGCATCCCTGGATTCCGAATGGAAGCTGGAGAAAAAACGTTACGAATTCATATCGATATCGAGGTTATTCATGAGGTACCGTGCTCTAGTTGTTGCATTTTTAGCGTTGTGCGTCAGCTTTCTGACCGCCTGTAGTGACAGTCCTGCTCAAAGCCGCGAGACTCTCACTTATGAGCAAATCAGAGGCACAGGGCTAGCAAACTCCTGTCTTCAAGTATCTGAAACCAGTCGTGGTTCTATTCCTATTGAAACTGGCAAATCTTACAAGCTGACGAGTTTATGCCTTCAACCAACCTCTTTCTTGGTGAAGGAAGAAGGAACCAAACGTCAATCGGCTGAGTTTGTTTCCGGGAAACTAATGACCCGGTACACCTCCACTATTGATGAAGTCCAAGGTTCTCTCAAATTAAATCCTGATGTTAGCCTTACCTTCATTGAAGAGGACGGATTAGATTTTCAGGCAACCACTGTACAACTGCCCGGTGGAGAGCGTGTTCCATTTTTGTTCACGATTAAAGACCTTGTTGCGACGACTCAACCTGGTCTATCTGCGATCAACGCTTCAACAGATTTTGAGGGTGAGTTTAAAGTTCCCTCCTATCGCACCGCAAACTTCCTCGATCCCAAAGGGCGTGGTTTAACGACAGGTTATGACAATGCTGTTGCGCTGCCTGCTCAAGCAGATAACGAGGAGCTAGCGAAAGAGAACGTAAAGCGGTTCCAACTTGATAAAGGCAAGATTTCTTTGCAGGTCACACGAGTGGATGGTTCTACCGGTGAAGTTGCTGGAAACTTTGAAAGCAATCAACCTTCCGAGACAGACATGGGTTCTCACGCACCGAAAGAAGTTAAAATCCGTGGACTCTTCTACGCTCGTGTCGAACCCAACGCATAAATTCAGGTCTAAGTGTGTAAAGAAACTAGACTAGAAAAACTCTTCTCAGCAGATGTTGAATGTTGAGCGAATTGGAGTTGTAGAAGAAGGGGACGTGTTTCCCCTTTTTTCTTGTCCGTAAAAACATGGAGATAGCTTGAGGGATAAGTTTATCGCTTTGGTTAGAAAGCTTATGGCAAAACCAATTGCTCAAACCTCTTCACCCTGGGTTCTGTAACTAGCTTGAGAAGTTTAGTTATTCTCGCCAATAAGCATTCAGATTACGTAGAAATGCTATTGTTCAAAAGCATCGTGGACGAATAGGTTTGTTATGCAACGAGAAAACTCTCATGATTTAAATTGCTCAAAATTTAGCTGCTTGGTTAATATTATCTTGAGCTTTTCGACTTGATTGATTGACCGCTGAACTGATGGCTAAACCCTGACCCGCTCGGCTGTGCTACCAATCACTGACAGGTTCAGAGAATTGAGTGATTTTAAGATTAGAGATTTTGCGGCACTGCTCTACCTACTGAAATCGTCATGTCTATTGCTACTAATGTCGAACTAAAAAGTGAAAGTCTAGAACTTTTGCGTGAATACCACAACTGTCCTGATCCTCAGATGCGTAATCGTTTGGTTGAGCTGAACTTTGGTTTAGTGAGGCGAGAAGCGCACCATTGGATTAACCAATGCACAGAAAATTATGAAGATTTACTTCAAGTTGGTAGTATTGGGCTAATCCGCGCGATCGAGCGATTTGATGTTTCCAAAGGGCACGCATTTAGCTCATTTGCAATTCCCTACATTCGAGGTGAAATTCAACATTATTTACGGGATAAGAGCCAATCTGTAAAGATTCCTCGTAGATGGCAAGCACTTCAAAGAAAAGCCGTTTGGGTGGTACGAGAGTTGCAAGCAAATCTAAATCGTTCTCCTAATGATGCGGAAATTGCTGCGGCTTTAGAAATTTCTGTCGAGGAGTGGCAAGAGATTAAACTTGCTTGCCAAAATCGTGCGCTTCTCAGCTTAGATGCTCCCATTAGAGATGAAGAAAGCGGGGCATCTTCGCTGGCAGAGCTAGTTCCTGACAGTCGTTATCGGAGCTTTCAGCTTGCCCAAGAAGATCAAATTCGGCTCCAGCAGGCTCTAACACAGCTAGAGAAGCGAACTCGCCAAATTTTAGAGTTTGTGTTTCTGTATGATTTGACTCAAAAGGAAACTGCTGAACGCTTAGGAATCAGTGCGGTCACGGTTTCTCGGCGAGTCAAAAAAGGACTGGAAATGTTGCAAGGAATGATGAATAGTCCAGATTAAAACGGGGTTACTCGTCCCAATCATCTGATCTGAGACGACGCGGCTCCCAATCATCATCTAATTCTGCTCGAAGTTCTACCCGCTCAAGTTCTTCTGCGTCAACCAGTTCCAGCAAGGGCAACTCGACTAATTCTTCATCCAAGTCTTCTTGGGCTGCCAGGTCATCGACTGTTAAATCATCTAAGTGGAGTGGTTTGACGACGCGGGTAATTGCCTCCTGCACAAAAGATTTAACAAATTCGTCTTTTTTATTCAATTGGAACTGCCGTTGTACGACTTCTGTAATTCCACCGTCACCCCAATCCTGGTCATGGCGGAAATATTCAATGAAGCTTTTACCAGCGATGCGGGTAAGATAGGCGGCTGTTACGGCTTGAATAGCTCGTCCAACAACAATTCCGCCAATGCTGAGTTGAAGGGCAGTGGTGACAACAGTAATTGCGCCTTTAACGATGCCTAATCCAGCCAGGGTTTTACCCAGAGAAAGCGCCAGTTCTCGCCCCCGCTCCATGTTGATGTCACAGCCATACACTTTGCCAATCTCGACTACCATCTGAGCATTCACGGCGGCGGTTGCCAGCATATCCACCACAGGTAATGGCGTAGCGGCAATCACTCCTGCCCCGATCCATTGAAAGCGATCGACGATTTTATCGGCTTGCCTGCGCCGCTGACCGTCAATTAACTCCCGTGCGCGATCTGCCAAACGCTGGGACTGTAGCAAAATATTGTCTGCTAACAAGTCTTCCCCTTCCGCCCGCAGCACAGCGACCATGCGCCGAATCAGTGGCATGATGTCAGGATCAGGCTTTAGCGTGGAACCATCGTCTAAGCGGACAGGCTGAGGATTGGCGGATACCGCAATCACATCGGCAGAGGGCACCACACCCCGAACCCGTTCTCTTAATCGCGCCAGAATGAGTTCGCTATCCGTTTCAGTGTATAAGTCAGCTTTATTCAGGATGACGAGCGATCGCTTGCCGATCGCTGCCAACGCCATCAAGGGTTCATATTCGGACTTGCGGAGGTCATTATCTAGCACAAATAGGAGCAAGTCAGCTTCTGTTGCCAGTCTGCGTGCCAATTGTTCTCGCTCGGTTCCAGCCACGCCAGCTTCTAAAATGCCTGGAGTATCCGTCACCAGAATTTCGCGGTTGATGCCTTGCAAGGGTAGGGCATAGGTTTGTCCGACCTCCGTTGTTCCCATTGGGGCACCGACGTTTCCTACCATGCGACCAATTAAGGCGTTGACGAGGGAAGTTTTTCCGGCAGATCCAGTGCCAAACACCACAACTCGGAGTTCGCCACGAGAGAGGGTTTGTTCAATTTCCCGCGATCGCAGCAATAATTCTCGTTTTGCCACCTCATCTTGAATTTGAGACACTTGCTTACGAACAGCTTTGATATTTTCTCCTGCTGCCTCTGCTTTGGCTGCTGGAATCTTCGGCGCTTTCCGCTTTTTACGTTGATTTCGTCTTGGCAGAATAAACAGGTAATACACCAATGAAGCGACCAACGTTCCTATTAGCGCAATAATCACGAAGATTAGCAACTGAGATAGCAACGGGTAATAACCAACCTGCCAGAATAAGCGCTGCAACGACTCGATCAACCAGATCATCAGTCCCAAAATGACGATGATGCCGATGATGAGCGTGACTAGGCGAGATAAGGGCATGGCACAGAGGGAGTGGCTAACCTACGTCTCATTCTAATGCGCTCACTGACAATTCCCGTCGCATAACCAGTTCGCCGTCTTCTTCCTCTCCGGTGTAGACAAAGCCCATCTTCTCGTAGAATGGGCACGGGCTACCTTCCCCCGGGACGCAACTGGTGTAAACCACATCTGCTCCAGGGCGTGTCTTGACGTGAGCAAAGAACAATTCCAGCGCTTTGCGCCCGTACCCACGTCCCTGATAGCGCTCGTCGATCATGAAGCGCCACAAAAAATACTCTTGCTGGGCTACGTCATCTTGCAACATTAAAAAACCGACTGGCAAATCACCCGCATAGATTGCACGGAACCAGGCAACCTCTGGCTCAAAATGGGCTTCGACGATCGACATTGCGTTGGATGCCACGAAATGCTCTTGATGCGAGGCTACTTTCAGGCGCAGAATGTCCCGCCAATTTTCTTTAGTAATCTCGCGCAGCGTTACTTCAAGGTCGAACTCAGCCATCGTGCCATCTCTAGTAGGATGTGTTAGCACAGCATAACGCATCGCTTCTGAGCATTGATGCGTTACAGCTAGCGCCTAACACCCATCCTACGGTAGGACTGATATGGCAAACCTAGACTACCTTTTGGTTGGCGGTTTCTAAATTAAACAACGTGCTGAGGGTTTGCATGGCTTGACGACGGGCTTCAATATCTTGCTGGGCACGGAGTTGCACCATTGGATCGTGCAGAATTTTATTAACAATCCCACGGCTCAACGCTTCGATTACTTCCTGATGCTTTTCCGCAAACTCTGTTCCCAAGCGAGATAGGGCTTTTTCTAGTTCCTGGACACGAATAGTTTCCACCTTGTCTCGCAAGCTACTGATGGTAGAGACTGTTTCTAGCGATCGCCACCAGATTTCAAAGGATTCCACTTCTTCATCAAGCAACGCTTCCGCTTCCATTGCCATCTGCCGACGAGCTTCATGGTTTTGGGCAACTACGGCTTTCAAGTCATCAACGTTAAAAGCTTTGACGTAGGATAATTCGTTCACATCTGCATCCACATTGCGCGGAACAGAAATGTCAAACAGCATCAAGTGTTGCGTCGGGTCAAGAACGGCTTCAAGTTTGGCTCGGTTGAGTAAAGGGTCAGTAGCAGCGGTACTGGTAAAGACAATATCGGAGTGAGCAATCACCTGCATCATGTCTTCTACTAAATGCAAATGTAAATTTCCTTCTGGGAATTGCTTCACAAGTTCCTGCATCCGTGGCATGGAACGGTTGACGATCGAAATATGGGTTGCGTTCTTGGAGAGCAGGTGTTGCACCAGTAGACGGGACATTTTGCCTGCGCCGATGATGGCGACTCGGCAAGCAGCCAGGTTTTGCACCTTCATCTGGGCAAGTTCAACAGCGGCAGAACTGATAGAAACGGCACCTGTTCCGATACTGGTTTCAGTCCGAACTCGTTTTCCTGCAGTGAGAGCTTGCTTAAACAATTGATTCAAGGTGCGCCCCACCCCTTTATGTTCCTGCCCCAGTTTGTGGCACTGTTTGACTTGTGCCAGGATTTGCCCTTCCCCCAGAACGAGACTATCCAAACCAGCAGAAACCCGCATCAGGTGCATGACTGCATCGTGGTGCAGCAGGACAAATAGATATTGCCGGAGGTAAGCCGCAGGCAGTTTGCTGTGATCGGATAGAAACTGGGTGATTGCCCGCACCCCATTCTCAGTTTCGTCCGCAACAGCGTAGATTTCGAGGCGATTGCAAGTGCTTAAAATGGCAACTTCTTCAATGTGAGGATGGCTGCACAATTGGGATATTGCCCGGTCACAATGAGTTTCTGGAATACTCAGCTTTTCTCGAACTTCAACCGGAGCTGTCTTGTGGCTCAAACCAACAACAACGATGTTCATAAGAATCGGATCTTAAAATACCAATTTGTTTTGTAAATCAAACTGTTTCAAGTTTTGAGTGTTCGATCGAGAATTGCAAAAATACTTAACTCAAAACCGGGGGCTGAATTCAGGAATGAGGAACTAGGTTCAAGGCGGGAGGGATCGGGGGTTTGGGTATCGCCCATTCCCTCATCCCTCTAGTTGCCTTAACCCTAGCACCTAATCCCTAACCCTTTCCTAGTGCAACTGGATCGTTTTCGGTTGATCAAACAGGTGAACCGTATCAACGAAACGAGCGGTCTTGGATTGGCTGGAAATGACCAGCGTGTGAGTCCTCGCACCGCCCTTGAAGAAGCGAACGCCATTCATCAAGTTGCCAGAGGTAATGCCTGTTCCAGCGAACAGAACAGTTTCCCCAGATGCCAACTCTTCGGCGTTATAGACGCGATCGGGATCAGTAATACCCATCTCGTTTAAACGAGCAATGTTGTTTTCTTTACTCTCGCCAATCAAGCCAGTCTTGACGACTTCAGGATCGTAAATTAGCTGTCCCTGGAAGTGGGCACCCAAGCAGCGAAGAGCCGCAGCAGAGATGACTCCTTCAGGCGCAGCCCCAATTCCCATTAGGGCGTGGATGTTGGTTCCGGCAAAACCACAATTGATCGCGGCTCCCACGTCTCCATCACTAATCAGTTGCACACGGGCACCTGCTTCGCGGATTTCTTTGATCAATTCATTGTGGCGATCGCGTTTCATGACCACCACCACTAATTCATCAATTGATCTGTCCAGACATTCCGATAGAATCTTGAGGTTTTCGGTTGCAGACTTGGTGATGTCTACGTGTCCTTTGGCGGCTGGGGGTGCTGCCAGTTTTCTCATGTAGAAGTCAGGAGCGGCAAACAACCCGCCTTTTTCAGAAATTGCCAGCACTGCCATTGAGCCTGGTTGCCCGTAAGCACACAGATTTGTCCCTTCGCAGGGGTCAACCGCAATGTCGATTTCGATGAGTTCATCAGGATTACAGTAGGTCTTGGCGTCGGGTTGAGTGCAAATGCCCACCTCTTCACCGATGTAGAGCATGGGTGCTTCGTCCCGCTCACCTTCTCCGATGACAATCCGTCCACGCATATAAATTTTGTTCATGCGTTCCCGCATGGCTTCGACTGCCACTCGGTCGGCTTCGTTTTTATCGCCTTTTCCCATTAATCGGGCAGACGCGATCGCCGCCTGTTCCACGACTTCAATAATTTCTAAACCGAGTGTGCTTTCCACTGCGTAAGTCCTCCCAACTGCTGATTTCGCGCGGTTTTTAAGGGCGCTTCAATGATTCAGTCTACCAAAAGGGGGAGACGCGCTAGAAACAGATTTGTTGAAGATGCTATGTAAAGTTTTGCTGCTTAGGAATCTTGATGAATAAGGCTTACGCAAAAGAATGGATTTTGTCATTTCGCCTCTGCAGAAGCAAACTTTTACTTTCAGCCTGCACTTCAGTCGCGGGTGGGCAGCAGATAGAATCTTTTTCGGAAATCTTCTAAATGCTCATTTCTTTAGAGGCGGGCGGACGTAGAGAAGTCGTCAAGGTTAGAGTGAGGAGAGTACTTCTTTGAACATCGTTGTGCAAAACACTCCGAAGCTGCAAATTGCTTCATACCCAAAGCTTCATGTGCCCCACTTTGTTGAAGCTGGGCGCACAAACCCGAAGACAGCAACAGACCGAATGCCAGAAGCTGAGTATGCCGTTGCCCTGGATTACCTTGTTTTCACTTGTGTTGATCTAGTGTTTCTTTTTCAGAGTCAAATGCTTTTAGCTCGCCGCAATCGCTACCCTCGCAGAGCCTGGTGGGTGATTGGAGGCAGGATGGTGGCTGGAGAATCTCCGATCGAGTCGGCACAGCGGAAAGCCTCAGAAGAGGCAGGTTTGGGCAATCTAGAGGGCGATCGCTTTCAATTAATTGGGGTTTACTCCACTAGCTTTGCCTTTCGAGAGCAGGAACCGATTCATCACGGTTCCCACAGCGTTAATCTCACCTATCAAGTTGAACTCACGGAAACTGAAAAACAGGATTTAAAACTGATTAGCACAGAGTATGAAGCCAGTTATCAGTGGATCAATCTGGATCAGGTGACTCAACTAATCGATCCAGAAGATTCTTTAGATCAAGCACTCCTGGCGATCGTGCATGATGTAAAAGCAAGCAAGTTCAACCATGAATGGTGAGACCGATGTTAGAAGCATTCAATTCCTTTTTAGGTCGGCATCCCGAAAACATGAAAGCAACCGTCGAAATCTACACCTGGCAAACCTGTCCCTATTGCATTCGTGCCAAGCTACTGCTGTGGTGGAAGGGGGTTAACTATATAGAATATAAAATTGACGGCGATGGTGGGGCGCGAGTTCGGATGGCGGAGCGGGCAAACGGTCGCCGCTCGGTGCCCCAAATTTTCATCAACAATCAGCACGTTGGGGGCTGTGACGATCTGTATGCTCTAGACCGCCAGGGCAAGCTTGATCCGTTGTTGGCGATCGCCGGATCGTGAGTCGATGCTTTTGGATAATCCGGCATATCTGACCCATTGCCGTTGGATGGAGCGGGCGATCTCGCTGGCGCAAGCAGCCGGAGAAGCGGGAGAGGTGCCTGTGGGGGCAGTGGTTGTATTTGAGGGACGGGCGATCGCCACAGCAGAAAATCGGCGAGAACGGGATCACGACCCGACTGCTCACGCGGAAATTTTGGCATTGCGAGACGCTGGACAAGTATTACAAACGTGGCACCTGACTGAATGCACGTTGTACGTCACTTTGGAACCCTGCCCTATGTGTTCTGGAGCGCTGATCCTGGCACGATTAGGTACTCTAGTTTATGGAGCGGATGATTTGAAAGCTGGGGCGATCAGAAGTGTCCTGAACTTACCCGATAGTGACTGCTCCAATCACCGTTTTCCGGTTATTGGTGGTATCTTGGAATATTCTTGTAAGCGGCAATTGCACGACTGGTTTGCTAAACGCCGTTTACGAGACAAGAACCCTCCCCATGACACACCTGAAAGTGTCCCTTGATGGATGGCAGGATTTGCGGTGTCACCTACGGTAGAGGTATCTCGGCTGATTGCATCTAACCGTTTCTACTTTTGGAAAGCATGAGTTCGCTTAATTCTATGGCTCGGTTTGAATCTACCCTGGATTGTCCTGCCTCGTTTGAGATGGATGTTCAAGCACCCCACTCATTGGTTGATTCGGTTAATTCAACGACATCAATTTCTGCGCCTGTTGCCGTACCGCTTATCTCCCATGTTAAAGCTGCCGAGCCAAGTCCATCTCGGTTTGCCCCCTGGCTATTATCGATCGCTTACCCGTTGGGGCGGTTTGGGCTATTTCCGGCTTACTTTGGGCAAGTTGTGATGACAGGACAGGAAAATCTGCCTCGATCGGGTCCGGTGATTTTGGCTCCGACCCATCGTTCCCGGTGGGATGCGTTGGTGGTGCCGTTTGCAGCAGGGCATCATGTGACGGGTCGGCATCTGCGGTTTATGGTGTCTGCGGATGAGGTGACGGGGTTGCAGGGCTGGTTTATTCGGCGGATGGGGGGGTTTCCCATTAATACGAATCGTCCAGCGATCGCCAGTTTGCGGCATGGAGTAGAGCTACTGGAGCAAGGGGAAACTCTAGTAATTTTTCCAGAGGGAAATATTTTTCGTGAGCCGTGTATTCAACCGCTCAAGCCAGGATTAGCGCGGTTGGCAATTCAAGCAGAAACGAGTCGTCCGCATTTAGGGGTGAAGATTGTTCCCATGAGGATTCAGTACAGCAATCCTCTCGTTCCCTGGCGGACCAAGGTTGAGGTTCACATTGGGGCACCGATCGCTGTTGAAGCGTTTTGTACCGGACGCGCCAAGCAAGACGCACGATCGCTCACCGTTGCCCTTCAGAACGCAATGAGCAGCTTGATTTAGACGCTTCACCTGAACACGCTAGAAGTAATAGGCAACAAATTCAAAGCCCTCTGTGGAGATTATTGAAATGTTCAAGATGATGGCTGCGAATTTTATTCGGTTTTCTTGCATTTAATTATTGTCGAGTAGAAATTCTTGAATGAACTTCACAGTGGAGTAGAACTGAAAATCGACATTGGGTTTCTTGGAAAAGCCGTGTCCTTCGTCTTTTGCCATGAGATACCAAACGGGAGTGCCGCTTTTCCTGACGGTTGAGACAATCTGCTCCGCTTCGTTTAAGGGCACTCGTGGATCGTTTTTGCCGTGAATCACGAAGAGCGGCTTGGTAATTTGGGCGGCATTGGTGAGGGGCGAAATGGAGATGAGAAATTCTCGCATTTTGGGATCTCGCTCATCACCATATTCCACGCGGCGAAGATCTCGACGGTAGCTTTCGGTGCGTTCCAGGAAGGTGACAAAGTTGGAGATGCCGACAATATCGATCGCGGCTCGAATGCGATCGCTGTATTTGGTTGCTACTGCCAGCGACATATAACCGCCATAGCTGCCACCCATGACCATGACTCGATTGGCATCTAAGTCAGGTTGAGTGGCGATCCAATCCAGCAACGCGCCAATGTCTTTGACGGAATCTTCTCGCAGGTAACCGTTGTCCAGCTTCAAAAACGTTTTGCCGTACCCAGTAGAGCCGCGCACATTGGGATCGATTAATGCCACCCCCAACTCGTTCAAGTAAAAGTTTTGCCGTCCCAAAAAGACTGGACGAGATTGCCCCTCCGGTCCGCCGTGAATGTCAATAATCACCGGACGTTTGCCAGTAAACGTTTTGGGGGGGCGATACAGAAACCCAGAAATTTGTTTGCCATCAAAGCTTTTCCAGCGAATTAACTCAGCTTCCGAGAAATTATTAATATTGATGCCGCCAGTCTCGCTCTCTGTCCAGCGTTGCAGTTTGTTGGTGGTGACATCCAGCGAAAACACATCGGCGTTGGAGCGGGCAGAGGTGAAGGTAAACCCTAAGTCGCGACTGTTTGGATGCCACTGCACACCGAGAATTAATCCATTGGGCAGTTTAGGGACGGCTTTTTCCTTACGAGTTTTGGTGTCTAGTAGGTGTAAAACGCTGATGCCATCTTCATTGGTCACGAAGGCGAGCAATTTGCCATCGTGGGATAGGTCGAAGTCCTCCACATCCCATTTAATTTTGTCGGAAAGGGGAGTAAAGCGTTTACTGGCGAGATCAAGATAGGCAAGGCGCTGGAATTCGGAATCGCGATCGCTCACGACATACAATCCTTTGCCATCTTTGCTGAACACCGCTCCATCATAAGCAACGGGTTCTTTCCCGGTTTTAGGCGTTAGTAAGGTGCGCTCTCCAGATTGGGTGTTGAATAGCCACAAGTAACTTTCGTTGACAGAAATGTATTGCAATACGAGTAATTGTCGATCGTCGGGAGACCAATCAGTTAGACCCCAACCTCCTCCTTCCACAGTGGCTAATAAGCGATCGGATTGGGGGTTTTGTGGATCGATCAGGTAAATGTCGTTATCTTTCCCGGTGCGGCGAGTGGAGGTATATGCCATGCGATCGCCCTTGGTTGACCATACTCCACGGCTGTTACGAGATTTGCCATCCGTGAGCAAGGTGACATCCCCTGTGGCTAAATCGAAGCGGTAGTTTTGGCTAAATTCATTCCCGCCGGTATCTTTGCTGAATATGAAGAAATTTCCTTTGGTGGGTTGAAACGTTGCTCCTGAAGGCGGTTCAGTGAAAAAGGTAAGTTGCTTTCTGGCTCCCTGGGGCGATCGTACTTGATGCACTTGAGGAATGTTGCAGAAGCGAGTCGAAATCAGCATCTCCCGTTCAACGGGATGCCAACTTGCCAGGGACGCGCCCCGAAACTCGGTGTACCGTTTTACCTGCTCCACGAGGGCAAGCGGGATGTCCGGAACTCCCTCAACCACTAAATTTTCGTTGGGCGGGAAGGTTGCTGCCTGGGCAAGTGGCATCGTGGTAAAGCTCAGAATAAACGCCAGAATCAGGGCAAGGAAGGCACGAACTCGCATTTGCAATTCACACTCGATCGCTGCCCTTGACTTTACCGTGAGCTTGTCCTCGCCCGCAATGTTTGATGTCTGAGCTAGATTGGCTTAAACCCAATTAACGTGTCGTAACCATTTCCATACGCCCGTATGACGACGCACTGCAACGCCTTGACTTTGCTCTTTAGCTAACACCATTAGTTCAGCAGTCGTAAAGCTGTAACCAAGTTGCTCAATCACTCTCAGGAATTCTTCGGGCGATTGGACTCGCTCAAAGCGTTCTCGCAATTCTTCATCATGGGCGGCTGCTTCAAGAAACCGAGTTGCACTCTCTAAAGACATTTTGGGGGACTCCTTCGTAGGCGGCAGTGCCAAAGTCGAACAACGAAATCTATGGCTATATTGCCCAAATCAGCTTTGAGGATTCATATCAACTTAAAAATGAGTTACTCGATCGCACCACTGACTGGGAAGCGATCGATGAGTTGAATCGCACGCACCGCATTTCGTTTCAGCGAATCGGACAGATGGGGAACGTGGGGAATTTGTGAGAGAAAATCCAGGGTTCGGCGCAAAATTCTGACCACATCTCCTTCATCCAGGCTGGTATTTTCACACAGTTCAGTCCACTCCACGCCTAGCGCCCACTGTTCCACCAGCCCGATAAAATCATACTCTAGCCAAATTGGTAGCACTACCTGGTAGCGGCGTTGTTGCTTAAACAGGCTGTGGCGTACACTCCTCAACCCTCCTAGAGCTTCCTCAACCGATGCCGGAACGTCGTAGCGGGTCCAACTATCTGGGCGAGACACTTCCGTCACCAGGGCAGCACAGGCAGCCGCGAATTCTTGGGGTGCTAAATCATCGAGTTCGCCAGACGCGAGGGCTAACCCCAACCAGAGTTCATTATCGCCCCGAATCGCTGCCGTAATTTGTCCCAAAACGGTGGGAACCAGCCCTTCCAATCCGCCAAAGTGCTGCAAGATGTCAATCAGATCGAGGAAGGCTTCCCAGTAGCGGTGGGATTGGCGATCGAGTTTATCTCGGCGATCGCGCAGTTCTTCCTGAATCGACTGTATGCGTTTTTGGCGTTTGAGAATGGTGCTGCGATTGCCCCATTGATGCACAGGATGGTTTTTGATCTCGGCTTCCACCGCTTGCATCCGTTGCAGTTGGATATGAACTTCGGGAGCAGCTTCTTCTAGCGCTGGAGCCACGGGAATCCGTTGGGCGATCGCCGCAGTTGCGTCATTACCTTTACGAGATTGCCCCGGCTTCAGAGGCATTTCCGGTGGTGGGATGAGGTTATCTACTGCCGCAAGGCGCGGAATTTCTCCCCGCAAATCTATTACGTCTGTCACCATCGTCACGTACCAACGATTGTTCTTGCCTAAGCAAACCAGGTAAGGGAACTGTCCGGCTCCGGCTGTTTTGGTCACCAGGACTGCTGGTATTTGATCTGAATCGGTTGAAGGTTGGCTTTTCAGTGTCAGGATGGTTCCGGCAACCGCGAAAGAAAGCGCGATCGCCATATCTTGCACCCGCCCATCTTCCGCCTGACTCTGCAAGATTTTCAATAAGCGGCGTTCTTCCTTGAGCCGTTCTTGCAGCTTTTCGTAGCTCGCCAGCGCATCCCAATCTACTGTACCGATCTGGGCTTGCAGTTGGGCGAGTTCAGCTTCTAATTGGGCGATCGCATCCTGCTGAGGATGCAGGTACAACGTAGACAGGTATTGACCAAAACTGCGCTCAATCAGGTCTTTTGCCTCATCCAAGCTATGGGTTTGCAACAGGTTCAACACCATGCCGTAACTGGGAGTGAACTGGCTCACCAGCGGATCCGCTTTTGCCGTTGCCAGGTAAGAGGCTTCTCGTGCTCCCTCAAAGGGCGTTTGTACTGTGACAACGTGCCCTAACACGTCCATGCCGCGTCGCCCTGCCCGTCCTGCCATTTGCAGAAATTCAGAAGCATTGAGCAAGCGATGCCCCAAATCGGTGCGCTTGGAGAGGCTGGAAATCACGGTCGTTCGGGCGGGCATATTGATTCCGGCTGCCAGGGTTTCAGTCGCAAACACAACTTTGATTAAACCTTGCTGGAATAATTCCTCCACCAAGCCTTTCCATGCGGGTAAAATTCCGGCGTGATGAGCCGCAATACCGCGGTATAACGGCTCAATTTGTCCCGATCGTCCCGCTTCTGGATTGCGTTCTAGAAAGTCATCAATCTGATGCTTGAGACTCTTGACTTCTGCTTCATTGACTAAGGAAATGTGGCTGATATTTGCCACCGCCTGATCACACCCTCGCCGACTGAAAATGAAGTAGATGGCGGGTAACATATCTCGTTGCTGGAGTTGGCTAACCACGTATGCCAGACTGGGGCTTTCCTGCCGAGGCGATTTTTTGCCCGGTCTACCTGCCTGCCCACCTTTGGGTTTGAGGCGTGGATTCATCCGTTTGTTGCTGTCATCCAGCAGGGGAAATAACCCTTTGGGTGTGCAGTAGTGAAACCGCAGTGGAACTGGGCGAAAGTCGGAATAAATCAGCTCTGTTGGACCATGTACTTGATGAATCCAATCGGTTAACTGGTCGCTGTTGTCTACGGTGGCGGATAGGGCAACAAGTTGAATTTCACCAGGACAGTAGATGATTGACTCTTCCCAAACGGTGCCCCGCTGGCGATCGTTCATGTAATGACATTCATCCAGCACCACGGCTTCCACATCCACCAGGGATGTTCCCACTTCCCCGATCGGGGTGCCATAAAGCATATTGCGAAAAATCTCGGTGGTCATGACCAGGATGGGCGCATCTCGATTGATTGATACATCCCCCGTCAGTAAACCAACCTGCTCACTCCCAAAAATGTCTCGAAAATCTCGCAGCTTTTGATTGGAGAGCGCTTTCAGCGGAGTGGTATAAAACACCCGATGTCCCCGTGCTAAGGCTCGATGAATGGCGTATTCCCCAATCAGCGTTTTCCCGGAACCTGTGGGGGCACATACAACCACTGAATGACCAGTTTCCAAGGCGGCGATCGCCTGTCGTTGAAACTCATCAAGCTCAAATGGAAATAATTCATTCAAATCAAGACCGGATGCCGTCGGGGAAATCACACCCAAATTACTCTTACTGTTCTGCTTTTCAATCTTAGACTGCTTACCTCAAGCCGTGACACTTTTCAACCTTCATCTTGAGGGATAGTCGTTCCAAAATTCCTGAGCTATATTAACTATGGACTGCTGCTGATAAGACTTTTATCCCAAATAAAAGCTTAAATGTTCCTGAAGTAGCAGTTCTGCAAAGCGGCTTGGCTTACGTTTATTGTCAGTCCTTTTGCAAATCTCGACAGTTTATGCTGTCACCTGTGGGTAGCCTAATTCAGCGCCAGTATGACTTTCTTACTGGATTCGGCTGAAGCGGAGGAACCAGTTCATTTGGGGCGAATCTCAGAGCAACTCTGGGAAAGGCACCTTCCAGCCTTAGCCCGTCAGCTAACTCCGTCGGCAATGGAAAGGGTGCCCATGACTGAGGCTTTTATAGTCGTGGTCTTGGAGTCTCCTAGCAGAGAGCTAAACGAAAATCCTTCATTTTCGTTATTGCTGTTCTGTTACCTGACCCACCTCTCGTAAACCCTACTCGTGAGAGGCTACCATCGTGGAAATTTTACCCATGCTTGTTCGTCTTGAGCATGCGCTGAATTGTCCTAATTTAGCGAAGCAAATGATGTTAGTTCCCAAAGCGTCGAATTTATTGGTGCCGACGGATATTAATCTTGTCGTTGGCTACAATGGTTCAACTCGTAGCCAGACTGCTTTGGACTTGACTCTCTGGATTGCTCATCAAACTCGCCTTGTCACTCGTCGAGCGGTAACTGTTCAAGTAGTCTATGTCGTTGACCAGAATGATGATCGCTCCTCTGATCGCCCCTCGGTGCAAGATACTTTCTTAGATCTGCCTTCGTCGCCTGTTGCAATTTACCCCACCTTGCCAAGCTATGTTCCAATTAGTGCTGATCCTTGCCCAGAACTCATAGAAACTGTAGCGCATGGGCGGGTTGCGACTCGCTGTGCAAGTCCGGTAATTTCTGATTGGTCAGAGACTGTCCCGCCAGTTTCCCAGGCGACGAACAAGCAAATCCACCAGTTTGAGAAAGCCGATCGCATTCTTTGGCAGGCTCGTCATTTAGCAGATGAATGGAGAGGTTCTCTAGAAACCCATTTGCGATTTGGAAATCTGGTTGAGGAACTCCGATCTGCGGCTTGCCAAGTTTCCACAACGGCGCTTGTTCTCGGTTGCTCGGAGCGCTCTGATCCGATTGTTCAAGCACTGGGACGAGATTTACCCTTCCCAATCCTGGGCATTCCAACGAAAATTTCTCCCTCCTGAGCAGTCTCGCAAAGTAACTTTCTCTAGGGCGCTTGCAAGCGTCCTTTTTTTATTTGTTTTTTATATTTTTATAAACTTTCCCGGTATTCAGGAATTTTTATAAACTTTCCCGGTATCTAGGAAAACTCTGTATTCTGGAGTTTATACGTTGTAATATTTTTTCTAATATTTTCAAAGATTGTGCAAGAAGATTTTCGCTTAATTGTTGATCTGGTTACGGTTCTGGGGGCTGCCGCGATCGGTGGTTTAGTTGCAGCCCTACTGCGACAACCGATTTTGCTGGGCTACCTGATTGCGGGCATCGTGGTTGGTCCTACCGGACTAGGGCTGATCAAAGAACTGATTCAGGTCGAAACGCTGGCTCAATTCGGTGTCGCCTTTCTGCTATTTGCCCTGGGGGTTGAGTTTTCGTTCTCCGAACTCAGTAAGGTCAAAGGAATCAGCTTGGGGGGTGGGGCACTTCAAATTACGTTAACGATTTTAATCACGTCCTTAGCGTCCTTGGGCATGGGGTGGGTGACATCACCCGCTCAAGGGGTCTTTCTGGGTGCGATTCTCTCCCTTTCCTCTACAGCCGTTGTGCTCAAAAGCCTGATGGAGCGGAACGAAACTGGAACTCCGCATGGGCAGGTTTTGTTAGGCATTTTGGTGGTGCAGGATTTGGCGTTGGGGTTGATGTTAGCAGTGTTGCCTGCTTTAGATAAGCCAATGGAGGAGATTGGGCTGGCAGTGGGCTGGGCATTACTGCAAACTGGCTTGTTTGCTTTGGGTGCGATCGCCGCTGGCATTTGGGTCATCCCGCGACTGCTGCACATCATCGCCCGAACTGAGAGTCGAGACTTATTTCTGTTATGCGTGGTGGCGTTGTGTCTGGCGATCGCCCTGCTGACGGAACATTTGGGACTATCTATTGAGATGGGCGCATTTGTCGCTGGATTGATGATTTCCGATGTGGAATATTCGGATCAAACCCTGACTTATGTAGAGCCATTGCGGGATATTTTTGCATCCTTGTTTTTTGCGGCGATCGGGATGTTAATCGATCCTGTATTTCTGTGGAACAACCTGGAATTAATCCTGGGTTTGGTTACGCTCGTCTTCATTGGGAAGTTTCTGATTGTAACGCCCATCATCAAACTCTTTGGCTACTCGCTGAAAACAGCCTTAATTACGGGATTAGGACTTGCCCAAATTGGAGAATTTTCTTTTGTATTGGCAAGTGAAGGGCAATCGCTGGGCTTGGTTTCTCGTCGAGTTTACTTGCTCATCTTAGGAACAACTGCGGTCACGCTCGTCTTGACTCCCTTTGTGCTGAGGTTTGTGCCTCAATTGTTTGCCTGGGCGGAAGCGGTTCCCTGGTTAAAGTCCTTGTTAGAAGGAAGTGATTTACCGCTGGAAATTTCTGATAGCGCAGCCCTTGAACAGCACATTGTGGTTTGTGGTTATGGGCGCGTGGGGCAAAATATCGTGCGCTTGCTCCGAGACCATAACTATCCAGTCCTGGTCATTGATCAATCAGAGAGCCGCATTCAGGAATTGAGAGAAACGTCTATTCCCTACATCTACGGCAACGCAGCCAGTTTGTATGTTTTAGAAAAAGCTGGCGTGAACACTGCGAAGGGGATTGCGATCGCGCTGCCCGATCCCATGAGTACCCGCCTTTGCGTGAAACGCTCTCTAGAACTCGCACCTGACCTGGATATTGTCGTTCGCGCCAATCAAGATAAGGACATCGAATTGCTCTACCAGCTTGGCGTGCGAGAGGTGGTGCAACCAGAGTTTGAAGCCAGTCTGGAGTTGTCTTCTCATTTACTCACAGGGCTAGGTTTACCACTGCCAGTCATTCAACGAGAAGTGCAGCAAATTCGCAATACTCGCTACCAGGGACTGCGCCTGGAGCGTCCCTCTTATCAAGTGTCGCGAGAATTAAAAGAAGCTGCACAAGATATTGGCAACCGCTGGTATGCTTTGCCCCAGGACTCACCCCTGATTGGCATGACCCTGGAAGAAACGAACTTGCGCCGCCTTACGGGTGTCAGCTTGATGGCGATTCAGCGGGCAGGGGGTGAAGAAGTAGACTATCCCGATGCTCAAACCGCACTGCAAGAGGGCGATCGCCTCCTGATTGTTGGGCAACCCGAAGAATTAGCTGCCTTCGATGAGTTGGCAAAAGGGAAAGCTGCTGTTCCAACAGAAAATGCCTCCTGTCAATGGTTACTCGTGCCAGAAGATAGCCCCGTTGTTGGCAAAACCCTCGCAGAACTGCATATCCGGCGGCAGTTTGGAGTTTTGATCCAGGCAATTCGCCGAGAAGGGAAGTTTATTGGATTTCCAGATGGTAAGAGCGATCTGCAAGTGGGCGATCGGCTACTGTTGTGCGGCAATCTCTATTCGCTTAATCAAGCAAGTCGCTGGATTTCGCCCCCCTCTAAGCGAGTCTCTTCTGTTTCCATTCCCATAATCAATGTTGGTTCTACCGAAGCAGAACCTCAAAACTATCTGAAGCCGTAACTGCAGCCACAGTTTTGCTCTGTTTATCTCTGGATTTTTCCGCCTACAATCTTGGTTTCAAATAAACAATTGCCTGTCGCCAGACAATGGTGTCCTGGTCGTATTGATCTGTCAGGGAGATACAATAGGAGTCTTGCCAACGAATCTTACCCGCTAACAGATCTCCGGTAACAAGTTTTAGCTCTACTTCTTTTGTTTCCCGAATTAAGTTTTGAATTTGACGAGTGCTCGGTAGTCCAGTCTCTAACTCAGCCGTCATTGCTTTTCCCCTGCTAACGAATGGTTGCCCTAGCCTTTAAGATGGTGTTGGGTTGCTGAACTTTTTTATTTCAGCCTAAACAGTTGTCCCCTTACACCTTACTTCAAGCCCTTACTCTTGTACCCTATCGCAGAAAATCTATGGGAATCGAGTTCACAAAATATCATGGGTTAGGGAATGACTTCATCTTGATTGATAATCGGTCTTCCTCCGAACCAGTCCTTACTCCAGAACAGGCAGTGCAGCTTTGCGATCGGCATTTCGGCATTGGAGCCGATGGTGTAATCTTTGCCCTGCCAGGTCAGGCAGACACAGATTACACCATGCGAATCTTCAACAGTGACGGGTCAGAACCGGAGATGTGTGGGAATGGAATCCGCTGTTTAGCTCAGTTTCTTGCCGATCTTGATGGAGTTGCTCCGCCTTATTCTTACTGCATCCAGACTCTGGCTGGAATTATGCGCCCCAAGTTGGAGACAGCAGGCTTAATTACTGTGGATATGGGAGAACCGAAACTTTTAGCCGCAGAAATTCCCACAAATTTGGGTCAACCTGATCAAAAGGTCGTAAATCATGCCTTGAGTGTTGCCGGTAAAGATTGGGATATTACTTGCGTGAGTATGGGCAACCCTCACTGTATTACTTTTGTTGAAGATGTGGGGGCAATCCCGTTGGAAGCGATTGGCTCCCAGTTTGAAACTCACTCAGCGTTTCCTAAAAAAATTAATACTGAATTTATCCAGGTTGTACGCCCTGACTACCTGAAAATGAGAGTGTGGGAACGGGGTGCGGGGATCACCTTGGCGTGCGGAACAGGAGCTTGCGCTTCCCTGGTTGCAGCCGTGTTGACCAACCGGAGCGATCGTCTTGCTACGGTCGAGCTTCCTGGTGGTTGTCTTCAAATTCATTGGTCAATTCCTGACAACCATCTTTATATGACTGGTCCTGCCGAAAAAGTCTTTACAGGTATATTCAACAACTAAATCTTTTTTCTTTGGGCTATGTGAATTCTCTGTTGAGAATGGGCAATCTAGGATTGTAAATTTCTTCATCAGAGAAAGGGTGCTTTTGATATGCTTCTCCGCAGGTATTACCGTATTTCAACCTATTGTTCTACCAGAATAGGAGGTGGATTTACCCTACTCGAAAGCCTGGTGGTTGTGCTTCTAATTGGGATTTTAGTGGCGATCGCCACACCTTCATGGCTAGGACTCATGAATGGGATGAATCTCAACATCGCCACAGACGAAATTCATCAAGCAATTCAGACAGCGAAACATAGTGCCAGACTCAACCGTTCTGGTTGGGAGTTTAATATTCGTCAAACAGCGAATGAGGAGGTTCAATGGGCAATTTACCCTAGTCGAACCGATAAAACAGTCCCAAACGCCTTGGTCTGGCGAAATTTGGATCCGCGCATACAACTCGATTTAGAGACCACTCTCGCTGAAGTCAAAGGGGTACGTCGAGTGCAGTTTAACCATTTAGGCGCAGTTAATGGTCAACTCGGCAGAGTTGCCTTATCCATCAAAGGTGGAGGTAAATCGAAACGATGTGTCATAGTTTCTACCTTGCTCGGTGCCCTTCGACTAGGACATGACCGACCAAAACCAATCGATGGAAAATACTGTCGCTAATGCCTTTGAAATCGTAGGCTAAGTAAGCTCGAAAAGCTGGTGGCGAATTGGGGCAAACCGTCGTTCGTCCGTACGGGAAGATTTCGGAGTTGTTAGATTCTTTTTCTTTAAAGAATTTAGCGAAAATTTAGCGTTGGTTAAAGGGTTTAACCAAAATAATTCATTACCTATGTGGACTTGGGGGGGCGTGCTAGAAAAATTCTTTGCTCAAGCCTCCTCCAAAACTCTGTCTTGCAGCAGAGGGAATCCTAGTACCTGCCGTTGTTGCAAGTAAAGTTGTGCAACCTGACGCGCCATACTACGAATCCTGCCGATGTAGCGTGTTCGTTCCGTCACAGAAATAACCCCTCTAGCATCAAGCAGATTGAAAGTGTGAGAGCACTTCAGCACATGATCAAAAGCTGGCAGCACTAACTGCTTCTGCATTAAGTGCTCCGCCTCCTGTTCATATAGCTTAAACAATGTAAACAAAAGATCTGGATTCGATTCCTCAAAGTTGTACCGCGAACACTCAACTTCACCCTGCAAGTGCACATCACCATAAGTGATCTCATCATTCCACTGGATATCAAATATGGAGTTAACTCTTTGCAGGTACATAGTTAATCGTTCCAGACCATACGTAATCTCGATCGAGACCGGACGGCAATCTAGTCCCCCACACTGCTGAAAATAAGTAAATTGAGTAACTTCCATCCCATCTAGCCATACTTCCCATCCAACTCCCCAGGCTCCCACCGCAGCGTCCTCCCAGTTATCCTCTACGAAACGAACATCGTGTTCCTCTGGTTGAATCCCCAGTGCCCTCAGGGAATCTAAATAAACCTCCTGAATATTGTCCGGAGAAGGCTTAATCAGCACTTGATACTGATAATAATGCTGTACCCGGTTTGGATTTTCCCCATACCGTCCATCGCCCGGTCTCCGGCACGGTTCAATGTATGCAACCGACCAGGGTTCTGGTCCTAAAGCCCTCAAAAACGTGTGCGGACTTTTTGTCGCAGCACCTTTCTCCGTGTCATAAGGTTGCACAATCAGGCAACCGCGATCGCCCCAGAACCTATTTAACGTAGCCACCACCATTTGAAAATTCACAACTGACTTCCCCAAAAAAACTTCACCCAAATTCACATTTTTATCTACAAAGTCACTATACATCGCTCTCCAACCCGCATCGCAAAAACGTTAGTGAGATTAGTTGACAAGAGGTGTAAGTTTCCATATATTGGTAAATGCGGCTGAAGCGGAGCGATTGCATCGCGAGGTTTCGAAAGCGGCTAGAACCTGGACAGAGAAATAGTTTGAAAGCCAT
>JANRIN010000046.1:0-2943 GCA_033764965.1 Leptolyngbyaceae cyanobacterium bins.302 | reverse complement strand
CAACTTCCCCTTGGATTTGGCAGCGGGTGAAGCGACTCCTGTGGCGCTGACTGCACCTGCCATCAATGGTTAGTTGTTCTCCCTTGTGATTTCTAGCTCATGAGGCGAAAGCCCTCTCCACTGCGGAGGGGGCTTTTTGATTTTGGATTAACGAATACTCAGCAATTGCACTGGATTTTCTGTTGGAGGTAAAGGTTTGTTGGAGAAGCTGGGATACTTTGCGGTCAATTGATATAATTTTCTTATAAATAAAGAAAAACCGAGGCTCATTAACTTTAGCTGCCGAAAAACTCGTTGAGGATCACTGAGATGCGTGCTTGGCAACTGCTGACCCATCTCCTTAAACACCAGCCCGATCGGAATATTAACCTCATCTTGCAATTTTAGGAGACGGGCAAAAATGGGACCGTAGGCTGACATTAAGGAGCCGACTCCCCCCCGCGCCTGCCCCCAGCCCAGGTAATATAAGCCTTTGTAATCACTCAGAAACGCACCCCCATAGCATTGCACTGTTGAACCTTGGACTCGCTGGAGGGCGATCGGCAGAAAGGGATACGCCACGTCATAGCCCGTCGCACACACAATCACATCAAAGCGTTCTCGATGACCGTCTACAAATTCCACCTCCCAACCGTCTAACTGTTTGACAGCGGGACGAGGCGTGATGCGACCATGCTTGATGTAATAGGGCACTTCATTATTCACCGTTGGATGTTTATCAAATAAACGGTAGCTGGGTCGCGCTAACCCGTAATGCTCATGGGTGCCAAAAGTCAGACGAATCATTGTGTGGGCTAAAAGACGTTGAAACCATTCCGGCATCCACCATTGGATCAAATCAGTAAGCGGAATGCCAGCAAAAGACTTGGGCAAAAACCAAACCGATTCTCGCAAACTCAAAACACTTTTAGCCCCCACCCGGGCGGCTTCTGCGGCAATGTCACAGGCGGAATTGCCACCTCCGATCACCAGAACTCGCCGATCGCGGAGTTGGTCAGGCTGCTTGTAATCCTTGGAATGGATGATTTCCCCGTGAAAAGTGCCTCTCAGAGTGGGAAATCGCTTGCACCAATGATGCCCGTTACAGAGCAAAACGCCCTTGTATAACCGCTGTTCCCCATCAGCAAAGGTGGCTTCCCATTGGTTATTCTCTACTGGACGCAAGTAAGTAATGGTTTTATTGAGTTCGATATGACGATGCAGATCGAAGTGGGTGGCAAACTCATTCAAATACTGCCGGATCTGATCCGCGCTGGGAAAGTCAGGATAGTCATCGGGCATCGGGAAATGGGTAAATTGCGTGACTTTGCGGGACGAGATGATGTGGGCAGTGTGATAAACCCCGTGATACCAGTTGCCCCCGATCGCATCGCTGGCATCCACCTGGTCGTAAGGAATCTTGGCAGCTTTCAATGCCTGTGCCATCCCCAATCCCACAAATCCGGCACCGATAATTAAATGTTTGTCCGTCGTTGAACGGTTCATCTCAGGGTTAGGGTCATTGCAGGCTTGAACCACCTTGCTGTCTCCGGGCGAGTGCGTTACTAATCCAGTCTAGTAACTTGGGGGTATGTCGTTTCAGCCGCTGCACAATTTGCCCGATCGCATCTGGAAAGACGTGCAGTTTGTTCTGCTGAATGGCTTGCAGGGTTGCCGCCATCACCTTAGCTGGATCAGTCACCCAATTGTCGGGCACGCCTTGATGTTCCTCTGCCAGGGTGCCCAGTTTCTCAGAATGCAGAATTGGGGTACGGCTGAAGAAGGGGTAAACCACCGTGACTTGCACGTTGTAGGGCTTGACTTCGTTGCACAACCCTTCGCTAAACCCTCTCAGCCCAAATTTACTGGCGGAATAGTGCGCCAACCCTGCCTGAGCCACCCATCCCGCCAGCGACGACATATTGACGATGTGCCCCTGGCGACGGGCAATCATGTCGGCAACGAATAAGCTACTGAGCCGCATGGGAGCCAATAAGTTCACTTGCATTAAGCGCTCCCATTTCTCCGCTGGGATCTCGTCCATCCGACCAAATAAACCTATTCCAGCATTGTTAATCAAAATATCGATCGCATAGCCCAACGCTTTAACTTGCTGGTATAGCCGATCGCATCCTGTCGGCTCTGCCAAATCTACTGCGAAACAAGCCAGAATTTCTCCAGTCTGAATCGTGGCTTGCATTGCCCTGGATTGCTCCCACAGCAACGTGTCATCTAAATCCGTCAGAATCAAACGACTCCCTGCTTGCAACAATTGGCGCGTGAGTTCCTGCCCAAAGCCACCTGCGGCTCCGGTCAGAAGCACCAATGCATTGTTTAGTTGGGTCATGGGGATTGTCCCGCTTCACGAATGATGCCATCCTCGGCTTTGAGTAGGTCAGAGAGATTTGCAACGGTAATTTGGGTAAATACTGTGCCCATTTGATTCTTAACCAGGTGGGGGAAGACGAATTGCGTCATTGCCGGTTGCCTCTGGTGGCGTATGGCATCATCGTAAAAGATTACTTTCCTTTTTCACAGGGTTTATGGGATTCAAACGACTCTGGCAAGCCTGCTGCCGCTGGTGGCAACGGGTGTGGCAACGCAATGCTCCGGTGTCTGCGGTTCCCCCTGCGCTAACTCTTGACCCGGTACAGGCTGAGTCGATCCTGATGGAATTGTTAGCTGGAATTGCGGAAGCAGGCTGGAATCGGGCAGCGGCGCAGGCATTTTTAATTCAAAAATCTTGTTCTGCCAGCACCTTAGCCACCTGGTTAGAGCAATTTGGTGCCGGACTAGAACCCGGACACCACGACGAACTCGCCCATCGCCTGCAACAACTCGCCCACCTGCAATACGGAGACTTGAGCCAAGTTGCTGCCAAAGTCGCCCGCCATCTCCACCCACCGCCATCGAATCTCCCTCCCGCCCCGCCCCCGGGGGGGCCCGGGGGCGCGGGGGGGGGGG
>JANRIN010000022.1:0-16053 GCA_033764965.1 Leptolyngbyaceae cyanobacterium bins.302 | reverse complement strand
CAGCAGGCGATCGACGATCGCTTTAGCCCTGCGTCCGCCAGCGGGAATCATGCGATGGGAGAGAACGTAGGGCACCAGATACTTGATATCATCGGGAATGGTGTAATCCCGTCCATCCAAAAATGCTAGAGCCTGGGTGGTGCGTTGCAGGGCGACGGCTCCCCGGGGGCTAATCCCCAGCGTGATCTCATCATCCTCACGAGTTGCCCGTACTAGATTCACAATGTATTTTTGCAACGACGCTTCAACCTTCACCTGAGCGCTCAATTGCTGCAATTCCCGCACTTCTTCCAGAGAAATACAGGGTTGAATGTCATAGGTCTGGGGGTGGTCATGCAGGCGTTGCAACATTTGCAGTTCTTCTTCCTCGGTAGGGTAGCCCAGGGAGAGAGAGAGGGCAAAGCGATCCATTTGGGCTTCCGGGAGGGGAAAGGTGCCCTGATATTCCACAGGATTTTGGGTTGCAATCACAAAGAAGGGCATGGGCACTTGCCGCGACACTCCATCCACCGTCACTTGATGTTCTTCCATCACTTCCAGCAAGGCGGATTGGGTGCGGGGCGTGGCTCGGTTCACTTCGTCGGCTAACAGCACATTGGCGAAGATTGGACCCGACATAAACTCAAACTGTGCCGATTGAGGATTCCAGATATTCGTGCCCGTAATATCGGTTGGCATCAGGTCGGGTGTGCACTGGAGCCGCTGAAACTTGCCATCGATCGATCGTGCCAGGGATTTTGCTAGTAGGGTTTTGCCCACTCCGGGCACATCTTCTAACAGGGTATGTCCCCCGGATAATAACGCCACGATGACCAACCGAATGGCATCATGCTTGCCGACAATGACGTGTCCCAGGTTTTTCGTCAGGCGTTCGATTCCGTCTCTCATGGTTGCTCCCGCGATCGCTTCCTTCCAGTGTGCCCAATCTTTTAGCAAAAATAATTATTTTTGTGCAGCTAGACGAATCCGTGTCCATTCTGTAAGTAGAACTCCTGCGACTTGCTTCGTCCCTCTCCAGTTCTTGAGCCAATCGTTCTTGAGCCAAATGTCATCTACCTCCATCTCCTATATCAATACAGCCAGAACACTCGCCTCAATTAGCCAGCAACGAGCGACGGGAGAGCTAACCCTGGCTCAAGATGCCTATCCCTGGCGGCTGTATTTCTTCCAGGGCAGATTGGTGTATGCCACGGGCACGTTGCATCGAGTGCGGCGCTGGCGACGCGCCATCAAACGCCACTGTCCTGATTTCAGCCTGACCTTTGCCGGACGGGGAGAACCCTGGGAATACCAACTACTGAGCCAGAGCGTTGCCCAGGGGATTTTGAATATTGCTCAAGCTCAAGCTGTGGCGAAGATGAGTCTGGAGGAGGTGCTGTTTTCCTGGGTGCGGAATCCCATTTTGAGATCGGAGTGGTCTGCCGTTCAACGCTTCTCTTTTAAGGAGAACGCTGCCCTGAGTTTGCTCCTGTCCTCGACCGAGGTCGAACAGGTTTTAGATCAGGCACAACTCCTTTGGAAACAATGGAAAGGGTTTGAACTGGAGTCATTGAATCCTTGCAAATCACCCGTGTTAACTGGCGCGTTGCGATCGGATTCTGGCAGCGCTCCTCAAATTTTGGCAAACTTAAGCCCTTACTTAACGGGACGCTACACCCTTTGGGATATTGCTTGCTATGCACGACGACCTGTAACCACCGTGACTCGATTTTTGCTGCCGTGGGTACAGCGAGGAGCCATTACCCTAGAAGACGTGGACGATTTGCCCAATCCATTTCTACGGCTGAGTGAGTCTACTCATTTGGGATCTCAACCCTATCGTCCTTTGATTGCCTGTGTGGATGACAGCCCTACCGTGGGTCAATTTTTAGCCAATATGTTGGAACCGGCTGGCTATCGAGTCCTCAAAATCCAGGATCCCCTGCTGGGGATTGCCACCCTGAGTAAGTACAAGCCCGATTTGATCTTGATGGATCTGGTGATGCCAAACGCCAGTGGCTACGATGTCTGCAATTTTTTGCGGAAAACACCAGTTTTTCAGAATACTCCAATTATCATTTTGACGAGTCAAAACGGATTAGTCGATCGTACCCGTGCCAAATTAGCTGGAGCGTCCGATTTTTTGAGCAAACCCCCTGAGCCGCAAATCTTGTTAAATCTGGTACGCCAGCATCTGCAATCGGTCATGTCCACTGTGGATGATTTGAGCTATCCAAATCTAGAAAGCTGAGGTCATCCTCGATCGTGCTCCATGACTACATTTGACCGATTTTGACCAAATTTGACAGCGCTTATTGAGAATGACTCATCCATGCCCACCACTCTTTAAAACGCCAAAACCGCCCATTACAGACGGTTTCAACCTATCGGAGCGGCGGGATTTGAACCCACGACCCCTACTACCCCAAAGTAGTGCGCTACCAAGCTGCGCTACGCCCCGATAACTAATTGCGCTTAACAAGAGTAACACAACCAGTACAGCATCATGCAAGTGTTGGCTCTAGTAATTTGTGTTGGTTTGAATCAAGCCACCGAAGAAATCATACAAGTTTACTCTCCCAGAATTGCTTTGCGTGCTCGTGACTCCCGTTCAGTTGCCTCTGCCATCACTGTTTCCAGATTTTCTAACATTTCGCCTGGGTAATTTTCCAGCACTTTAGTGGAAAGAGAAATCCTACCCTGACCTTCGTTCAAATCCGCGATCATGGCTTTCAGGGGTTGCCCAATCTGAAAAACGTTCGACAGTGATTCGATATATTTCTGGCTAATTTGATTGATGTGAAGTAAGCCACTGGTGCCGTTCATGTCCACAAACACCCCAAAAGGTTTAATGCCGCTGACTTTACCTTCCACCAGTTGCCCGATTTCCAGTTGGCTGAATGCTGCCGATCGACTTGCCAGGCGATTAGACAGCACAAGTTTCTTTTTGTCCTGATTTAACTCAATGATGGTGGCGGTGAGCGTTGTTTTGACTAAGGACTCCAGATCATCTCGTTCTACCAGGTGCGATCGGGGAATAAATCCTCGCAAACCCTGCACATCAACCGTGACCCCACCTTTATTCGTACCTGTCACACGAACTGGCAAGCTTTGATTACTTTCCTGCACTTCTGCCAACCGATCCCAGGCTTTACGAATCTCCAGTTGCTTCAACGACAATGTCACCTGTCCGTCTGCATCTTGTTCGCGAACGATCAAAAACTCTCCTTCTTCATCCTGGGGCAGTACCGCTGATAGTTCCTTCACACCCCGCAAGCTGACTTCCTGTTCTGGCACAAAAGCGAGGGATTTTGCTCCAATATCGACATAAACGCCATTGGTGTCATAACTTACGACTTTTCCACGAACAATTTGCCCCTTTTGAAATTCGTAGTCGTAACTCTCCAGGGCGCTGGCAAAATCGTCCATCGAAAAGGCTTCGGCAGAACGGGGGCGAGACGTATTCGATTCCATATCTCTGGTTAACAGTCTAATAAGCCTTCTTATGGTACGGCAGATTTCCGAGAGTGGGGAGTAGGGGATGGGGAATGGGGGTTAGTTACCTGGTGAGCACAGGTTTTTCATGCTGCCGTGATAAAGCAGCATACTGTTTCTAGCCGTGGAGCAACGATCGCGGTTAAGCATCTGCATTTTTTGCTCATAGGTTAATGTTTGAGCACCACCAAAGTTCCAGGGCAATCCACTTGAAGGTTCTTTGGCACGAACTAAGCGAAAGTCCTCAATCTTCGCACGCTTGGCTAAATCAACGATCGCCTCATCCCAACTTTTTGTCCCATCAATCAGTTTCAGTTTCTCTGCCTGCTTGTTACCAAAATAATAAGCTCCTACTTTCTCGCGAATCGTTTTTTCGGGAATATTGCGGCTTTTAGAGACCAATTTCACAAAGCGATCGTAGGTATCGTCAACGTTTTCTTGCCAAGTTTTTCTCTCTTCAATAGTGGCCTTCCGATAAGATTTAGAAAAGTCTTTTCCCTTACCAGCACTAATCACGATGCGTTCAACGCCATTGTCACTTGTAATCGATCCCTCCGTTCCATCAACTGTGTAAGACGTTATTCCATCAAAAGCAAAAAAAGTATCGCCGAGAACGCCAATGCTGCCGATATTGCTACCTGGTGCTGCATAAATTGCATCGGCACCCATCATTGACATTACCCCACCGGACATGGACTCTTCTTCAATGTACGCAACTACGGGATTTTGAGTTGATTTACGATAGTTAGTTAACGCATTGTAAATTGCGTCAGAACCTGTAGCAGAACCGCCGCCAGTGTTGAGTCGTAATAAAATACCTTTTACTCTGGAGTCTTCGCCAGCTTGCTTTAGTAATTTCTCAATATGGGCACTGTAAGTAGCCTCATTTGACCAGAACAGGCTCGGATCAGAGGCATCCACCATAATTTCGCCGTAAATCGGGATCTCTAGCAAAAGGTTGGAACTGGAAGGCTTTCCATCCATATGCTTGTAAGTTAGTCGAGGTTCGGCTTCAACTTCAAACACTCGATTCCAAGTAATCCAGGCACTACAAACCACAACTACCGCAGTCGTGGCGAGTGTGACTTTTTTCCATACGCTGCCCATAACTTAACCTGGGGGGTGGTTTTTCTTCGTTTCTAACCTCACAGTTTTGGCGGTTCATTCTTCAGAGGCTTAACAAAACTCTTCATTTCGCTGGTTGTTTCTGGGTTAGATCTAACAGACGTAGGGAATATTAGGCTAAGAATCTATAGCCGTGGTCATGCGAAACGTGGCAGCGGCGAGTCAGAGAGTCTACCCAAATCGGCGTTTGAACAATTCGTTTTGTTCTTTGCTTTCTGATCAGATTTATATTTACTGCTTTCCACTGTTCCTAAGAGACGTTTTATGGTGACTGCAACTCCCCAGCCCAACTCTGCTAAGTTTAGAAACCCCAAGAAGCACAATCATTATGGGTTTCGTGATTTTTTTCAGTTTGATCCCCAAAAGGGAACTATCCAGGATTGGAATGGTAGTCAAAACCTCTTAACAACCGAAGATTTCATTATCGGGTTGGTGGAGGGTCTTGAAGAAGAAGTGGGGGATGCCTCTGCCGCAATCATGTATACGATCGGTTGTGAATGGGGGCAAAAAGACGCATTTTTCTTTGAGAAGTGGTTTGAGACAGAATTCGATCGCAACATCCGCCAAACCAACCTGTTATTCTTGCTAGAAACCTGGTGGTGGCCCTTTACTTCGCAAGGATGGGGACGCTGGGAAGTGGATATGGGCGATCGCAAGCAGGGATTCATGTTCATCAATATTTTTGATTCTGCGGTTGCTCGGACTTTGGGAGATGTCGGCAAGCCTGTGTGTTACCTGTATGCTGGACTTTTTGCTGGTTTCTTTACGGAGCTAGTACGGAAGCAGTTGAGTTGTATCGAAATTCAGTGCTACTCAATGGGCGAAACCTACTGCAAGTTCTTATTGGGAAGCCAGGATCGAATTGATGCAGCGGCATTTTGGCTGAATGAAGGAGCCACCGCTAGAGATATTGAAAAACGTTTGCGTGCAGGAGAAATTCTGCGATGAGTGCCCTAACTTTGCCCCAAATGAATGGATCTCGCGTGTCTAAGCCCTCCGATGTTTGGCTTCAATCCTCTGTCCACGAATTCTTCTCAGGGATCAACTGGGATGATCATGCGCTCCAAGCCCAAGCAGATTCTCAGGCAATGGCTGATGCTGGTCAAGACCCATTTAGCCTAGAAATGAGCGTTAGTCGCTTCTTTGCAACGATTAACTGGGACGGTAGCACGATCGCCGCTCCAACGCCTGTTGAGCCTCCCAGAGCAACGGGTAATCAAGCATTTACTCTGGATGACTTTTCCGATTTGTTCTAACCCTCTCGTCTTCGAATGAAGTAATTTCTATGCATCCTCAAATTGAAGCTCTATTCGATGAAGCCGAAAGTCGCTACCTGAAACCTGAGGAATTAGGTTTACTCAATGAGTATGTCAATTCCCTCCCTGCTCGGCTCATGGCTTACCGTACCCTGCGCGATCGTGAACTGGAGGTGATGCAGCCTATCGCCGATCAACTCCAAAGAGAAATGCCCCAAGAGAAGATCGAAAACCTGGAGCGGGCAATCAGAAACGCCTTGCTGACCCTACGCTATTGTGCAATGGGAATGCTGCTCAATGACGAAACCTTTGTGAGAGAGCGACTAGCAGGCTGGTTAGGCGGTACGATGAGCCTTTACAACAGTCAGGCGATTAACACCACCCTCTATCGCCACATCCACCAACGCCTTTCCGAAGTTTTGGGAGGGCAAGCCATGACCCTGCTCACCCCACACTTGTTGATCGCCCAAACCTTGCTCCACGAATCGACTCCCCAAACAGCGGCTCAGTAAAGACGAACGATCGTTAAAGACGTTTCGCGAACCACCCCATTCCCCATTCCCCATTCCCCATTCCCCTTATGATTTCCGTTGCTGATCTTTTAACCAACAACCGTGTCCCCGGTAATTACTTCGCCACTGATGTTTATGTTCGCAGCGATTTAGAACTGGGATTGCTAGAAAACCGTCGAGGCGATCGCTTGCTGGCATTACCCGAAACTTTGATTCAATCAATCTACTCCGGGTTAGACAAAGAAACTGGGCAGGCAACTCGCCTGGTACTGTTCAACTGTGGCAAATGGTGGGGCAAAAATTTCTACACACGCTTCCGAGATGAACTGACCGACTACTACGGGCAGGCTTTAGCCGACATGACAATGGCTGAGTTTCTGCAATGTTTGCAACAATGTTGGATTACTCATGGCTGGGGCAGACTTGAGCTTGATCACCAGTTTCAAAATCGGGGATTTTTAGTGGTTAAATCCTGGAACTCCCCCTTTGCCAAGCACGCTCCCGTCGGAAATCGCCCTGTGTGTCATTTTGAGGCGGGTATCTTAAGCGCATTTTTCACCCACCTGACAGGAAGAGATCTCCACTGTGTGCAAACGAGTTGTGAATCTCTGGGCGCAGATGCGAATCGTTTTGTGGTGGGTTTGCAAAAAAGACTAGATCCGATCGCCCTCATGGTTGAACAGCAGGCAGATCACGATACCATCATGGGTAAGTTGTGTGCCTAGTTGTCATCGCTTCCCGATCGTGTGGTTAATTCCTTTGCTAAAGAGTTACATCGCTCCAAGTACCGTTTACTTGGGCTAGTCGGGCAGGGGCAATTTGGGCGGGTTTACTGTGCCAGTCATCGCAAAACAGGTCGGCTAGTTGCGCTCAAAGAACTCGACCGCGATCGCTTCTCCACCCACAAATTTCTTCGAGAGTTGCGATTTTTGTTGAGCTTGCAGCACGAGAATATCGTGACCTGCCATGCAATGGAGCAAACCGCTACAGGTCGTTACCTGGTCATGGATTACTGTGAAGGTGGAACGCTGCGGAGTTTGTTAGACGAAGAGGTGAGGCTGCACCCGATACAGGGCTTGAATTTAATCACTCAAATTTTGGCAGGTTTGGCTCATGCTCATCAGCGGGGCATCGTTCATTGTGACATTAAGCCAGAAAATATCCTATTGACGATTACAGCCCAGGGTTGGATCGCAAAAATTTCCGACTTTGGAATTGCTCGCGTAAGCCAGGAACTCGCGACGGATGAATTTAGTAATACTGGTTCTCCGGCTTACATGGCTCCAGAGCGATTCTACGGTCAGTACTCACAAGCTTCTGATCTCTATGCAGTGGGTGTATTACTGTTTGAAATGCTAACGGGGTATCGTCCTTTTTCGGGTGCGCCAGATGAATTGATGTCAGCTCACTTGAATCAATCTGTTCAAGTTCCACCGTCCGTTCCCGATGAGCTAAAGGCAGTTATTTGTAAATCTCTGCAAAAGTTGCCCGCCAGACGATTTCGTTCAGCCCAACAGATGCTCGAAGCCCTACAAGCCGCGATCGCCACCGCAGAACTCGCTCTAAGTCAGGGTTGGTCATCCTCCACCTTGCTATCTTCCTACTCTGCTGCAACACCAACTCGCTTTATCTGTGAGTACCAAGAGCTGTTAGACACTCCCATTCAGCAAATTATTAGTAGCTACTGTAGGTTCAATTCCCCTCAAACCATTCCCAACTCACAGTTTCAAGCAAACCAATTTTTTCGTGTGTATGGTAATCGAGTCGGTTGCCAAGCCTACTCAAAACAACCCTTAGATGCTGAGACTTCTGCCCCACGACTTTTGCGCCAGCCTCCCCCATCTATGACTCGTGTGCGTCTGGCAAATCCAATTTTGAACCTGGTTGTGCAGTCTGATGGTTGTTTTGCTGCCACTCAGCAAGGGGTGTACTGGTTGAAGGCAGCATTGTTTAACTTGGTGCCTGAAAGCGCCTCTCACGTTGCGGAGAGTGCTACGGCTCTTGCGATCCCTCAGCTTGTGGCAGAATTCGATCGCCATAAACTGGTGGCGATCGCTCCCAATGGGCGGTGGATGGCAACCCTAAATCAATCCACAGAGCAATCCAGCCAACTGCACATCTGGAACTTGCAAAACTGCCAGCCATTTCAACCGTCAGTTACGGTATCCACGGCTCCAGGCTTTCAACTTTTGGCGCTTGACTCACGCCACCTAGCCGTGTTTTCCCATGCAACCGATCGCAGCGCTCAGGCTAGTATTATCGGAGTTCATATTGATTGCTTTTCCCGACGCGGAACCGAAGCAGGTTGCTTGAGGTTGCCCGTTCCCTTACGCCGGTTAACCCCGTCTCCCACCCCCTACCGATTTTTAGCGACTGAACCCAATCACCCAAATTCCTTACTATTCCTGGACATTAAGCCCTTACGTATCCAACGGATTGGGCTGGATCTTGTACCTGATTTAATTGCTGCAACGGCTTGGGGATACGCTGTAGCAAGTCAGTCGGGTCAAATTGTGTTGCTGAATCAGTATGGTGAATGGATAGGACACATTGACGGTCCCAGGTCTCCCACCGCGATCGCCTTCCTCGCTCCCCACCAACTCCTGATCGCAACCTGGGAAGACACCCACGGGTACTTATTCGGGGTCAACCTGCGAGACTTAGATCTTGATATGCTGTTTTGAACGGCACCTGAGAAAGATACCCCTTTGCCTTGTAAACTGTTCCCTATCTTTTCCTGCCGTTGAGTCTCGATGCTATTTTTTGATTGGTTAACGCCCAGCCACTTCATTATCTTTGGTTTGTTAGTCACCTTTGCGATCGCCCACAGTGGTTTAGCTGCCCTCCGTCCCTGGGCTGAAAAACGAGTTGGGGCACGACTGTACCGAGTGTTTTTTGCTTTGGTGAGCCTGCCCTTAGCAACCGTTTTGATTATTTACTTCTTCAACCATCGCTACGACGGAGCACAACTCTGGCAAGTTCAGGGCATACCTGGAGTTCAGCTTTTAGTCTGGACTCTCTCGGCAATTTCCTTTTTATTTCTTTATCCCGCTACCTTTAATTTGCTGGAAATCGCTGCCCTGCAAAAACCAGACGTTTACCTCTACGAAACGGGGATCATCCGCATCACTCGTCATCCTCAAATGGTAGGGCAAGTGATTTGGTGTGTTGCTCACACGCTTTGGCTAGGGACGACGTTTACCCTCGTAACCTCGATCGGGCTAGTGCTGCATCACTTGTTTGGAGTCTGGCATGGCGATCGACGTTTGCTGGCACGGTATGGTGAGGCGTTTGAGCAGGTGCGGGATCGCACTTCAGTGATCCCCTTTCTGGCGATTGTGCAGGGAAAACAGACCCTACAACTTCAAGAATTTTTGCGCCCTGCTTACATCGGAGTTGCGGGGTTTGTTGCTCTGCTTTGGTGGGCACATCCAATTTTGATCCGTGCAACAGAGAACGTAGACTGGTAGGATGATCCCAGGAAGAACTTCCACCAGCTTGTCAAGCGGGAATTTTAATAAAAAAATGATTCAACAAACCTTTGAACAAGAAATTTTAGAGTCCTCTGATCCCGTATTAGTTCATTTTGGTGCTCCCTGGTGTGGTCCTTGTCGAATGATTGAACCCTTAATCTCTCGATTTCAGACAGAATTTGGCTCTTCGCTCAAACTCATTGGGATCAACGCGGACGAAAATTTGAAGTTAGCCAGCCACTATCGAATTACTACCCTACCCACCCTCCTATTTTTTGAAGGTGGCAAATTGCTGCACCGCATGGAGGGAATGTATAAGCGGGAAGTACTTTGGGCAGAGTTGGCGAAACTGGTGCAAACTACCCTCCCAGCGAAGTAAAAAGTCTAATCGCTAATTCCTGTCGGGCACCCCTTGGGATTGTCCTCTTGTTCAGGCACAGGTTGGCACAAGGCTGTTTGCACACGATCAGCTAGCACAGATTACTGACGAGTGATGTCAGCGATCGCTAATCGGAATGTTCCAATGACCAATGACGGATGACTATTTTCATTTTTAAGAGCTAAAAGATAAAAATGGACGATTGGGATAAGAGATTGTCGCGATCGTACGAGAACATTACCCCCTCCAAATCTACCTTAAGGATGCCAGAACCTTTCCCAGAGGCATTCCAATTTATAGCGCGAATAAGTAGGCTGGCGTTTAATGGAATAGTTTACAGAGTGTCAAAGAAATCTCTTTCAAGCGAAAAGCTGAAATCTTATGTTCAGTCTTGACAGATTGTTGAGACGTGTGTGGCACAATGTAGACGGCTTTTTCCACCCAGTGAAGAACTTTAACGTGGGCATAACGAATGGAAACGATTTATCAATATGCCTGGCTGATTCCCGTCCTACCATTAGCAGCCGCTACCCTCGTTGGATTAGGACTGATTTCTTTCAATAAGGCAACGAATAGCTTGCGGCAAGGCACCGCAGTCTTTATCGTCTCGGCATTGGGCGCAGCGATGGTGCTGTCCTTTGGCTTGTTTTGGAGTCAGTGGCATGGTCACGCTCCTTACACCCAGATGATTGAGTGGGCAGCCGCAGGTGATTTCCGCTTGAGCATGGGTTACACCATCGACAATTTAACCGCCTTCATGCTGGTGATCGTCACGACAGTAGCATTTCTGGTGATGATCTACACCGATGGTTACATGGCTCATGATCCTGGCTATGTCCGCTTCTACGCTTACCTGAGTCTGTTCAGTTCTTCCATGTTGGGCTTAGTTGTCAGTCCTAACCTGGTTCAGATTTACGTGTTTTGGGAACTGGTCGGAATGTGTTCGTACTTGCTGATCGGTTTCTGGTACGACCGTAAGGCGGCGGCGGATGCTTGCCAAAAAGCTTTTGTCACCAACCGAGTGGGAGACTTTGGTCTGCTGTTGGGGATGTTGGGATTGTATTCAGTCACCAATAGCTTCGACTTTGGCACGATCGGCTCTCGCTTGACCGAACTTGTGGAAACAGGGGCGATCGGGGGCTGGTTGGCGGCACTCTTTGCCATTCTGGTCTTTCTTGGTCCGGTGGCAAAATCTGCCCAATTCCCGTTGCATGTGTGGCTACCGGATGCAATGGAAGGTCCGACTCCGATTTCAGCCCTGATTCATGCTGCCACGATGGTTGCTGCCGGGGTATTCCTGATCGCCAGAATGTTTCCCGTATTCGAAGACATTCCCGTGGCGATGGATGTAATTGCCTGGACGGGAGCCGTTACAGCCTTTCTGGGAGCGACGATCGCCATTACCCAAATGGACATCAAAAAGGGTTTGGCATACTCCACCATGTCCCAGTTGGGCTACATGGTGATGGCGATGGGGGCGGGCGCTTACACCGCTGGATTATTCCACCTGATGACCCACGCCTACTTCAAAGCCATGATGTTCTTGGGTTCCGGCTCTGTGATTCATAGCATGGAGTCTGTAGTGGGGCATGACCCTGCCTATGCTCAGGATATGCGGATGATGGGTGGTTTGCGGAAGTATATGCCCATTACCGCCGGGACATTCTTCATCGGTGTACTGGCAATTTCGGGAATTCCTCCGTTTGCTGGTTTCTGGTCGAAGGACGAGATTCTAGGATTGACCTTTGCTGCGAGTCCGGCGCTCTGGCTTGTGGGCTGGCTGACGGCTGGCATCACAGCTTTCTATATGTTCCGGATGTACTTCATGACTTTTGAAGGGGAGTTTCGCGGCAACGACGCAGCGATTCGCAACACCATCAAGAACGAGCAACTGAAAGCAATGGGATTGAACTTTGGTCCCGGTGCCATGAATCCCCAGGAACTGGTGGTGGATGCGGAGCACGACAGTCACGACGAGCATGGTCACGATAGTCACGGTCACAGCCACACTCCCCACGAATCTCCCCTGTCGATGGTGCTGCCTCTGATTGTGCTGGCAGTCCCTTCCGCCTTGATCGGTTTAGTGGGCACTCCTTTCCACAACTACTTTGAGGAGTTGATTCATGCTCCTGGTGAGATCGTAGAACCGATCGCCTCTGGCTTTCATGCCCTACCCCAAGAAGAACTGACCGAATTTCTGGTTATGGCAGGAAACTCAGTAGGGATTGGCTTGATCGGTATCACTCTGGCTTCCCTTATGTATCTGCGGGGCAAGATCGATCCCAGCGCGATCGCGGCGAAGATTCCCACTCTTTACAACCTGTCTAAAAACAAGTGGTACATCGACGATATCTACTACAACGTGTTCGTGTTGGGTAGCCGGCGATTAGCACGGCAGGTCTTAGAAGTGGATTACAAGGTGGTGGATGGTGTGGTGAACCTGGCAGGGCTAGTCACGCTTCTATCTGGTGAAGGGCTGAAGTATCTGGAAAATGGACGCGCTCAGTTCTATGCCTTGATTGTGTTTGCTGCCGTTCTGGGATTGGTGATCTTCTCTGGAGTGACCTGATTCTGATGGCGTGACCCATTGTGTTTTTTAGCAACGTACACGCGGACGATTAGGAGATCTCAAACTCAATTAACGGCTGATAAAAAATGTTGACTGAAAACTTCCCCTGGCTGACGTTCATCATTCTGTTTCCGATCGCAGCCTCTCTTGTGGTTCCATTCATTCCCGACAAAGACGGCAAAACAGTCCGCTGGTATGGGCTGGTTATCGGACTGATCGATTTTGCTGTGATTGTCTATGCGTTTTATAACTTCTACGACTTCTCCAATCCAGACCTCCAACTGGTGGAGAGTTATTCCTGGATTCCCCAACTTGACCTGCGCTGGTCAGTGGGCGTAGATGGCTTGTCAATGCCGCTAGTGTTGTTAACTGGGTTCATTACTACCCTGGCAATGCTGGCGGCTTGGCCCGTGACGCTGAAACCCCGTTTTTTCTACTTCCTAATGCTGGCAATGTATGGTGGACAAATTGCCGTGTTCACTGTGCAGGACATGATTCTGTTCTTCCTGGCATGGGAACTGGAACTGATCCCGGTCTACCTGTTGCTGGCAATTTGGGGCGGGAAAAAGCGGCAGTATGCGGCAACCAAATTCATTCTTTACACCGCAATTAGTTCCTTATTCATTCTGGTTGCAGCCCTGGCGATGGCGTTTTATGGCGACAACATCACCTTTGATATGCGATCGCTGGCAGCCAAAGACTTCGCCATCAACTTTCAACTCTGGATGTATGCAGCTTTCCTGATTGCCTATGCAGTGAAGTTGCCGATCATCCCGCTCCATACCTGGTTGCCCGATGCCCACGGCGAAGCGACTGCTCCAGTGCATATGTTGCTGGCAGGCATTCTATTGAAAATGGGGGGATATGCCCTGATTCGCATGAATGCTGAAATGCTCCCCGGCGCTCACGGCATCGTTGCCCCGGCGCTGGTGATTCTGGGGGTTGTCAATATTGTGTACGCTGCATTGACCTCCTTTGCCCAACGCAACCTGAAACGCAAGATTGCTTACTCGTCCATTTCCCACATGGGCTTTGTGACGATCGGAATTGCGTCCTTCACGGATCTGGGCTTGAGCGGTGCGGTGCTGCAAATGGTGTCTCACGGCTTAATCGGAGCCAGCCTCTTCTTTTTAGTGGGGGCAACCTACGATCGTACCCATACCTTGATGTTGGATGAGATGGGCGGTGTGGGGCAGAAGATGAAAAAAATCTTTGCCATGTGGACAACCTGCTCTCTGGCATCCCTAGCACTGCCCGGAATGAGTGGCTTTGTTGCCGAACTCATGGTTTTTGTCGGTTTCGCGACCAGTGATGCCTATAGCGTGCCTTTCCGTGTCATCGTTGTGCTGCTGGCAGCCGTGGGGGTGATTCTCACGCCAATTTACTTGCTATCCAACCTGCGGGAGATTTTTTACGGACCAGAGAACAAGGAGCTTACATCTCATGAAGTTCTGGTAGATGCAGAACCGCGAGAAATCTTTATCATCAGTGCTTTGCTGGTGCCAATTGTTGGCATTGGGCTTTACCCCAAAGTGTTAACCCAAATTTATGACTCCAAAACCCTGAAACTTACCGAGCGGCTACGGGCAAACGTGCCCAGTTTGGTCGCAGAGCAGGTGAAACCGATCGTGACGCTGCCCTTTGGTCAAAAACCATTAGTGGCACCGGCGATCGTGGCGAGTGGGGAAGGAGGGTGAAGAGGGGGTTGGGGATTGGGAATCAGGGGTTAGGGAAAAGCCTTTGACTCTCACTCCACTGATCCTGATCATCAAAAAATTCGTTTAACGGCTGAGTCCATTTCAGTCGCTCTATTTTGAAAAACTCTGGCATGATTAATTTGAGCATTGCCAGAGTTTTTTATAGCCGTCGCTATGTGAAACGTGGCAACGGCGAGTCAGAAAGCTTACCCAAAATCAGTGCTTGAGCAATTCATTTTGTCCTGAGCTTGCTGACCAAAGCCACTATTCCAAGATGAACCAACATGAGTGACGCACTACTAGAGAATCGCGACTATACCGTGATTGTTGCGAAAACCACTGGCAGCCTGGGGATGGCTCCACCGAACTTTGAGCAACGTTGGGTTGATGCTCGAACGGCGATCGTGGCACTGGCTCAAGCCTGTAACCAGTTTGATCCCGATGGGATTACAGTCTACATCTCTTCAAAAAGCAGCCCCACAGGTTCGTTTCAGCAATACAAGCAAGTTCATCCAGACCAGGTGGCTCAAATCTTTGAGGATAATTACCCACCAGATGAACTCAATCTGCTGGAGGGCTTAAACCTCGCCTTAGACGATTACTTCACTCGCAAAGCGGCTGATCAAACCAAGTCGAATGGAGCCATCATTATTGTGTTGGTGGATGGGGAACCCCGCGATCGCTTAAGTGTGGTTAAAACTATTGTGGAAGCTTCCCAACGTATCGATCGTGACGAAGAACTGGGAATTGGTTTCGCCCAGGTGGGGGATGATCTAATTGCCAGGGGATTCTTAAATGCGTTGGATCAGGATTTGCGATCGCAAGCCGGAGCCAAGTTTGATATTGTGCATACCCGAGTGCTAGACACCATCGAACCAGAATGTTTGACCAATCTCTTAACAGATATTCTTCAGCAATAAATGCAAGGTTATTCTTGCGATCGCTGATGTCACAGACGTTTCAGGGTTTTCTACAGTTGGTACTCTTTTGTTAAAGGGTTTGAGATCGCAAAGAAAAAGTAGAAAATGTTGCACTTTCAAACGCCTGAAGTATAATCACAGCAGCTATTTTAAGGATTCGCAGGATATGAACAAAGGTGAACTGGTTGACAAGATTGCTGAAAAAGCGAGTGTTACCAAGAAAGATGCTGACGTAATTTTGTCGGCAATGTTAGATGTGATTTTGGAAGCAGTCGCTAGTGGGGACAAAGTAACTCTGGTTGGCTTTGGCACCTTTGAAGCCAGAGATCGGCAAGCACGGGAGGGACGCAACCCTTCTACTGGTGAACCCATCAAAATTCCAGCCACGAGAGTGCCTGCTTTCAGCGCAGGCAAGGTGTTTAAGGACAAAGTTGTGGGCAAAGAATAACAAGATCCACCGAAATAGGGGCGGGTCTAGCAGCATTGCCCAGTATCATGAGCGCTGAATTATCATCCTGCCCTTGATTCATGAAACAAGAAGCTGAGCCAGTCACCAAAGATTTGGTGCTAGTGGGTGGAGGTCATACTCATGCGATCGCCCTACGGATGTTTGGCATGAATCCTTTGCCGGGAGTGCGGATCACTCTG
>JANRIN010000006.1:0-48833 GCA_033764965.1 Leptolyngbyaceae cyanobacterium bins.302 | reverse complement strand
GAACGTAAGCACTTAACCTTACGCACTCGGATTAAACGTTTAGCCCGTAAGACCATTTGCTTTTCTAAGTCGATACGGATGCATGATATTGTCATTGGCTTGTTCATTAACCGCTATGAGTTTGGTATGGTTATTTAACCTGATCCACAGGTTTGAGCCATTACCTCTTTGTATTCCTAAGCTTTGAATTCAGTTTCAAGACATATCACTAGATCCTCAAAGTTAATAGCAGATTTGTGAAGGTCGCTGCATGGTTGTGCCCTGATTGCCTAAGCTGAGATAGCCCTGATTGCTTGTATCCCTTTGAAGATTAGAAGCTTGTCTAGGATGATTGGGGTTGCGAAGGTTGGAGATTGTTGTTGCAAACACTGATATAGACGATCGCTATCTCCTCCAGTCATCACAACGTTGCTGGCTGGAAATTGCTGCCACCAGTCTTGCACAAAGGATTGAATCCCAGCCGTTACGGTGTGCAAAATGCCGCTGGCGATCGCGTCTTCCGTATTGAGTGCCCAATGAGGGGGAAGGGGGGAGGAGGGGGAGAGGGGGAGAGGGAGAGTTGGGAGTAGGGCGGTTTTTTGACCTAGGGCTTCAAACTGTAGGCGCAGTCCTGGAAGAATCGCACCCCCCACCAAGCGCTGATCCTGATTGGCTCCCGTAAATGTTAGAGCAGTGCCGCAATCAATCACTAACGCTGGACTTCCCCTGGTGGCGATCGCTCCCCATAGGGCGAGAGCGCGATCGATGCCCAGGGTTGGATACAACCCTGGCAGCGGCACGTCGTCTAGAGATAAAAATCGAGCGTTAGAGTAATCTGCCCACAGTCGAGCTTGCTCCGGTACAACCGATGCAATCCAAATAGGGGGTTTCAGATCTCCGAGTTTTTCAAAAACTCGGAGATCTAATTCGCCTCCAATATCTTGATGGGATTCCTCCCAGGTTTCTTGCAACCCGTCATCGACAAACATCGCCCAATGCCAACGAGAGTTACCGATCGCCAGGGCAAACCAGGTCTGGTTAGATGGAGCATCCTGGTAGGGGGGCATCGCAATGTGTCCCTTACTTGGGTTGAAATTTTATTTGAACCGTTGCTTGGGTGGTCATCGCCGTTTCTTGATTGGAGCCAGGGTTGCGAAAACTCATCTGGCTGGCGGATTGCATGGAAAGAGTGGATTGCAGCACAAAGGGCTTTGTCAAATCCAAGACTGATCGCCCCTGTCCCTCGGTTTGCAGCTTTTTTAACTGAATTCTGGCACTTGCGGGAATCCCGGGGAGACCAATGCTTTGGGGCGCAGCAGCTTGATTTACCTGGATATTTAAGGTGGCAGTGTTGTTGTCGAAGCTGACCAATTCATAGGTGCCTGTTTGAGTGAGGCTCATGCCTGCGATCGCAATAGGAGCGGTGGTTTGCCATTTTGCCCCAATGCCTACCGCCTCTTCGGGTAAAGGAAATGAAAGCTGATTCAAGGATTGGGATAGCTGCTCAAAGGTTTGCCGCATCAGTGGATCCAGATTATCCGGCAACTCAAACCGTCCTGACTGAATCTGTCCTCGACTATTCATCACAAAGTTGCCACGAGTGTTTTGCAGCTTTTTCAGTTGTGAGCGGGTTGCTTCCACCAAAGTAGAAGGTGCTCCAGGCTTGGCGACCACTTCCACCTCTGGATAGGTGAACTGATAGTGAATATCCCCGTTTTCTTCAACTTTTGTCACGACTACTTCAATGGTTGTGTTGACGATCGGCAAATCTAGCGCGGGAATGGGTTGCCCCATCATGGAAATCGTCATGGCTTGCTCAAAGGTCATCAGGCTGACTTGCCGAGTGCCCACAGCAGGTTTGAAGCGCAACACTTGCCGATCGCCCGTGCCAGGGTCGAGTAACTTAACCTGAATCGGTGTGGTGGTAGGGGTGACGGGGTCCGTGGTAGACCGTTGCTGGGCAGTGAAAAGCGGCGCAGCTTGGGCGATCGTGGTTTCAGATAAAACCTCGCCCCACCCCACGAAACTCAGCAACAAACTTGCCAGTAGTACGGTTTTCATTCACAGTTTTGTAAAAGTCATTTTGAGTCTGGCACAGGTTTTGGGGAATGACGACTGGAGTGAACTGATAAGTTTACTTAATAAGTAACTTTGCCTAACAAAACTTTACAAGGCTATAATCACTCATAAGATAAGAAATAGAACACATTCTAGAGTTTCGTCGGGAAGGTAATTATGGTCGCACTTGCAGAGAAGCCCACGGTTCGACTCACCACGCAAACGGTTGAAATTGCCCCAGATACGACGACCATTCGATCGCTGGATTGGGATCGCGATCGCTTTGACATTGAGTTCGCCCTGGAAAATGGCACGACTTACAACTCTTTTTTGATTCGAGGCGAAAAGACGGCTCTGGTAGACACCTCCCACGAAAAATTCCGCCAACTTTACCTGGATGCCCTGATCGACCTGATTGATCCACGCGAAATTGATTACCTCGTCATTAGTCACACTGAACCGGATCACAGTGGCTTGGTGAAAGACGTGCTGCAACTCAACCCCAACATTGTTTTGGTGGGGGCAAAAGTGGCGATGCAATTTCTGGATGACCTGGTGCATCAACCCTTTGAGCGCAAGCTGGTCAAGAGTGGCGATCGGCTCGATTTGGGCAACGGGCACGAACTGGAATTCGTCTCGGCACCTAACCTGCACTGGCCCGACACCATCTTGACTTATGACCACGGCACCCAAACCCTGTTCACCTGCGATGTGTTTGGGATGCACTACTGCGATGACCAAACCTACGACGAAGATTTAGCCCTGCTGGATGCAGACTACAAAACCTACTATGACTGCCTCATGGGTCCCAATGCTCGCTCTGTGCTGGCAGCCTTGAAGCGGATGGCAGATTTGCCCCCGATTAATACGATCGCCACGGGACATGGGCCGCTGCTGCACCACCACATTCCTGAGTTAGTAGAACGCTATCGCACTTGGAGTCAGGAGCAAGCAAAAGCGGCAACCACGGTAGGACTATTCTATGTGTCGGAGTATGGCTGTAGCGATCGTCTTGCTAACGCGATCGGGCAGGGGATCGCCAAAACAGGCGTTGTGGTTGAACTGGTGGATTTGCTAGAAGCTGATCCGCAGGAAGTGCGAGAACTGGTGGGGATCGCCGCTGGGGTTGTAATTGGAATGCCACCTCAAGCAGGTGCCACTGCTTCCCAAGTTCAAACATTGGTGAGTACGATTCTGGCAGCAACCCACGCAAAGCAAGCATTTGGTTTGTTTGAATCGGGCGGCGGGGATGATGAGTCGGTGTATCTATTGCGGAACAAACTTCAGGAAATTGGCGTAACAGAAGCCTTTCCCCCTATTTTGATTAAAGAAACCCCCACCGAAAACACCTACCAGCTTTGTGAAGAAGCCGGAACCGACCTGGGACAATGGCTAACCCGCGATCGCAGCATTAAGCAGATGAAATCTTTGGATTGCGACTTGGATAAAGCCCTGGGACGCATTAGTGGTGGGTTATACATCATCACTGCCAAAAAGGGAGAAGCGTCTAGTGCGATGCTGGCATCTTGGGTCGCCCAAGCCAGCTACGAACCTCTGGGCATTACGATCGCTGTTGCCAAAGATCGCGCCATTGAATCCTTGATGCATGTGGGCGATCGGTTTGTGCTGAATGTCCTAGAAGAGGGGAACTACCAATCCTTGATGAAGCACTTCTTGAAGCGGTTTGCTCCAGGGAGCGATCGCTTTGCCGGGATTAAAACTTATCCCGCCTCCAACGGTTGCCCCATTCTGGCAGATGCTCTGGCATACCTGGAATGCGAAGTGGTGAGCCGCATGGAAGGGGATGATCACTGGATCGTTTACAGCACCGTAGATGTGGGCAGGATTTCTAAACCGGATGGGTTGACGGCGGTGCATCATCGCAAAGTTGGCAACCATTATTAGAAAATAGTCCGATTGAAAGTATCCTGTTTTCATTCCCCAGGAGAGGTGAAACCCAATGGCAAGACGATACTCTCGCCGAGAGTTTTTGACGGACGCTGGCTTTGCCCTGAGCAGCAGTGTGTTGTTAAAAATCTTGGCACCCAGCAGTAGAGTTGCTGCTGAAATAGAACAGGCAGAAGCTCCTCCGGCAAAGCTTTCAAGCCCCAGAGAACAGAAAGCAGCAGGGTGAGGAAGACAAGAACCGGAGATAGAAGACCGGGAGCCGCCCTCACCCTAGCCCTCTCCCGAATTGGGAGAGGGAAGTTGGAAATCTTCCTTGCCCTGGCTATTTCGACTTCTTCAGAGCTAAAAGCATATCCATTTCACCGATGGAGGAATTGACCTGGGTTGAAGTCATGCCGATGCCTTTGATGGAGTTCAATACCGCCGCAGATTCTGGCGGAATCGGGCTTTGACTCATGGCAGCAAAGCGGTTCACCAGGGTCATCGTTTTATCCATGTCCAGGTACAAGTAGCCGAGGTTTTGCTTGGGTAGGTTGCTAGTGGATGCTTTGAAATTGGCACTACTCTCGATCGACTGACCGGGCTTAGTTGTGATCACATCCACCATCGGACCTCCCAACGCCAGGAAAACGGAGTCGTCATCCAGCCAGCCGTGACCCACCAGTGCTCCGGGCACCATTGGAGAACTCCACTCAGTCACCTTTTTGCCTTGGACATCCCGCTGTTGTACCAGCATGGAATTGGATTGTGCCAGGTTGTCGAGTTTTGCGAGGGTTGCTTCGGCAGTTTTGCGATCGCTAGTGTCAAACACCAGCACCCCGCCAAAGCCGACCTGTGCCAAAATGCCGCGATCAGACGGAATCAGCGCCATGCCAAACTCGCCATTCATCCAGCTAAACACATCTTTATCCAGGTCAAAATTGACCGCTTTGGCTGAATCCCGCATGGTGTTAAGCGCTTGCTCGGTGGTGGGGTCAGCTTTTGCTTGCTCAGATGCCTGAGACCAAATCTGGCTGATATTGCCGCCACTGAACATCGCCAAAGCATCGGCTGGAAACAGGGAAATGACTTTTCCAGGAACAGGCTGATAGTTGAATTTAGGCGCATCAGGACTCATGGTGACGGCAGCTTTCATGCGGAGTCCCTCGTCTTCCACGCCGATCCCTGCCACCATTGACTGCACTTGCTTCAGTTGCTTCATATTGACGGGCGGAATTTCAGCGGTGTCAGCACTGACATTCATGAAATTTTGGATCGCTCCAGCGTAGTCTGGAAAGTAAACGTAAGCGATCGCATTTTTCACCTCTACGCTCTTAGAAAACACACTTTCAGCATTCGGCTTCGAGGCGAGAGACGCTTCACCCTGGTTGGTGTTAATCGCGGCTTCGATCGTTTTCTGATCCGATGCCACCATCAAAAAGTCTTTGATCACAGTCGCGTGGGTTTTTCCATCTTCGCTGACTAAAACCTTGTTGCCCTTGTAATCTGTTTCCTTACTCTTGCCGCCCTGACTTGCCAACTTGCCCGCAAATTGCATGGCACTAATTTTGTCGCGAATATTGAACACCGCCAACACATTCGGCTGCTCTGTTCCTTTCTCCCCTGGCATCAGAGCAACCATGCCATTCCCAATCCAGGGACGAATATCTTTGTCAAAATTAATGTTGTTTTTGCTCATCAAGTCTTGATCAAGGTTTTGCAAACCCTTGGCAACAACTTGTTTTGCTTCGGGTGTACCAAACTGTTGCAACTTTGCCCAGGATTGCAAATCACTGGAGATGAACGCTGCCATGTATGCTTCATCGGGAATGGTTTTTGCCAGCGCCAGCGGGGTTGTGCCATCGATCGCAGGACCTTTCAAATACCAGTAACCAGCGGCACCACCCGCAATTAGCACCGCTGCACCCGCCGCAGGAAGAAGCAATTTCTTTCCAGACATTCTCAATTTCCTCAGTTATTTGTGAATGAAAAACTTTGTTGTGGTCGTCTCAACAATTCCGTAGCCAAAGCACACTGTCTGCAAGCGTTTGCATTCAGAATTCCCAAAAACTCACGGTTCTACACAGGTAAAAATGATGCTCTGGTATCTGTGGGGAGGGGGCGTTCCCACGAGATCCCACTTGGTAGAACAGCATTTAGGAAAGTGTCCATTGAGATGCACGATGAGGTTGCTTTAGGAGGACATAACTACCACTCACAACACAATCAATAGAGGTGGTTCCGGAGAAGTTCCCACTTAAACGCTTAATTTAAAAAGTCTTTGGGAATTCTCTAGAGATAACAGTTCAATCCCAAATTTTTATGCAAGCTAATTTTTCTGCAATATCCATTTAAGGAGTCTTTAAATGCGCTGTTGGATCTTGCGATATGGCTTCGCGGCGGTCATTCTAGTTATGCTGGTTGGCATCAAACCGCAGGTGCCAACGCTCGCCCAATCGGGGCAGTGTGACAAAGCATATCCCGATGTGTGTATTCCCTCTCCTCCACCCGAGTTAGATTGTAAGAATATTAGCCACCGCAACTTTAAGGTGCTGCGTCCTGATCCGCATCGGTTCGATCGTGACAAGGATGGCATCGGGTGCGAGCAGAAATCATCCAAACGTTGAACTGTTCCAGCCCCAGAGATAGCCTTTAGCATCCGCAAACTCGATGTAGATACGATTAATCGGCACCGCGATCGCATCATTCACCGTTTGACAAAAATCCTGGCTCATTGCCTGGGTTTGTGCCGGACTCATCGTTCCCACACTTTTGACTTCAATGTAGCAAGCTGGGTCAGTTGTGCCACCGAAGGTCATGGCAACTCCCGGTTCAAGGGCGGTCATCACGTAGGACTCTGGTTTGCCCGTGTGTTTTGCCAAACTGGTGGACAGGGTCTTGAGTAAGGATTCAACCTGAGCCGCAGCGGGAGCGATCGAGGTTTGCACTTTAATCAATGGCATGGTCTAACCTCCATATTGCCAACCAGTGCTTTCCAACAACAGCGGCTCGCCTTCGCGATGAACTCCGGAAGCAATCACCTCACCCACAAATACCGTGTGGTCGCCGTGCTCCACTTCTCCCACCACGCGACACTCCACATAACCGAGAGAGTCGGAAATAATCGGGCAACCAGTTTCGCCCAGGTAAAACTCCACATCTTCAAACTTATTGCCCACTCGACGCTGAGGCTTAAAGAACGTTTGCGCCATCTCTTTTTGTCCAGCGGCTAAAAAGCTGAGGGCAAAAACCCTGCTGGCTTTCACCATTGCATGGGATTTGGAATCATGCTTAATGCAATTTACAACTAGCGGGGGCACAAATGAAGCTTGCATGACCCAACTGGCTGTAAAGCCATTAACTTCTTCGCCATCCTTCACGCCACAGATATAAAGTCCGTGAGGAATTTTGCGAAGCATGACTTTTTTTGCTTGTTCATCCAACACAGGTATCACCGGGGGGTTAGTACAGTGTTCAGTGTATCAGGTGCGTGAAGAAGTGGCATGGGAAGTAACCAGAGGAAGAGATTCGCACCGATTCAATTAATATGTTGCTAGTCAAATTAAGGAAACTCTTCGCTCGTTAAGACATTTTAAGAAGTGTAAGGGCTGATGAGAAAGCCTGGATTCTCTGGGAGATCTACGCAAGAATCTAAAGAAATTGTTAAAAAGCAAGTAGTAATGAGGGAGGTGAAGCGTGATTCCGATCGACACATCGCTGCTACGGCTAACCTGGTCAGTTATTGAGGAAACCCAGACTTCAAGCTTACTCTCACTTACAGATACAGGACTGGTTCGGCTCTTGCTGCAACGAATTTCCAGGCGAATCTTGTTGAGCGGAGAAGAAGTTTACTTGTTGTATGACTATATCAGTTCTAAGATCACCCTGATTCGAGACATGGCAGAATCCCGGTTCATTTATCAATCACCGTCTGTTGTAATGCTGAATGAACCAGGTCAAACGCGACCATCGATTCATAATTCCAGGGAGAGTATGACGGCTAGAGATATTGTTATCACTCACTTGTGATTACTCTTTTCAAGTGGGGGATTGGTGGATTGGAATTTCAATCACAAATTGGGTTCCAGTTTCGGGGGTAGAGTGGCAGGTTAGTGAGCCTTGGTGCATTTCGGTCACAATTTGATAGCTGATGGAAAGCCCCATTCCAGTCCCTTTTCCGATCGGTTTCGTGGTGAAAAAGGGATCAAAAATGCGGGCTTGAATTTCTTCTGGAATCCCAAAACCATTATCTGCGATCGCGATTCGGACCCAATCTGTTCTGGATGGTTGCAAATGAATGGTGATGGTAGGTAAGGTCATTTGTTCTTGATCAGTGGTCATTGGTGTGACTTTTTCTAGTGACAAAGGACGATTGACGAAGGATTCTTCTACCGCATCGATCGCGTTGCTGAGGATGTTCATAAACACTTGATTCAACTGTCCGGCGTAGCATTCAACCAGAGGTAGCGTAGCGTAGTGCTTGATGATTAGGATGGCGGGGCGATCGGGTTGCTCTTTGATCCGACTTTGCAAAATCATCAGGGTACTATCCAAACATTCCGCCAGATCTACCGCTTTCATCTCTGCTTCATCCATGCGAGAAAAGGTGCGAAGCGAGGCCACAATGCTTTGAATGCGATCGGCTCCTACTTTCATCGAGTGCAGCAGCTTGGGCAAGTCTTCCATGATGAAGTCGAGGTCAATCTCTGCTGCGGCTTGGTGAATTTCAGATGCAGGGCTGGGATAATATTCCTGAAATAAATTAATGAGATGAAGTAAGTCTTGAGTATAGTCGCTGGCGTGTTTTAAGTTGCCATAGATGAAGTTCACGGGATTATTAATTTCGTGAGCAACCCCGGCAACCAATTGTCCTAAACTAGACATTTTTTCGTTTTGAATTAGTTGCATTTGAGTAACTTGTAACTCTTGAAGAGTTTGCTGCAATTCCTGGGCTTGCTGTCGGAGTTGAGTTTCTGATTGTTGTAAGGCAATTTCCGTGCGTTTGCGATCGCTGATGTCAATGGCTGTGCCAACAATGCGACAAATCTTCCCATGACTATCTTTGATTGGGTTGAGGGTGGTGATTGACCAGTAGCCTTCACCTTGCAGTACAAGATATTCTTCGTAGATCACTGGGATACCTTTTTGCAAGCAGTAAGCATATCTTTGAGTGACTTCTTGAGCTGTGGCAGGTTCAAACACTTCTTCTGGTGTTTTACCAAAGATTGCTTCTGAAGAAATTCCTGCCAGCTTTTCAGCATGATGATTCCATCCGACGTAGTAAAATTTTTGGTCTGGAGAAACATCAATCACAAAAATGGGATGTTCGATGTTTTCAAAAATGGTTCGTAGAAATTCTTCTTTTTCTTGAAGTTGAGCTTTGGCAAGTTTGCGATCGCTGATTTCCTGCTCTAGTTGAGTCACCACTTTTTTCAATGCTTCAGTGCGGGCTTCAACCTGTGCCTCCAATTGCTCATTGAGTTGTTGCAATTCAAGCTCTGCCCGTTTGCGTGCCGTCACATCCCGAATCATCGTCAGCACTTCATCTTCACCGCTGGGAATAATTCGTACTTCCTCGTAAACTACTTGCCCATCAATTACAATTTCCTGGTCATACACTTGCAGTTCGTTTACTTCTAAGGCTTTTTGCACATAAAACTTTCGCAGTTGGGCGGCTTGGGGTGGCAAGCATTCATAGACTGTTTTGTGTTTGGGGGCGGCAAGTGCTTTGTGTTTAAACTCTCCTTCAAAGGAAATATCTAGCTGGGTGCCATCGCTCCGCATCCGAACCAAAAGATCGGGAATGGCTTCAACCAGGGCGCGACTGGTGGCGTAACTCTGGCGCAGGGCAGCCTCAGCAGCGCGTTGCTGCTGGGAACAAGACCCCGCCCGAAAACACATTGCTACATAAACCTCGTCCTGGGTTCCATCTACCTTAAAACATTGGATGATGAAAGGCTGTGGTTTTTCCTGGAGCAACGGTAAGGCGATTTCAATGATTTGGCTGATTCCAGTAGTAAATACTTGCTCCACGGTTTGCCAGATCTGTTCAGCCAGTTGAGCCGGGAAAAAGTTGGTGTCAAGTTTTTCGATCGCCTCCTGCGGTTGGATCCCAATTAGTTTGCAAAACAACTCATTGGCGATGATCCATTGATGTTGTCGATTTTTGATGACGACTGGATCAGGAATTCTGTTTAGAAAAGCAAGAAATGAAATTTGAGGTTCAGCCTCGTCAGAACTCGAAAAGGACGGGATCATAGCGCTGGGAGTGATTAGGGTTGCAAGCCGTAGAACTTTGAAGGTTAAGTCAGAAATTCAACGTTAGTTTGCCCAAAATTACCAGTGTGAGCGCAAAAATGTGTGTGCAGAAATTGCTCTAGTCGGTGCGTAATGCCGCGATCGGGTCGAGACGTGCCGCATTGCGAGCTGGAATGACTCCAGCAATCAACCCGACGGTAAAGGCAAGGCTGAGTCCGGCAACAATTGACCAGAGTGACACCACAAAGGGAAATTTGAACAGGGTGGAGGCTGCGAACGCCAATCCAACGCCGATCGCCACGCCAACGGCACCGCCCAACACCGACACTACGATCGCTTCGGTTAAAAACTGATTCAGAATGGCGCTGTTCGTGGCACCGATCGCTTTGCGAATGCCAATTTCGCGAGTTCTTTCCACTACCGAAACCAGCATGATGTTCGCAATCCCGATGCCACCCACCACCAGCGAAATTCCGGCGATCGCGCCTACCAAAACTGTGAATAAGCTCACCACACTGCCAAAGGTGTTAATCACATCCACTTGGTTGCTGATACGAAAATCGTCTGGGGCGGGTGGAAAGATATTGTGGCGAATGCGGAGCAAATTGGTGACTTGAAATTGGGCGGCTTCTAGCTGAATTTGATCCACTGCCTTGAGCCAGAAGCCACTGATGGCAGTTCCGCTGAGAGAATTATTACCCACGATGCGAGACGACATGGTGGTGAGCGGAATATAAACCCGATCGTCCTGATCCATCCCGCCGACAGACCCTTTTGGCTCCATCACCCCAACAACGGTGTAACGCCCGTTTTGTATCCGCACATTTGCCCCGATCGCTCGTTCTCCAGGCGCGAACAAATCTTCTTTAACTCGGCTACCCAGGACAACAACGGCGTTGGCATTCGCCAAATCCAGTTCGGTGAAGTACTGTCCTTCCTGCACCTTGAGTTCTTTCACATCGGTATAGGTCAGATCGGTGCCCAAAATCGATGTTGAGGTGTTGCGATCGCCAAAAACGACCTGCCCAGAGCGTTGTAGAAACGCCGTAACTCCCGCTGCGGCTGGAGCTTGCTGGGCGATCGCCTGAGCATCTTCCCAGGTGAGGGTGGATGCCGAGCCCGCGCCCTGGCTCACGCCTCCAGTCCGGGCAGATCCCTGCAAAACCAGCAAGACATTCGTCCCCAAAGCTTGAATTTGCTGCTCTGTCGCTTTTTGCACCCCCTGCCCGACGGAAGTCACCATAATCACAGAGGCAATGCCAATCACTACTCCCAGCATGGTCAAACTGGTACGCAGGCGATTGCTCCACAATGCCTCCAACGCCATCGTTGCCACTTCCAGCCAGGACACCTGGGTGGGTTGAACAGATTTGGGCATGGACAAGGGTTTTGATGCCATAATCAATTGCCTCCTCGTCTGCCACCTTGCCGTCCACTGCCACCCATACCCGGAATCACGGACGGAGTCCGAGAGGGCGGACGTTCACCGGGCGGAAAACTCAACAACACTTTTTGTCCGGCGGCTAAACCCGATAACACCACTGTTTTATTGTCTACGGTAATACCGGTTTTGATTGGTTGGAAGCGCGATTTTCCTGACTCGCCCCCGGCTAACAAAACGCCTGTACCTTCTTCCTGTCGCACGATCGCCACGGTGGGAATCACTAATGCCTTGTCTAGATTGCCAACGTTGAACTTGACGTTGGCGTTCATTCCGGCTTTGAGTTGGTTGCGCGGATCGACGATCGACATTTTCACTTCAAAGTTGGTGACATTCTGCTCCACGGTGGATTGAGTGGCAATTTGAGTCACCCGTCCCGAAAAAGACTGATCCGGGAACGCATCTGCTTCAATGGTGACGGGCAAACCCAGCTTAATTTGAGGAATGCTCGTTTCAGCCACTTTTGCCACGACCTGATTGTTGGCAGCCAGCGCCAAAATGGATGAAGACGTTGCCGAAGACACGGAACTCCCAGAGGTTGTCGGGGTGACAAACGCGCCAGGATCGGCAAATTTGCGGGTTACTACGCCGCTAAAAGGGGCGCGAATAATCGTGTCATTAATTTGAGACTCGACCGTTTGCAGTTGACCTTCGGCGCGGATCACTTCGGCGCGTGCTTGAGCAACATCTTCTGGACGAGAACCAGCTTGTTGCAAGGAGAGGGCTTGTTTTGCCAGATTAAGCTGGGCGATCGCCCGATCTCGCTCTGCCAGAGAAGTGTTAAATTCTCGCTGGGCAATGGCTCCCGTGCTAAATAACTGCTGATTCTGCTGAAAGTTTTGTTCTGCCTGTCGCAGTGCTGCCTGGGCATCTCGCACTCGTGCTTCTGCCTGAGCAATGTCCTGAGTTCGGTTGCCTGCCAACGTTCGTTGCAGACTTGCCTGAGCCGATGCCAGTTGTCCTTTTGCCTGAGTCAGTTGTCCTTGTAGGCTGGAACTATCCATTGTGGCGAGGATTTGCCCCTGCTCCACTCGATCGCCCTCCCGCACCCGCAGTTCCTTCAACACACCAGAACTTTTGGGGCTAACATTTACCGATCGCTCCGGTTGCACAATGCCATTCGCGGCGATCGTAATCACCAAAGGCTGCTCCTCCACTGTGGCAGTTTGTACCCGCCGGCGCATCTCCTGCCGTTGAGCCGCTGTGACTTGACTATAGGCAAAGTAGCCTCCCAGCCCCACCAGCCCCAGCGTTAACAGTGCCAGCATCCACCTCGGCACTCTCAGCGTTTTCCACCGTTTCACACTGTTTACTCCTTGCTGAAACCATCACCCATTTCCCTTAGACTTTAACTTTCAGAAACAGGTTCAGGGATGGAGAAACAATGGACATAGGCAAATTTGCGTAAACCTCCTGGATTAACTCGTCGTTGAATTGCGGGTGGGGTTTTGCCAGGTAACGCTATTCGTAGCGATCGGGTAAGGGCGGAAGTTGTGCCTCTCGCCGTTGAGGATGATTCAATGATGCTTCATCTGCCAGGTCAATTTCTGCCAATTGCCGAGGTTCAGCCCCCACCTGTTCCACGATCAATTTCTCGCGTTGCACAGGAACTTCAACAATTTCGGTTTCAATTTCTTTACGAACGATAACCTCGCCCGCTTTTTGTTTTTTGTGATCCACCACCAATCGCTCTTCCCGTACCGGAATCACTTCCTCATGAATCACCTGTGCTTGAGGTAAATCGGCAGGGGGACGGGTTGGCGGAATGGGGCGAACGGGAGGGGACGATCGTGCTGCTGGCGGCTGGGACGTAGGGACTGGGGTGGAAGGAACTGCCGCAACAGGTTGTGTTGGATGCAGTGGAGAATTGGGAGGATGGGAGACGGGATAACCTTCCAGTGGCGCGGAAGCTTCTAACGGCACACTTTGCTCCAGCGATCGCATTGGCGCTACGTCCGGTTGAACAGGTCTCGCTGGAGTTGGATTAACCGCAGGATTCCGATTGTAAGCAGGCGTTGCCAGCACTTGTTGCCGATTCAAACTGGGGACATAAAGCCGCTGAGTTGGAAGATCGACCTGTGCTAAGTGAACCGGAATCAACAACTGCTTGCCTGGATCCCACTCCACAAACTCAACCACCAAGTACTGCAATTCTCCAGACGCATTTTGTAGCCCATCAATGACTCTGGCAACTCGTTCGTGGCGATCGCTGTAAACTTCAAACCGATTCAGCGCAAAGCTACCAGGAGCTTTTTGATAGTTGGAATAATCTGACTCATAAGGGTTGGGTGTAAAGGCAGACATCTTGCTTGTCCCCAAAAATAAACTTGTAGTTGACTTCAACTTAGAAAGAAAAAGAAACAAATTCATCTTCCAAATGGGAGACATCCCAGGGCGTGCTTTAAAACCTTGAGTGGGGCTTTAACTTTGAAGATTCCCCTAAATCCCCATTAGAAAGGGGACTTTGAGTGGTTCAGTTCCCTCCTTATTTAAGAAGGGTTAGGGAGGATCAAAAGGTTTTAAAACACTGCCTGGGAGACATAAAATCTATTATTAGAAAATTAGAAATAAAACTTAGAGTAAGTTGAAAAGATTATCAAAAGAAATAGAAGCAGCACTCACAAAGTCAGTTCATTTCATTCCTAATGAAGACGTTTTTGAATTTTTTAATGACTATAGTGAAGAAGTTTTGAGAGAAAAGTATTTTGACTCGGAGGTATTCTTATGGCTGATGATAAAAAAAAGAACCCGCTCTACGATCCGAACGATTCTAATCCCGATCCAATTACTGGTGAACCCGGCGCCCATCCGGTTGGGACAGGTCTCGGTGCCGCCGGAGCAGGGGCAGTTGGAGCCGTTGTTGGCGGGGCAGTTGGCGGTCCGGTTGGGGCTGTTGTGGGTAGTGTTGTCGGTGGTGTTGTCGGTGGTTTAGCTGGCAAAGGCGCGGCAGAACGGGTAAACCCTACGATCGAAGAAGAATACTGGCGCAATCACTACTCTTCCCGCCCTTACGTAGACAAAAAGGAGAAGTACGAAGATTACCATCCCGCTTACAGAACCGGTTATGAGGGCTACGGTCGCTACGGTATTACAGGACGAACCTACGATGAGGTTGAACCTGACCTACAGCGCGACTATGAAACCCATCGAGGTGGAGCGGGTTTAGCTTGGGAGAAGGCAAAACACGCCACTAAAGATGCTTGGAATCGGGTTGAAAATGCTTTGCCTGGTGATCACGACGATCGCCGTGATGTTGTATCTACCCAGGATGTTACCGATGCAGAAACGGTGCGCTTATACGAGGAACGCTTGGTTGCAGATAAGCATCGGGAAAAAGTGGGCGATGTGGTTGTAGGCAAACACGCTGAAACCGAGACCGCACGAGTCACAGTGCCGATCGAGAAAGAGCGAGTTGTTGTTGAGCGGGTGAACCCAACGGATGCAGGGGCACCTGTTGCACCTGGAGAAGCGAATTTTAACGAAGGCGAAGTCGCTAGAGTTGATGTTTACGAGGAGACTCCAGACATTCGCAAAGAAGCCTTTGTGGCGGAGGATGTCAAAGTCAAAAAAGTGGTCGATCGAGAAACCGTAGATGTGGATGAACAAATTCGTCGGGAGGAACTCGATCTCGACTCGTCTGGTCGTCCAATGGTCGATCGTTAACATTCATGGTTTAAATTCGATATCATTCGATCTCAGTAGAGGCGGTTTGCGGACTGCCTCTATTTTTGGATCAATGCAAACAATGGTTTTGGGTCAAATTCCCCAACGGGAAGTAAGATTGCTTGCCGTCCTTCCGGTTCTACATAAGTGAGTTGAATTTGCAAATAATCGAGTGGTTTGTGGTGTAAGCGTTCTGCCCATTCGATCGCCACAATTCCTGGTTCCACTTCAGCCTCATCCCAGTAAATGTCCAGGGTTAAATCGGTAACTTCCGCTGTATTCAGTCGATATAGATCGAGATGATACAGGGGCGATCGTCCTTCAAGATATTCGTTAATCAGGGTAAAGGTGGGGCTGTCGATTGGTTCCGCAATTCCCAACCCCTCCCCGATACCCTGAACGAGAGTAGTTTTGCCGCTACCCAAATCCCCTTCAAGCAACAGCACACTGCCAGGAGGGAGGACTTTGCCCAACTCAATGCCAAACTGCCGAGTTGCTGTAGCATTAGCTAATGCCAGCGTATAGGGAAATTGCAGCGAGGACTGAGCAGACAGGTTTGGCATTAGAACGAGTGTGGCATTAGGACAAGGATTTGAATTGCCGCTGACGTTCTATCTGACGGGCACGTTTTTCGGGTGTCAGACTGTCGTAGCAGTAGGGACAGGTAATACCTTCCTCGTAATGGGGCGAGGCTTTGTCGGCATCGGCAATGGGATGACCGCAACTGCGGCACATTTCGTAAGAGCCAGGTTCTAGTCCATGCTTGACGGCTATGCGCTCATCGAACACGAAACACTCCCCTTGCCACAAACTCTCTTCCGCAGGCACTTCTTCCAGGTATTTGAGAATGCCTCCTTGCAGATGATAGACCGCTTGAAACCCTTGAGACAATAAATACGCAGACGCTTTTTCACACCGAATGCCACCCGTACAGAACATGGCAATTTTTTGATGTTGATTGGGATTGAGATGCTTCTCAACATACTCAGGAAACTCACGGAAGGAGTTTGTTTCTGGATTAATGGCTCGATCGAAAGTGCCAATGCGGACTTCATAATCATTGCGGGTGTCAATCACGATCACATCTGGATCAGCAATCAAGTCATTCCAGGCTTGGGGGCTGACGTAAGTACCCGCGATCGCTGCCGGATTGACTTCTGGTTTGCCGAAGGTGACAATTTCTTGCTTCACCTTCACCTTCATTCGTTCAAATGGAAATGCTTCAGCGCTTGCTTCTTTATGTTCCAGATCTGCAAAGCGAGGATCTGCCTTAAGCCATGTCAGGACAGCCGTGATCGCCGATTCTCGCCCAGCGATCGTGCCATTGATGCCTTCAGGCGCAAGCAGAATTGTGCCTTTAATCTCTTGCTCTTGGCAGAACTCCAGCATTCTGGCTTGCAGGGTTGAGCAATCTGCTATGGGCACAAACTTGTAAAATGTGGCGACAATCAAGGACATAGATATCTTTATTGAGATAAATCACCAAAACGATCGCGATACTGTTGTAATTGCTGTTCTAATTCGTCTGCTCGTTGGCGTTCTGCCTCTGCCCGCTGGCGTTCTGCCTCTGCCCGTTGGCGTTCTACCTCTGCCCGTTGTTGCTCCTGGTCTAATTGGTCTGCTAACTCAACATAGGTCAAAAACCGGGAACCATCGGGGTAAAAAATTTGCAGTTCTGGTTCAGACAAATCAAACCTGATCTGCAATCGAGGGCTGACCCAACCGTCCATGTTTTCGATGACTTCCAGGGCTTGTTCGGTGCGGAGCCAACCAATCAGTTCAACGTCGTCTGGATCGTAGACATAGTATTCCTCCACGCCATATAGATTGTAAAACTGGAATTTCCGCGCCATCCTGCCCATGCGGTTGCCTGGAGACAGGATTTCAAACACGACTTGGGGCGGAATGTTGTCTTCTTCCCACTGTTTGTAAGAACCTCTGTCACCTTTGGGTCTACCAAGCGCCACCATCGCATCGGGAGCTTGCCGCAGTGTGTTGTTGCCCTCAACTGGATACCACAGTAAATCCCCGGCGACGAAGACATCTGCCCGATCGCGAAACAGTCGCTCCAGATTCTCTTTGATGGTGACAATCCAGCGAAATTGTTTGGTGTTATCTGCCATCGGCTGCCCGTCACTGTCAGGGTAGATGATCTCTGGTTGAGTTGAAGATTGAAGCTGAGAAACCATAGGGATCTCCTCGGCAAAGTGGTTTTATTACGGTGTAAGCGTTTTGACCAAAGTTATTGATTTATCCTAAGCAACGAATGGCTTCTAGCATGCCACGGGCTTTGTTGAGGGTTTCTTCGTATTCCTTTTCGGGCACGGAATCTGCTACCAATCCGGCACCCGCTTGTACGCTAATGGTGTGTTTGCCATTGCCTTGACTGCGGACGACCATTGTGCGAATGGCGATCGCCGTATTCAACTGTCCTTCAAAGTCGTAATACCCATAAGCGCCAGAATAGGGACCACGACGGCAAGGCTCCAGATCGTGAATGATCTCCATTGCCCGAATCTTGGGCGCACCGCTTACCGTTCCGGCAGGGAAACACGCCTTCAGCAAATCCCATGCCGTTTTGGAGGGTGCCAATTTGCCAATCACGTTACTCACAATGTGCATCACATGGGAGTAGCGCTCGATCACCATCAGCTCATCCACGGTGACGGTTCCATTCAGGCAAACTCGTCCCAAATCATTGCGTCCCAAATCGACCAGCATGACGTGTTCCGCAATTTCCTTGGGATCTTGCAACAAATCTGCCGCCAATGCCTGATCTTCTGCGATCGTTTTGCCTCGTTTGCGCGTCCCAGCGATCGGGCGCACTGTTGCCACCAGCGGAGCCTCTGTGGTGTTGCCTTGCTCTGCTTTAACCATCACCTCTGGACTGGAACCGATAATTTGCCAATCACCAAAGTTGAAGTACGCCATGTAGGGGGAAGGGTTGATCAACCTCAGCGATCGATACAAGGCAAACGGGTCTCCCTCATATTCAGTAGACAGGCGTTGAGAAATCACCACTTGGAAGATGTCTCCTGCCCAGATGTGATTCTTTGCCATCTCTACAGCCTGACAAAATTTCTCCTGGGTAAAGTTGCTCTGGTATTCCAGCGATAACACAGCTTCTTTCTGCTGTGCGCTTGCTGCTTCCTGTTTTCTGCCTTCTGGGGATGACCATTCCAATAGCCGTGCCTGTTCCGACAACGGCGATCGCAGTTTGTTGACCAGTTGAGTCACGCGATCGCAAGCTTGCTGGTAGGCAGTTTCCAGGTTGGTATTCGAGTCCCGCAAATCGGCATAGGCGATCGCCCACACCTTCCGTTTCACCTGATCAAAAATCAGTAAATTGTCCACCTGCATCCACAACCCATCCGGCAAATCAGTTTCCGCGATCGGATAAACCGGCACACGCGGTTCGATCCAGTGGATCAGCTCATAACCCCAAAAGCCAAACAATCCGCCGATGCCGGGTGGTAGCTGGGACAATTGCACCGGATGGTACGGTTCCAGACACTGAGATAAGGCGGTAAAAGGATCACCCTCAAATTGAGTCGTTGTGCCATCCCGGTAAGTTTGTGTGGTGCGAGCACCTCTAGCTTCCAAGACCCATAATGGATCGCAGCCTAACAAACTAAAGCGTCCAATTGTCTCCCCTCCTTCCACCGACTCCAGCAGGAAACTGTAGGGTTGTCCAGCACAAACCCGATACCAGGCAGAAACGGGGGTATCCAGGTCAGCCACCCACTCCTGGTAAACAGGCACAAAGTTACCCTGCTGGGCGAGTTCGGCAAATTGGGCAAAATCAGGGAAAATCATAGAACTTAGACTCTAGAAGACTGTAGACACATCCAGGAGATATGCTACCTCTCATCAGTATGCTGGCTCTAGAGGCGAAATGGATGAAAACGATCGCGAATTAACCTAAAGAAGCGTCATTGGTCATTCGTCACTGGTCATGAATTGAACTTCATGGATTGGGAGTCGTCCGGCTCTTCAGGAAAGTGCAGCGCTTCGTAGGATGAACAACCCTGGCAGGGTCCTGAAGGATTGACGGCGCAGCGCAGGTAAGGCGATCGAGCATTGAACTGACAAGACAAGTCGCCCACCATGTAGCCCAGTCCTTCCACGTAGTGATAATCCTGGGAGGGCAGATAGGGTTGGAGAAGCTGGATAGAGGAAGGCTCTCCAAAGGTTTGATAATAGCGTCGTTCTCGCCGATACCGACGAATGCCTGTGGTTGCCAGGTAGGAGGCAAGCACTCCAGGAATTAAACCCATCAGGACAATCGCGATCGTTTCCAGCATAAGCTCATCAGGTGCCAACCACTGTTCCATCTCCAGAATTATCACACCTGCAAAAAATCGGCATCCTTATCCCTGTCTTTTGGAATCTGTATTCTACGCAATCACAATGGACTTCCAACCCGCCTACAAACAAATACTGCCAAATTCATACCAATCGACCAGATTTTATCCCGACTTTCGAGAACCAGGTGTGTAAAGGAACATTGGTTGTACTAAACAACGTCTTTGATTGAGTGACTGATGAGTTAATCTGCTCATTCTTTGAGATTGCGATCGCCCCCAGGCACCCTATTTGGTTTGAGGTTCAAGTATTCCTATGAAATCAAGTTCTTCCCTGATGACTCAATGGAGTCACAACAATTTTTCTAAACAGTTCGTTTTGGGTCTGGCTTGCACAACTCTAGTTGCAGGCGGAATGGCTTCTGGATTGAGCGAAGCCGTTGTTGCCCAGGCCTCTCCAGGATCTAACACAATGCCTGGATCTCACATTGATGCCGTGATTATGGATGCGGCAAAGCGAGCCAAGCTTTCTCCTGCATCTGTGCGAATTTTGCAGACCAAAGAGGTGAGCTTTAGCAATCCCTGTATGCTGCACTTTGGAGAGTATTGCCAAAATCGCCCCTACAACCCGATCGCGGGTTACGAAGTGTTGGCACAGGTTAACAATCAAACCTGGCGCTACAACGTCGATCGTCCCGGAACTCGTGTTGTCCTCGATCCCAGAGTGAATGTTTCCCTCACGACCCTGCCGGTTGTCCTGCAAAATCGGATTCTTGCCGATGCCGCTGCCCGTTCTGGATTAATGACCTCCAGCTTACAAATTACTCAGGTATCGCAACGCAGCTTTAGCAATGCCTGCGTCTTTAACTTTGGGGAGATGTGCCCGATGATCTACCAGCCCGTTGAGGGATGGGAAGCCGTGGTGAGAGTGGGTAATCAATCCTGGACTTACCGCATTGATCAAGCCGGAACTCAACTGGCGATCGATCCCCGTGTGACCTCTAACATTGCTCGTCTGCCCGTATCAGTGGAAAGAGCCGTGTTGCAAAATGCCACAACCTGGACAAATTCCCCTACGGTAAAATTGGTATCCGCCAAAGCTCAAACCTGGGGCAACGACTGCGCCTTCAACTTTGGTCGATTGTGCCCAGCCAACTTCAAACCCCTGGAGGGCTGGGTTGTGCAAGTGAATGCTGGAGGAGTGGACTGGACTTACCACACCAATAAAGATGGTAGTCAAATGGTGATGGATCGGCGTGCCGTTCTCCCTACCAAAGTTGCCGATGCGATCGCCCGCGAGATCACGAAAGCCGGTGGTTCAGCGGTGCAACCTAACGCTTTGCGCTTCCTGGAAGTGAAGGAACAAACTAAACGAGTCTGCTTCCTGTTTCGCTGCCGCAACGAGTTGAGTTACCTCGCGATCGTCTCCAATGGTCGGCAACAGTGGGGTTACGAATCCGACGATCAGGGTAGACGAGTGGTGCCTGTGTCCGTTGCTCAGGTGCGGCAGGCAAAAGATGATCTGGTAAGTCAACGCTAGAGGCAGGGGTTGAGGATTAGGGGTTGGAGATTGAGATCAAGGAGCAGCCCCTATTTCTCATTCCCTAACCCCCCAACCCCCATTCCCCAACCCCATTTCCGTTCCCTAACAAACGTTGTTGCAAATGGACAAATAGTGGATAGTAATAGGTGATCAAGCCTCTATCTATGCAGCAAGTTTTCTAATGGTTAAATATGTTGACGCAACGATAAACTCTCTCTCTACTGGACCAACGTTACGCCCGTGGGATGCTCAACCGGCAGTGGTCGAGCTACAGGAATTGCTACGTGCTCATGGATATCGTGTTCCCGTTACGGGAGAGTTTTGCAGCCATACTGAAGATGCGGTGAAGATTTTTCAGCAACGGCGCGGAATGCGGGTGGATGCGATCGTGGGTCCTAAAACCTGGGCAGCTTTGAAGCTCGAAATCAAACCCGGAACACGGGTTTTGCGGCGAGGACATTCAGGCATGGATGTTTATGAATTGCAAGGCTTGCTACAGGTAAATGGGTATGCCATCACACGGGATGGATTCTTTACCGAAGAAACGAAACTAGCCGTATCAGACTTTCAAAAATTCCACAAACTTAAAGAAAGCGGACAGGTCGATCGTGTGACCTGGAGTGTTTTGCAAAACAATGAACATTAACTTTTGAAAGTAATGGCGATGGACGTTAGGAACCAGGTTCGGAGTTAGAGATTGCAAGTTATTGTGCAGCGATCGCGGCTAACATCCAGAACCCGGAACCCACTCCTAATCTACACAGCGGCAAAGCAGCGTTAGGCTACAACCAACCCCTCTACGAAAGAGGCAATGGCATCTAGATACTGACCATAATCCACTGCTCCCTGAAGTACACCGTCTGGAGTGGTTAGATCAACGGTTGCTGATCCTCCTGCCAGAGTAATTGTTCCTGCGTACTGCGGCAGAGTTGCAATCAAATCTGTGAACAACTCGCTGGCTGGCAAAATTCCGGCAAAAGCACCTAGATCAGTTTGCAAATTTGCACTCAGTTCACCATTGCCAATACTCAATACACCCGTTGCGGTCGATAGAAATTCCAACAGGGACTCCTCAACTTCAGCCGCAAAATTGAATTGGGTATCCACAGTCGCCAGTCCAGATTGAAGCGTCAGATTTGCAATTCCGTCTGCAAAGGTGACATTACCCGTGAGCGCGTTAATGGGAATGACCAACTCCGATCCAGCGAAGATAGGAATGAGGTCAGCTTCAATTTGTCCAGTTGCTAAGTTCAAAATGGCATCCGTTCCCAATTGCGGAATGGGGAAAGTAAATTGAGCATCATCAGGAAAATCGAGGCTGAAGTTGAGCGGCGCAAAGGGGGTATCCAGGTTTACGACGAGCGCACCGCTACCAAACCCGATCGTGCCTTCAACATCCCCAAAGGGTGTGGGTAAGTCGATCGCCAACTGCCCATTGGCAAAAGGCACCGTTCCATCCAGCGTTGAAAGAAAATCGGAGACAAAATTACTGATCAAACTGGCAAACTCAAAATCAGTGGCAACAAATTCCTCACCTTCCACAATTAAATTCCCAGACGCTAACCCACTGGATAAGGTGAGAGAGCCAGAAATGCCCTGGAAGGTCTCGTTCAAGTCGGTTGCCAGGGCAACAAGGTCGTAGGTTTCCTGAGATGAGCCAAACGGTGTCACCAGATCTGTCGTCAACAACCCGCCGGAGAGGGTTAGCGTCCCTTGAACTTCATCTAGGGAATTAATTGTCTCCGGTAGCGATGAAGAAGCGGCGGTCAACCCAAAGCTCCCAACCAGAAAACTCGATGTTTCGAGGGGAGGGAGGGGGGCTAGGGCAAGCGATGGTCGGGCAATCGTAGTAACAGGTACGTCTGTTGAAGGGCTGGTATCGAAAGTTGCAGTAGTCAAGACACAAGCATGAGTGGACATCGAATCTTTTCCCTCTACTCTCAATAAATTGAATGGCTCGGCAGCGCGACTTGCTGGAAAACGATCGCAAGAACGCCCCTGAGAGTGTCATTACTCCACCAGTACCTTACATAAGATCTTCATACAATTGAGATAAACTCTAAGTAGATTTACATAATCTTTGTATTGTGGGTGGGCTGGAGGTTTACTAAAGAAGTAGATAAAACTCGAAACCAGATGTCAAAATACTCTTCAGGTTAAGCGAGTGGTAGATTCAGACTCTGGAGTGAGGAAGCTTTAGCATGGTAACGACAACCCAAATCTTGATCGGGCTGATTTGTTTTGCGATCGCCTTCGTCCTTGCCAGCTTAGTGGAGTACTGGGTGCATCGGTTGATGCATCGTCCCCTTAAGTTGGGAGAACGCCACCGCGACCATCATCGCCGCAACGAGGCGCAGGGCGTTTTGTGGGAATTTCGGGATTATCTCAAGGGCACCCTGCTGATCATGCTGCCCATGTTCTTTATCTCGATCGCCGCTGGCATTGGCTGGACATTAGGTGGAGTGATTTATGCAGCGTTTTCCTCCTATGCCCACCAACTTCAGCACGAAAACCCCACCAAATGTTTTTGGATGCAGATGCCCGTTCACTACGTACACCACAAGTACAATATGTGGCACCACAACTTCGGACTGGGAGTCGATTGGTGGGATCACGTCTTTGGCACGTACAAGCTCGTGGAATGGCTGGGTGAAGAGGAACTCGCCCAAGCTAAACCCAGTATGCTGCAACTCCGCTGGTGGTAGTAAATTACAAATCCAAAGATTTTCCCTTAGTCTGAAAGGCTCACAAAGCGCATATGGTATCGTTCCAGCATCATTTGCCCATTGGGGCTGACTGGAGGAAAAAGCTGTGAGCTATTTTCAAGAGGCAAAGGCGCATTTTGTAGCCAGCCATCAGAATCCGATCAATCAAGGCTTACACCATCTGACGAATTTACTCGCGATCGCTGCTGTCGTCTTCCTGTTCATCGATTGGCGCATCACCTTGATTTGCCTTGTCCTGACCCAAGTTTTCGCTCTGGGGGGTCACGCCTTCTTCGAGAAAAATGAACCTGCCTTCGTAAAATATCCCGGTATCACCATCTTGGCATCCCTGTCCTGGTCATTTGAGCACTGGTTCGGACTAAAACAACTGCTTCGCACAAGACAAGAGGTGGATGGGTAGATGGGTCGGTGGGTAAGTGAGTAGATCACTCCCTCCTCACCCCCTCCCCTCCTCGCCCCCTCCCCTTCTCCCTTTACCTCTCACTTCAAAGGATTGTTTATGTACAACGGATTATTAGTAGTTGATGCCGATGCTCACAAACTGGAGAATCCCCTGGTGATGCGGGATTATCTGGAGCCGGAATATCGCGATCGCATCGGCTTAGTGATTGACAACCTGGGCGACCAGCGCGTCAAGATTATGGACTTTAACCCCCAAACCGGGGAAAACGATTTGGGGCAACTGTTTCCCCAACCCAGCGGCTTAGGCAAAGGTGGATTTCGCACCTTGCACCCTGAAACAACCCTGGGTGCTATGTTCAACCGCGCCCGGATTGAGCACATGGATCAAGAAGGGATTGATGTTCATGTCATCTATGGCACCCTCAACCTTGTCTTTCCTTCTCTACTAGATAAAGATTTGGCGATCGCTCTGTGCAAGGCATACAACAGCTACATGGCAGAGGATTGCCGTCCTTATGGCGATCGCCTCAAGCCGATCGGTGTTTTGCCACTCCAGGACGTGAACGCTGCCATTCAGGAAATGCACCGCTGTGTCAATGAATTGGGCATGATTGGCGTGGCAGTTCCACCCAACCTCCCGGTGCCCCACCCCCGCGCCCCCCAAGCTTTCCCAGAAATTCGCACCTGCAAAGCCATCAGCCATCCTGATTTTCGTCCGGTGTTGCAAGCAGCGGTGGATCTCGACGTGGCACTGGGTATTCACGGGGCACCGGGTTCTTTCATGATGGGTGGCATTGCCGATCACATGGAAACCTTCGTCCTGACGCACATCTTTGTGCAGCGCAACCAACAGCAACACGCCATGACGCGCATGGTGTTTGATGGGGCATTTGAACAATTTCCCACTTTGCGAGTCGGCTTTTTGGAAGGGGGCTGCGGCTGGTTGCCGGATCTCGCCCACGCCATGCACGAACACTGGGAGAAGCGGGTGCGAGATTTTGATCCCCAAAATCCCTATAAACCCCCACTCATGGATCTGACGAAGTTGATGCTGCAAGAACGGGGCACCCACAACAGCACTACGGTCATCAGCCAGATGAAAGGAATGTTTGATTTGTTGTGGTCTGCCGATCGCAACACGCTCAACGTTGAAGACTCCAGCCTTTACGAACACGCTGATCTGCGCCATCGCGACCCCATGGAGTATTTTGAGCGGGGACAAATTTTTGTCTCGTTTGAATCCGATGATCCTGCCCCAGCTTATATGCACCTGGCAATGGGCGAAGTCGGGAAACGATTGGCTTGTTTCTCTGGGGATTACGGGCACTGGGATGGCGTGTTGGAACACTGTGTGCGGGATGCTGCTACCAAGATGAATTACGATCGCGACCATCTTGCCCGCCTGTTGGGCGGCAATGCGTTAGCGCTGTACGGCGATCGTCTCCGCAACACCCTCCCAACGTCTTGCCAGCAGTCTGCTGATTTAGCCGGAGCAGTTCGTTAGCACCTGCTTGTTGACCTCACCCATTCATCCCCTTTAGACGGTCTGAGTTGTGTCCATCTGGAGGGGATTTTTGTATGAACAATTGCTAAGTTTAGGGTGGATCACCTGTTTTCCGTTTGCCATTTATCCTACCCATTGCAGAAAACTAGCAAAATCACCTGATAGAACGATATAAATCTCCATTGGCTTGTGCTTTCTGTCAGTTTTAAAGAAATTCTGCAAAACTATACGGATCAGTCCAAATTCAATGAGGAATCAGTTTTTACTGGTGAGTAAATGAGCATGGGCAGTCGTCATGATTGCCCTTTCTGATACTCTCTTCCTCAGACTGTGCAACCTACCATCAATCACCATCTGCTCATGGCTTCTATTGCCCGCAAAAATCTGTTTGAGGATATTCCTCGCTTTATCGTGGCTCAAGCAGGGATTATGTTTGCTGTTAGCTTAGTGACCATTCAAGCGGGCATTTTGGATGGTTTTAGTGAATCTACAACCCGCCTAATCGAGCAATCTGATGCTGATATTTGGGTGGGCGCGAAGGAAATGCTGCATCTGGAAGTCACTTTACCAATCCCGTTACAGCGACTGATCCAGGCAAGAGAGGTTGAAGGAGTGGAACGGGCAGAGGCATTGATGTCTCGGACGGTGGTGTGGCTCGACTCAAACGATCGCATTGTGCCCGCACGGGTTTGGGGGTTCAATCCTCAAGGCGATTTGTTTGGTCAGTTCAAATTTGTCCAAGGCTCGGTCGATCAACTGAAGCAGCCTTACACTTTTGCCACCGATCGCAGCAACTTGACAACGTTGAATCTGAAGCAACTGAACGATGTGGGTAAGATTGTGCCCTTTCAGGCAAAACTGGTGGGTTTGACCGAATACACTCAATCTATGTCATCCAGTACGGCGCTGTTTGCTTCCTTAGAAAATGCTAATGCTTTTGGAGGTGGTAACAATTCCTCTTTAAACTGCACAATAGAAGCAGATCAAGTGCAATGTCTTAATCCCTCCGGTTCAGCCAACTCAACCAATCCCTCACAACAAGCCTCTCTCCCTAGACGGTTGAATTTGACTGACCAAATTACTTACGTTTTAGTTAAAGCCGCACCTGGGCAGGATCTACAGCAACTTAAACAACGTCTCGAAACCGCTTTACCAGGAACTCGTGCTCACACAAAAGCAGAGATTTCGGAGGTTACCCGCTCTTACTGGCGAGAGCGGACGGGGATCGGATTCATCCTGGGCTTAGGTGCAACAGTGGGTGTGATTGTGGGGATGGTGGTCGTTAGCCAGATTTTGTACTCTTCTGTAGCAGATCACATCAAAGAGTTTGGAACTCTGAAGGCGATGGGAGCGTCAGATTGGGTTATATACCGTGTCATTACAGAACAGGCACTCTGGATGGCGGTTCTGGGTTACATCCCCAGCGTGGCACTTTGTTTAGCTCTGGGAACCTGGACTGCCGCTGTTAAAGGAATTGTCATTCTAATTACTCCCACAACGGCGATCGCGGTGTTTGGTGTGACAGTAGTGATGTGTGTTGGTTCAGCCCTGTTTGCAATTCAGAAGGTGACCCATGTTGATCCAGCGATTGTGTTCAAAGCGTGACATTCCTGTGTCTTAACTTCGTTTAGTGTTAACCCAACAACCAGTGGTTTCTCGTATTTCGTTACAATAGTTAATACAACTATCGTGCAAGAATACGTCAATAGAAAATAATCTTTTCCCACTGTAGTTAGTTAACCTCCTGGTTTCGAGCCTCCTCCCCGTTGTAAAGTTTTATCTCTACTTTGCAACTCTGCCTAGCCCGTACTGTTTACAAGCATCAAGTTCAAAACGAATGACCGCATCTCAAATCAACATTGCTAATTTTGTTCAAAGCCCGGAGCGCCGTGCCGTTGCCGTTGAAGAGAACTTACTGCTTCAGCGCAGAGTTTTGGAGCGAGCAAGCCGCAAAGCAGTGGTTGCTCAGGGAGTTGAGATGACCTTCCGCTCTGGAGCCGTCGCTTCTCCAGTCTTGCAGGGCGTTGACCTCGAAATTCCGTATGGAGAAATTCAACTCCTGATGGGACCTTCTGGTTCTGGCAAAACCACCCTACTCTCCATCCTGGCTGGGATTCTAACCCCAACTCAAGGAAAGGTGTATCTTCTGGGGCAGGACGTTACCGCCATGTCTAAGGATATGCTGTCTAAATTTCGGTTGGACAATATTGGTTTCATCTTCCAGGGGTTTAATTTATTCCCAGCGCTAACTGCTCAGGAGAATGTGGAGGTGGCGCTGCGGATGAAGGGCATTCGCGGAAAGACAGCTAAACAAGACGCACGGGATTTGTTGAACCAGGTTGGTTTGAGCGATCGCCTTTCCTACCTGCCGAAAGATCTCTCTGGTGGACAAAAGCAACGGGTCGCGATCGCTCGTGCCCTGGCTGGTAATCCTCGCTTAATCATGGCAGATGAACCGACCGCCTCTTTAGACTCTCACAGCGGACATACGGTGATTGAACTATTGCGAGATCTTGCCAAGGAAAGCAACCGGACGGTGCTGATCGTGACCCATGATCCTCGCCTGATTGACGTTGCCGATCGCGTCACGCACCTGGAAGATGGGGTGTTGGTTAAGTAGGGCAAAAGGGTAGGTGGGTTAGATGGGCGGATGGATAGATGGGCAGATGAAAGGGGGCTTGATTGTCTCTTGCCAAGCTCCGGTAGGTTCACCCATGCACGAACCGAGTGTCATCGCAGCAATGGCGCAAGCGTCGATCAATCAAGGCGCGGTGGGGGTGCGAATTGAAAGTCCTGCCCATGTGGAAGCTGTAAGGAGCCGAGTTTCGGCTCCGATTATTGGGCTTTGGAAGCAGCAAATTCCAGGATTTGATGTCTACATCACGCCCCAATTTCATCATGCGGCAGCGATCGCGCAAGCAGGAGCAGATATTATTGCGATCGATGCCACGTCTCGTCCTCGTCCAGAGGGCGAAACTTTGGAATCTTTAATTCAACGCATCCAGGCTGAGTTGGGCAAGCCTGTCATGGCAGATGTGGATACGCTGGACAATGCGATCGCGGCAGTGCAAGCAGGCGCAGACATCGTTGGCACAACGCTTTATGGCTACACCCAGGAAACCCATCACCTTAAACCACCGGGTTTCGATCTGTTAGCTCAGTTGGTAGAACTGGACACTTTCGTTATTTGTGAAGGCGGGATTGCATCAGCCCAGATGGCAAAACAGGCGATCGTTCTGGGAGCCAATGCGATCGTTGTAGGAACCGCGATCACGGGCGTTGATTTGCAAGTGAAAGCTTATTGCAACGAACTAAGCCATTAACGTCCAGAATCGTATATTTGCGGGATTTGTAATTTTCAGACGGAGCAAGAGTACCCACGGGGGGAATACCAGACAGATTGCCTCGTTGCCATCATAGGGACATGACAAGCAAAGCAAAGCAAACGGCTGAAACGTCTACTCTGCAAAGCTTGTCAGCTAATCAAGAGTCTGAAAATCACGAGGAAAAAATCTTATGTCTCTGGAAATCGAAGCAATGGCATTGGCTGCTGAAGTAAAAGGCGTTCCTGGTCAGCCCGATGAACTGACCCTCAGCGAAACCTTTTCCCGCAGCATCGTTGGACCGGTTGCCTTCAAACTGTTCAACTTGAATGTTCGTGGTAAGAGCACCAAGCCTGCTGCACCCGCTAACTCTCAGTACATTATCGGCGCAAACGAAGAATATGATGTGAGCGTTGATATTGAATTTAACCGGACTCCCTTAACCGAGTTGTTGATGTGTCTGGGAACTCAAATCACCGTTTACTTCAGCTTCGAAGGGTTTGGTCGTCGTGCAGTTGAGATCGATCTGTCTGAAACGATTTTGACTGTGAAGGACAAGTACGTCTATCGCATTACCCACAGCGGTGTGGCTAGTCGCGATGGATTGGTTCCCGGTCTGTACTCGATCGCTGCTACGGCTGAAGTTGGACCTGTTCGCAATGCTTGCAGCACCAAGATCTTTGGTCATGGCTACATCAAAGAAGTTCTGCTTCAGGTTTACCCCGCTGGTGCAGAAATCTAAGATTGCGACAGTTTTGCCGTGAATCTGACCACTCACACACTCCTGTCGGATCCCAGGAGTGTTGTGAGACCCGAAACATCCTTGGTGAATTAGTTCAATTTTTACCCAGCGTTTTGAATCGGTCGTGTGAACCTGGTAGGTGTTTATCTCCTACCAGGTCTTCTTCAAGCGAGTTTATTTAAGGGAAAAGACAGATGAAAGGCTTATCGCCAGCTAAACATTTAACTGCTACAAATGGGAATGGCAAATCAATAAAAGAATTGACCGATATCCGAGGCATTGGCACAACCAAAAAACAGTGGTTAGAAGCCCTGGGAATCAGCACAGTTGAGGCGCTGACGCAGGTTACGGCAGAAGCGTTAAAAACTCAGTTAAAAGAGTCAGGATACACAGTTTCTTTGAGTGAAATTGAAGGTTGGTTACAGCAGGCTCAAGCCCTCACTACATTATCCCAGGTTGATCCAAAATCTTTTTTGAAAGAGATTTCAACTCAATCAGAAATTGCTTCCTGGAATACACTTGCATCATTTCAAGTTGATTTGCAAACTTGTTCAACTAATGGAACGTTGAAACAGCAGATTGTGATTCAAAATCTAGATACTGGCAATACGAAAATCTGGTCAAAAGTTTACAGTAATGAACTGCAACAGTGGATACTGAATCAAGCTGGAGATGATTTCAGCGCTGAAATTTCATCAGATTCTAATTTGTTAAACGCTGCATCGGTGGTTGAGGAAACTGGATCAGAAAAAATTGAGTCTAAGCCCCTATCCGCCACGATCGAGATTTCTCACATTCGCATTCATCAATCAGAACCCACTAAAACCACGATCGTCATTGACCAAAGCAATTCACTGGCAGAAGAAACGCTGCTGGCGAACGCACCCATTGATTTAGAACTTGCTTTGAATCTGGTCGATGGCACGATCGATCAATCGACTCCAATCACCTATCATGTCACCTGTCAGGCAAAGCACCTGGCAAGCGGCACCCTGTTCGATCTTGGAGAAACCCACATCGCCACTCAGGCTGATCCGGTAAAACCCTGTACGGTGCATTTTTCAGAAGTGGTGCTGAAGCAACCCGGAGCTTATCGATTAATTGCGTTTGCAGTCTTGACGGAAGATCCAATGGTTACAGCCTCTTTCAAAGTGCCTGGTTTGCAAGTGCAGAGTTCTGCCCCTGCCAACTATGCGATCGAGGAAATACAGATGAGTTGCGGGATTTAAGGCTGGTGTCAGCAATCAAGGTCGATACCGTTTAGACTGCAATTTCTCTTCATAAAAATTGCGGGTTCTGTCTCAAGTGGATTGAGCCTTTCCTCAGAGAACTGTATACTTCATCCATTGTTCGCTAGATGACACTCGAACTATGGAACTTGCTGATCACTCAATCTATCCCATGCGTGCAGTCATTCGTTGCAAAGCCAAGCAACAGTTGATGACAAACATTGATGGCTCCAGCCTGGAAGAACGGTTGGATGAGATATTGTTTGCCGAAATTGCCACGACGTTGTTTCAATCACCCCAGTGGGATGCTATTTACGAACCCTATGCTACTTGTGCTGCTGCAAGCGCTGTAGAGAATGAGGCGGCGCTGGCACTGGCTGCGACCTATCAGCGGATTATTCAGCAGCGAAACAGCCCGATCGTGCAAAATTTGAACGCCCTGCTGTAAGCGATCGCATCTTGCCTCATGGTTCTGGTCGCGTTGCCTGCATCCTGCATCCTGAGACCTGCTCGTAATAGCGATCGCTGGGTGCTTCAGCGGTTGGTACTGCGGTTAATTGGTTCCGAGGCATTGGGGTTTGATTTGCGTTTGGTGGGCTGTCGTCTTGCCAGGGTTTTGTTGGTATGGGCTTTCGTGGCGATCGCTGCCAGGTTGACCAGCCAACCTGTCTCCCCTGCACTACAAAGCTTGAGCATTGTCATTCTGGGGGGTACGGCGCTCTGGGCGATCGCGTCTAGCCTGATGTTGCTGGTTTACATCCTGCTGATCCCATCGGAGCCTTTATTCAACTGGTCAAACTATTGGGTAGTTGACTGCGATCGACAGATTGTTGCTTGTATTGCCATGTCTGATTTTAGTCAGTTTAGTGTCTTGTACCATGTGGTTGTCCAACCGGGATGGCGAAGAAAGGGGTTGGCTTCTACCTTGGTGCGACAAGTTAGCAAAGCCGCAAACAATCCAATTTACCTGGTGTGTAAACCAAAGCTGGTGCCGCTCTATGCTCGGTGTGGATTTGAGCGTTTGGCATGGCAAACCCTGGCGAAGCCTCTACGAGTGCATTTTCGAGATTTTGAGCGAGATCGTCGCATCAGCAACATTCCTTGGGAAGTCATGGGTTTTTCACAAGACAAAACCATTGCTCCACCCATCACAGTAAAATAAAGAACTTAGATTTTTTTAGCATCCCCTTCTACTGTTGGGCAGTAGCCGCCATGAAGCACACTATTTCTGTATTGGTCGAAGATGAAGCAGGCGTTCTAACGCGAATTGCAGGTTTATTTGCTCGCCGAGGATTTAACATTGAAAGCTTGGCTGTGGGTCCGGCTGAACAAATCGGAGTTTCCCGCATCACGATGGTGGTTCCGGGAGACGATCGCATCATCGAACAATTGACCAAGCAACTTTATAAGCTGATTAACGTCATTAAGGTGCTTGATATTACGGAAGTGCCCTGCGTGGAACGGGAACTGATGCTGATGAAGGTGAATGCTAACAGCACCACGCGATCCGAAATTATTGAACTCGCCCAAATTTTCCGAGCACGGGTTGTCGATGTGGCTGAGGATTCCCTGACGCTGGAAGTAGTGGGAGATCCCGGCAAGATGGTCGCGATCGTCCAGGTGCTGAACAAATTTGGGATTCGGGAAATTGCGCGAACTGGCAAGGTCTCTCTGACCCGTGAATCTGGTGTCAATACGGAATTTCTCAAGTCGCTGGAGTCGAAAGTGGAAGGCATTGTTCGCTAGAAGCACCGCGATCGACTTAACGACGTATCATTCAGGCTGAATCGCACAAATTCCAGGGGGTGTGATTGTTAGGGAACTCCAAACAAATCGCCGAGAACGGCAAAACATCAGATATTGTGAAAGGACACATTGGATAATTCTGGTTTTGCTTATGCTGTCCCAAATTGTGCGTCCGATGGTGCAAACCCAAACTCGATTGCTGGCAAACAGTCGCGCCACTCGGTCTACATTAGTTTCAACCGTCTCGCAGTGGTTGGGTTTTCTGGGGGTTCAGGCTCAAGTGACCCAACTTCAGGCTGAATCTGGCAAAATTCACATTGCCCTGACGGTGAATAAGCCCGATGCTTGTGATACCCACGATTGGCAACAGATTATTCAAAATCTCAGTTCTAGCCAGTCCACCCATGACAACGGGTTGCAGGTTGCTGAACCACAATTCACGCCCAAACAGCAAACTTGCATTCAACGATTGCTGGCATACCTGATTCAAGTGGGCAATCCTAACGAAAAGGTTGAATGGGAGCAGCTACAGCCTCAATTGCAAGCCATGGGCTTTGATGAAAACACCCTGCTGGGGGTGCGATCGGCGCTGAAAGTTCCCCAATCTTTGGATGATCTGGTTGATGGCTTGGAACCAGATGTTGCCGCGATCGCTCTGCCCAAAGCGGTCAGCCTTGCCATGATGGATCGCCAGGTCAATTCCTCAGAAGATCAAGCATTGACAGCGCTCCTGCAAGCCATGAAACGGTAGGACAAATCCCGGTTATCCCTTCACAAACTCCAGGCGATAGCGGTACAGTGCCACCGGACGATCGCCCGCCAGGAATGCTTTGGGATGGGGCGGATTCAGATACACAGCGGTCATTTGGTCAGCGGTCACGATGCCGTTTGAGTTCAAGACGTACTCCGTTGTCGTTTCCACCTGATTTTTGTAGGGTTTTTCGGGTGACTGAAAAAACTGTTGAAAGAGTTCGGTTGCAATGAAGTGAGTGGCATCAGGTTGTTCTACGGCACGCCCGATCGCGGTGGAAAAGAGTTTGCGATTGTCTCGAAACTTGGTGATGATGCGAGTATTGTCACGAGAATCTGCCCAGACTCGAAACACTCGATCGCCCAAATATGCCTTTGCCAGATTCAGCCCATTAAAGGCTCGATCGGACACGACTTCTGCCTTTACTAAAGACTTTGTTGGCAAAGATAACAACGGCAAGGAAAACCCATTTCCTTTCAAGACATTGCTCGGCACAAACCGCACCTTACAGCGCACGGGTTGGTTTAAAAACTGCCGATTGCCCTCAAACCCAGGCGTAGTTACCTCTGGCGCTAAAGGTGAAACCATTTCAGTCAAGATGCTCGTCATGGTCCAGGTGCCAGCCAGCCAATCGGGGTAAATTAGATCTCCCTGCACAGCTTCCACCCCAGGCTTATCTTGCCAGTCGGGAAAGTTCGCCATGCGATCGCTCAAGGGACTGGCAGAGATGGACGCAGCCCCGATCAACCAAACGATCGCCGCTAACAGCACAGAGAGCAGTTGAGTACCAACTCGACCTGAAAAAAATGAGTATCGCATCCAGTAAATCGTTTAATTAAATCGTTTAACAATCGTAAATACTCTCGATCGTAGGGCAGGCAGGAATCCAAAATTCAACATCTCCGATCAAAGATATTGCTACTTCGTGCCAAACAAGCGATCGCCCGCATCGCCCAACCCAGGAATAATATAGCCGTGTTCATCCAAGCCTTCATCCACCGCTGCTGTGTAGATGGGGACATCAGGATGATGACTGTGGAAGTTGGTAATTCCTTCGGGAGAAGCCAGTAAGCAAACCAACTTCAGAGATTTGGGCAGGGTTTCTTTTAAGCGATCGACCGCTGCAACCGCAGAATTGCCCGTCGCAATCATCGGATCCACCACAATCATGTCCCGCTCCTCAATATCATGAGGCACCTTGAAGTAATACTCCACCGGAATTAAAGACGATGGGTCACGATACAGCCCGATGTGCCCCACTCTGGCAGATGGCATCAGTTGCAGCATGCCATCCAAAATGCCCTGTCCAGCTCGCATGATCGACACAATCACCAACTTCTTCTCTGGCGCGAGGATTGGAGCATTCATTTCTGCCAGAGGTGTTTTGATTAGCTCGTACTTAATCGGAAGATCTCGCGTCACCTCGTAGGCGAGGAGCATACTGATTTCAGTCAACAGCGATCGAAATTTGGCGGTACTGGTTTCCACTCGCCGCATCAAAGTCAGTTTGTGTTGCACCAAAGGATGATCAATCACAAAAACATTAGTCATGACAGCTTGAAAAGACACGTAGATACACACGAAAGGTTATCGCTGATCATACAGGTAGTAGGTAGGCAGAATTAAGCAGAAGATGCGTTTCGGCTCCGCTCAACGCTCAAAATTCTAAATTCGGTGAGTTGAGCACAATCGCAACCCGAATGCTGAGTTCGGTTTAATTGAGTTCTTCTACTTAGCCGTGAAATCTTAATCTCTGCATACAAAAAGCTCTAGAGGTTCACTCCAGAGCTTTCCACAACACACAGCGATGATGAACTGAATCTAGAACCGTAAACCTGCCCCTGCCTGAATCGATGCGGCGGTTCCGTTGTTGGAACGATAACCATCAAAGGAAATAATGGCGTTGGTAAACAAGGAAAGACTGGTGTTGGGCAGGGCGTAATCAATCCCAGGCTGAATCACAAAGCTGCCCTTATTCCCGATCGGGGTTTTATCTCCGCGCACGATCGAAGCCCCAGCACCAATATAGGCATCTGTTTGCCAATTCAAGGGGAAATCATAGGAAACCGTAGGCACTACCGCCACCCCATTTCCCCCGATCAAAACTTGAGTTCTTAACGAAACAGGCGCTCTCAAAAACTTGTAACGCACTGCAAAAAAGCCTGAGCTGTTCCGATCCTCGTTGAGAACATCTCTTTGATTACTGACACCAAAAGCAAACCCTGCACCCAGGTAACTGCCGTAAGCTGCCTGAGCATTTGCATCGAATGGGGTGATCAGAGTGAAACCAGCAGCTAGCGCTACACTGCCAAATGCAAAGATTTCACGACCCCAGGAATATGATTGATGTTCTTTCATAGAGAAACCCTTGAAATGGTTAATGTTTCACTCATTTGCCCCCGCTTGGCAAATGTCTCTAATCATTTAAGCCCAATTCCCAAAAACTGAACCAAATTTTTTCTGATTCTCAATTTTTTTGATGTTCAATTTTTTTGATGTTCAACTTTTTCCAACTCCCCACCAGAGGTGCCACTTTCATAACAGGATTAGACATCCTGATCAGGGGAGTCAGAGTAGGGATACTAAAGATAGATACAGTGTTTATGGTGGTGGAGGCTGGTTCTATGTTTAGGCTTCGTCAATTGTCTGTTATTCCAATTGCAACCGCGATCGCGACCGCAGCGATTAGTCCTGCTCTGAGTCAACCTATTACAGTGTCACCCACCTCTCAACCGATCCAGGTGAGTGGAATGTCGGGTGGTAGCCAGAAAGATAAAAGCTGTGCTGGGTTTATTGCGGCATCCCCCAACCACACCGTTCAAGTGACGGAAGATGCCGATTTGCGATTCGTGTTACAGGGATCTGGACAACCCGCCTTATTGATTCGGAGTTCAACGGGGCAAAACTTTTGTGTTCCCGCAGATAGCTACTCCCAGGGAAAAGTCGAAATTCCAGGACGCTGGCGCAGAGGGACTTATTCCGTTTTTGTCGGCGATCGTGCCAATGAAAGTCATTCCTACACGTTGCTGATTTCTCGTAATCAGTAGGGCTTAGGGACTGGGGCATAGGGGTTAGCTGCAAGAGTTGAATTGTTGTTGGAAATTATCGATTCACAGAGTTGCCAATTTCCCCCAACCCCTAAACCCCATCCCCCAAAATCAATCCTCAATCTTTTGGACAGGCACTTCAACCGCGCTGACATCGATCGTTCCCGGTGGCACCAGACGAGTGAAATGTCCGTTTTCGGCTTTTAGCGCTTCACTGCAACTGGGACAACGGAACTCAGAATTGTTCAGGCTGACAAATTCGTGCTGGCAAACTGGACACTTTGATTGAATTAAATTGCGCTTCAACCACCAACGGAACCCAATAAACGCAACGATCGGGGCAACTAGCAATAAGCCAAACAAGATAAGCAATGATTTTACTAACCACCCTAAACCGATCGCGCCAAGCAACCAAATCACCAGAAAGGGCAGTAGTAAGCGAGAAACTTCTGTTAAGCCAAGTTGTAGATTTTTAAAGTTATTTTGATTCACCGCAATCTCCTGTATGCAGTGCTTCTTAAAGACTAACACCTGCCAAATCCACTGACCACAGTTAAGGCAGTCATTGGACGTAGCAGGTGTTACGAACTGTAGAAGGCATTTAACTTAGAACAAACCGAGGGTCAACGCCTTGCTAATGGGGAATGCAGCACCAATACCCAGGTATAGCGTAACCACCGTTCCAAAGAGAAAAACAGTAGTTGCCACAGGGCGACGGAAGGGGTTTTGGAACTTGTTGACGCTTTCAATAAAGGGAACAACGATCAAACCCAGAGGTACTGAAGCCATCAATACAACACCCAGCAGCTTGTTTGGCACAAGGCGCAGGATGTTAAACACAGGATACAAATACCACTCAGGCAAAATCTCCAGAGGAGTTGCAAAGGGGTTTGCAGGCTCACCCACCATTGCGGGATCCAGCACAGCAAGACCAGTACAAAGGGCGATCGTTCCCAAAATCACGATCGGGAAGGTATAAAGCAAGTCGTTGGGCCAGGCAGGTTCACCATAGTAGTTGTGACCCATGCCCTTAGCAAGCTTGGCTCGAAGTTGTGGATCGGCAAGATCCGGCTTCTTAAGTGTTGCCATAGTATAGGACGTATCCTTAGTCTACAAAGGTCAGCAGAGCGGGACAAGTAGTTAATTAGAATCATCTCAGTGTAACGATCCCAGAAATTCTAAGCAACCTCTGGGACACAAACACATCTTAGAGAGGACCAGAAATTCCTTGCTTACGAATCATCAAGAAGTGCAGCAGCATAAAGACCGCAATCAACCAGGGCAGCACGAAGGTGTGAGCACTGTAGTAACGAGTCAACGTTGCCTGTCCCACACTAGAACCGCCACGGAGCAAATCTGCAATCAGGGTTCCAACCACAGGAATCGCTTCAGGAACACCAGACACAATCTTGACTGCCCAATATCCCACTTGATCCCAGGGAAGTGAATAACCTGTTACCCCAAAGGAAACAGTAATCACTGCCAAAACGACCCCCGTAACCCAGGTCAACTCGCGGGGTTTCTTAAACCCACCCGTGAGGTAAACCCGGAAAACGTGGAGAATCATCATCAACACCATCATGCTGGCAGACCAGCGATGAATCGATCGAATCAGCCAACCAAAGTTGACTTCATTCATGATGTATGCGACAGACTCAAATGCTTCAGTAACAGTAGGTCTGTAATAAAAGGTCATTGCAAATCCAGTGGCAAACTGGATCAGGAAGCAAACGAGTGTGATTCCACCCAGGCAATAAAAAATGTTGACATGGGGGGGAACGTACTTGCTGCTGATATCATCAGCAATCCCCTGAACTTCCAGCCTCTCGTTGAACCACTGGTAAGCCTTTGAATCGGTTACCTGTTTCGTGAACATGAAGGGAGAATTCCTAAAATGTGTTTCTGTTCATTAAGACTGTAACACAGACACCATGTGCTTTTCATAAAAAAGCAAACGGCTCAAAAATTGCAAAGCTGGGGTTTCCCCCCAGAGAATAGACGGTTGCGGGAGAGGTAGAAAGTTCTTTACTCTAGGAAAATGTACTTTTTGTACATCTCCTTCACGACGGCATAGACGTATATTGGCTGCCATCAATTGGAAGCTTGACGACTAAAGATTATGAGAAAACATTTCTTCTGGGCTAGGCGATTATTCATAGTGTTTACAGTTCTGATGGTAGGGCTGAGTTATTCCACTCAATCCGCGATCGCGCTGACAGAAGAGCAACGCCTGGTGGCAGAAGTGTGGCGCTTAGTAGATCGAGCTTATGTGGATGACACCTTCAATCATCAGAATTGGTGGCTGGTACGGCAAAAAGCGCTCAAGCAACCCCTAAATACGAAAGAGCAAGCTTACGACGCAATTCAGCAAATGCTGTCCAGTTTGGATGATCCCTTCACCCGTTTGCTGAAACCGGAGCAATACCGCAGCTTGCAGACCAATACCTCTGGTGAATTGACGGGAGTTGGACTACAAATTGCTCTGGATACCGACAACGGAGAATTAAAGGTCATCGCCCCGATCGCTGGCTCTCCCGCCGAAAAAGCAGGCATTCGTCCCGCCGATACAATCTTGAAAATCGATGGACAATCGACTTCTGGCTTAAGTTTGGACGAAGCCGCAGAACGGATGCGTGGACCGATTGGCAGCAAAGTTGTTTTAACCGTTCGGCGAGAGCGGGAGGAGTTAGCCGATTTGAGTGTGACCCGCGATCGGATTGAGTTGAATCCGGTATACGCGGATTTGCGCTTGCAAGCAGCCCCCGATGATTCCAACACTCAAAGAAAGATTGGCTACATTCGGCTTAACCAATTCAATGCCAACGCTTCGATGGAAGTTGCCCATGCCATTTATCGATTAGAGCAACAAGGCGCTGAAGCCTATGTACTCGACCTTCGCAGCAATCCCGGTGGGTTACTTCAATCTGGCATTGAGGTGGCGAGGTATTGGCTGGATGCCGGCACGATCGTCTACACCGTGAATCGCCAGGGCATTGAAGGCAGTTTTGAGGCGGCAGGGCAAGCGTTGACCCAAGATCCCCTGGTGGTCTTGGTGAACCAGGGAACTGCGAGTGCCAGCGAGATCCTGGCGGGTGCCTTGAAAGATAACGGACGTGCCACAATCATAGGGGAGCGCACCTTTGGCAAAGGGTTGATTCAATCTCTGTTTGATTTGTCTGATGGATCGGGTCTGGCGGTTACGGTGGCAAAGTACGAAACACCGAATCACATTGATATCAATCGCCAGGGAATTCAACCAGATGTCACGGTGCCGCTTGACCCCATCGCCATGACTCAACTGGGAACGCAAGCCGATCGCCAGTACGAGACAGCTTTGGAGTTTTTAACGACTCAAACAATGGTTGCTGGTGCTGCCTAACTCTGGACGAACCTACCACGATCCTCTCCACGGAGCGATCACGCTGGATTGGCACGATCCAGTAGAAGCGCTATTGATCCAACTGATCGATACGCCCGGTTTTCAGCGACTGCGGCGGATTCGGCAACTCGGTCCAGCCAGTATGACATTTCACGGGGCAGAATCATCCCGCTTTACCCATTCCATTGGTGTAATGGCGATCGCGCGTCGCGCCTTCGATCGCATCTGCAAGTTCTATCCTCAACTCAAGCCCTACCGCGTAGTGGCTCTTTGTGCCGCCCTACTGCACGACCTGGGACACGGACCCTTTAGCCACACCGCAGAAGAAATTTTTGGTTGTCACCACGAACACTGGACAGCCCGAATTTTGCAAGAGTCTGCGCCAATTCAGCAAGCCTTAGATGCCTTCAGTCCCGATTTGCTAGAACAAATTCTCCAGGTCTACAACCACCAGCATCCAGTGCCGTTAGTCTGGCAACTGGTTTCTAGCCAGCTTGATTGCGATCGGCTGGATTACCTGATGCGCGACAGCTACTTCACGGGAGCGTCCTACGGCAAAATTGACCTCGATCGTATTTTGATGGCATTGGGCTACGATCCGGTTTCGCAGCAACTCGTTGTAGCCCGGAAAGGCATGGCAGCGGTGGAGCATTATTTGATCGTCCGCTACTTCATGTATGCCCAGGTTTACAATCACCCTAAAAACATTGCTACCACCTGGATTTTAGAGCAAGCATTTAATCGGGCGCGGGAGATATTGCCAAGCAATCAACTTATTGCCGATGAAACCGTCCAAGCCTGGTTAACCAGCGATTGCGATCGCCTTTCCTTAGCCGATTATCTGGCAGCGGATGATGGAGTTTTTTCCTACCACTTACAACGCTGGCAGCACCACTCCGATCTGATATTGGCAGATTTATGTCGTCGGTATTGCGATCGGGATCTCTTCAAATGTCTGGACATCAGCCACTTAGATCAGGATGCCCGCCTGACCTTACTGAGCAAAGCTCACCATTGGCTGGCTGAAATCGGCTTCAATGCCCCCTATTACAGTGGCATTCGCATCTCTTTCAGTCGCGGTTATACGCTCTACCAAAAAGGGATCAAAATTCAATCCGCTCAAGGCTTGGCTGAAATCAGCGAATTATCTCCTCTAGTGCGAACCCTGACCCAACCCTACGAACGTGCCTGGTTGGTTTACCCGCGTGATATTGAGCCTCACTTATGGGAAATTTGCTAGCCAATACAATGGTAGGAGCACATTCCTTGCACCGATCCCCCTCAATCCCCCTTGATAATGGGGAAGCCGCAGGACATTCGGCGATGCTCAGACTTCGACGAGCGCTCATACCAATTTAAATAGTGATAAGGGCACATTCCTTGCACCGATCCCCCTCAATCCCTCTTGATAAGGGGGATGCCGCAGGCAGGGGGATCCTAATCCGTAGCGTGTCGACAGCAAATTGGTATCAGTCGAGTCGTCGAGCCGCAGGGGGATCTTAACCTGTAGCGTGTCGCAATCAAATTGGTATGAGGATTTATTCTGCTACTGAAGCGTCTAGGGCTAGCGAGAAACCTTGTGAGGGAGTCCATTGAATCGCTCCGTCGATACCCGTGACAAATAGGGGAATTTTCTCTCGTTTAAAGTATGCCGCTGTGTCTGAGTCGATCGCTGGACTGGAGGCGATCGCGACGGATGGCTGCACCGCTTGCACCAGATCCGGCTGAATCGATTTGCCAGACCACCAGAGAACTTGAGCCTTGGGCAGAGTGGAGGCTGGAAGCAAGAGTTTTTGTTCAGCAGAGGGCAGTTGATCCAGCCAGAGCCAGGTTTGATTACCCAAGGTAAATTGGGCGATTGTCGGCTCCATACTGAGCAGATGAATTTCCGTAGAACCCACTTTTACGGTTTGGTTGACTCCCAGCAACACAGGTTTGGTTGAAGTGGGGTTTGATGGCGAGGTCTGTAAGCTGGCTTGCAAGACGGGTGGCTGGACTAAGTAGCGAATTGGGACGCGCTGGGCAAGGTTTGTCCAATTTTCGGCAGTGTGCGAATTGGTCGCGATCGCCCAATCAATTTGATTGATGCCCACTTTTTGCAGGTAAGGCAGCAGGGTAAACTGCATTGTCTGAGCATCGCTGTCACCTATTACCAGGACTCGTCCTCGATCGCGCAACACCATTACTGGGCTGCGAGTGGTCGCTAGGACGATCGCTTGAGTTGCGGTTGCACCCATTGCCAGAGGCACCAGCACTAGAAAAATTCCCAGGACGAGCGCCATCCACCAGCGTTTTTGCCACCAGCGATGGAAGCTAGATAGACTCAGCAAGCTGTAGAGGACAATCACCAACAGCACAGAAATAGTGCCAATTGCCCACCCATTTCCAGGCAGTTGGTTAAACCCCTGGACGATCGCGATCAACATTTGCGTTGGATATTTGAGTAACCACGCCAGTTTACTGCCACCCTCTGCCCAAACCATTGCCACCAGTGCACTCCCCATGCCACCCAAACTAAGCAATGAAATGAAGGGAGTGGTGATCAGGTTGGCAGGGACGCTGTAGGGGGACAGCACCCCAAACGCCCCCAATTGCAGCGGTAATGTCCAGAGGTAAGCGGCAATGGGAACGGAAATCAGCGGGGCGATCGCCGTGGGCAACCAATCTAATCGCTGATTCAGGACGGGCACGGTGACTAATAGACCGATCGTTGCCAGGAAACTGAGTTGAAATCCTAAATCCCAAATCCACAGAGGATTGACCAGCAATAGGATGACCGCTGTCACTAGCAAGGAACCCAACGGCTTAACCTGGCGGCGCAGGACGAGGGCAACCAACCCCCCAAATCCCATTAGAGCCGCCCTTAACACGGCTGGCTGAAATCCTGCCAAGCCCACAAATAGTCCTAATGCCAGAGTTCCAGCCCCAAATTGAACTCGTTCCGAAAAACGACGGGTCAACGCCAGCACCACTCCCAGGATGAGAGACGTTTGGAAGCCGGATGCTGCCAAAGCATGAGCCAACCCCACGCGCACAAAGGCATCTTTCACCTCGTAGGGCAAGTTTACAGCTCGCCCCCCCAACACCATCGCGCTCACCAATGCCCCTTCTGGCGTGCCCAAACCTTGCGCTTGCGCCTGGACAATCCGCTGCTGAATTTGCCACCAACCCCATCCGGTACTGTCTTGCTTCAGTTGCACCTGCTCTCCGCGCAATCCGGCAAAACACCCGTCCTGCTGGAGATAGCTCTGGAAATCAAACCCGCCAGGATTGGTCGCGGCTTTGGGCAGGTATAGAGAGCCAGAAACTTGCACGATTTGTCCTGGATGAAGAGAGTTTGCCTGCTCTGGGGGAACTGTCGTGTAGACTTTGCCAGTGACGGGTTTACCGTCTCCAATGGGCGCGATCGCCTGTGCCTGGAGCCAGAATTGAGCTTTTTCGTTGCGGGTTAATCGGGGTAGGCTCCCGACTTTCCCTTCCACCATCACCTGGACTGAACTCTCCGTCGGAGATAGCAACTGGCTGATGTCCGTTTTGGCGGGCTGGGGAATCCGCAGTTGGAAGTAAACGGTGGCAAGGCAGGCGATCGTTCCTGCGACAAACCAAACTTTTGACCCTAGCGGCGTTCTCCATAGCCGATGCAAAAGTAAACCCGCAAGCATCCCAACGATTAATGAAATCCAACTACCGTAGGGAATTGCAGTAAAAAACAACCCCACAATCCATGCCAGACACACTATCAGCGCGTGTGTGGAACCCATAAGATGCACCTTGAGTAGACATTCTCTTCCGCAAGCAGGCAGATCACCCGCAGCTACGAGTAGAGTTCCCTGGAGTGCAGAGAAAATTCAGGTTTATTGGTAATCGAGAGGTTAAAGTGCTTACAGAGTTGGTTAGGATCTAGCCATAGGATCTGAATATGCGATCGTTTCACTCAGGTTTATTCTTTGCAGACTCTATCCGTCTACGTTTTGGTGTTTCACGGTAGCCATGACCCGCGATCGCAGCGGGCAGCAAAGCAGCTAACGGAAAGTTTTCGTCACAAAATTCAGCAATCTGCTCATGTTAATCAAGCAACTCGGCAAGATCTGCAATGGGTAAGCTCGCCTCGCCGATCGACGTTCGCGGCTTCTACAGGGTTCTCTAGCGGGGCAACTTCTGCTGAAACTTCTGTTTGGGTTCAAGATGCCTATTTAGAATGCTATTCCTTACCTTTACCCCAGCAGATCAATCAGTTCGTACAACAGATTTACGCCATTTCGGATACTTCCGACACAATTCGGTGGCGAGTCATTCCGGTATTTTTGCTGGCAGGAATGCACGTCATGGAGGACTTGCCGATGGCGATCGCAACTGCTCACACCCTGTCAGACTCAAGCCCACAGCTACAAATTACGCCCCATCTGGGTGCTCATGCTGGCTTGAAACGGTTGCTGAATGAACGGATGTCTGCCTTGCCGATGGAAGCCTGGATTCTGCTTGCTCATGGCAGTCGTCGCCCGAATGCCAATGAAACGGTAGAGCAACTCGCTACAGATTTAGGCGTGGTCACTGCCTATTGGTCAACTCCGCCCAGTCTAGAAACTCGCATCCAGGAATTGGCAGCGATCGGCATTCGGAAAATTGGCATTCTGCCGTATTTCTTGTTTTCTGGCGGCATTACCGACGCGATCGCTCAAACCGTTGCCCAACTCGCCCTAGCTTTGCCAAACCTCACCCTGACCTTATCCCATCCCTTAGATGCCAGCATTCCTGAACTGGCTGATTTGCTGATTGATCTGGCTGTGAAAGGGGGGGGGTTAGGGGTTGGGGGATTGGCTAACCGAGGCAAGAGCTATTTGTTCAAATCGAATCTGAGAGTCATCAACGCAATATGCAACAAACGGGAAAAGTTTATTTGGTCGGTGCGGGTCCGGGCGACCCAGGATTGATGACGTTGAAGGGGAAGGCGTTGCTGGAATGCGCGGATGTGGTTGTCTACGATGCCTTAGTCAGTCCGCAAATTTTAGCGATGATTAATCCTGAGGCAGAACAGATTAATGCTGGAAAGCGCAAGGGAATGCATTCACTGTTGCAGGAAGACACGACTCAGCTCCTGATTGACAAGGCGCGAGAAGCGGCGATCGTGGTGCGGCTCAAGGGTGGCGATCCATTTATTTTTGGGCGGGGTGGAGAGGAAATGGAGGAGTTGGTGGCAGCGGGAATTCCGGTGGAAGTGGTGCCGGGAATTACGTCTGGTATTGCCGCCCCTGCCTATGCAGGCATTCCCCTGACGCACCGTAACCATAGTTCCTCTGTTACATTTGTCACGGGGCATGAAGGAGCCGGAAAGTATCGCCCTGCGGTGAATTGGAACGCGATCGCGCAGGGTTCGGAAACGATCGTGATTTACATGGGTATTCACAATTTACCCTACATCATTGAGCAATTAAGTAAGGCGGGATTAAGTCTTCAAACACCTGTAGCTTTAGTGCGTTGGGGAACTCGTCCAGAGCAAGAAGAGTTGCGCGGAACATTGGCAACTATTGTGCAAAAAGTCGATGAAGCGAAGTTTTTAGCACCCGCGATCGTGATAATTGGTTCAGTCGTCAACTTACATCAAATCTTGTCAGAATGTAGACCACGATTTTAATCAGGCAAAAAATCAGAACCTAGTGTTTCTTCCGGTGTAAATTGACAGATCTCTGGAAAAATATCTACTGCCAATTCGGTTTCTAATGCAGCCATCTGACGAGCATCCTGATAGCACTCTTCAAAAACTTCTAAAAAATAGTTTTTAAGACTAGGGCTTTCTTTAAAGGTTTTTCTTAAGCGTTTGCGATGTTCAAATAATGTAGAACGCCAACTGTTTGAGAGTCGTTCAGGCTGATATTGATACTTCAGTAAATGCATCAACACAATTTCCAAATTGCTTTCTAGCGATCGCTTTTCACTGCGTCCCATATCTTCAATTTCTTCTGCCAAATTCTCTCGATCGATCTCAGCTAAATCTCCACTTCGTAGCAATCGAGCGGTTTCATTCAACCAGCAAAAGTAATCCTGCTCATAAAGCTGGTGAAGTAATGATGTTTCTGGAACTTGGGCAGCCATAGGTCATCATTGTAGAATTGCTCATAGGCTAACATAGCCTAATCCACCACCATAAGTATGTATGAGATTTTAGAGTATGCAACAGATCTCTTTGAAGGACGTTCTGAACGGTCATGACGAAAGCTTAAGGCAAGCGATCGCTGAACCCATTCTTCTAATGGATGACGCGCATCCGAACTTGGTCGTGATGTCTGCTGAGCATTATTGGCAACTTACTAATCGGTTAGCTGCATTAGAAGATGAGGTGTTTGGTCAACTGGCTCAAGCAAATCTCAAAACCTCCAAAATGGTTGGAGAAAACTTTGTCAAAGAGCTACAACAGTTAGCCGCACAAGATGGTGAGCTAGCGTAGCATGGCAAAATTGGATGGGCTTGAAGTAGTTCTTGATTTCTTAAAGGGTTTACAGCCTAAAATTGGAGCCCAGGTTTCTAAAAAAGTTTTGGCTTTGAATATTGACCCCTTACCATTAGATAGCAAAGAATTAACTGGGTATGCAGGCTACTATCGGGTTGATAGTGGTGAGTATCGAATTGTTTATCGATTTAATTTAGAAGAAGATTTGGTGGAAATAGTTTTAGTCGGTAAGCGCAATGATGATGAAGTATACAAACAACTCAAGCGATATTTAGATTGATGTTCAATGCACCTTTATTGTCTTGCTGTCTGGGGCAAGAAAAGCTCATTCAACTTCTTGTGAATTGATAAAATCATTCAACATTAATTAATTCCCCAAGGGTTAAGTCAAGCAAACGCCATTGGGTTGATTCACAAAGTGGACGCAGCAGCTTTAACACTGTGGCTTGATCTCCCTCATACACATCAATTCCGACCATCACGATCGATTTTGCATCGGGAATGTTGAAGTCCAGATGATAGTCTTCCTCGGTAATCGTTCCGATATTGGGAAATTTGGGATACGCCGGAAATCGAAAGGTTGGATAGAGTTTTGAGAGGATCGTTACGATCGTTTTTCTATCACCCAACGGCAGCAAGTCACCTGCGGGAAATGAGGCAGTGACTTTAGAGGGATGGATTAAGCTAAGTTCCCACATCATGGCAGTGGTAAATGAATATTGCCAGGATAATGGAGAGAGGGAACTATTGGGAGCAATGTAACGTTGGCAGCAAAGATTGAATTATGGGTTGAAGCAGAAAATGCGGGCGATCGCCTTGATGCTTTCCTGGCAGAGCAGCTAGAGGATTTATCGCGATCGCGGATTCAAAAACTCATTTCTCAGGAGCAGGTTTTTGTTAACGAACAGGTTTGCACCTCAAAGAAGGAAATTGTAGACGAGGGCGATCGAGTCCGGGTGATAATTCCAGACGCAGAGCCGTTGGATATTCAGCCCGAAAATATTTCACTCGACATTCTCTACGAGGACGAAGAATTACTGATCATCAACAAACCAGCGGGCATGGTGGTGCATCCATCCCCAGGGCATATTCAAGGAACTCTGGTGAATGCTCTGTTGTGGCACTGCCGCACTGAAACGGGAGAAAGCACCCTGTCAGGCATTGGTGGCGTGCAGCGTCCCGGCATCGTGCATCGGTTGGATAAGGACACCACCGGGGCGATTTGTGTGGCAAAAACCGATCGCGCCCATCTCCACCTCCAGCAGCAATTTCACGACAAAACCGCGCGACGAGACTATTGGGGCATCGTCTATGGTTCGCCCAAAGCAGACAGCGGTACGGTAGACGCGCCGATTGGGCGGCATCCAGTTGATCGGCAAAAAATGGCAGTGGTGCCAGAGGAAAAGGGCGGACGACGGGCTGTCACCCATTGGCAAGTTAAGGAACGACTGGGTCACTACACACTCATGAATTTTGAGCTGGAAACGGGACGCACGCATCAAATTCGAGTTCATTCTGCTCATATGGGCTATCCCATTGTGGGCGATCCGGTCTACAGTTCGGGTCGATCGCTGGGGGTTAACGTCCCCGGTCAGGCACTCCACGCCTGGCGACTGCGGCTCAAACATCCGGTGACAGAAAAAGAGATTGAGGCGATCGCTGATCTGCCAAATTTTTCTACAACGCTGCTGGAAGTGCTACGAAAACGACATTTTTACAAAACTTAAGCAAAAAGTGTGCGATCGGGTTTACATTATTCGATACGAAAATCAACATAAAACGCTGCGATCGTCTTTGACAACAATTCATCCAAAACCTTTTCTAATAGGCGTGACAAAGAAACTAAAGAAATTATTAAAATCTCAAAACCGTCATTGCAGAGTATAAATACTCAGCTAAAAGATGAAGAAAGTTTGCGAAACTTATTTGAATAAAACGTCTGGACTGCCTCGAAACTGGGCATTTCGTCAAATCCTGTCAGTGGATTCACATACCTTAACAACTTGTAATAAATAAAGTACCCAGCGGCGGTGTATAAAAAACCTGAAGGGCATAAATGACAGGCAAAAGTTAACTAAAACACCCATTTACCAGATTCTTGGCTTTCTCATACAAAATATGAAATTTTCTCAGATTTCTAATTTAGCTTTCGTCACATTACCAAGTGTGAAGTGATGAATGGTTTGAGGAGCAGAGTAATTCTGGATTGATGGCTTGAGTCTGTCTATTGGTTCCTTATCCAAACCAAACTTTATAAGGTTTGAATCTGACCCAATTGGGTTTCCAGTTGCAAACCGAACTCAACCAAGTCATTAGGAGAGTAAATCCATGCTAGATGCATTCGCCAAGGTCGTTTCTCAGGCTGACGCTAAGGGTGAATTCCTGAGCAGCGCTCAATTGGATGCT
>JANRIN010000004.1:0-3887 GCA_033764965.1 Leptolyngbyaceae cyanobacterium bins.302 | reverse complement strand
CCCAGAATTCCCGCTATTTCCTGATTCCCGTGATTTGAGAATTTCCCGTACTTCATCCGGTTTGAAGTAGGTCACTTTGCCAACTTTGTAACCAAGGGGTTTTCCTAGCCGTTGCTCTGCGTTGGAACGCCACAGGTTAATGGTTCTAGGGTTCATCTGCATTCTGTCGGCAATGTCCTTGATGGACATATCGACTTCGGTTGTAGTAGCCATATAGCTCCTTTGAGGAAATGGTTTGAGAATTGAGGAATTCTCGGAAGTTCTGAGAATTCCTCGTTTCCTTGAAAAGGATAGTAGCACACCGAAGCATTCTAGGTGCTACTTAGTTCTAGAATAGTCCGTAGAAGATTAGTAGGGAGTACGATTTATGGAGACTGTAAATACCTCAAATACCGTGCCTGCAAAGATTCCTAGAATTGCTGTGTATATTTCTGAAGAAGTGAAAACTGACCTTGAGAAGTTGGCATTTTCGGAGCGTCGATCAACCTCTGCAATGGCAGCAATTCTGATTGAAGAAGCTTTGAAGGCTAGAGGTTATTTGGTTGAGGAGTTAAAACAAGACTCCAGCCCATAAACAAAAAGCCCCATCAACTCAACTGACGGGGCTAAACGTTTTTAAAGACAGGTCAATTATATGAATGTTCGTCTAATACTGTCCAAAGAAGAGTACGAGTCAATGTTGCTTGACATCATCAACAAAGCAATGAATCGGGAAGTGTTACGTTCTGAAATTAAAAGCGTTTCCTTGAGCTACAACCCAGAAGCAAGCAGCGAGATGACCGTCTTGTTAGAAATTCCTCCAAAGGACACTAACCCATGACTGAACTAGATGAAATTCGTTCAATTCTCCGAGAGGTTGCAGTTTCTCAGCAGCAGTCATCTGAGCGGCTTGATCGGATTGAGCAAATTGTAGAATCTAACGCCCGTGCGATTGAGGCAAACAGCAATGCTATGGCTGAGTTGAGGGAAATTCAAAACGCAGACCGTGCCGAATTTCGCGCATCTCTACGCTCCGAAGTTGAAGACTTGGTGGGGATGATCACCCTAATGGCAGAGCAAGCCGAACAAGACCGAGTAGAGTTTAGAGCAACGGTGCAAGGGATTTTGGATGCTCTGACACGCCGATTTAGCGGTAACGGACACGGAGACACTGACCCATGACCGACTTAGACAGAAGTATTGAAAACCTGGGAGACAAAATCGACTCTCTAGCCGTCCAGGTTGGCTCACTGAGCGAAACCGTTACCCGTTTGAATCAAAACTTGGAACAACAACCGGAACACGTTGCCCAACTCATCACACTGGTACAGCGGCAACAAGCAACGGTCGATCGCCTGTTGTCGAAATTAGAAGGTACACCATGACACCAGAAGAACTCACCCAATTTGTGAACACCCAGCAAATGGTTCTCACCCGCCATGATGAGTCTATTTCAAGGCATGACTCCGAGATGGCAGAGATCCGAAGCATCCTAAATCAAACCGCTCAACAACAGCAAACAAATGCTCAACAAATTGCTTTCAATCGAGAGGACATTGCAGAGCTAAAAGCCAGCATTCAAGAGCTACGTAACCTTGTAGCGGATTATATGCAAAGCCGTTCTCAGCAGTGAGTTTTGTCCAAATTTGGGAATCATAAAAATAGCCCGTTCAAGGCAATCTGAACGGGCTTTGTTGTAACTAATTCTCAGGATGCCCAAATGAATACCGATGAATCACTCGCAATCCTGCTCAAGCTGGTGAGCGGCGATAAAGAAAAGTGCTTCCAACTGGTTCAAATTGCCCGTGAAGCTTATCCAAACAAATCAATGCAATGGTGCATTCAGAAAGCAATTTATGATTTTCGTTACGGCAAAAAATCCGTCAAACCTAACCCTAAATTAAGCCGCTGGGGAGAAGGGGGAGGAAACTACGTCACACAGTCCAGACCACCATTCCAAACCGCTCCAGTCAAGGCAACAGAGGATTCTATCAAGCCGGTCACGCCACCGGCTGCTGAAGTAGAAACACCCAAGCCCAAACCGCAAGAAACAATCCCTTCAGTTCTCCCAGACCTTGCAGCATTGGCTAAGGCAAAACGCAAAATGGCAAAGTCTCAACCTGCCAGCAGTGCGACAAAACAAAAGCTTTACACCCTGACTGGGAATCATGCCGTAAGTCAGCGCCTGGTCGCAAGTATCCAATTCAACAACCCCGATCGCTCAGAACAATGGGCATACGAGAAAGCCATTTACGAGATAGAACGCGATCGCATCTAGCCAATCTGGTTCACCGTAATCCACATTGTCCCTCCGTTTGCCGTCACCTTATTCAGCGTGGGAATCACAATTGAGTGAATGTCCGCATTGTGAGAGCGCACACAACCCAACGTGGGTAAAAGCTGTTGGCGTGGCGCGAGTGGATCCGGGCAGCCCGTTCCCCCACCATGCCAGCAAATTCCCGCCCTGCCTACCTTCGCTTCCTGTCCCTGCTGTTCCTCCATGTCGATACACCAACGTCCGTAGGCATTCCAGATGTAAGCCGATTCATGGGGTTGCGTTTGGATAATGACTCCAGCCCGATACAGACCAGGCGGGGTGTCTCCATTCCGCACATCCCATCTTGCACCCTCCACACCCTTGCAAAGCGCGGGAATCGTCCATAGAACGTCCCCTTTGGGGTTGTAACACTTTGCTTCTCCCACATACCTCACCCCTTCCCAATCGTTAATCACCACATGAACATCAGTGGGCTTCACATTCGGCTTCATTGGCTTCTCACCTCAAAGTTTGTTGTCTTAGACAAAAAGTTCTGTAGCTCCCTAACCTGCGTGTTGAGTTGATGCACATCCCCTCTAACACGAGTCGAAAAGTGGTCAAACTTTTGATTCGTTTGATGGCTCACTCCTTCCCAACGATCATCAAAGTGGTCAACCTTATTGGTCAGGATGACTAGCTGATTGCGATTCTCCACGATCTGCAAACGCAAATCCGCAATCAAGCTAAACGCCTTCCACAACATCGAGATGAGAGGAATTGCAAACGCAATCGCGCTCCCTACCACACTCGCCACAATCAAGATAATTTCTTCCTTGTTCATACCCCAAAGCTCACCCCATCGAGGCTAAAGTACTCACCCGCACCATAGGCACCATAGGCAACTGACCCATCCTGTTGAATCGTCACCATTCCAGGGGAAACGCCAAAACTGCCTTGAAACGTTGCCACGATGAAATTCATGGCATAGGCAGGTCTGAATCCTTCGGGCAGCGTGAAGATTAACGTTTGTCCAGTGGAACTGACTGCCCCTCTCAGGTAGACAAACCCCTGATGCTTTGTGTAAGACGCTGCCGCAAACGGTTCACCAAAATTGAACCAGCGTCCACCTAAATCGGCATTCATCCATTCAAAGCTGGGTTCTGTTGGGTCAGAACCCAACTCAGGCTTTGGGTCAGGATTGCTCCAAACTGAAACATTAACTTGGGAAGAGGTTCGGTTATCCCGTGCTCTAACCAGCAACCGATAAGGATACTGGTTATCCAGGTTTAACAACGTTTTACCAACAGAAATCAACTTGGACTCTGGCAAGAAAACACTACCAATTCCTGGAATCACTAATTCTTGATTGACTCGAATAAAGTCCCCTGACTCAATCACAACTTGATAGGTCGTGAGTAAGGGGGAAAGTCGAATAATGTCCCTGGTAACAGTCAGAGACCCTGTGTAAGCCAGTTCAAACGCCATGTCTTAAGGGGACGTAATTTCGTCATAAGGCTCAATAGGTGTTTCAGGGAGATGAAGCTGTCAAGAGGTGTCCTGGTAAGATAGCAGGAGCATTGCAAGGATTGGGTGGATGAGTATTAACTTGAGTACGCTAATTGATGATGCTAAGTGCTATGAGCTGATTCGT
>JANRIN010000001.1:0-33541 GCA_033764965.1 Leptolyngbyaceae cyanobacterium bins.302 | reverse complement strand
CCGAATCGATCCCTCTCCTTTCTCATAGGCGCGAACAACTCGTTCTCTAAGGTCGGTAGAGTAGGTTGTCATGGCACATCCTGATTTCTCTTAGTTTATTTCTTCAATAATTGTCCCATTTTGTTGCGGAAAGTGCTGTATCAGGCTTACAATACAATACTGTGCCCCTGAGCATACCATCTAACCACATACTGCCCCTGTCACGCCTCCGATCAGTTCCCATGCCCAGTCCGGCTTTGTCTTGCCTAGCATCTTTGTGCAGCGGACGGCACAAAGATCCCTACCGTTGTGGACTATTTTGGCAGACCGCTGCTGACTATTTTCGTTAGCCGCTGTTAGCAATCCGATCGCCCTCCAATCATGACCTTTCAACCTCCGAACCCGGAATTCCGATCTTTTTACTCGAAACTTTGACCTCATCCCCAACCCAGGTCTCATTGGGAGCAGGGAGCTAGAGATTTCGTTTATGGTAATGTCAGGTCTTTTGTTACCAGATCAATCGTTTGACTAAACAACTCAGAATTGCGTCTAATTCTAAACAAAAATTGTGTTGTTTAAACAGAACGCACCATCACCGAGGAATGCTTTTATCCTAATGGTATGTAGTTTGTTCAGCCATACCATAGCACTGGTTAAAACTACATATGTTGTTACATAGTCCATCATTCCATGATATGGAGGTAACGGTATGAGCATCCGAGAAATGGGAGGAATGCGCTTCAGCCCTCTCACCGACGAAGATCGCAGACGCAACGCCTATTTAGAAGAGATTAATCACGCGCCGTATTTCACTATTTTCCTGGTCGGCGGAGGGCTTTTCTGTTTGCTGACGGTGATTATGTTAATCGCTTCATTTTGATTAACGAACCGATCTCGCTCCATCAAACGCCTTGATTACCTCATCAGCAACGTAGCTAATGGGGGCGCGTTGGCGGACTTTGATATTGGCAACTAAGGTCATTCCAGGCACCAAGGGATGTCGTTCGTTTTTGCGTTCTAAAAATTGGCGATCGAGCCGTACTTCAACTGGAAACACGGTTTGATCTTCAGCTTGTTGATTCATCGTGAGTGCTTCCCGACCAACTTTCGCAATCACCCCTTTGACTGAACCATATTCGGTAAAAGGGTAAGCATCGATCCGAATCTCGACTGGAGTGCCCACCTGAATATTGGCAATATCTGCATTGGCAACTTGTACCCGTGAGATCAAAGACTCATTGGGCACTACTTGCAGCAAGGCTTGTCCAGGTTGGGCAACCACTCCAGGAAGTTTCGGTCCTATGTTAAACACAATGCCATCCGCAGGCGATCGTAAATCCTGACTTTTCAAATCCGTTTGCAGTTGATTTAGTTGAGCATTGATTTGAATCAGTTGACGCTGATTATTTTTGATTGTGCTATCAAATTGAGTATCGACTTCAGCCAATTGCCGTTGTAAATCTTGAAAGGTTTCTGTCATCAATTTCTGGCTTTCAGCGCGTGCCTGGAGGTGATTTAGTTGTAACTCTCGTTTTTGTAAGCGAGTTTGGTTCACCTGGCTTTGTAGCGTGTTGACATCCACTGCACGCCGCAAAAAATCCGTGCGGGAAATGGCTCCCTGTTCCATCAAGGGCGTAAGTTGAGAGAGCAATTTACGTTCCACCTTAAATTGAAATTCTGTTTTTGCCAGTTGGGCTTCGGTTTCAGCAATTTGAGTTTGCACATTTGCCCCTTGAATGGAGGTAATGGATTGGCGATCGCGCAGTTGCTGCTGAAATAGGGCGTAGCGCTCGAATTGTTCTGGGGAGAGTCCGCCTGGATCTTGGGATAACTTTGCCTGGAGTAGCAGTCGAGTTTGCACCTGATTCATCAGTTCGGGTGGAATCGTGCCAGCGGTTTGTTGCAGGGTTGCCAGCGATCGACCTTGTCGCGCCAACCGCAGTACGGCGGTTTCTTTCACGAGTTGATTTCGTTGTAGCATCAATGTTTTCAACTGATTTTGCAGCGTTGTTTTATCCAGTTGCAGTAATAACTGTCCCTGCTTGACTGTCTGCCCTTCTCGCACCAGCACTGTTGTCACCACGCCTCCAACTTTTGATTGAACCGATTGCGACTGAGACAATGGCTCCAGTTTGCCCCGTGCCGCAATCACCACATCAACTCGCGCCACCACTGCCCAGGCGGTTCCAGCCCCCAGCCCCAGCAGAATTAACAATGTGATGCGCTGAGTCCATTTTCCGGGTGAGGGTAAGCCCAAGGTTCCAGCACTATCATCCAGTGGATCGAGGACATTCAACTTTGAATGCACAGTCGCAAAGGGATTAAACAACCAATGGGGGAATTTCATAGAATCTCCGATGTGAGGGATGGGGAGGTGGGGGTTGGGGGTTGGGAGCGGGAAGGGGAGAGAAGCCACCAATCGTAGAGTGGGCAATGCCCACAAAGCCGCTTACGCAGAAAAGATCCCCCAACCCCCTTAATAGCAAGCCTCTTAGCCTGCGGCTTGCTGGGCGTGGAGGCAGTAATAGAGTTGTCGTTGTGCCATAAGCTCTGGGTGGGTGCCTTGTTCAACGATCGCGCCGGATTGCATGACGAGGATGCGATCGGCATTGGCGATCGTGTTGAGGCGGTGGGTGATGAAAAAGCAGGTGCGATCGTGGAAGCGCTGCATCAAGTTGTTGCAAACTCGTCGCTCAGTTTCGTAATCCAGCGCACTGGTGGCTTCATCAAAAATCAATAGCTGGGGATTGCGAGCCACAACCCGGGCGATCGCGATGCGCTGGCGTTGTCCACCGGAAAGGGAACTGCCCCGTTCTCCAACCCGTGTGGCGTAACCATCGGGTAATTGCATGATGAAGTCGTGAGCCTCAGCGATCGTCGCTGCTTCCATCACTGTTTCATCTGAAAGATTTTCAAACAGGGCGATGTTATCTCGAATCGTGCCTTCAAACAGCAACACATCTTGCGGAACGATGCCGATTTGTTGTCGCAGGGAACTGAGGCTAATTTTGCCAATGTCATAGCCATCAATGCAAATGTGTCCCGCTTGAGGCAAGTACAATCGTGGTAAAAGCTTGACCATCGTACTTTTACCCGATCCACTCTGCCCAACGACTCCAATGAATTCTCCCGGTTGAACCTCCAAATTGAGTTGAGAAAGTTGGGGTTGTCCGGGTTGAAAGGCAAAGCTGACCTCGTGGTATTGAACGTGTCCTTGGATTTCGGGCAGTTGCGGTTTTGCATCTGTCAGAATAGGTTCTTCCGTGGGAGCTTCTGCGATATCTGCCAACAACTCCATTGAGAGCGCCGCTTCCTGAAACCGTTGCCAGAAGCCTGCTAGCCGTAGTAAGGGACCCGTAACGTATCCAGTCAGGATGCGGAAGGCGATCAGCCCGCCCAGGGTCAATTCTCCCTGCAACACCAGCCCCGCACCGACCCATAGCACGAACAAATTACTGACATTGTTGATCAAAGTGCTGAAGGAATAAAACACTGTGCTGACCGTTGAGGTTTTGAAGCCACTGGTGAGGTATTTGACATAGCGATCGCGCCAGGTAGCCTCGACTAAAGACTCCATGTGTTGGGCTTTAACGGTAAAAATCCCTCCCAGCACTTCCACCAGGTATGCCTGAACTTTGGAGCCATGATCAGACTTAATCCGAATCAGCTTTTGTTGCAGAGTAGAGACGACTAGAGTTGAGCCAACGACTAACGGAACACTGAGCAATACACAAAGACTTAGTTGCACACTGTATAAAAACATGACAACAAGATAGAACACAGAAAAAACCACATCCAGCACGGCAGTTAAAGCAGTTCCAGTAAGAAATTGTCGAATATTCTCTAATTCATTCAACCGAGCTGCTAAGTCTCCCACGGGACGCTTCTCAAAAAAGCCCATTGGCAATCGCAACAAATGATGCACAATTTCAATTCCAAGTTGCAAGTCTAGTCGATTGGCAGTGCTGGAAAATAAATAAGTCCTGAGAATGGTCAGAATTCCTTCAAAAAAAGCACACAGCATCATCAAAATACCAAACATGGGCATTGCGCCTGGATTGGCATCCACAATGACTCCATCAATCACCTGTTGAATCAGCAACGGATTGGCAACACCTAAGAGTTGCACAAAGACAGATGCAATCAAGACTTGAATTAGGACTTGCCGCTGACTTTTCAGAGCGGGAATAAACCAGTTGAAGCCAAAGTGTTTGGTTGGAGTTTGGGGTAAGCGTTCTATGGCGATCGCGGATAGGGTGACAGGCTTACGATCGCTGGGCAGTGAGTTGACTAAACGCTGACCCAGTTCCTGTGGCTTAAGGCGTAATAACCCTGTGCGGGGAGAGCCGACGATCGCCAGGGCAGGCGTAACCTCATACAAAACTGCAAATACATTCTGGCATTGGATCAGCACAGGAGTAGATAATCGTTTAATCCCTTGAGCCGTGGGAGAGAACTGGATAATTCGAGCATTTAAGCCAACGGCTTGCGCCAATCGCACATACAGATCAAAGAAATCAAGTTCATTGATAGAGTGAGTTGGAGTATTGCCCTCGAAGCGTCGCCTTAACCAACTCCGCAAATAATCTGGACGAAAGGGCACTTGCAGGCGATCGCACACCATCCCGAAGCACGCCACAATATCTTCAATCGGATCAGGAACGGACGACTTCCAAACCGGATAGAAGTTATTATTAGAGGAGGTTACAGAAGATGGATTAAATGCTGGAGTAAGCTCCATTACTTCACTGTCAAACTCATGTTCCTCACTATCATCCATCCTGGATTGAAGTTGAATCTCTTGTGAAGTTTGAGGTTGAGTCCAGAGTGATGGCGATGGTAAGTCTTGATGATTCAAGACAAAAGTCAGAAATGCTCGATCGATGCCCAAGAGACGGGCTGGAAACTGTGATGGCAGTCGCCACTGTAGTTGAGCATCCTCATCAATATAACTTCCGATTGGGAGGTTAAGCTGCTCTCCTCCGCTCAACAGCCAGATGCGATCGGCTGATAATTTCAAGGGCGATTGCTGCTTGAAATTGATGGGATCGTAGTGCTCAATACAGGCAAGCTGATGCAGTTCGATATACTGAACGACTTTTTTGATTAAATCTTTGGGAATGTAGTTGGGGCTTTGAACCAGAAACCGAGACAGAGTGTCAAATAATTCAACTGGGCTAATCAGTTGAGTAAAAGCTGGGATTAACTGACGAATTGCCAGAGCTTCAAAATCATCCGCAGGAAGCGCGATCGTGGTTACAGTGCTGGTTTCAGAAACAGTATTGGCTTCAACTGCCGAAATCATTGCCTGGGCAGAACCAACGGCAACCCGGCGTAAAAAGCTCTCCCAGCCGAGCAAAGAACCCGCTTCCAGAATCGCCAGCGTGGGACTTTGATCAACCTCAGAACCTAACACTCGCACTCGTCCCTGCGTAATTAAATGCACAGCACTCGGAAACTGATCAAAAGCATAAATTGACTCCCCTGGTTGGAATGAGCAGACTGTTAATTTAGACTTGATTGTTTCTTGCTGCTGGGATGAAAGCTGGTTGAAAGGAAAAACCTGAAAAAAGGTAGCCCAATCAACATCTACTTGCAGATTAGTGTGAAGCATGATACTCGGATTGCTAAATGCTGGAAATGAATGCTAGGAAACAATAGGGGGAACTTAAAAGGGAACTGACAGCCATTCCTATTTGAATAAACCACCTCTTTTGTCAGGGCGAACGACGGTTCGCCCCTACCGTGTGGCTAACCATTCTGAGAATTGCTGTAAAAGGGAACTTGCACGACAGGCTACGATGCGACTGGTTGTACTGCGATCGCTCCAGGGATAGCCGTTAGGGCGTTGACCTTCGATTGCAGCCATTGCTCAAACAAGCGATTCATTAAGTCATTTCGAGTTGCTTCAGTCAGTCGAGCGCGATGGAATTGCTCTAACCGCACAACCCAATAGCGATCGCCAACCGAGATCGGTTGTTGAATGATGCCAATCTGTTCCGGTTGCAGTCTAGCTCTTACTGCATTGGGTAAGGAAGCCAGGGGAACGGGTCCAACTCGCCCCCCGGTTTCCCGCTCGTTGCCTAAGGAATAAGTCGATGCCAAGTCTACAAATTCAACCCCATCATCTCGAATCTGATAGTACACTTCTTGCGCCAGATCTGCCTCATCAAGCTGCAACAAGGAGTATTCAACTTGATCAAACAGGGATTTAGTTCGAAGGAACTCGGATTCAAGCTGAGTGGCGAAGTATTGATGTTTGAATTTCTCAACTCGCCATTCTCGCAGGACAACTGATTTGAAGTACGTCGGAGTTACGCCACGATCCTCACACCATTGAGATACATAGTATTCCAGATTCTCTAATGCCGGTGAATCTGGCGTTTCACAGAGGAACTGGCATAACTCTTGCTGCGATAACGCGATCGTCTGAATCGCCTCATCCAACAAAACATTCTCAATCAGAGTATCCAGCAGCTTGTACTGGACTAACGCTGCAATAACTTGATCGCCACTAAACCAGCGATCGCCAATTTTTAAGCAATTGGTCATGGTGCGTATCCTCAACCATGAGCAAACTAAACTCAGGCGTTGCTGAAAAGCAGTATGAATCGGAATGAAGTTTCGAGCATACTGCACCCGGTTCATACCCAGAATCTTCAACGCCAACTCAACTCAAGATAGATTTCAGGGCTAACTAGAACTGATTGTATTAGAAAAGTTCTAGTTAAATCGGTAGGCAACCCAGCACTAACATAATGGGATCTTTATACAGCGTCAAGCATAGAGACTATGCCAATTTCTGAATTTGCCTCAATGTCCCAAAGCCGGTTTAATTAACATGATTTCGGTTTGATGTATCAATCGTCACATTGATTGGGTCAAATTGAATTTATCTCGACTGAGCTAGAAAATTCTGTCACCTCTCTCGTGGCAAGTTCCAGCCTGATTTTGATGTGTTTCTCAACAGTAATTAGTTGGTATAAAATAGCGATAAAGTCGAGAAAAAGTTGTGCGCTTCTCAGGATGAATTGCGACTTCAACTTGCTTATCCTGGTAGATGGAAAAACTTGCACTTGCTTTACAATCTCGGTGCAGGCAAACAACGCCAGTAATCTGCCACAAATTTCAATGCTTTCAATATGGCTTCTCCTATGGAGTCTGCATGGCGCAGGGTGCATTTACCCTTTGTTCGTTTAGAGGTTTTTGTCTCATGCGTTACCGAGTGTTAGAAGGTGGAGCGATCGCGTGCTCTACTGTATTTATTTGGGGTTGGGCTTCTCCGCCCGGTCTGGATTCTGGTAGCGAAATCTGTGAATCTCCTTCAGCTACTACCCCAACAAAAACGCCATCACTAAGGCAAAACTGCTTGCAAAAGAGTGGTTTGTTCAGTGGAGGGATTGTTCCTGAAAGCATCTTCAATTTGCGTTGGGGCGGAGATCAGACCAATCGCCCCATTAAAGAACTGGAAAATGTCTATGAAACTGTGTTGACCCAGGCACAGGAAACAGCAAAGCGCGATCGCCTACCGGAAGCCATTATTAGCCTGGGTGGAATTCCTAAAAATAGTCGCCATTATCCATTGGCAAAACAACTCCAGGACGACTGGTCACGAGAATTATTGCAGCGGGCAACCCAACAGCACCAGCAAGCAAACCTGAGTGTTGCATTAAAGCTATTAAATACAATCCCCAGTGTCAGTCAGCACTACAGCCATGCAATGGAGCTATCTAAGCAATGGCGCTGGGAAGCAACACTAATGAATCGCATTAACCAGGCGAAAGCTGCCGGAAACTGGAACGCCGTAGCGAATGTCCTGAAACAACTGGAAGGCACATCGTTGTATCAAAGCACCCTGATACAAAAAATTGTTCAAGATGCCATGAGTCAGCAGTGGCAACCCGATAGTCACTTGATGCAAATCGCATCGGACACTGCAACAATTGCTCCAGCCTCATCTATCCGTCGATCTGGCTCAATGCCTCAACTTCCAGAAGTTCCCGTAGAGACGACACCTCAGAACTCGCAACTTGATATTGCAACCGAACAGGCGCTAACCTGGGCACAACCTCCTCGTCCCAAAGCGATCGCCAAAACGCCACCCCAAAAAACAACTACAACTCAACCCAATAATGGGGATACGTCTACACCCACGCCAATGTTTCCTTATCAACGCCCCAACCCTACTGCAACAAGGCGCAGTATTCCTACAATCCCTCTGCCGAAAGCGGCAGATCTCTCTCCGAAATCTGAACTAGACTTACCCGATGATATTTTGCCGATTCACTAAAGCATCCGAATTGAGCAAAGCGATCAATTGGGTAGAAATAGGTATCTTGCCTGTCTCAAACAAGCAGGATACCTATTTTATTTATTTCATGATGCTTAGAAAGTTCAAAAAGGCAACCCCACAGGATTGCCTTTACGGGGAGGGGTGATTTACGCTTCCACAACAACCTGATCAACAGGATGCGCTACGCACGCCAAGACATAGCCTGCTTGCTCATCTTTGGCTGTCAGGGCAGCAGGAGGAGTCGCATATCGGACTGTTCCTGCACGAGTGCGGAGTTTGCAGGCTCCACACGCCCCAGCACGACAGGCAGACGGAATCGAGATTCCTTCCTGTTCGGCAACCTCCAAAATTGACAAGGTGCCGTCTGTTGCAATTACTTGTTCAGCTTTGGCAAAGTTGACGGCGGGAGCGATTGAGCCTGAAACGATCGCATCTGCCTGTGTTGCAACAGGATAGCCATGAGATCGATCGCCAATGAAAGTCGGTGGATCTGAGGGCGTTTCTGCTTCTGCTGTTGCTTGAGAAGGAGGCAACTTGCGCCCCCCGAAACTTTCTTCCAGATAGTGTTTCATGGGAAATTGCATGGCTTCCAAAGTGGACTTCACACCTGCCATAAAGCCTGCGGGTCCGCACACGTAAACAGCACGATCGGGCAAATCTGGAACCACCCACTGCAACATTGATTCGGAAATTCGTCCAGTCAACCCCATCCAGGCTTCTCCGGGTTGCCATTGAGTCGTTGTAATCGCCAATTGGAAGTTAGGCATTTGTGCTGCCATCATTTCCAGTTCTGCGCGAAAAGGAATGTCTTTTGGGGTACGAGCACTGTGCAAAAATACTACATCACAATCCACCAGACTGTCATACATCCAGCGAGACATCGATATCATCGGGGTAATCCCGCTACCCGCTGAAATCAGTAGCAGTTTCGTCGGCAAATTGGGCAAACAGCTAAAGTGCCCCATCGCACCCCCAATCAGCCGCACTCGATCGCCCACCTGAAACTCATCGTGCATCCAGTTAGACACCACTCCTGGCGGCACTTCGGCATCATTTTCAGGACTGGGAACTCGCTTGATCGTGAGACTGAGATGATAGGGGCGGGTCGGTGACGAGGAAATTGAATAGGGACGAATCACAGGTTTACCATCAAGCACCACTTCCAAATTGACGAACTGCCCTGGATGAAAGGTAAACAGCACAGCGGGATCTGCCCTAAAACAAAAGGTTTTGATGTCTGGAGTTTCCTGAATAATGCGATCGCAATAGCAGGTCAACGCTTCTTCTGACCACTGCAATTCCGGTAGTTTAACCGAGTGCTGGCTACTCAAAGCCTGGTTAACCGTAGTTGCGATCGGAGATGCCAACTCTTCCACATACAAAAAAGTCTCGCCGATTTGCAGCAAATCACCGACATGCAATAGGCGCTTGTCGTTCACAGGCACACTGTCCCCATTGAGCAGCGAACCAGACGTACTACCCACATCTACAAAGTGGTAGGCATCAGCATGGTAAATAATCCGTCCATGCACACGGCTCACTTCTCGGTTAGACAAGACAAGATCACAGGTGGGATTACGCCCAATCAGCCACTCCACCTGTCCCTGATAGGCAGGGGTGAGTTGGTGACTCTGAAATTGTCGTTGGTCAAAGTTCACGGACTTGAGTTTCAACATAACGTGCAACCTTTTGATTGATTAAGGGGGCTAGGAAGAATGGGGGATGGTCATGGTCATTAGTCATTAGTCATTAGTCATTAGTCATTGGTCATTGATGCGATGTGGGACTAATTGCCCTCACATCCCCATCCCTCCTCTCCCAAATCTGTGTGAGGAGGAAGTTTGCAGCATTTCTTACTCCCTTCTCCCAAGGTTGGGAGAAGGGTTGGGGATGAGGGCGAATGCAGAGTTTACAAGCTTTCAAAAAAGTCGCACATTGCGTCATTGGTCAAACGAATGACGAATGACGAATGACGAATGACAAATGACAAATAACAATGACAAATGACCCTTTTTCCCCCTAACGCCGATGCCCTAGAGAAGAGAAGGGATTGGCTTTACGTTGGGGAGATGATTTGCGCGATCGCAATCGCATTCCAATCGTTTTGGCGAGGGTCACTGCGTCTTCACTATCACTGGGTTGATGCAGTTGGGAGTTGCTCAAAATCGTCGGGTTGGCAGCGGCGATCGCTTCCATCGTGGCAAAGTGATCGGCATCGGTTAATTGCAAGTCATCTCGTAGTTTTCGGAAAAACTCAAAACTTGCAGTAGGATTGACAATCTGTTGCTCCAGTAAGTCCTGAACTAATCCTGTATAGGTTTGTAGGCGCAACTTCTGTGAGTAGCCCGAAATGACTTTCATCAGGATATAAACTTCATCCGAGCTTAAGTCTTCGGGAGCAATTCCACCCAGTGCTTCTGGATCCAGTTGAAGCTTCTTAATTTGTTTGCGTAGGCTAGTTGCCATTTCTTCCCGTTCGTATTGAGCACGGGTACGCTTCAACGTGCGATAGAGCCAGATAGCTCCGACTAAGACCACAAGCGAATTGAAGCCAAGGAGCAGAAAAGGCGGTAATCGATTGAGGGAAGGGCGGGCACCATAGGAAAAGAACGTCCAAAAGGAAGCAGCCGTAAACAAAGTAAAGGCAATATGTTGGGCTTGCTGGGCAGAAATGGAGCGCCCCGATCGCGAGGCATAGGCGCGACAAAATTTCTCTAAACACCATCCCAAAAACAGCGGGATCGCAATCAGCACTGCAAAGGTGAGGTAAACTGCCAAAAATTTGGGAATGGGAATCACCATGCCGTGAATGTAGAAGCCTGAATCAAAGACTTTTGCCAGTTGATCTTCTTCATGCGTCCAGGCACCACTAAAGTAGTAATCCCAGTTTCCGGCATACAGGTAATAATACAGGTAGAAGGCAATCACCATGCCCAGGTAGCCGTATTGCACCAAACGCCGACCTGGTTTGCTGAGTTCTGTCCAGTAAGCTTTTTCGGCATCAATATCAAAGCAGGGCATTTTGCAATTTACACAAGCACTACGATCGCTGCCTGTCGCGTGATCGATCGTGCGACACATGGACTGAGTCACCGCTGGTTTAGGCACTATATGCGCCTGACTACCCAACAGCGATCGGGGTCCGGTATACACCATCTGCACGGGAGCCATTGGGCAGAAATAATGACACCAGCTTTTTCCGGCAAACAAGTAGCCTACCAAAATTGCACAACAGATGGTGGCAATCAAGAAACTACCCAGAGCCACGCGATCGGAGTTGGTGAATAAAATGCGTCCACCTAAACCCAGGACAAATAAACCAAACTGTACATAGAGATGGTTTCGACCCAGCCAGGAATCCGGCGAGATGGCGACTAATTCTTGCCGTGCTTCGCCAGTCACCGGATCAATGACTTTGCGTTTGCGCTGAATGCCCAAAGCACGCGGAATTTGAGACAGGAATGACAATGGACAAATGCGCCGCCAAAACTCATGCCCAAAAACGAGCAAGATAAAAATTCCGGAGGGAACAATCATTGCCCACCACATCAAAGCACCCATTGCAAAGGGCTGTTCGGGCATACAGGTTTCTCGAATTTTGACGCACTTCTCCGGATCGAGATAAATTTCCGGACGCAAATGAAACGGACTGGCTAAATTATCCGGTTGAGTGAAAAAGACCGTAATTGGGTCGAAGAAAAAGGATGTAATTAGGGTTAACCATCCCAGGGTTAATAACCACCGAACACGGTGCATGGTGGTTTCTGAAACTCGATTCAGCATAATTTCAGACCTACTTAAAGAAACAATGTGAGGATAAACACGATCGCAGGGAACAAAAACTTGGGGGTTGGGGATTGGGGGTCAGGGAGGGGGCGGAGGGAATTTTGGTCATTCGTCATTGGGACTTACTTGCCAGAGTGTGAGGGGGTGATGATTGCCCCAGGTTGCGAGATAACGCCCTGTAGGACTGAGGGTAGCGAGTAAGCTAGATTGCCCGGTACTGAGTCTGGTTTCGGTCTGCCCGGTATCTGCATCCCAGATTTGAATGTTGCCTTGCTCGTTGAGTGTCACGACGCGGCGCTCGTTCACAGAGGCAGCGATGAGTTTGGCGGGGTGTTTGGCAGACGATCGCACCAGTTCTTCCCGCCTCAGATTCCAAACCAGTGTTCGGTCTTGCCCAACGCTGACCAGGGTTTCAGCATCCAGCATTTCCAGATGAATAACCGGGGCAGTATGTCCAGCAAAGGTGCGCTGGAGTTTGCGAGTCTGGAGATTCCAGATTTGTAATTCATACTGACTATTCGCACTAATGATTATTTCTGGTGTGATGCCATATTGAATCGCAGTAATGGCAGAGCCAAATCGTGCCAGGGTTTGTTTGCGAGTTCTGTTGGCGCAATTCCAGACCCGCACTGTACCATCCTGACTGCCACTGGCTACGGAGTGACCATCAGAACTCACAGCAACCGCGGTAATGGGTGCGGTGTGACCTGTAAATTGGCGTTGATACTTACCTGATTTGAGTTGCCAGAGATGCAGAGATCGATCGCTATCGCCAGAGACCAACCACTCGCCCTTCTGACTTAAGCTCAAGGCTAACACTTGATCCGCATGACTCGGTAGAGTTTGGGTGAGGGTTGCCTGGGGCAAAGACCACACTCTTAAGCGGCGATCGGAACCGATTGCTACGAGATGGCGATCGTTGGCGGCAATTCCTACAGGTGTTTCCGATGCGCCGACGGGAATGGCATGGAGTGGAGTGATTTGTTTGCTTGAGGGCACAAACCAGCTTCCCATCTGGGTAATCAAGTTATTGGACGGGTTGCTGCGAGCAGAATAATAACCGCCTCCAACCATTGCCAGCGTGATTCCAGCGATCGCCAGCGATCGCCCAACTCGATTTGACCAACCCAAGAGCTTTTTGCTGGATTGAAATGAGATAGTTGGGCGTTTGATCGGAACATCGGCAGGCATGAAGGAAACAAACGACTGCATCGCGTTCAAGACATCCATTGCGGTTTGATAGCGGTCTCTGGCACGGCAGCGCACCATCCCACTCAAAACAACGGCTAATCCTGGATGAATTCGGGTTTCGCCGAGATGTACTTGCCAATCTAACTCGCCCGAAATGGGGTTGGGTTGCAATTTGCGGGGATGTACTCCGGTGAGCAAAAAGATTACAGATGCACCGAGGGCATATAAATCACTACTAAATTGAAGCTTGCCCGATTGTTGCTCTTTTGGCATATAACCAGGAGTGCCGATCGCCAAATCGGCATCCTCCCCATCCAATTTCCAGCCAGCAGCCGTGCGAATCATGCGACGAGCTGCCCCAAAATCAATCAGGACAACCTTGTTTTCCTGTGTTGATTGAATCAGGTTGCTAGGCTTGATATCGCGATGAATCACCCGATGGGAATGAACATAATGCAACACGGGCAAAACATCCAGCAGTAAAGCGATCGCGGCTTCAGAATTGAACCGTTTTCCTTGTGCCACCGCTTGCCCCAGGTTTTCCCCTTCAATATATTGCTGAATTTGGTATGCCATTTCCTGGTCATGGCTGTATGCCAGTAGAGTCGGAATCTGGGCATGGTTTTGTCCCAACTCAGCCAGCACTTGCGCCTCTGTTTCAAACAGTCGTTGTGCTGTTGAAATTGAGATGGTGTTGCTATGGGACAGTTTTAGACACTTCGCCACACACAAAGGATGGTGAGGCAAATATTTATCACGGGCAAGATAGGTTTCGCTAAACCCACCCGCCCCCAATTTCTCCAAGATGAGGTAACGTCCAGTCAATAACTGACCAATCATGGCAAATAATCCTTTCGCGTGGCAGCGATCGCCCTGCATCCTCAATGAATGCAAACCATCGGTGAGCGATACCCTGCTTTGGGAAGCTGTTCAAGTGAATTGAATTAGAATTTTGAGTGGTAGATTTTGAAGTGCGCCATTAAACTGGTAGCTGGACGCACATCCATAAGTTCCCTGTCTTTAAGTTCCCTGTCTCAGAACATTCGGCATTTCCACATTCATGCTAATTGGAACTCGCCGCTGTGTCTGTTCTAGATAATATACTGCATTTCGTGGAAAACGGTAAATAGCGCAAAGCTTTTTATGCTGTGACAATTAACAAACAAGCATACGGGAATTATTGCGATCGAACGAGATCCATAACGATAAGTGCAGGATTAGGTGTGCGGTAAAAGGACTGCTCATAGCAGCGGTCGAGCAACACAACAGAGTAATGCGGTGGAGTAATTTCACCTGAACTGAAAAGGTACAGTGAACATGACTTTTACGCTTTGGAATAGTCTTAGGACTCAATCTAATCAAGCCCCAATGGTTTTAGAAAAATTCCTTGATCCTATCTGTGTCTACGATTTGCAAGGAAAATCCCTCTATGCCAGTCAGAAGCTTTTGCAATTGCTCCAGATCACGACTCAACCTCTAGATTTCTTTCGCTACTTTTCCGCGCAGGCGATCGCGCCAGATCAATTGCAATCCTACTGGCAGCAAGCTTTACAGACAGACAATGTTTCCTTTACGTGCCATCCATCCCATCTGGAAGTTCCCTTACAATGCCACCTCCAATTTTTGCCCCAGGAGCGCTGCCTTGTTCTAACAGTGGAGACATTAAAAGTAGAACCCATTAGCTCCGATCCAGCGCCGCTTCTGACTCAGTATGAAAAAACCGTTTTGACACTGTTGGAGCGCTCTAGTTCGGCGATCGCCCTGATTGACGCAGCCGGAACAATCCTCAAGTGTAACCAACGCTTGCTGGGATTGTTGAAGACGCAATCTCGTAAATTCCTGAACCTGGAGGCGTTTGTCCATCCTGACGATCGCACCATAGACAATAACTTAAAGCTGCGACTGTTTCATGGAGATCTAGACTCCTACACAATGGAGAAACGTTTAATCACCCAAAATCATGACATAGTATGGATCAATTACACTATTTCGCGACTCAACCAAACTAATCCGGATAGTTTTGATAAAACGTTGTTTGTTGTGCTGCTGGAAGATATTACCGAACAGTGCAAACTTTATGAAGCACTGGTAAGAACTGAGGAAAAGTGGAAAACATTCGTCCTGAATAGCTCTCACTTGTTTCTACAAATTAGCGATGTAGGACGCATTTTATACCTCAGTCCAGCCGTGGAACGAGTACTGGAATACCAGGAGGAAGAACTATTAGATCGTCCTATTCTGGACTTAATTCATCCTCACGACTTGCCTGAATTTAAGTTGATATTCGCTCAATGGCTCCAGGGCAACAGCACCCACACAAATTTAGAATGTCGCTGGCGCACAAAGTCGGCTCGGTGGATGTACCTGTATCTTCAAGGGCAGCGTTTCCCAATGGCATTAGGTATGGAAGGAATCGCAATTAGTGGATGTAACATCAGCGATCGCAAACACTTAGAAATTGAACTTGAGGCGAGTGAGAAAAAAATTAAATCCCTAACCTCTGAACGCCCGTGGCAGTCTGTCAAAGGCTCTCCTGGATCTAAGTCTGCTATGAACTACTACTACAACTAAGCCAGGGATTCAGCAGAGTTTACTCTACTTTTTGTTTACATATTCCAGGCAAACCTTGCCAAAATCATGTTGAGTTCATTAGAATCTAGATTTTAGTGCTTCCCTGGGTGCCCAACTATCAATTCTCATTTATTCATTTCTGTTTAAATGATCTCTAAATGAACTCTCAACCTTCTTCTCCTGTTGCTGATACTCGGCTGTCTTCAGAAATACTTCAAAGCAATCCAGAAGTAACTCCAATCAATTCTCCTGATTCTTCTGAAGAAGAACCTCCATCAGTCACAAGCCATCCATCCAGGGTGCTCGATCTTGTCACTGAATTAAGTCCACAAAACAAAATGTTGTTGCTGCGGCAACTGATGACTCAGCTCAAGCCTGCTCAGGTTCGCACGATCGTTGAGTTTGGGCAGCAAATTTTGGCTGAACCGTCCATCAGTAAAGCACCAGCGCTGACTCAACGAGAAACCTGCTTAATCCTCAAGAAAGACTACAGCTATCAAGAACGCGGCTTAAGCGAACCAACTCAGTACTATGTCTACCTCAGACGACGTAAACCCAAGCTCGATCGATACATCGGTACGTTATTCTACGTTCCCCAAGGCTGCACTCTAGCATACACTTCCGATGCAGCAGGGCGGATCTTATTTCAGCCCCCGCATAACGTGTTTCAACTTGTTGATTCCCAAAAAACACTAAAACCTCAATTGATTCGCTTAGCGGGGTTGGAACCGCCTCCAGCAAACTACACCTTCACCAAGCAGCAGAGCGATGCTCCTCAAATTCATCTACTGGTAGAATACCTGAACTCATCCACAATGGAGCCGATCGCTCAATATTCCCTGCCTTTTCCCAGTTGTATGCACGAGCGGGGAGATCTCGATCGCTATCGTTGGGATGTTTCAGTTGTGCCACCGTCTGTTCAATTACCCACTGCCTATGAGATGCCAGATTCAGGTCTTCAAGTAGTGGAGACGGCTCTGCGCTTACAACCAGAGGTCAGCCTGGACGCGATCGAGGAACCTGAGCCAGTTTTACCAAAACCCCTCCAGGTCTTAAATCTACCAACGAACCCTAAGTCGTCAACGTTCTACTTAGTCAATCCGCCAGAGGTTAACCAGGTCTTGGAGCGGATGCGCCTGTGGGTTGCTTGGAGTGAGAAAGCGATTCCTCAATCGAAATGGGCGATCGTGCAAGACGATAAAGGCTATACGCTAATGAATGCTAACTTTAAGCGATCGATTTTGAGTCTTTCCATCGATCAGGCATCTGTCTCCTTGAATAGCTCACTTCCAGTGATAATCAAATGGTTCCATGATTTAAGTTTGGCAGTGTCCCAATCCCAAAATCAGCGTCGATACAGTTTTGCTCAACTCAAATTGGCACACAACTTATTTATGGAGATGAGCTTATCTCAAACCGATCCGCTAGTTCTGCTCAAAAAGCTGTTTGGTCTGGAGTTTTCTAAAATTTCTTAGAAGTTGACCAGTGCATTAATCAGAACATCAGAACTATTCAAGCCTTCAGGCAGAGGGCTTTGTTGTTGTTGATGTTTACAAAGAAAGAACAAACGATGACTTGGAGTATTTTCAATGTCTGCGGAAAAGTTACGCAATAGCGAGATGATGACGCACCTGATGGATGCCCTCGATCGCGGAGAAACCATTGGACACTATGGACAACTAACCTTTGCCATGATTGCCCGCCATTTTTTGACCGAAAAAGAACTCTTGACTGACCTGCTGAAAGACCCAGAAATGAATGAGGCAGAGGCGAAAGCTTTGATCATGCAAGTTCAGGGTAAAGACTACAATCCTCCCAAGCGCGATCGGATTTTAGAGTGGCAGCAGAAGCAAGATTTTCCCATTTGCCCCAACCCCGAAGATCCCGATGCGTGTAACGTTTACCGCGATTTGCAATTCCCTGAACACGTTTATGAACACATCGCGGATTACTACGAACACAAAGTTAAGTGAATAGACTACTTACGCAAACCTCAGAGGCTGCTTAAAAAAGGAGGCGAATAACCAGTACAAGAGCTTGAGCCTTTGAGGTTTCAGTCAAAAATACGTAAGTTCTATAGAGCAGTAGGCAATGATAGCAGTCTCATTTCTTTACTCAAAATAACCCGATTTGGGTAGTATGTTTCTCCGGAAGTAAAACTCTCGATATTGGAGCTAAAACTAGCAAAACTACTTGCTACAAACCTGCAATTATCGAGATTCAGTCATGTATCAATATTCCTCCAAGCTCAAGGCTGCACTTGCTGCTGCTGCTATTTCCTTGTGTTCATCTGGTATTGCACTTGCTGCACCAAAACCCTATCTCCACACTGGTTTAACTTGTTTAGAAGTTGGTTATATGGGAGATCAACTGTCTTGTATTTATGTAGGTGGTCACACTGTTCCTAAAGTTGGAAGCGGTTTTTATGAGAACGAAGCGGTTTACATTTACTTGAGGCTTAGAGAGCTTCCACCTGGTAAACACACGATTCGAGCTTCATATCACAGGCGAGAGTTTGGCGCAAATCAATACTCACTTGCTAAAACTCAAAAGGTAACATTTTCTAATACAAGCCCAGGCTGGATAAAAACCTTTCAAGCTCCAGCAGAAGCAAGAACTCCAGGCAACTACATCATCAAGTTGCATCTGGATAATCAAGTTTTTCTTGGTGAAATTCGCTACTGTGTGAGTCAAACGTGTTTCCTGGAAGGATAACTTCTCTCTTCAGGACTTACTCAAATAAATGCTAAGAATCGTGAGGTCAATAACATTCGGAGTTTGTCATGCTGAATAAGCAGAGCGAAGGGAAGCATCTCTGCGATTCTTTGCTCACCGCTCAGAATGACAACTTCTTAATGTTAATCAATTCTCATTCCTAAGTCCTGTAAAGTGAAGTATTTACTTCAGTAAGCTCTACTGTTCTTTTTCGCTCTGATCAAGTGGATGTGAATACTATCACAAAAAAGGCTCCAGTCCTGAGACTGAAGCGAAACAATGAGTAACCCATAACGGGAATCCCCTTAGATTATGAGCCTGAGTAGGGGCACGGCAAAAGTGCCCCTACTTATTTCCCAGGGTGCTAACTGAGACCGGCGTGGCTGCGATCGTAATCTGCCCAAAGAGCAGTATCGAGTTCACCTTGAATTTGGTTCCAATAACTAGCCAATTTGCTAAAGCCTTGTTCATCAGCAGTACGAGCAACCATCACCTGATGACGGTTTCTTACAGCCCGATTATGGTTGAGGTTCAACAACCGTGCTCTGTCTTCAAACGTTGCCACAGCAGGTGGATTAGCAACAGCCGTAACTGGTTGAACCGCTTCGACCTGGGTAACAGGTTGCTGGCTGTAAGCTGTGCCACGATACTTGAAAATGGCACCCAACCGCTCAACCTTAGCTACCTCACTACGACGGTAAGTAGCACCGCGATACTTCACGTCAACGTTGGGTTGTGCGTATTCAGCTTTTACAGGATTAGCAGGATGATAGTCGTACTTAACACCGCGATAAGAGAGTTGCATATTCGCCTCCAAAGATCTGTTTCGAGTGATTTTGAGGCGCGTTCCTTCGGGATGTCTCCCTACTTCCGTCTCCCGACCAGTTAACAATGTATGGATGGGGGATGAACGATTTACCTTTCTGTATTCATTGTTACCGTTTTTCGATAAAATTGCAAGGTTTTTGTAAAACTTTATATTTTCTGTGTCTTTACCCCCTACCCCATCTCCTATCCCTCAACTCCTAACATTACAAATGTTTTGGGGATCGCCTGGTGATGAGTCGAATTTGCCGAAAATTGCTATGACTAAGATAAGGTCTACGAGTTGGCAGGTGAGTATGGCAGGGAAGTCTATCAGGGATATTCAATTAAAAGGCTTCTCGGCGATCGCGGCGATCGTGGCTGGAAGTTCCATCCTAATTGGAGGGTGGCTGGCGTTGGGGCAAATTCTCCCATCCAATCCGCGTTCAGCCCGCAATTCTGTGCCTGACTCCCAGACTGAGCCGATCGAATTACCCGCTTCGTCTACCGTCAGTTCACCCGTGCCTCAATCCGCTCTAGCCCAAAACACAACACCCGGTAACAAACAAACCCAAACTGCAGGCATCGCTCGGCAAGGGCTTTTGCGAATTGGCAATTTTTCAGACCATCCTGTACGGGTTGCTTTGCTGCTGAAAAAAAACAGTTCGGCAAAAGAAACTGTTAGTGAACCAAACTATGAACCACCTGCCCACTGGGACTTTGCGCCAGGAGAGGGACAAACCAAAGGATTGGTGTTATCTCTGCCTAACCGCCCTCTGAAGCTGAAGGCAGGAGATATTTTGGTGGCTTTTGCTCAAGATGGCTCTCGTCGCTACTGGGGACCTTACGTGGTTGGGGAAACCTCCGCTCCTAGCTGGCGTGCGGACTCTTCAGAGTGGCAATTGTCGTTGGAACCTTAGAGTCCGGCAAACCATTCGTAGCTTTGATCTTCCCAAAATCCACGCCGCGATCGCAACTCACTCACCAGCGTCACCTGTCCCACCCATTTACTCAACTTGTAGCCCAGTTTGATGGGTGATGCCAACCGCAAGGGGGCACCATTGTCGATCGGGAGTGGGGCACCATTTTTCTCATACGCCAGCACGGTTTGAGGATGCAGGCAGGAGGCTAAATCCCAACTTTCGTAATAGCCATCTGCTGAGTAGAAGTAAGCGTATCGTACTCCTGGCTTGGGTTTTGCCAGTTGAATTAACTCTCGCACGGGAACTCCCGCCCACTGCACGATCGCCGCCCACCCTTCAACACAGACATGGCGAATCACCATCGATCGGCGCGGCATTCGCTGAATCGTTGCCATATCTAGCGACAACGGATTTTCTACTTCTCCATCCACCACAAGCCGAAACGCGATCGGATCAATTTCTGGCGTGTAACCGTAGGTGTTGATAATCAGCTTGTCGGGTTCGATCGCGTTGGCTGGAAACTCGGGCACCAAGGTTTGTGGCTTAAATAGAAGCTCCTCAACTTTCTGGTTTAAGGGTTCCGTTGCCTTACCCGCCAAATTTTCTAGCAGTGTGAGCGAAACACCCGTCAGTAACATACCGCCACCGGTGTAACCTGCCAATCGTAGTAAGTTGCGGCGAGAGAGAGAGTTATCGGAGGATTCAGTCATGAGAGATGGGGAGTGGGTGGATGAGTAGATGGGTGAGGGAGATGGGTCTAAATCATCTCATCCCAAAACATTGAATTGACGAGGCGTTCACTTCCTGCTTTTAGCGCCAGGAGGGAATGAACAATCATGAACAGGAGCACCAGAGGCACGGTTGCGAAATGAACGACGCGCAAGGCAAACCAATCACCGAAAAAATCCACAATCCAGGGAAACTGAGCTGGTTTATACATCCCGATTCCAGTAAAGATTGCCAGGAGCAAAATTGGAAAAATAGAGGTGTAGACCAGACGATGCCACGCATACACTCGCCGCTTGGGATTTTTTGCGACTCGCAACGCTTTCAGGTCATTGCCGCCCACGAAGCGATGTTGCCAACGTTTGGTTAGTAAAATGTAGACCCCATACCACAACAGGTTGAGAGAGAACGCCCACATTGCCGCAAAGTGCCAGTGTCGCCCGCCTGCCAACCACCCCCCCAGCAGGAAAAATTGAGGGATGTGCCACCCTTCTCGTCCCCCAAACACAGGATTGGCATTGTAAATCTGCAATCCGCTCATCATCATGATCGTCAGGCTGACCACATTGACCCAATGAAAAGCTTTCGCCGGAAAAGCCTGTACGAGTTTCGGCTGAGATGATCTAGACTGAGCAGCGATCGACGGGGAATCCATTGCAACATTCTGTAACGCTTAATCCTCTCTACTGTACCGTGGAAAGATGAGCGCAGTGTAACGCATCGCTACTATCGATTGATGCGTTACGGCTATTCATGCGTTATGGCTACCGCCTAACCCATCCTACAAAATGGGATGTTATTTAATTTTCATTCTTAACCTATTTCCGACTAAGTCTATTGGTGCAGAAGGAATGGGGATTGCCTGTTCTGCTGAGTCTTTTGAAAAGGCTATTTGACTACTTGTGTGTTGACTACTTGTCTGTTGATTTCTTGTGTCAGTCATAGCAAAGAGCAAGTGATGAATGACCAATGACACTCCCAACAAGTTTAGGTTAATTATGAATGCTGATTTGTTGAGTCTATTTCCTTAGATAGAAGGCAAGTTTTGAACAACAATTCTGTGGATAGAAGTCTTTTTGAGAGACATCTTTCATACTTGCAACATTGAATGACTGAGTTCTAAGCATTGTTATGACAAATAATCCAAGAGTTGAATCTGATAATTACGATCGCGGTATTACTCCGGCTGAAACCGCAGCCCGTAAAGAGCGTGAAAATGAAGCTTATAAGCGTACACCCGACAGCGAAGGCGAAGGGCATATCAATACGACTGATGGTTACACCGTTGATCGGGAAGGCTTACTCAACAATTACGCGATCGAACCTGAAATGTACTACGAAGTACCAGGGGATGCTCGTCAGGAAGTTGAAGACGATATCGAAGACCGAGTTGAAGAGCTACACGACATCAACGACAACGACGAAACCGGATTGTTGACCGAAGAGCGCGATAGTCGTGGCAAAGGCTCTGGCATTATTTAGTTGAGCAGGAGGCATTTATGCTTGGATTTCTTTTTACAACACTAGCAACCGCACTTAGCCTTCTAGTTGTTGATTTGGTTGTGCCTGGAGTGGATTTAGCCAATTTCCCGGCAGCAGTTATCGCAGCGATCGCCATTGGGCTTGTCAATTCATCCGTCAAACCAGCGCTCTCTGCACTTTCGATGCCGCTTAACATTCTCAGTCTGGGGTTTGCCTCTCTGCTGGTAAACGGACTGTGCTTCTGGTTGGCAGCAGTTCTGGTTCCGGGATTTGGGGTTCGGGGCTTGTTAGCGTTTTTCTTAGGACCAATTCTTTTGTCCACCGTTAACACGTTCCTGAACAGCTACTTTGTGAGCCGTAATCCCGATTTAAGCATCCGTACCGACTCATAAGGGGAAAGTTAACGGTTAGGTTCAGACTCTAGAGCAGAGGGGCATCTGTTTGGCAGGTGCCCTTTTTTGTTACGATGCCTTGATGGCAACAAAACGATACACCACAAGACCTGGCTGGTCTCTGGGACCCAAAAATCCTGAGACGGTACGATCGCTCATGCTCTTCTGGGGATGGCTTTATCATTACTATTTTCGTGTTGAAACCAGTGGCTGGCAGCATATTCCTCCCCACCAAAATGTGTTTTTTGTTGGTTCTCATAACGGAGGACTGGCGGCTCCAGATATGTTCATGATGATGTATGACTGGTTCCAGCGATTTGGGCTAGAGCGTCCGGTATACGGATTAATGCATCCGGCTGTGTGGAAGGTTTTTCCTGATTTGGCAGAGATAGCAGCCCAGGTAGGTGCCATTCCCGCCCATCCCAAAATGGCGATCGCGGCTTTGCGGCAAAAAGCCAGCGTTCTGGTTTATCCTGGTGGGGCAAAAGACGTTTTTCGTCCCCATGCGTTACGGCACAAGGTTTGTTTGGGCGGCAACCAGGCTTTTGTCAAACTGGCGTTAGAGTACGAAGTGCCGATCGTGCCTCTGATTTCCTACGGCGCTCACGACACCTTGATCATTCTGAAAGACATTTATCAACAAGTTCAACAACTCCATAAATTAGGATTGCCCTGGCTGTTTGATGTTGATCCAGAAGTGTTTCCAATTTACTTAGGCTTGCCCTGGGGAATTGGAATCGGTCCCTTGCCACACATCCCCCTCCCGGTCAAACTCCACACCCAGGTTTGTAAGCCGATCGTTTTTGAACGCTATGGACGCACCGCTGCCCACGATCGCGAATACGTCAATGATTGCTACAACCGAGTTTGCCTTGAAATGCAACAAGCCATGAATGATCTTGTACAAACGATCGAGTCACTTAATTTTACATAGATTTATACCAATAGACTGAGTTTAGAAAACTGAATGTAGCCAGCTTTACAACCTAACTTTATCAAGTATCGTTGCTGAAGAAAGATGCTCTGGCGATTCCAAATGGATATTCTGAGACAGGAACAGAGAAATAACTATAGGAGAACGCCAATGCAAAACCGCAAGGCAATCAAGATTTTCTTGACCAGTGCTTTTACGCTAGGCTTAGTGGCTCTACCCGGTATTGCATCAACTCAAGCTCAAGGAACTACAAATCCGAGTGGAACGTCTGGGACTACGACCTCTCCAGCTCCAGCAGATCCCACTACACCTGGCAGTCCTGATACAACCGCGCCCAGTGGCACAACCACCGCTCCTGGCAACTCCACGGCTCCAGGAGATACCACCACTTCCCCCAGCACAACGGCTCCGGGAACAACCACCGCTCCAGATAGTCCTGGAACCACAGGGCAAGGGACAACCTCCCCTGGAACAACCACTGCTCCAGGCAGCGCAGACAATAACACAACAGGACAACAGGTGGCTGAAGCTGATCGCGACTTCGATTGGGGTTGGCTGGGTTTACTGGGTTTAGCAGGATTGGCAGGGTTAGCCAGGAAACCGGAGGAACGGACTGCCTATCGGGATCCGAATGTAACCGATCGCACCACAACTCGCTATTAAGAGTGGTAATGTTTGTCAATCATGAAAGGAATGTAATTGAGTAGTTGGTGATTGGCTGATGGTTGTCAATAACTGTTTCCAATTTCCAACTGCTTGGCAACCACATCACACATGAGGAGTTTAAATGATGTTCGATAGTTTATTAACAAAAAATTCTATTCAGTTACAGATTGAGTGTATTCAATCGTCTAAAGCATATAAATGTTGTACCTGTGGCGAGTCATTCATCATGCCAGAAGCGAGAGTGTTTGCTCTCAATGCTCAGGGTGATCTTTATGGCGATGTCTGCACAAACTGCATTGCAAAAGGCTCTTCGTGGATTACCAAGCGCTTGCAGAAGCACCAATTTTTGCAAGCATCCTAGCCCTTTTTAATCGCTAAAGTCAGCCCATCAGCAACAGGTAACAGACTCAGTAAGATGCGATCGTCCTGGTGTAATTTCCGGTTCAAGGCTCGGATTTTCTCAGTGCGATTGTCAGTTACAGTCGAGTCTGCCACATCTCCTGACCACAACACGTTGTCGATCGCAATCAAGCCACCAGGACGAATTAGCTCCAGTGCTTGCTCATAGTATTTGTCATAACTGCTTTTATCCGCATCAATAAAGGCAAAGTCGAAGGTGTTGATATGTCCAGATGCGATGAGAGCATCTAAGGTTTCGATCGCGGGCGCGATCCGCAAATCAATTTTGTGGCTCACTCCAGCTTTGTGCCAATACTGTCGAGCGATCGCGGTGTAGTCCTCACTCACATCGCAGGCGATCACCTTTCCATCTGGCGGTAGCGCTAAAGCAACCACCAAAGCGCTATATCCCGTAAATACGCCCACTTCCAAGGTTTTTTGGGCACCCATTAGCTGCACCAGCAGCGCCATGAACTGTCCCTGTTCTGGCGCAATTTGCATTTGACTCATGGAATGGTTAGCGGTTTCCTGGCGCAGTTCTGCTAACACCTCCGGTTCACGCAAGGAAACCGAGAGTAGATAGCTGTAAAGGCGATCGTTGAGACCCAGATTTTTATTAGTCATGGTAATCAGGTTGCCACCATTAAACAAAATAGGTTTGCGGTGTCATTGGTCATTCGTCAAACACCTTCCAAAGATCAATTCTCGATTGAATTTAATCTATATTCCTTAGAGAATACCAGAATTAGCTTAAAGAAATTTAAAGCAAAACCTGATTCTTGTGACCTATCCCTTTTATGGGTATTTTTTCTAGGTAAACCCTGAGCAATTTCCCATCAAAAGTTCAGTAATACAACATTCCAAATCTCATCATTCTTGCGAATATTTACATTTGTACAAACTATTTCATAATTCCTCTCAGAATTTAGTGATAGGATCTAGCTAACCATTGAACTAGCTAGTTTCTAGCTTTTTATGGGGTTGCCTGCTACTCACATCACGGAGGTTGGCTCCCATGATTTACGAATTGTTTGAAGTTAAACCAGGAACTCGCAATCATCGAGGTTTCTTTGTAAAAGAAGTTCCTTACAAGTTGGTTGATTTAGACTCTTCTGGCTGGGCGTTAATTTGCATGAATGATGCAATTTGCTATTACGTTGATCCAGATAATTTAGAGGCTACTGTCGCTTCAGAAACAGAAGAATAAATTCAACTGAATGATTGATTTAGATACCAAATTTCTCTAAATTTTAGATGGCTGCATCAAGTGTGATAGCAGCCACTTTTATGGCTTGTTTGAATCATCGTTTCAATTCAATTTCTATGAAAGATAAGTTTGTGCAATGGCTCAACTGGGCACTGACCGTGAATGTGTTTTTTGTGTTGCTAAGTTTTGGCTGGTTTACGATCGCCATTATTGGGCATGGCGCAGGGGTTGCCCTGGGATTGGATGTCTGGTATTCCCTCTGGCAACCTGTGATGCAACCCGCGATCGGTATTCTCATGGCAGGTGCAATTCTCAGCGGCATTACCAGTTGGGTGAATAAAAAACTGAATCAAGCGAGGTAAAGAGGGCAGAAGACAGAGGCAGGAGAAGATCATCCTTTTCCTACTCCCTAACTCCCAACCCCTCTTAAAGCTCCTGCAAAATCTCTTCCAACGCTGGTTTCAGCGTGGCGTATTGGTACTGATAGCCAGATTCCTGAGTCCGTTTGGGGAGTACCTGCTGTCCTTCTAAAACGACTTGTGCCCCATCGCCCAGGAGAACTTCGATCGCGAAAGCAGGAACAGGTAGCCAGGAAGGACGGTTCATCACGTCGCCCATTGTCTGGCAAAAGGCTGCCATCCGCACTGGGTTCGGAGCCGTCGCGTTAAACGTGCCTTCAACATTGGGATTGGTCAGGGCATACAAAATTAGGTTCACTACATCGTCGCGATGAATCCAGGAAAACCACTGCTTGCCAGTACCGATCGGTCCACCCGCAAACAGTTTGAAGGGAGTCACCATTTTGGCGATCGCTCCTCCCATCCCCAACACAATCCCCAATCGCAAAATGACTAATCGGACTCCTGCCTCTTTTACCCTCTGTGCCTCTGCTTCCCAAGCGCGGCACACATCCGCCAAAAAGCCCTCCCCCGCGGCACTCGACTCATCAAAGGTGGCAGTTTCGCTGGTGCCGTAGTAGCCGATCGCCGACGCATTCACCAGCACTTGTGGCTTCGGATTGGCTGGCAAAATTCCCTGGACTAACGTTTGCGTTCCTAGCTTACGACTGTCCAAAATGCTTTGTTTGCGCTCAGCCGTCCATCGTTCTGAGATCGGTTCCCCTGCCAGGTTCACAACTCCATCACAACCTGCCAGGTGCGTTTGCCATGCTCCTGCTTGCAAAGGCGTGTAAGCGACAATTTCGACTGCCGGGAATCTGGATTTGGGGTAAAGCTGAGTTGCCCGTTCTGCATTACGCGCCAATATCAATACTTGATGCCCTTCAGCGTGGAGCCGCTCTACCAAACGACCTCCCACAAACCCCGTAGCTCCGGTCACTGCGACTTTCATAACACCTCATGCACAAGCACTCTGAATAGTAGCGTTTAAAGTCTACCTGAACGCCTTAAATTAGGATGATAAAAAGCCCGTAACGAGGATTGAACTCGTGACCTCACCATTACCAAGGCTGTAGCAAAACCAAGCAAAGCTTACAATCGTCAAGGGTTTTAGCGATTCTCAATATAGAAGGGTACTCAGCATAGCCGCGCCATGCGAAACCTGGCAACTTTCTCCCAACTCCTCAGCAAGTTTGAGTACCTTTACACCATCAGCGTCCTCACTCCGGGCTTCTTAGACATTAAAGATCTGTTCAACCAGTTTTTCCGCTTCCTTCAGGATGGTGGTATTGACGAGTATGAAGATACCTCTGAGTATGCGCCCAGCGGCTGTGTCTCTTTCCTGACGATTCACCAGTCCAAAGGGTTAAAGTTTCCGGTGGTCATCGTCGGCTCACTGGAAGCAGTCCCCCGCAAGCAACACACTCCACTAAATGAGGTGCTAGAACATGACTACCTGCTGCGTCCTCCCTTCGAGCCACTGGACTTAACCAAACATTTTGATTTTCGCCGTTTGTTCTATACCGCCTTTTCCCGCGCCCAAAATTTGTTAGTGCTAACCGCGTGTGAGAAGCAGGGCAACGGACGCACCTCCTCAAAATATTTTGCCGACTGCTACAACAGCTTGCCCAGTTGGAGACATCCCAGTTTTCAGCCTGCCCGACTGCCCCTGGAGCAGGTCAAAGATGTGAATCTGAAGCGGGAATACTCGTTCACCTCTCACCTGACGCTGTTTGAAAACTGTGCTGAACAGTACCGCTTCTTTGCTTCTTTAAAGAACTGGAGTTTGCCCCCAGTCAGACTAACTCGATCTTGTTTGGCACGCTGGTGCATCAGACGATCGAGGACATGCACAAAACCGTGTTGCGCGGGGAACAACGCAAACTGTCAGAGGCACAGGTGAACCGTTGGTTTGACAGCAACTATGCGTACTTGACCAAGCGGGAACGGGCGTATCTAGCACCCAATGTGAAGCGGGCAGCGTTGGAGCAGGTGTTGCGCTACTACCGCCGCCATAAGGGGAACTGGAGCCACATTCAAGAGGCTGAGGTGGATGTGTCGCTGGTGAAGGATCACTACATTCTCTCTGGCAGCATTGACTTAATTCAGGGACAGAACAACACAGTCGAGATTGTGGATTTTAAGTCTGAGAAGAAGCTGGACGTGAACAATCCGAAGGATCGGGAAAAGCTCGATCGCTACCGCAGACAGCTAGAGGTATACTCTCACATCGTCGGGGAGCGGACGGGGCAAATGGTGAGTCGGATGCACTTGTATTACACTAGCGAGGAGTCGGGCAACCCCTACATCACGTTTCCCAAGAATAGCCAGTCCATCGATCGCACCATCAGCACGTTTGATCAGGTGGTGGGACGGATTGAAGCCAAAGATTTTGCCATTCCTGAACGACCCACTAAACTATGTAAGGGCTGTGATATGCGGTTCTACTGCAATGCTAAGGCTTGGACATTCAGGACGTGAGTAAGGTGCTCATCAATGAACCTAGAGGAGTTACAAAATTTAATTGCTAGAGGCGAGTCTGAAACTTTAGAGTTCAAGAAAACCACAGGTGAGCTACAAGAAGGATGCCAAACCGCTTGTGCCATGTTGAATGGAATGGGTGGTTTTGTTTTATTTGGGGTAGCAAATAATGGGCGCATTCTTAGTCAAGATGTTGCTGCGAGTACCCTTGAAACGGTTGCTTGTCATGTCCGTCAAATCGAGCCTCCTACCTTTCCAGATATTGAAACGGTTGCTCTTACAAATGGCAAAATGGTCATTGCGCTCAGAGTGTCGGGAGGTGGACCTTACACCTATGATGGTCGCCCCTACGTCCGGTGTGGCTCAACGACATCAGTAATGCCCCGCGATCGCTACGAGCGTTTGTTGTTAGAGCGGATGCACGCCACGCGCCGATGGGAAAACCAAGCCGCCGAGAAGGTGACAATTGCCGACCTAGATGAAGTTGAAATTGTCCGTACAATTGAGGAAGCAATCCGTAGAGGTCGGCTGGAAGATCCGGGCACTCGCAGCCCTCAAGACCTTCTGACAGGGTTAGGACTTTTCCATGACGGTCAATTGCTCAATGTGGCAGTTGTTCTGTTTGGACAGGCAAACCGAATGTTGCCCAACTATCCCAGTGCTTGCTGAGGATGGCGCGGTTTAGAGGCAAGGACAGAACCGAGTTTATTGATAATCGCCAAGAGGTGGGTCACACCTTTGAGTTGTTGCAACGTGCCCAACGGTTTCTACGAGATCACTTACCGATCGCAGGACGAGTTGAACCAGCCCTCTTTGAACGGATTGATGACCCACTCTATCCCCCCGATGCACTGCGAGAAGCCTTAGCCAACGCGCTATGTCACCGAGATTATGGAATCCCTGGCGGTTCCATCAGTATTGGCATCTATGACGTGCAATACGTGCAAAACGACGTGCAAAAGACGTACCAAATCTTAATTCATTTAATTGCCTTGAATCAAATTGTCTGAATCTCTTGTAGCTGAGTGCTTACACCATGACTGACCCACAGCAACTTGGAATGAATTTGCCCAATGCTCAAGCTGTTGATACGGTGGAAGGCTACCAGTTTGAGCCGATCAAGGGCTACCCGATGTTGCAGTGGAAAGGCAAGCGCCCCTTCACTAGCACCCAATACTACCTCGCCCAACTGAAAGAGGTGCATGGAGCCGAAATCAACGACTGGCGCAACAAAATCTACTGGGGCGACAACCTCCAGGTGATGAGCCACCTGCTCAAAGAATTTCGTGGCAAAGTCAAAGTTATTTATGCCGATCCTCCCTTTGATTCAAGAGCAGACTACAAGAGAAGAATAGACTTTTCAGGCAAAAGGGTTATGAATGATCCAAATGCTTTTGAGGAGAAGCAGTAGACAGACATTTGGACTAATGATGAGTATCTTCAATTTATGTATGAAAGGCTCATACTTTTCAGAGAGCTTTTACATGAAGAAGGAACTATTTGGTTACATTGTGACCATCATTGGAATCATTATCTTAAATGCATTTGTGATGAGATTTTTAGCGAGACAAATTTTATAAATGAGATTATTTGGAATCGTTCATCTCCAAGAGGTAACGTCAAACGTGTTCGTTCGGGATTGCTTGTTCAAATTATTAAAAGCCGAGTTTAAGGATTTAAGGCTTTTGTGCCAGCCCTTTCAAGGTGTAGCGCCAAAAAGCTTTATAATTGAATGAGGTTAATACCCAGCAAGGCTTTCAATCATCCTCGTCTATCGTTGAAAAGAGGATAAATGTACTAAAAATTGGGCAATTTTTCCCAGTTTAAGGGCGCTTTGGATATCCTTGTCTAAAGTTTTCGTCGATTCCTATCAGAATGACTTCAGTTTGTAGATGATAGTTCTTCCTACCCAAAAGACTGAAATTCCCTCTTGATAGAGGTTTCATGAATTATTAGAAGTAGCTCAATCGACCTTGAAAGGGCAGGGCTTTTGTGATGTATAGCGATAATAATCTGTTAAGGCTCGTCCTCGAAGTGCTAGACGACAATAAATCGTTGACGATGACATCAATCTGATAACAACGACAAAAATTCGTTAACGACGACAAACAAAGTGCTGCTCAATATTTGCTTTTTTGAAATCGGGATGACTGGATTCGAACCAGCGGCCCCTTCGTCCCGAACGAAGTGCGCTACCAAGCTGCGCTACATCCCGTAAATCACATTATTTATCCAGGCTATCACAGGTTAAGGCAGGGGCGGATAGTTTCCGTCGTCGATCGCTATACTTCTCGTACCAGGTCATCAAGGGCGTGGAAGTAGTTCCATGCAAAATCACAGAGAGAACAACCGTGGTGAAAACAATCCAGGCGAGTTGTTCGCCTAGCTCACCCTGCAATCCTCCGCCAAGCGCATAAGAGATGTAGTAGAGCGATCCCACTCCCCGAATGCCAAACCAGCCGAACAATACCCGATGTACCGGATCAAATTGTTCGCCGATCGTCGATACCCAGGCACCAATCGGGCGAACCACCAAAAGTAGTGCTCCAGCGATGAGCAGCGATTGGGGCAAAAACTTCAGCATGGGTTCAATCCGAAGCAAAGAACCCAGCAGCAAAATTGTGCCTACTTCTGTCAACCGCTCAAAGGTTTCCATAAACTCCAGTTGAGACGTTTTCTTTTCTGGATTGCGGTAGCCCCACTGCGCCACCATTCCCGCCACAAAAACTGCCACAAAGCCGTAACCATTCACCAACTCAGTCAAGGAATAGGTGAGCAATACGATGCTTAGAGCGACAAAATCTTCCATGAGGGCATCCGTGGGGCGAACCCGTTGCACCCGCAGGTCAACCCAGATCACAGCACGCACCACTAAAACGCCCATCACCAAACCCGCCGCGATCGCCCACACCACATCAACTGCCACCCACGACACAATCCAGTGTTGCCAGTTGCCATCCTGGAGCCAATGCAAACCAAAGTAGACAAAAGGGAATGCCAGAGCATCATTCAGCCCGCCCTCAGACGTTAGCCCAAACCGCAACTCATCCCGATCGTCCAGGTCAGACAGTTGCACTTCCGATGCTAAGACAGGATCGGTAGGAGCCAGAATTGCCCCCAGCAAAACACCTGGTCCCCAGGCTAAACCAAGACCCCAATGGGCGATCGCGGCGATCGCAAAAATCGAGAGTGGCATTAAAATTCCAATCAATCGCACGGTTGAATTCCATGCCCATTTCCGCAGCGGACGATTCATCTTCAAGCCGCAACTGAAGAGGGAAATCAAGACAACAAACTCCGTCACCCGTTCTAAAAATTCCGCCTCCGGTCTCACATCGATTAAGCTCAATCCATAGGGACTCAGCGCAATTCCACAGATCAAATAAATCAGGGCATAGGATAAGGGCAACCGGACAATCCAACCGGATCCCAGGGTGACGAATAGCAACAGCAACCCAATCACAAACAAACTTAAGGTGTAATCATTCACAGGCGATTTAGAGCGATTTAAGCAGTGCCGCTCTACTCTACAAATTTGAAGGCTATCCCTCACACCTCCTACGATGGATTTATTTAGTATCCTTCCACCACGCCGATGACATGAACCTTAAAACTTCATTCCAAGTAGTACAGCCGAGAATGTTTAGCCCGAGTTCAATAGCATTAGTTAATATTTCATACTCATTTTCGTTATCACTTTCTACGTCTTTATTTGAAAATCTGCCGCCACCGATATTAGGTTCACCATTCTCATCGAGACGAACCCAAATTTCATCAAATTCATCAAAGACTTGGGATAGTACTCCATTCTCAAACAAAATTAAGGATCGATAACTTACTCGTCCATCGTACCGAATAAGAAGAGATGTAGAAGAAGTAGAAATAGAGACTTGACTTGCAACATACTCCATTTCTTCTAGGAAAATGAACTTGTTTCTTAGGGGTTCCCAACGACAAAACACATATGTTGAGTCATTAATTTCTCCTAATTTCAGAACTATATTTGTGGAAATTTCTCCTAAAAATTTCTCTGCCTCTGTTAAAGATGTTGGGCTAAGAATGCCTTCAAATAGACAACTCATGGTTATAGTTCAGCATTTTGTAGGATATGTTAAGTGTTACCCGTAACGCATGAACCTCTAAACTGTTCAGAAGCGCGATCGTTGCCATTGACCAGCTTCCTGAAACGGATGATACTTTATGGCTGCGAATCTTGGGACGAGACACTACACAAGAACGCGCGATTCGAGAAGTGCTTGCGTTACCATCAACGCATCTTGGGCGAAACAGCATCTTGGGGTTGCTGGCAAGTTGGAAGGTTAAAATTGAGTTGGGAGAGGTTAAAGACTTTGCAGGGCAGGAGGCGCTAATGGCATTGTCAGAAGCTTTTTTAGCATGGGAGCAGGCAACCCAGCAGCAGGCAGAGGTAAGAGGAAAGCGTTCACTTGTCCTTCGCCTGCTGACTCGACAAGCAGCAATTCCAAATTAGAAAACTCTATGGTTCAAAAGCCTTGTCCAGCAAGGGCTTGACTTTTCTCAAGAAAACGTCTGCTCTCTAGAATGGCGCAAAATCGTTCTGAATTTGGAATTGCTG